>JAYSTI010000001.1:0-284620 GCA_043719805.1 Candidatus Lloydbacteria bacterium
TCTTCTTAACACGCGTCCGAGGAAGCGACATGGTGGCAAAACGCCACTCGAGGTATTATTCGAATGTACAGGTGTTGCAATTACTTATTGAATTCAGCAGTGCCCTTGGCAGGAATCTCGGCTACCGCCGCAGGTGGTTTTCAGTTTCGGGGACTCAACAGAGAAAACCCTTTCGATTCCTGCATAGAGGCAAGCAGTTGCCTCTATGGCGGGAACTAAAATTGAAAACACCCGCGTTCGGATGTTTTCAATTTTAGTGCCCTTGGCAGGAATCGAACCTGCATCATCTCCTTCGGAGGGAGATATCCTATCCATTGAACGACAAGGACGTACCCTGCAGTATAGCGATTGACTGCATGTTTGCAAAAAACCCACAGACTTTCTTCTGTGGGGTTGTGCTATAAGTCGTCGTCTGACACATCCACAATGTCATTGCCACGTGGCATGTACGAATGATATTCGGAAATCAGTTTTTGATCAGACAACGAAAATTTGTGCACTTCCGTTTCTTTTCTGCAGCGTGCGCACACGATCATCGAACACTCGAGATGACTGAACCAAGCCTCCTCGCCGGTGCTCACAAATTTACGAAAGAGCGAGCCTCCAAAACTACACGCACGTCCGCAGGAAGGACAGACGATGTTCAGCTTCTGCGCCAACGCGAGTGTCCGTTTATTTGCGGTCGCAAGTACGACGGCATGCGCAATTTGCAGTTGTGCCTCCCTTGACCTTGCCCTCTTGATCCGTTCCAGAATGTGCATTTCGTCGCCTCTATTTATCCGCAAATGACAACCAAAGTCGTGCGCCAAATGTCGCATCCTTTATTTATCTTTTGATTATGCTAAGCTCCTTGCATCATGCCATCACTACTTGGACAACCCGCACCGCTTAACCCAAAGGAGGTTGACTGGCTGCTCAAGGAAAAATACGAAGGAAAAGAAACCGCGGAGTTTCATGCGGACGTAGAGCGCCTAAAAATGGGAGAACCGCTTGCATACGTCATCGGATGGATTCCCTTCTATGACTGCAAAATAGACGTGACGCTTCATCCGATGATTCCCCGCCCCGAAACAGAATTCTGGGTCGAGCGCGCAGTCAAAGAATTAGAGGCACTCGGAAAGCCAACGCTGCGTCTTGCGGACACCTTCTCCGGCTCAGGATGCATCGGCATTGCACTCCTGAAACATCTCCCGAATGCCACCGTCGACATCAGCGAATTCGACCCGAAATTGACCGAGCAGCTACGCATCAACGTTCGACAAAACGGCATCGACGAGTCACGCGCAAAATGCTGGGCGGGAAATGCACTCGACGGGCTTACCGGCACTTACGATGCTATTTTTGCGAACCCTCCATATATAGACCCGAAAGCCATTCCGGAAATGGACAGGAGCGTCATCGACTTTGAGCCGCACCTCTCGCTCTTTGCCGGCGATCGCGGACTCGACTACGTGAAGCTCATCATCAAAGAAAGCGGAAAATTTTTGAACGCAGGCGGAACTTTTTATATTGAATGCGACGCGCATCAGCGCGAATGGATTGAAGAGCTTCTTCTTGAATACTCCAAATCCCCTGACGCAACTCCTTGGAAACACGAATTCTGGTTCGACCAATACGACCAAGTCCGATTCCTGATCCTGAGGAAAGCATAAAGAAGGCAAGAAGATACGCCCATCTCTCCGGCATGTTATAATTATGAAATGAGCATCAACCAAAAGACAAAAACCGCTCAAATATAACGTACATTCGATGACACCGACCGCCTCATGATAGAGGTGGCGCTCGACAACTACGAAGACATGTTCAACGAGTGGGACCCGGCACCATTCAAACGTCGCGACATTGACCCTGACTTTTATGCTTTTTTCAAAGAGTGTTCAGAGGAGCTTTCGCTGAAACGCAAAATTGCATTGGTTTTTTTCATCCCGAAGGCGGAAATTGACCTTGAAAAGCAGCAAAAATGCACGGAGGGGTTACGAAATTTTTTTGAATTCAACCACTATCTTTCGGGGAAGGAGCTTAGGAATTCGTGGCGTAGTGCTCTCAAATACTTTTTCATTGGTATCGTATTTCTCTCTATCGCAGTAGTCTTTGAAAATGCGTTCGAAAAAACAGTGCTATCGGGGATACTCGGGCAGGGCCTATTTATCGGCGGATGGGTCTTTGTGTGGGAATCACTCAGACTACTCGCTTTCAGGAATGCGGAATTGCGCCACGACCTCCGTGAGTGGGAGCGCTTTCTCGACGCACCCATAATATTCAAAAAAGAGCGCAGACCACAGCAAGGGCTTGAATAAAAAACAAATGAACTTACGTTTGTTTTTTAACTGCACCCGACCGTGTAGAATTTGAGACTTTGTGGTTACCCCATCTGGTGCTAGTGTTCAAACATGGAGCTTACTTTTCAACTGGGCATTCTCGCAGGTCTCCTTCAGCTTGTTGGCTATGGCCTATACGGCAAACAAATTTTCCGCGGGAAGTCTATTCCGGACGCGGCTGCTTGGTCGGTATGGGCGCTCCTCGCCATTCTCGGCTCAACGAGCTACATGGCAATGACCGCTGATCCGGCAAAGTACTTCCTTCCTCTGGCGAGTTCCACAGCGACACTGTGCACATTTATTTACGCGCTTTCTGCCGGAAAATTCCGCCACATGGACACACTCGGGTGGCTCACCCTCATGCTGTGCATTGTGGTCGGTTTCGCATGGTGGTTGTTTCAATCAGCTGCGTTTGCAAACATCGTCTCAGTAGGAATCGTTGCCGTTTCATTCATTCCTATCTATCGAACGCTCTGGAAAGATTCCTCTTGCGAAAATGCACTGCCTTGGTATGTATGGACAAGTGCCTACTCACTACTTACGCTAGTAGTTATATTGAGATGGGATGGGCACTACGTGAACCTCGTTTACCCTGTCACAATGATTTTTTTGCACATCCCGGTCATATTGTTGACTCTCCGAAAACACAAATAAGCACAATGAGCATTGCGACTCGGACGGACATGCACAAACCCCCGCAGTGCGGGGGTTGTTCTATCGATGTCGAGCGCTGACTTCCTTCCCTGCGCGATGACTCTTCTTGCGCTGTGATGCCTTTTCTTTTTTGTTTGCCATAAAATAAATGATTATGAGGCTAATCTACCTTATTACGCTTTTAATTTCAATACCACCAAGGACTCCAGATGTGGTGTCTCCGGGTAGAAGTCGAATCCGGTGATTTTCTCTACGACGTAGGCTTCTTTCAGGAGCGAATAGTCTCGCGCCTGAGTTTCGGGATTACACGATAGATAGACTATCTTTGGTGGGCGCTTTTCCAAAATCATCGCTATCACCTTAGGATGAAGCCCTGAGCGCGGAGGGTCTAACACGAGCACGTCTCGCTTGTCGAGAAGCCGCACGTCCATTTTCTCGGCAGGAATACATTCGGCAACATAATTCAATAGCCTTGCCTTTTCGGCATTCTGTTGCGCCGAGTCAACCGCACCCTGCACTATTTCCACTCCATGCACATGCTTCGCACCTTTGGCCAGGAGAATCCCAATCGTACCAACGCCGGAATACAGCTCAAGCACGTTCGCGCTTGCAGGAATTGCGTCCTGCATTTCTTTCATCGCAGTCTCAAAGACGGGAATATTATTCTGAAAAAAAGAATCCCACGAATAGATGATATCGGTTCCCAAAATAGATTCATGCAGAAAATCTTCCCCAGTGCGCCACATCTCTTTCGTCGGTACCGATGCCGGAGATTTTTCCGTTGAATGAAATGCAAGGAAGCCCGTGAGCCCTGCGATATTATCGACGGGAAATTGCGGGAGTATCTCGGCTTTGGCGTAAAGTATCGCAAGCAGTTTCCCTGTCGACTTACTCTCACGCACGACAAGAGTCTTTAGCTCCTTCGTGGTATATCCCCCTTCGCGGAGTTTGCCGCAAATAGCGAGCGCAACGCGATTCATGTTGTCCGACACAAGCGCACACCCCCTGGGAAGTGCCAATCGGCGATACCCCCCGCCCCGCTCGTGAAACGCAAGCGACAGAGGCAGCGCAATGTCACCATCCCTGTCGGTAAAACTAAACTCCACTTTCGTGCGATAGCCGTAAAATTTGTCCGCAGGCACAAACGATGCCTTGGGTGCGTCATCGTAGTATCTCCAAAGCGAAGAAAGTATCTCGTGCTTCAGCGAAAGCTGCAGCGCGTAATCCGCTATTTGCCACGGGCTGCAGGAAAGATAATGTGTCTCTTCAGGATTCTTGCGCGATGCGGACCCGGTGATGATTTCCTTTATCACCCCGACGTACATACCGTGTTTTTTTGTCGCCTCGACAAGCGCTTCCTCTCCGGGAAGCATTCCGTGCACGCGTACCGGCTTTCCTTCGTATGTCCCTTCCGCGGCACCATCGTGCGCTATCTTTTCCGCCTTCATCGTGAATACTTTGTTCATGGGTGTAAGCCTACGCGAACTTGACTTTTTTGCAAATAGATATTAAATAACGGGAAGACAAACACCACTCACGAAAGATTTCGACCATGGAAAACACAGGCAAGGCACTGGGCATTCTCGCTCTGTTAGCGGGCGTCGTAGGCATCTGCTACGTATTGAAATCACTACACCTCATGAACGCAGTTATGTTTCCCAATTACGATTGCGGCAGGACTTGGCACGTGGAAAATCATGGACTAACGAATCACGCACGGCTAAACCCCGTGTTTTTTTATTTTCCAATTTTTATAATGCTATACTGATGACCATGAAACTTATCGTCGTCAGGCACGGAGAAACAGATGCGAACAAAGAAAATAGACTGCAAGGCTCGGAAGGCCCAAATCTACCCCTTAATGCAGAAGGACTTGCGATGATTCAAAAACTGAGCGAAGAGTTGCTAGTCTCTCCGGAGATTATGTATGTGTCGCCACTTTTGCGCACTCAAGAGACCGCGGAAATATTAAACAGGCGTTTTCAAGTACCAGTCGTGTTAGTTCCTGAAATACGTGAGCGCAACTTCGGCTCACTGTCGGGCAAATTCCGCAAAGACATCAACCAGCAACTCGTTCAAGATGACCTTGAGGGTCACTACGACTACCACCCCTACGGCGGCGAATCAGTCGAAGACGTTACAAAGCGCGTGCAAGAATTCATCCAATCACTGCAGACACGAAAAGAAACAAGCATCGTGCTTGTCACCCATCGCGGCGTCATCCGTATCCTCTACGATCTCTATCCGTACGACGTCACCGCGGCAAACATCGTCCCCGGCTCAATACACATTTTTGAAATTTCTTAGACAAAATGAAAAGTGCTCCCACCGTATAAAGATAAATTCTACTGACACTCATTGTGCCGGTAATATCTTTTGGTTAGAGTCACTTTTGCGAGAAATATTTGCTCCACGATAGAGCGAGGTTTTCTCAACCCCTTATTTGTCGTCCCACACGCCGAGCACTTTGTGTGCAAAGTCGATAGGACAGAGTCTAATGTGCTTCACGTACGGAGTGCCAAAACTCCTGTTGCAAATTTGAATTCCGGTTCGCGAACTCATGTGCTCGGTAAGCACGAGCGCGGGCCGTTGATGATATGGCATCTTCATGTCCGGCGACTTTTCTCGGAGGACCCCGACAACATCGGAAAAGATTCTATCGGTCTCGGGAGACTCGACGCGCTTTTCGACGATATACCAGGTCTGAAGTACAGAAGCACCGATTATGGCGGGCTTTCCGCGTTCGACAGAACGCTGGATCCTTTTTGATTTGCGAAGGTTCATGGCACACTCCTTGAGGAACAATGCGCAGCAAGACGCTACGTCACTACTTTATATCATTAATTTGTAAATTGTCAAATATTGAAAATTTGACAACCTTGCATACAACTGTTTATGTGTATTTTAGAAGCACGCCCCAAACCACCGAACAATCGGTCAAACCATCGAAGGAATGCCATGACAACTCCAAGAGGAACGATGACACTCTCCGCTTTCATGAAGTTGATGGATGCGACGCTCAAGGTCAGCATCGTCGACAACGCAACGGAGGGCGAAAAAATCTCAGTGTCGCTTGATGGCGCCAGGTACGGCACGTTTGAGAGCATTGGACAACCATCTTCCGGTCGTAGTACTCCGGGATGGGGAAACACGTTTGACGGGGCAGCCGGAGACCTGATTGCCGAGATCAACAAATTTAACTTTGTCTCATTAGAGGCCGGGAAGTGGATTCCCCTTCCGAAAATCAGCACATTTCAATAACCCGTTTGACAAAGCTTGGTCAAAGCATTCAAACTCGCTCGTTGCGAGTTTTTTTCT
Source organism: Candidatus Lloydbacteria bacterium (assembly GCA_043719805.1). Lineage (GTDB taxonomy): Bacteria > Patescibacteriota > Minisyncoccia > Phycocordibacterales > UBA6899 > MHLP01. The sequence goes on from JAYSTI010000001.1 coordinate 6,291, forward strand.
TACAAAAAAACCCGCCATGTGGCGGGTTTTGATTCGGAAAAAGAACTGTTGCTCACCCTGCGACGTTTGACTGTACGTTCGACAGTATCGTCTCTGTGAGCCCAAAGAACGCGGTGAGGGTTCCCTCAAGTCCGGACATCATGCCCGGCATAAGGAGCTTCAGAACCACGATCGTAAGTCCTAATCCCAATGCCTTGAAGATTCCCATAACGTTTCTCTGTTACGGAGGAGATCCTATCGACACAGGACCTAGGACCACTAATCGTGTCCATTCCCTCCCCGCGTGCGAAAGAGACGCTACGAATGTATCTCGCGCATAAGGGGGGGCTGAAGCCTGCTATTTCCTCGACTGGCAATGAACTCTCGTTCGTTGTCGCCTACTAACATAATTATGGAACACGAACGAAAGAGTTGCAAGTGGCGGGTAATTTTGCTCCAAGTTATAATAGAGAAAGATGTATCTTTGATTTAAGGACCCTCATGCAAAACACATGGGTAATCATCACGGGCGCCTCAGGCGCTGGTAAGGACGTTCTCACAAAAGGTATTCGCGCGCATTTCACGAATTCGGGAAAGGTACTGACGTCGACAACGCGACCGCAACGCCCCGGCGAAGAAAACGGCAAAGCGTATAACTTTTTTTCGCAAGTGGAGTTCGAGCGAAGGATTGCGCTTGGCGAATTCGTCGAGTACGTAAATGTACATGGATTTCTCTACGGCACCCGCCGCGAAGACCTTGCAGCCGCACGACGCGGCCACCGTCTGGTCATTTCCCTCATGGACCCGTTTGGCGCGCTTGCCATGCTCCAAAAATATCCCGATGCGCGGACGATATTCGTTGACGCGCCAAGAGAGGAGCTGCGTCGACGCCTCATCGCACGAGGTGACACAAGAGAAGCGATCGCCGTCCGAATGAAAACTCGCCGCAGCGAAATTCGCCTGAAGGATGAATTCGGGCTCTATGTACAAAACATCGACCTCGCAGAAACTCTGGCAAAGATAGTCCGCAACATCACCAAGTGGGATGCCGGAAGCACCACATAGCCCCGCCCACGACCCACCGCTTTCGGTGGGTTTTTTGTCCCCAAAAACGGAGCAGATAAGCATTCTTTCTGCTATTATTATGTAATGATATTTCAACTACTCATCAATCGCTCCTACGGCATGCAGCGAATAATAATTCGCCTTGTTCTGGGAATCATAGTTCCCCTCTTGGCAATTGGCATATTTATTTTGTATTTTGAACGTTCCACACTTAATGCCGTCGCAATAAGCAATGCAAGTTCGGTTACTGAATTGAAGGGCGCACAAATGTCATTGTGGAGTGTCGAATACGAAAACGAAAATAACGACATCGCTGCCGACAGCGCAATCAACACCATACTGAAACAGGAGGCGACCTCCTCAACAGATGTTGCTCTCGCAAAACGACAATACGATCAGATTGGCGCAGTTCTTAAAGAAAAAATTCAACATCGTAAAGAGACGTATAAAGACATAATCCTTTTCGACCTCGTCACAGAGAAAATAATCGGCGAATATCCACCACAAACAAGTGAAACTGGGCTGCCTCTTTCCATACTCGCACAAAAAGCCCGCACAAAAATGACGATGGCAAGCGCGCATGACCCGAAAACCAATGTCCACACAATCATAATCGCAACGCCTTTTCACGACACATCTCCATTTAAAAATATTGTCGTCCTTTCGGAAATCTATGCCGAGTCATTCATCTCTATCGGCACCAATCATGCCGGCCTCGGCGACAATGCCTCCTCCTATCTCATCGACTCAAATGGCACGGTTGTACGCTCCAACGTGGTTGATGACGTAGGACCCTCAGTCAATGCTTCACCGAGCTTTCTTGCCGATATGTTAAGTCGTGCAATGCTGGAAAAAAGCGGAACATACACTACAAAACTTGAGCGCAAATCAAACACTATCATTTCATATGTATCACTCCCGGTCGGATGGATACTTGTAACGGAGATTCCGGCGGACGCGCTCGCTGGCATCGTCAACTGGACGCTCCTCCTCAGTTTGCTTTTTGTATTCATTTTGACGTCGGTACTCCTTACGATAGTCAATCTTCGCTCACTCATCACTCCGCTACGCAAAGCTAGCGAACAAATATCTCAGGCCGGGACGTCGCTTGCGTCAACATCACAACAGGTTGCAACGCTTGCCCAGAGCAATGCCGATATCGCTGAGCAGGTGGCGCTAGGTGCTGTGACTCAATCAACGCAAGCAGAGTCAATTTCTCACTCCATTGCCGAGTTAGCCGGTGGTGCACAGGGAATGCTCGGTACCGCAGAAGAAGCATCGCGCGTGGCAAAAGAAGTGTCTCAGGTGACACAGCAGGCGGGAGCAAAAGGAGAGCAATCACAAAAAAGCCTCGATCAAATCAGAAAAATGACCACTGACACTGCCGTCATCGCGCGGACCACGGGCAACCGTTCACGTGAAATACGTACCATTGTCGACACCATCACAAAGATTGCCGAACAGACAAACCTTCTCTCCTTAAATGCCGCGATAGAAGCGGCGCGCGCCGGAGATGCCGGACGGGGCTTCTCCGTTGTCGCAGACGAAATTCGCAAACTTGCCGAGCAATCAGCAAATGCGGCAGAAGAAATTAAAGGTCGTGTGGAAATCATGCTTTTGCAAATAAACGACACCGTGCTCGCTGCAGAAAAAGGACTCGAGCACGCTGATGAAAACGCAAAAGTAGTCAACGAGTCGCTCGTCGACCTTCAAAGCATGTCCGGCTCTATCCAGCAACTCTCCGCGCGCATCAAGGAGATTACTGACCGAACCAAAGATCAGACAGCACTCGTACAGCGTGTCGCCGAAGGTATCGACGCCATCGCAAGTGTCGCTCAACAGAATTCAACGAGTTCGGAGCAGCTTTCAGCCTCGACGCAGCAGCAAAGTGCAGCAAACCAGCAGGTGGCTGCAGCCGCACAACAACTACAAGCCCTTGCTACAGATTTCCAGCAGTTGACCGGGGGTTCTGTCGTAGAGCCTGCGCCGGGCTCGCATCACGAGCACGCGCTCCTCCGAAGCAAGAAACCCATAACCGCATATGTGCTCGAGAATGAATCCCGGGATGAAGGTGGTCGCGCCGCATAAGCGGCCACGGTCGGCACCTCACATTGCGCCACACATCAAAAGCACCAACATGAAAAAAAGAATTGCGATATTTTATCGAGAAGACAACAAAAGGGCGCACAACTGGAAAAAGAAGATTGTTGCGCACATGGCCAAGCATCATCCGAATGTTCTCGTCGTAACTGAAAAACCTCATTACATCATCGCACTAGGAGGTGATGGAACAATACTCGAAAGTGCACGCATGTTTCGCAAAGATGCACCAACGTTGCTCGGCCTGAATCTCGGCCACGTCGGCTTTCTTGCGTCTGCGCGCAGGCCGGCACAATTCATCGGCGCCGTAGACGCATTACTTGCCGGAAAATTCGTCACCACCAACCGCATGATGCTTGCGGCAAAGCTATTTCGCGACGGAGCGGAGATTTATGCGACAGACTGCCTCAACGAGGTAACGGCGCAGGGAATTTTGGGCTCCATCAAAATGACTATTTCCGTCGACGGGCACCCCCTACAATACGTTCATGGCTCAGGAGTCATCGTCGCCACGCCGACCGGTTCCACTGCATACAATCTTTCCGCGCACGGACCCATCGTAACCCCGGATATTCATTGTATGATAGTGACCGAACTCCTCGACCACAATATTCCCACCCCATCTCTCGTCCTTAAAAACAACAAAACCGTACACATCAATATCACCGAGGTGCGCAAAAGGAAGATTCTCGTGATGGTAGGCACCGGTGAGCCGGTAGATGCGGTACTCACCGCAGACGACCTAAGTCTTTTTCCCCTTCGCGAACACGACCAAATCGAGGTCGCAATGTCCAAGCATGTCATTAAATTTGCCGAGTTTGAAAAGAGCTATTTTCTCAAAAGCCTGCAGAAAAAGTTTGCATTCCGCTAATTTTCTGCGATACAATGGTTGTATATGAAAAAACTGCACAAAAGTAATGACTCTAAGGTCGCAAGCGGTGTGTTTGGCGGGGTCGGTGAATGGATGGAAGTTAGTCCGGGTATTCTACGATTTGCCTATATCATCGTCGCAATTCTTACCGGTGTCCTTCCGGCAATCATGCTTTATTTAATCGCCCACTTTCTCATTCCAAAGAAAATATAGTGTGACAAAAAAGACCCCATGCGGGGTCTTTTTTTATTCTCTGTATTGCTGACGTAGAGCGAGCGACCTAATTTTCACGACCGAAGGAAGATGAAAACGGAAGTACTCACATGTGGTGCGAAATGAAAAAGTCTTCTTTTTCATTTCCGAGCCGAGGAGAGCTAGAAAAGGTTTAAAACCACGTAACTCTGTCACGGACTCGCGCAATCTCATTGCGAGTCGGGGGCTTGCCCTCTGGTTTTATACCTTTTACTTTACTTCAATCGACTTAATGACCACCGGTGTGATGGGGCGGTCCTGCTCACCCGTCGGGACTGCATCGATTGCATCAACCACCCCAAGGCCTTCAACGACCTCGCCAAAGATTGTGTAGAGGGGAGGTAAGGGATAATCGGCGGCCATAATAAAGAATTGGCTTCCATTTGTATTGGGGCCGGAATTCGCCATTGCGAGAACACCGTGCTTGTACCCCTTCTGATACAAAGCGCTCGTTGGAACGATTTCGTCAGCAAAAGTATAGCCTGGTCCCCCACTGCCCCACCGTAGCACCTTCAAATCACTCTTAGAAATTGGGTCCCCGGCCTGAATCATAAATCCCTTGATTACACGATGAAATTTCACGTCATCATAGAAGCCTGACTTTGCGAGTTTAAGAAAATTCTCAACGGTCTTTGGTGCGTCAGCAGCGTGAAATTTAACCGTAATATCCCCCATGCTGGTGTGAAGTGTCGCATTGCTCACTTCGTTTGTTTTTGGTTCCATTGTAGTTTGTGGTAATTGAGTAACATTCGGCACTGGTTCGACAGAGGTCGACGTTGCAATCGGCACGCCATCCACGGTTATTTCCGCCGCGGGAATGGTTGTGGCTGTATCGGTCTTCGGTGTGCTACCACTCGAGAGATACAACAATGCGGCAATTGCCACGATAATAATTCCTCCTCCGACTATCCACGTTGTTTGATTCATGTGATAAAAATTACCGTCAATAATACCAAGAGAGTATACCATCCGAGCTGCATTAATTTCAACAAAAAACCCGCTCGGAGCGGGAATGGCCTTAGTCTGTGTTATTTCGTAAATAATGCGACCGATTGCCTGAGGTAGCGCTCCGCAAGCAAGATGTCGAGAGGATCTTTCTTGTCCCCGCTCGGGCGAAGTTTCGACTGTGCATCGAACGAAAGTTTTGGGTATGCGGCAACAAGCGACGCGACAGGACCCATCGAGTATGGTCCGATACCCCCTCCAACCGCAGGAAGTAGGTCTGGGCAATCCGCCACAAGTACTCCGATGTATTTCGCGAGCAAGTCGGCATCCATGTCTTTTCCCTCGCCCATGCTTCTATCGAAAAGCACGGCATCAACAGAGTTGCCATAACTCATCAGTCGTTCGCAGGAGGCAACTGGGTCGTCACCACAGACGGCCATCGCGTTAGTGCCCACCTGAAGTACTATGGGAATGTTGAACCGCTCGCGAAATTTTCTGAGCTCAAGCGGGTCCGGCCAAATCATGTCGAGCTGTATCGCCCGCAGGTACGGCCCACCGTAGCTCACCACCATAGCCAGCGTCTTCGCCAGTTCACGGTCTGCATTTGTTCCAACAGCATAGTCAGCGTAGTGAATGGTATTCAACGCCCGTGGGTCGGCAATGAATATCGCACTGATATCCTCCTTCTTCGGGAAGACGTCTGTCCACTGGCTTGGAACGTCATAGAGCGTTTTGTGGCTCATCATGAGACCAATCATCACGTCATGAGAAAACCCGTAAGGAACGAGCTCAGCGAGTCGCCTCGCCTCTGCCGCCGATGCAACATCGCAAATACCGATATATGGTTTCATGAGAATTTCTCCTCTGTGAACAACTGCCCCAACACTAGCAACTTGGAATAATTCTGTCTATTCACTCAGTCAAGCTGGAGTGATGGGATTGTTTCAAGAAAATTTGACGCAGTATCTAATTACAAATTGTAAACTTAAAAGCTAAGGGTTTTTCGCGTCAATCGAGAGTAAGTCATTCCCATGACCATCCGTTGGCCCACCTCATTTGGCTCACTTACAGTTATATGCACCGAGTAGGGATAGCCCCTGGACTCAATGTATTCCTTTATTTCCCGTGTAACATCTTCCTTACTTTTTGACCTCATCTCAATGCTAGATACGTGGGTGTCCTGCATCAACTCCTTAAGCTTTTCTATAATTTGCTCATCACTCTCTAGTCCTTCCCAGTCAATTTGTGTTTCAAAACTTTCATGCTGTTTCATTTTATGTAATGAAAATTATAATATTATTTACTCAGCCTATCAGTTGGTTTTTATACTGGCAAACCAATTTCAGAAATATTACGAATGTCACATTTTCCTTGATATTCCTTACCCAAAACAACCTACTGAAAAAGGCTCGAACTCCTCCTCTCTTCCGAGAGAGCGATGGGTCATTTCTGGGATTCCACTTAGCAAAAATCCAACGCCACTCCTCTTAAGCGAGGGAGATATGTCATATTTGGAGACCCCGCAAGGTGCGAAGCTTGGGTCCGTCAAGGCATTTTACTTGACGGATTCGCACCGAGGACGGCCTTGTCGCTCCGCAGGAGAGCGACAAGGTTGCTCCAAATATGACATATCACCCGAGCGGTAATCACTCGTATCGCAGCGCCTCGATCGGACTCTTCTTAGCCGCCTGCCGCGCAGGATAAAGCCCAAAAATAATTCCCACCCCACCCGAAACACCAAGTCCGATGAGCGCAGCCTTCCATGGGAATGCGAAGAGCCACTCTACGCTCAGCTGTTGCGACAGTACGATAGATGCAGCATAGCCAAGCAGAATTCCCAAGGCAATACCGATGGCCCCACCCACCATCGTGAGGAGTACCGCTTCAAGTAAAAATTGCGTCAAAATATCTTTATTGGTTGCACCAAGCGCTTTCCGCAAGCCTATCTCCTTTGTTCTCTCTGTGACCGACACAAGCATGACGTTCATCACGCCGATGCCGCCGACGACCAAGGATATCGCGACCACAGCCGAGAGGAACGCAGTAAGCACCGAGAGTATCGTACCTATCTGGTCTATGGCCGCCTGCTGGGTCTCAACATAGAAGTCATCTTTTTCCGGATCAGTAGTGTTGTGCATTTCGCGAAGTGTCGCTTTGATGTCTTCAACCGAACGCGCGACCGCCTCTGGGCTCGAAACCTTCACCATGACTTCGTTGTAGTGTTTCCCCGACGAGAGATACGTAAGTGCTGTGGAATACGGAATTACGATCATCTTATTTGTGTTGAAGAGTCCTCCCCCGCCCTTTTTGAGCACTGCAACAACGCGAAAATTCTTTGAACCGATACGTATCGATTTCCCGAGAGGTGTCTCGCTTCCAAAAAGGTCATCGGCAATTTCACCACCAAGCACCGCTACTGCCGCTTCCTGCTTGATGTCCTCCTCGTCAAAAACTGCTCCGGCCAGAAGCTTCACCTTCATCATGCTTACCATGAACTCGGCAGACCAGCCGTAGATGGTGGGATGTTCGATCTCCGCCCCGTACGTCACTGCTTCGGAGACCATGAGCAACGGTGCCGACGGACGTAGTCAGGCACATTCTCCTTCCTGCGAAGCGCATCGACTTCCCGCTGCTTGATGGAATCGGCAAATAACGTCTGGGCAATATCCGTCGGGCCTGATGGTTTTCTTCCGGGGCGTACGACGATGGTCTCCGCACCCATACCCTGAATTTGCCCCAAAATAAGCGCCTGAGCCCCCTCACCTATTGAGACGATGAGGATGATGGAAGTGACCCCGATGACGATCCCGAGCACAGTAAGTCCAGAGCGGACACTGTTGGTGCCGACTGCTCGTCCTGCTGATCTCGCTGTGTAAAAAAATGAAGACATAATTATGTAAGTTCAGGAATATCGCTTACTCCTCCCTGCCAGACGATTGCACCGTCTTTGCACAAGACCGCACGATCGGCGCGTCGTGCGACATTGCGGTCATGCGTGATAAGGATGACGGTCTTGCCTTCATGATGCAGTCTCGTGAGTGTATCCATCACCACCTTCCCAGAGGCAGAATCGAGATTCCCCGTCGGTTCATCGGCAAAAACAATGTCCGGGTCCGTCACGAGCGCACGTGCAATGGCCACGCGCTGGCGTTCTCCTCCTGAGAGCTGAGAGGGCTCATGGTGCATACGCTGCGAAAGACCGACGGCTTCTATTTGTTCTATGGCCATTTTCTCCCATAATTTTGAGGGAAAATTTGAATAGGCCAGCGGAAGTTTAACATTTTCGAGTACGGAAGTGCGGGCCAAAAGATTAAACGACTGAAATACAAAGCCGATGGAACGATTCCGGAGTGCCGCCAATTCCTCATCAGTCAGCGTAGTGGTATCCCTGCCGTCGAGAAAATAACTTCCGCTCGTCTGCGGATCAAGAAGCCCGAGTATCTGGAGCAACGTCGACTTGCCTGAACCGGACGGACCAACTATTGCAACGAACTCGCCGCGTTCAACAACAAAATCTATACCGTGGAGTGCAATAGTGGGCGTGTCTCCCTCGAAAACCTTCTCGACGTTTTTTGTTTCAATGAGTGCCATAGCTCGAGTTCGACCTATTTTGCCTGGAACGTCACGACGGTCTGCCCCTCAGTAAGTCCAATCAAGATCTCGATCGACCCATCGGAACCCCGAAGACCTGTAGTGATCTCCGTATCAGCGGTAAGCGTCGGTCCGCTAGGAACTTTCACATATTTTTTCTCTTCTCGAGTGAAGACCGCGCGCGCAGGAACGTAGAGTGCATTTTCACGTTTGTCCGTCAAAATATCAATGTTGGCCGTCATTCCCGAACGGATGCGGGTGTCATTCTCGTCAAAACGCAATGTCGCCCCGTAGGTGGACACACCTTCAATCACCGTCTCCGCCGGGTCAATACTCGTCACCGTAGCCCTAAAGAGCACATCGATACCATATGCATCGAGCGTAACCTTTGCCGTGTCGCCAACAGAAAGTTTCGCAACGTCCACCTCGGGCACATTCGCGGTTATCTTGAATATCCCGTCACTCATAAGCGCCACCAACGGGGCATTCGGTGCAACGGTCTCCCCCAGCTTTGCGTCCTGCTTCGTCACTACCCCTGAGAACGGCGCGATGATGACCGACTTACTCATCTGCGCATCATAGTTCGCAATCGTCGCGTTCACTCCTCGTATTTTTGCTTCTTCCGCACTCACCGCCTCAGGTGTAGCTCCCGCCTTTTTAAGTGCTAACTGGTATTTCGCAATGACGAGCGCCGCGTCTGCCGCGCGATACGCCTGTTCAGACGAAAGGAGTGCGGAGATTGCTCCGCTCGTGTTCACGCGCGCAAGCGAAACATTCGCCTTCCATCCGTCGATAGTTGTTTGGGAAAACTGCGACGAAGGCATGATCGCATTAACTGCAGACGCAAGATCATCAAGATATTTTTTTACGTCATTAAAATATTCCTTATACATCGTGATTCCCCCTTCAAGGTCGATCTCCACAAGCGTAAACTGCTTCAAGGTCAAACTTAGCTTCGCACGCTCTTGTTCAATCTTGCTCACCAGCTGCTGGTCAGCAACAGGGAATATCGCGCGCGGATTTATCGTACGTGGGTTATCAAAGAGATAATCTGTTTTGTTGAAAATTGCGTCATTGGTGATGGTTGACGCGGAAGAAAGTTTGTCCTGGAGCGACACGTGCGCGTCAGTAACGGCAGACTCTGCGCTCCTTACCTGTGCCTCTGTCACCGCAATGTCTTCGCTCCTGGTTCCACTTTTAAGCAAAGCGAGGTTCGCCATCTCGAAATCGAGATTCGCCCGCGCCTGCGAACGAAGTGCCTCCACTTCTTTAGTATCAAGCCGTACGAGCGTATCACCTCGCTTCACGCGTTTCCCGACGGGAACAGGCACACTTACGACACGCCCACCCCTTTCAAATACGAGGGAAACCACACTGTCGGACTCTACTTTCCCCGTCAAAGAAACCTCCTGCTTCACCGTTCCCTTTTTCACTGTCGTTGTCTCGTAATTTGGAGCAGCGGGTGGTCTGGTGAAATAATACCCGACACCACCAACCAAGGCGACGAGTATGGTAATTAAAAACTTATGCGACTTTGCGTATTGAAGAATGGAGGTCATTGCCTATATTATCCCACGTTTCGAGACAACAAAAAAGCGGCGCTGTGAATAGCCCGCGCACTTCTTATTCATACCGCTATTTGCCTACCGCCAAAAACCTTGCGACGTTTTTCCAAACATCCGTCTGCATCACGATATTTGTAGAAAAATGTCCACCGGTGCGGAGCACGCGCATACTTTTTTGGGAGAGTTTTGCCTTCTTTGCAAACGCACGGAGCGAGGCCACGGATATCACCTTGTCGTTCGTAGCATGCACGATGAGCAACTTCTTTGAATCAAATTCCTTGGCGCGCAGAATAGGATTGTAAAACTTCCCCGCTTTCAATTTTGCATAATTTTTTTCCGGCGCCCGATACGCACCTGCGAAACCTTCTTTTACTTGCCGAAAAAACTCCTGAAGCGACGCTCCCCCTTTCTCGTATCGAAAGTCAGTCACCGGGGCCAACGCTACGGCCCGGGTGACGCGCGCATCGAGCGATGAGAGCAACGCCGCCGCGCCTCCAAACGAAGCGCCAATGACTGTGATGTCGGAGATATCAAGAAAATATGTCACCCCACTCCACATTTCGGTAAATCCTTTATTTAATCCGTCTGCAACAAGGAGCACGTCTTCGTCCGGAGAATACTTGAGAAACTCACCATCCGACTCCCACGTTCCGCGATAGCGTAAATGAAAAACCCAAAACCCTTTTCGCGCAAGAAATTCTCCCAACGCCCTCTTTGACGGAACAGACGGACACCCATCACACAGGATTATGGCACGCCCCGACGCCTTCTTCGGCATCCAAAATTCCACAACAATATCCCCAAACCGCGTCCGCCCGCCTTGTATTACGTGTTTCATTTTTCGTGTATCTATTTTATTGTTCGCTCGTCCGTGCGACAAACACGGAGACAGTCGTGCTACTTGTCTTTGGGCGAGCGCATTCCTGCATACATAACCATACCAATGAGCGCGAACGCGTTCAACGAAAACATTGCAATCGTAATATAGCTGTATTCGAGAACAAATATCTTATCGCAACTGGGGAGCGAGGAAACTGCGGGGCATGGGATGCTGACGTGAGTATACGTCAAGAGCATATCCTTCACCCACTGATACAGCCCAACCGAACCGCCGACGATAGAAAGGAAGAGTACATAAGGAATAATGCTTTTGTCTTTTCGCACGAGTGCAAGTCCCAACAAAAACATCAGCGGGTACATGAAGATGCGCTGCGTCCAGCAGAGAATACATGCGGGAAAACCCACAACCTCGGAATAGAGCAGGCTGCCGACCGTTGATGCGGCAGACAGGAAGAACCCGAGCTCGATGGCGTATTTGGCCATGAAGTGCAAAATAATCTTTTGTATCGGCCTCGCCAAGAAAAATGCGAGGAAAAACGCAAGAATAAACGCATTTCCAAAGAGCGTACTGAGCGCAATGGCCTTTGTGAATAGAGTGCCGAAATCCATAAATGTTTGAGATTATCTGACCACTGTATCGGGAACACCCGTGACCGCACTACCCGAAACTACCGGAACAACAGAAACGGGTGGGGGCAGTGCCTCGCTATCTCCGAGTGTGGTATTCGGGCATCCGCTTTTTTCCGCAAGTACCGAAAAAGACTGCTCACCGGTCGCCATCGTTCCATCAGCAAATATCCACGTTGGATAGCCTTGTATTTTCTTCTCTTTGCAGATCTGCATTTGGCTGTTGCCGTCAGCACTTGAACATTCAACGTAAGGGAGTGCAGTGACCGCAGAGCCAAACAGCGCCCTTTGCGTCCTGCAGTGCGAACACCAAAATGCACCGTAAAACGTTGCGCCCTTCGCGCTTAAGCACTGCGCCAATTCAAGCGCACCCTTCGGAGCGTTGTCCGGCACGACTTCTTCCGTTGAAGTGGGGCTCTTTACCTTGGCGACTCCACTTGAGCTACCGCCCATGACAAACAGGATGCCCCCGGCAGCCAAAAGCAAAATAACTACTCCACCGATGATACTCTTGTCGTTCATAAAAATATAATTATTTAATCTAGTTTCGCAGTAAACCGCACTGTTCCCTTCTTCTCATTCGCAAGAAATGCGAAAAATTGTTTTTCATTCAGGAATGAACGGTCATAATAATATATGAGGAACGGGCTCGCAAGTTTCGATGGATAGATGAGCCACGCCTCCTTATTTGTCTCATGCGCCTCACGAAGCTCATTGACCACCCCCGGGCTTGCCGCGGGCTTCGGAAAGAAGACGATGATGCGCTTTGACTGATGCAACAAAATATCAAGATCTATTTTCACCAACTGATATGAGTTCGTGTACTCGGTGTGGTTTTTCCTTGAAAGCGCCTGACTCACCTCCGGCAATTTGCCCTTGGTAATCATCGGCACAAACACCACGAAATATTCCTCAAGTTTTTTGATGAAATTATCTATTTTTCTGCGATTTGGGCCGTCCATCACGTGCGTCATCGGCATCGAAATATAGGTCGTCTCCATTTCGGGAATGAATACAAGTTTGTAGAGCGTGCACATACGCTGCAAATCATAGAATGCAAAGTACGGGCACTTGAGCAGTTCCGCCCACGTCGCAAGTACTTCTGTCTCGACATTTTGCCAGAGCGAGATTTCGTGCTCACTCAGGCGCTCCCTCTTCCACTGCTCGCGGTCCTTGAGTGTCTCCATGATGTCGACGGGGTCGCGCATGATGGTGATGAACATCTCGGGCTTGAAGCGGCTGATGTAATGATGGTCGAATGAATGATGAAACGTCTTCTTCCAGTAAAAGAATCCGTGTATAGAGACGATGATGACATCATAATTTTTATGATCATCTTTGAAGCTACGCAAGATACTCTCGTACACTCCGCCGCGAAGAGCCTGCATGGTGTGCTTGTTGGTATTTAAAATATTCTTTGACGAGATATTCAGTCCGTCGCGTTTCGCACGTTCGAGCATGAGCTGTCCCACGTGGTACACCTTCACCTTCTTCCCGAGTTTCCGCGAATATGCCTCGAACCGATCGAGATATTCCTTCCGCCCTGACCCCGAAATTCCTGTACAAATAATTACTTTTGCCATGTGTTCATCGTATACCAAAGGATGGCCTCGGTCAAAAACCAGACCTCTGTCCGCAAGTATGGTACTTATTTGGCAACGGCGCACCCATGCCAAAAAAACATGGGCATGTTATACTTTTCTCATATGACTGAACACAAGATACTCGTCGTTGAAGATAGTGAACCACTCCGAAAAGTGCTTGCAGAGATGCTCCGCGACGAAAAATTCGACGTCCTTGAGGCCAACGGCGGCGAGGAAGGAATGAGAATCGCACTCGAACAGAAGCCAGATATTATTATCACCGATATCGTCATGTTCCCCGTTGATGGACTTGAGATGGCGAAGCGCATCCGTCAATCCGGCGCATGGGGAGAGGGAGTGAGCATCATCGCACTGACCAATCAGAACAGCGCCGAAGAGGAAGCGCGACTCGGCGAGCTCAATCTCACCGCATACCTCGTGAAGGCAGACACCGGACTTGCTGAGGTTGTGAAACGCGTCAAAGAAGTCCTCAAGAAGAAAAAATAACATATGGAAGTAGAAAAAAAATCTATTCTTGTTGTTGAGGATGACACTGCTCTTCGGAAAGTGCTCGCGGACAGACTCACCGAGGAGGGATTTATCGCACTTGAAGCCGTCGATGGCGAACAAGGACTCAATGTGGCCGGGGAAAAACATCCCTCGGTTATTCTCTTGGATATCTTTATGCCGCACATGGACGGAATCACCATGCTCTCAAAACTCCGCAGCCAAGATGCGTGGGGCAAGCACGTGCCGGTCATTGTGCTCACCAATTCAACCGATGCACAGACGATAGCCAAGGTATCCAGTTTTGGCGATACGGATTTTCTCATCAAAGCTGAGTGGAGTCTTGAGGCCTTGGTCGCCCGCATCCGCGAAAAACTGATTCCTGCAAAATAGCTCCATCTGCGTTGTTGCGGGGCCCCAGCTGCTTAGTCGACATATATGAATATGCCTTCTGCTCTGCTTCCCCCGCGCCTAGCATCTGAAGCTATTTTGCAGGAATCGATACCTGCAAAATAATTTTGGTAAATGAATAGCCGCACCTCGTGAGAGAGTGCGGCGTATATTTTTGGCCCAAGAGAAACGGAAACAAATGAGAAACGGGAACGAAGGGCTGTCACTATTATACTGACCGCGAAGATACCTTGCAAGGGGCCTGTGGACAACCGCCTCGAAATTACCCGTTAATGGAGGCCTATTCTGCTTTGTGGGAAAGTTATCCACACTGAATCCTCAATTAAACAACGGGATACCGATAACCAGAACATGCCGCTGATACAATGAAGCATATGATCCAAATCGCGGGCGGAGTCGTTTGGAACAGGAATAAAGGCGTTGTCGTGGTAAACCAGAACCACAACTCTTGGTCATTGCCAAAAGGTCACGTCGAGAAAGGCGAAGAAACACTTGCCGCTGCAGTACGTGAAATTTGGGAGGAATCAGGAATACCCGAGTCCTCTCTTGCTCTCGTCTGTGAGGTGGCGCACTACACGCGCCAGCGCATGAAGATACGCGAATGGGATACGGACGAGACGCGTGATATCACGCTCTATCTTTTTGCAACCGACTGGGACGACCTCAAACCGGAAGACCCGATGAATCCGGAAGCACTATGGATTCCCCCCAATGCTGTCCCCGACCTCCTCAGTAATGCGATTGATAAAAAAGAATTTGGGCGTATTATAGCAATGGGTGTTTTTAATCGGTAATCGAAATGCTATGAACGCAGTAACGAGAAGCGGTGGCGAGGAGCACTTTATGGAGGTCCAGAGGGAGATCATGGGAGACCAAATAGAAAAGGAAGGGGTCACGGCGGAAAATGTCTACGCGTTCATTCTCAGCAACGCACCGCTTTTTCGATTCTTCGCGACTCATTTTCCCGACAATGACGAACTTGGAAGGTTGTGGGACGCCGCGAATGTCGACAAGATCTCACGGGAGAAACTCGGGGCACAATACGCGATACTACGCAATAAGATAAAAGAGATTTTCGAGCAGCAATTCGATGCGGATACGCAAACCGCACTTACAGATGCCGTAGAAAACGGAGATATCGCGACTGCGGAACGTATACTAGAGACACACCTTGCACTCGCTGGAAGAAAAGAAGAATAATCAGTCAAATAAACCACCCCTGGGTGGTTGTTTTATTTAATTTCACCAACATCGTGTGCTGCAGCTAAACGCCCGAACTCATGAACCAATTCGGCAGCGCGACCACGAATACAAGAATGAGAAGAACTCCGACCGCAAAATAAAAGTTGCGACGCAGATAAAGATTTTGCTCCTCGTACTCTTGTACTATCGGGTCACGGAATGCACCATCCGCACCATAGCGCGTTGCCTCCTCGAGAATAACGCGCTCCTTTACGAGCCCTTCCGACAGATGCTCAAGCTCCCTCACGCGTTTCATTTGCTCACCGAACGGAAGGTGGCGCACCATCTCAAGGCCCTGCCTCTCCTCTGCGATCAAGAGTGAGCGCCGCGCGATTTCATTTATCTGCAGTGCGGGAGATCCGAAGACGCGGGATCTTTCGCGTCGGTAATGCCAAAGGAGAGGCAATATCCAGAGGAAGACGAGGAACCAGTTTCCCCACGAAGCGGGCTGCCCGAACAATCCTACCGCGACCGGCACATCGCTCTGCGCATAGTGGGCCGGTTTTTCGACCTGAATATTGGACTGAAGTCCGACAAGCTCCCCGCTGACGATCTTCTCGAGTGCAAACGGTTGTCCAGAATTAGCGTACCAATTATTTGAAAAGAGTCCGAGTGTAAGAATGAATCCCGCGACAAATACCATGACCCATCCTCCCGCATGCACAATGTGTTCCTTGCGCTTCACGAGCCAACTCATCCCATTTGTTCCGGACATTGCCACAATGGAAAGTAAGACGAGCGGAATGACGCGACCGATAGCGTGCACGAGAAAAAGCGACCATCCGTAAAACACGTTTGCAGACGATGCGCTCTCAATGATGAGGAGCGGCATTGCGGGATGCGGACTGCCGATGCCGAGGTTTCCGAGCAATAACCCGAGCAGGAATGCCTTCACGAGTTCGCTTCGCTTCTGGTTGAATTTTGGCGATGCGCCGACATACGATGTCATCCGGAATTTGATCAGGCCTACCTCTGAAAGAGCAAAGACGTACGCAAAAATTCCCGCAATGAAGTAGACTCCGTTCCTGATGTCTGCAACGTGAATATTCGCCGCACTAAATATTGTTTTTCCCGCGAGTGCTACAAGTATTCCATAGAGAGAAAGCATTGCCGCAACCCCAAGACCAAATGAGAGTGCGAGCAAAAGTCCCCGCATCGGCCGCCGGCCCGAAGAAAGAGGAACGGCAACAAACACCATGGGGAGTATCGATGGGAGCGCTATCATCATCAGACCCGACAAGAATGCGAAAGCGTACCAACCGATTTTTCCGAGCGCGAGCGTGTGGGGAACGACAAGAGACTGAAATACTCCTACGGCGATGACGAAGCCGGCCCCGACGATCGAGAGCGCGATGATATTTTTTAAACTTTTTGTTGATCGCTGTGCCATGTCGTTTTCAGTGTCTTATAATTGCTCTCCGCCGCCGGAAAGTCTCTTCAATGTCTCGATAAACAACTCGGTATCGACCACCCCAGTCGCGAATACCTCGCCGCTAACGATCACCCCTGGTAACGCAAAAACTCTGTGCTTCCCCGCCAATTCTTGACCTTCTATTGTTGTAAGCGAGAACTCTTGCATGCTCACGTTTGACCATTCGTGCGAGGTGACCTTCCAGAATTCTAAGAATGCATGGCAGGACACGCAGCCGGGTGAGGTGAGCACTTCAAGCACAATAGGGTCGGGATTCATTCCCACCATTATATAGACAGGACTCCATTCGAACGAATGGTTATCCCCATCAACGGTATGTAGGAACGAAAAAGGCGCTTTTGTTTGCAAACGGCAAAGAGACACGTATAGTGAATTATAGATGTAATTTTACTTTCAGATCTCCAAGAAAGGAGCGTTATCATGACATGCATTGCTGCCGTTACTGACGGAAAAACGGTTTGGATTGGCGGGGATGCTGCCGGCGTCGGACAAGAAACCCTCAGTGTTTCTATTCGTTCCGATAAGAAAGTTTTTCTTCGGGAAAGCCAGGGCACAGTTTGGGGGTTCGGATTTACCGGAAGCTATCGGATGGGGCAACTCATCCGATATGAACTTGTACTTCCTCGCGTGACGAGGCTCGACGTCAAAGACCTCGAACGTTTCATGGTGAAGAAATTCATTCCCGCACTGAGAAAGATTCTCACCTTAGGGGGCGCTTCATCCAACGAAAGTGGAGTGGAAACCGGCGGAGAATTCATCGTTGGAATCCTGGGAAAAATCTTCGTCGTCGAAAGTGACTTTCAGGTTGCAAGCCCAGAAGAGCCCATTTACGCAGTTGGCTCAGGTGCGGCGTTCGCACTCGGGGCGCTTCACGTACTCGAACGATTTCGTGCCGGTGGCGGTACTATTGAACGAGACAAGCAAGTTCTTGAGGCGCTTGAAACCTCAGAGTGCTACAGCGCAGGTGTGCGGAAACCTTTCACCATCGTAAAGGCCGGTGCACCAACATCAGCGACCTAACCCCCCAGACGGGGGTTTTCTTTTGCTTGCTTGACAAATTATTCGTTGTGGTGTATACTTACACAAGTTAAGCAGTTGGTAATCGAACTCCATCTCCCCTTCATCTCTCTGACTCAATCAGATGGGCATCATCGGGAAGACAGGACGAAGAGAAAAGACCCCGTCCTTTTTGGTTTTCATTACCGCTAACTGCACTGATGCCGTCTGCGTACGTGTATCAGGTCGCCCCCGGGGCAGGTTGTGAACGTGAATGCGAAATAAACATGTAGGCGCAAACACTTCCCCTGCCCCGGTTGAGCAAGAAAAAAATGCCCGCGTTAAGCGGGCATTATTCATTACCAATTTTTCTATACAAAAAACCCGCATCATTGATGCGGGTTCACTTTCAGGCAGAAGGCGGCGTTTGAGCCACCGTCACTTCTTCTTTCTTCACTTCGCCGATTTTCTCGTCCACCCTCTTCGGACGCTTCAAACAATAGCGTCCGTTGATGATGGTGATGATCACTCTTTTGCCGTTTGCGTACTGCACGACGTGAGAGTTGGTATGGCTACTCGGGCCACCTTGCTCATACTCGAGCATACCGGTCGACTTACCTGCACTGTAGCAGCCGTCGATGATCTCCGCCGTATGGCTGTGGCCCTTTGTGACCTTCACTCCAAGCTTGGAGAGGTTCTTGGTGGTTCCACGCGAACCATTCGGACCGATGTCACCGTGGAATCCGTATTCCACTTGAGCAATCACCTTGCTTTCTCCCGGCTTCAGGAACTGCACGTTCGGTTTCGAGAACTTCTGTGCATAGAGTCCGAATGGATCATCGTAGGAAACCCCACCTCCGGTCTTGCGCGCACTCTTCAACATCAAGGTCGCAATCTCAAGATAGAACTCGGCATTCACCGGGTCCTTTCGGAAATCAGTTTCCATCACCCAACGCAGCATTGCGCGGTCGTGATTACTGGAAACAACGACCGATTTGCGGTTCCTCATCGTGAACTTGTTTATGAAATTCACTGCCTCCTCGACTTCCACGCGCACATCGTCGATTTTGTACTTACGCTTCGCAAAGTCCGTAAGCCAGTTATCTCGGTGATGGTGGTTACGCGAATGAAAGTCAATCGTGTCATGCCAAAAGAGATAGCGTGGGTTGATAAGCTTCACCAAGCTGTCAGAAGCGGTGAACGTGGCACTCACGACATCGGGCAACACCCAGCGTTGATGGATGTCACCCATGGAGACCGACAACGCCGGTTTCGCGGGCTGTGCTTTCTCGGGAGTGAACTCCATGTCGAGGTCGATGAAGCTCCCCTGCTTGGTGGCGTTCAACTGACGCACGAAGAACGTATCACCGTCAATCTCAACGATGACCGCGCCAAGACAGTGCGCGAATTTACCCAGCATGCCCTGCTTGGTGTCGGTGTAGTTACGCACCGTACAAGAGCCGGTGGTATACATCGTCTTCGCATGCTTGTGCTGAGGTGTTGCGACGGAACGCATACCACGAGAGCCGTGGCCGACAATGCCGCTCTTGTCCTTGGTAAGCGCATCGAGGCCAACGAGAGGTTGTCGCGCCGCCCATTGCACCTTGACGTCGCCAAGGATCACGAGCCGCTCATTCAGAGTGATCCAGCCATTGCAGAGATACGGCACAACCGCTTCGTCCCACCATTCGTTCTCTTTGTTCTTTTGAGTCCACTGACTGGTCGGGTTCTTATACCGACCGGGAATCACAACGAGTTCGGCACCGTAATACTTCGCCGCAACGAGCAATGCTTGCCACGTTGGACGATGAATTGGCGTCGCATTTTGCGCCGCGGTGATGATGTAGCGTTTTGCCGTCGGCAAAGTGGTACGCATCGTCACGGGCGTAGCGGGAATTTCCGCGGAAGGAGCCGTCGTCTTGTGCCCGCAGGACTTGCAGACAAAGCGTTGCTTTTCGCTGCCGGTGTTCGTGGTCTGACCGTTTTTCTTGAGCCAACCACTGGCGCACTTCGGGCAATACCCATGCCCGCTCGATCCCGGCTTCTCTTCAGCCTGCGCAGTGTCAATTTTTTTCGAATTCATTATGTTCCCCTTTCAGAGAATTTTTTCAACGAACCATTGCTTCCCCCATTCTAGGCACTGTAAAGCATATGACCATCTTGACAGCGTGCAAAAAAGAAACCATACTGCAACATTTTACGGTGCTAACTCAATGCCGCAGGGTGGTCGTCGCCCTATCCCCACATTATTATATTCACTTGATTCCGAGGAGATCAAAAAGCAATTTACGCACGAGCGTGACGTTCTCTTTTTTAGACGCAGAGAACTGAATGATGTCGGCATCGGGAAATTCTTCTACGAGTTTTGCCATTACCTTTGGGCGGTCGTTGCCGGTAAGTTTGTCTATCTTATTTGCGATGATGAGCAGCGGGTGACCATGCAGACGTGCGAGGTCGATGAGCTCGTAGTCGTGGTCGGTCGCTCCGACACGCGCATCGAGGATGAGTACGAGCAGTTTTGGTTTTGCCTCACCACTCGTAATGTACCAAGCAATGTGTTTGCGAATCTTATCTTTCGCATCGTTGGTCATGCGTGCGTAGCCGTATCCCGGAAGGTCAACAAAATACCCTTTCCCTCCGACCTCAAAAAAGTTAATCTCCTGCGTCTTTCCCGGAGTCGAACTGGTGCGCGCCACAACTGCGCCCAAAAGGGCGTTAATGGTGGAGGACTTTCCCACGTTCGAGCGGCCAACAAAGGCAATCTGCGGTTTTGTGTCAAAAAGAATGTTATCCGTACCCTTGATGCCACGAGCGAACTTCACCGGCACACCGGAGGCAGTCTGGGGCTTCCAATGCTTCGTTGGCTTCGGTGGGAGCAAAAGTTTGCGTGACGGCTTTTTCTTCACATTGGTCGCCTTACTCGCGTGTGATTTTTTGGGTTTTGAGTTGCGTTGCATATGGACATACTAGCCGACTACCCTCATGCGCGCAACAAAAAAGCCGCGCTTGGGTGGCGCGGCTTCACGAAGTATTACTTCTTGAAAAGCAGGTGCATTCTTGACTCGAAGTAAGTCTCATAAGAACATTTTATCTTCACTTCAGTATGAGACCGGGGGAATCCGGGAGGTCCCTACGGGTTTTCCGTTGGCTTGTGGAACTTTTCTTTCGCCGCACACGATGCGCACGTCTGGCCACCTTCGCAATAGTAAGCGCCACCAGCAGACCGTGCTGGATGGTCTACGTGTAGCGACGATGGGAAGTCCATGTCTTTTGCACAGCTCGTGCAAATTTCAACCCCTGTCGCCTTTTCTCGCGCGAGGGCCTCGTCGAGCAATCGGGCAAAGGTCTTGGCCGGCTGATTGTTTCCTGCGGACATTCGAGTCTCCTGTTTGTTCTTCCCGCATTATTCACGATTGTGTAAATTTGTCAATTATAGAAGTGGTTCTTCCGTGTTATACTCGCAGTACAAATTTAAAACATTTATTCAACGAGAAACATTTATGGACAATGAACACCCTACGCCAGCAGTGCATCATGTTACAAAGCCAAAGCGCGACGATAGTCTCAACATTCCAATAGCAATTGTTTTTGCCGGGATTCTCGTCGCCGGAGCAATTGTCTTTTCCAACAAGAACGTTGCAAGCGCGCCCTTGCAAGCCCCCGGGGCCCCATCCGTTGCACAAGGAGATCCAACCGGCGGACCGGTTGATGTCGCACTTCTCACATTAAAGGAGGATGATCATATTCAAGGAAATCCCAACGCAGACGTAGTCATCATCGAATATTCTGATACAGAGTGCCCATTCTGCAAGCGTCTCCATGAGACGATGAAACTGGTCATGGCAGAATACGGTCAGGAGGGGCAAGTCGCTTGGGTGTTTCGCCACTTCCCCCTTGATATGCATCCGAAGGCCCGCAAAGAAGCGGAGGCACTTGAATGTGCAAATGAGCTTGGCGGCAACGACGCGTTCTGGAAATACAACGACAAGTTATTCGAGATTACTCCGGGCAACAACGGACTCGACGCCGCGATGCTCCCACAGATTGCCTCAATGGTCGGATTGGATGCCGCAAAATTCACTGCGTGTTTGGATAGCGGCAAATACGCCGCCCGGGTACAACGTGATTTTGAAAGCGGAGCAAGTGTCGGAGTTCGCGGAACACCATACTCCATCATTTGGAATCGAAAGACCGGAAAACAGGTTCCAATGAACGGAGCCTACCCGCTCGAGAACGTGAAGGCGTTGCTTGATGGTATTATCGCTCCCACTTCAGCAGAGTAAGCAAGGATTTCATAAATGACCAAAAATCTCCGCACTGGCGGAGATTTTTTATTTGATAAATTTTAAGCAAACACAACACGAAGAGTTTATCAAAAAACCCCAGATGCAAGGCGCTGGGTGAGGAATGGGATGGAACCCATTCAGCAAGACCTTTTGAGATATTTTCTGCGACCAATTTTTCTTAACGGTACTCCGTCTTAGAAAAATGAAGTACTCGCCGTGGTGAAATATCCAAAAGGTGTACAGCTCCCGTAGGGAGGCAGGGGCATAAGTGTTTCACCTTACAACAAAGCATGTGGGGGAATTTTGATAAACTCTTATATTCCTAATGCGATACGGACATCTTCGGGCGTTACCCACTCCGGTTCAAATGTTATCTCAACGCGCACCTCAACGCCGAAGGGCTTGAGGGCCTTCTCGACAGCCTGCACTATCTGATTGCCATATGGGCAAAACGGCGTAGTGAGTGTCATGAGGATATCGATACCCGCGTCATTGATATCGATGTTATAAATCAGCCCAAGCGTGTAGACGTCGATATGTATCTCAGGGTCTTCTACTGTTTTTAATGCCTTGATGATGTCGTCTTTGGTAAATGGGTTCATACGATTGATTCAAATCCTTCTTTGGAAATTTTTTCAATAAGCTCGCCTTTTCCGGATGCGACAATTTTTCCGTCTTTTATGACGGACACGATGTCCGGGGTAAGGTGCTCGAGTATTTTGCTGTAATGAGTCACAAGCAAAAATCCCACACCCTTCGCGCGGAGTGACTCGATGACGGCAAATACGCGCTTCAACGCATCAATGTCGACACCGGAATCTATTTCATCGAGGAGCGCGAATTTCGGCTCGAGTGCGAGAAGTTGGAGCACCTCAGACTGCTTCTTCTCCCCTCCCGAAAGTCCCGTATTCAAATGCTTGCGCAGAAATGTCGGGTCGATGCCAAACTCTTTTGCGCGCGCTTCCATCAGCTTGTAAAAGTCCAATGGGGCGACGGGACTTTCCGGTTTTATGCTTTTGTGCGCACGAAAAAGAAAATTGGTGAGCGTCACGCCGGCAATTTCCGGCAAATGCTGAAGCGAAAGAAAAATTCCTGCACGCGCCTTCTTTTCGGTGGCGAGCGTAGTGATGTCCTCTCCATCGAGCAAGACCGACCCATCCGCGATAGTGTACTTCGGATGCCCCATGATGCCGTTTAACAGTGACGACTTTCCCGAACCATTCGGCCCCATGAGTATGTGTATCTCTCCGCTTTTGAGTACGAGAGAAGCGCCGTCCACAACGGTCTTTTCTCCTGTGCGCACCGTAAGATTGTTGATACAGAGTTCGCTCATACATGTTGGTGTATTAGACACTAAAATAAAGAGAAAGGCAAGGAATGATGCGGGGTAATAAAAAGGGCGCATAATCACATGCGCCCCACTTCTCAAAACCTGATCAGATGCACTCGGTAACGATTCCGCGCTTCTCCATCTCGGCAATGACCATGTTGCCGGTGATGAGCTCCACTGGGATGACGCCACGGGGAATCCTCGCCTGCACGGCAAGAATTGCGATGATTGATGCGTGGAAGCCGGTCAACCGCTGCATTGCAGTGAATTGGGTTTTGTCGTCGTAGAGGTCAACGACCCGGCGCTCGACATGCACCAAGCGGCCGGCTGCATCGCGACCGTCGGCATGGGCGACGATAAATCCAATATCCGAAAATTCATTGATGGTCGTCCCAAGACGCGTCTCGAGCTCCTCGCGCAGGCGACCCTGTTTCCGGAATTCGCGGAGCATCTTCCAATGCCCCGGATAGCGCAATGTCTTGTACTTGAGGTCTCGTAGCGAAGGAAATGCCTTCTGATAAGTCCAAGGTGCCGTCGAGAGTCCACCGGATGTATACGACGCCTCGAGTACAACAAGTGGGGCTACCGACAATGTTTCGACACTGCCGAGACACGTCCGCTTCCTTCGTTTTCCGTCGGCAAGTACATCGGCAAACCCCGAATATTCGTTTACAAGCCCGCCCATGCTGAAGCACAGTGCGTACTTGAGCTCACCCTCCGGTTTCTGCGGCAATCCTCCGCAATATATACTGCACGACTCCGGTTGTGCGATTGCCGAGATTGCCGAATGCGCAAGCGACAGGTTGAACCCTGGGCCCATCCCGCAGTCAGGAACAATGCTGACGCACGCCGCTATTGCACGAGCATCATGCTTGTGTTGTGCACGTACGACACCAGTATTCCCACCGAGATCAACCATGTGCACACCTGCGCAAATCGCAGCGTCAGTGACGGCCTCATTCAACTTGAACGACATAGCCGAGACGACGGCATCTGCACCTCTGAGTACGCCATCAAGATGTGCGGGATTACCCGCATCGAGCTGCCTACCGTAAACAATATGCTCTCCGAGAAGCTTGTTTACTCGAGCGGCACCAGCTGTGGCCTTCTGGCCATCCACATCGCACAGAGCCACGTACTCCGAACGCCCAAACTTCGCCAAGTCGTATGCAACGGCGACGCCTTGCGTCCCCGCTCCGAGCACCACATATCGATAGCCCATTTCATGCTCCTAATTCAAAAAGAAACCATCCACTACACACATTACGCCGTGAAAAAATAAAAGCAATTGACTTCCCGCTTAAAGAATGGCCATCCGTAAAGTCGAGAGCGCGAGCATGGCGCACTTTTCGCGCTGCGGAGTGATTATCAGACCGTACAGTTCGTACATATCTTTTTCCGTGAGTTTCGCAATGTCGGACTTCGTCATTCCCTTCACTTTGTCCGTCAGCATCGATGCACCGGATTGCGATATTGCACAACCAAAACCTTCGAAGGTGATGTCGCCAAGCACATCGTCTTTCCATTTCAAATACAAGATGAGGTCATCACCGCAAGTGATATTCTCTCCTATTTGTTTCACATCATAGCCCTCCATCCGCACTTTGTTGTGAGGGTGTTTGTAGTGTTCGAGAATATGTTCTTGGTAGAGTGGGTCCATACAACTAGACAAGTGGCAATATGGCCGCTACTAATTGAAGAAAGGATGCTGCACCAATTCCTACGTACATAGCAAAAAGATAGGTTTTCTTTTTTTGAAACCATCCGAGTGCATACGCCACCGTCGGAATAACAATAACAATAATCACTAGGCATAAAGTTATTATGCGCCCCCAACAATCACCACTCGGGCTCCACCACTGATCAAGATTAAAGTGCCCCAAACAATAGTAACTTGCAAATTGTTCAAGAAACGGACTTAGAAAATTAGATGCAGGAAAACTTGAAGGAACAACCAATCCCAAAAGGAAATAGCAGATGCTTACTACTATGGGCTTTGCTATTGGGGTCACGATTTTCATAATTCAAATATTAATTTAGTCTCACGTAAAATTCTTCCACAATATCACCACAATGGCGATGCCGCTTGCGACCATGAGGAGAAATGGAAGTATCGCAATGATTACCGTTGGCGACAAAAAAGAAAAAGGTTCTGTTTTGTTCTGCCTTGCCTCCTTCACGCTCGCATAAACCGCGAAACCGTTGACCACAAACAACACACCTGCCAATCCAAGTTTCTGCAAGACTGTGGGATGCTCGAAAAGCCCAAAAGCCAAAAGCAGGACGATGCAGATGAGGACCATTATTCTTACTCCGGAGTGTACGAGAAATTTCATATATTTATTTAGCGAATAATGCCCTCGCCTTCTTCACTCCTTCGACAAGGGAATCGACGTCTTTCTTTGTGTTGTAGAGATGAAAACTCGCACGCGTGGTGGAGGAAATACCAAGTGCAGTATGGAGCGGAATGGCACAGTGGTGACCAGGGCGGACGGCAACGCTATCACGTGCAAGGATTTCGGCAATATCATGAGGGTGGGCAAAATCACACGCAAAACTCACAATACCAATATTCCTCGCTCCACGGCGCTCGGCGACAATGCGAACACCCGGGACTCTTTCGAGCTCCTCTACCGCGTAATGCACGAGCTCCACGTTGTGCGCATGGATACTCTCAATCCCAACGCTGCTGATATAGTCGACTGCTGCACCAAGGCCAATGGCGCCTGATATATTCTTTGTTCCCGCCTCGAATCGCGACGGAATCTCTGCCCACTCAGCAGTTTTTTCTCCCACATCCGCTATCATGTGGCCACCGAATATCGATGGTGAAAGTTTTTCGAGTAATGCATATTTTGCCCAAAGTATTCCTATCCCCGTCGGCGCGAACATTTTGTGTCCGGAAAAATAGAGCGCATCGCAACCAAGCGCCTTCACGTCAACGGGAATATGTCCCATCGCAGCAGTCGCATCAACGACCATTATCGCCCCATGCTGATGGGCAATCTTCGCCAGGCGCTGAATGTCATTTACTGCCCCCGTCACATTTGATGCAAGCACGACAGACACAAGTGCAGTTTTCTCAGTTATTATTTGTTCCGCTTTTTCATAGTTAAGCGCGAGGCCTTTCATCGGAATGACGGAAAGCGGTATTGATTTACGAAATGCGAATTGCTGAAGCGGGACAAGCGATGCATGATGTTCCATGATTGAGGTAACTATCTCCTTTTGCTCTTCGGTGTGGCATGCCGATTCTTCAATCATGCGCGTCAACATATTGGATGACTCCGTGGCTCCGGAAGTAAAAATAACCTCTTTGGGGTCGGCGCCGATAAAGGCCGCAACTTTTTTTCGTGCGTTTTCATACAATTCAGTTGCCTTCATTGCTTCTTTAAACATACCCTGATGAACATTCGCGCGTGCGTTGGTGTAGTAGTCAATCTCAGCGTCGAGAACCGACCGTGGGGTAAGCGAGGTTGCCGCTGAGTCGAGGTAGTGAGTATCTTCACCTCCGATTTGCGAGAAATCTTTGCGAATGTTCATTGCGTCTATCATGCTGGATGTCTGTCCAAAGGCGGCCTTTGGAGTTCGTTGATACTACTAATTGCATTCATTATATCCGCGTTCTCTTCCCCCGAAAAGACGTGCGCAAAATGTCCTTCGAAAAAGAGCGTCCTGCTTTCCTCATCAGATAGTCCGCGTAGTTTCGGGTAAAACATATCCCCTTCGCGTACGTGTGATATCGAGAGCTTATGCGCACACGAAACGTCGTTTGATGCCACATCAAGTGACGGTATCGCATCAATCTTTGCACCGGGGGTGAGTACGAGAAACTTCGCTTCCTGCGCACCAACAACCTTGTGCACACCGTCTTTCATCACAACAAGTCCGCGGTACAGTATCTTCGACTTATCCTTCCCTGTTCCTGCGGTAAAAATATCCGAATGGGTATCGTCGGCCAAGTGTTCCGCGCTGACATCCACATCAAATTCGGCGTGATTGCTCGCGACCAATGCCTGGAGCACTTTCACTTTCGCACTGCTTCCGATAAGTAAATTGTGTGTGATTGACGACACGAGCGCGTCTCCCGCGAGCAGTTCGCGCCAGACAAGGCCCGAATTTCCGGCTACTATTCCGCGCGACGAATGCATTACCATCTCCCCCGTGGAGAGAACGTCGCGCTGCGTAATGCGTGTGACGGTATCCTGCTCGGTTACGACGATGAGTGTTCGCGAATGTACAGACCCCAGAGCCCCACCACTCACGTTGGACGTAAATTCAAATTTCGCTCCCTCTTTCACGATAACCACAATGACATCAGAAGAAGAGCCCTTGGGAATCATCGTATCAAGCGTCAGTTTTTCGGTGATGAACGTCCCGTCGTCCGCCATGTTGGGTTGCACATACACGACGAGTCCTGAAGAAAAGAGTGCGTTCCCGGTTGCGCGGAAAAAATCTTTCGGTGCAGGAAAAAAATCACTCTCAAGCAGTCCCCTCAATAGCGGTTCAATCTCCTCCTGAGTTACCGCCTCGCCCCATGTATATATTTCAAGACCCTTTGTCGTATCCACGTGATATTCTGCGACTCCCACAAAATCAGGTTCGGTTTCGGGAAAAAGCGCAGAGATACCAATGCCGTGCTTGATGGCCTTCGGAAGTGTCGAGGCATGCGCCATCTGCTTTTCCCGCCAGCCCAAAAGCCACTCGGGTTCTTTGAGTGTTTTGCTAATCTCTTTTATCTGCGTGATATTTGACAAGATTTTTAGAGTATATTGTAATTTCTTGTTCGCGTAAACTTGACAATATTAAAAAAAATGGAGATAATTACAATAGGGAATTTTCCCAATTCGCGAAGTGAATCATGGAATTCGGTCGTGGACTTCAACTCATCAGCTCGTTGACGATTGGTGCATTGGTCGGAGGTGCGGTGACGTACCTCTCGAACAATGTTGCCGGATTCATCATCGGCATCTGCGTGGTCTTCCTCACAGTGCGCATCCATCGGCGGGTCACCGAAGGATGAGCCACCAAGATCCAAGCCGGCGTTTACGCCGGCTTCTTCACGCATATTTTCATTCGCGCAGAATCTCTATCCCACCGAATCCTCCATCTCAAGCTCAATGAGCTTGTTCAATTCGACTGCATACTCAAGAGGTAGCGCTTTCACAATAGGCTCCATAAATCCGCCGACAATAAGGCGGAGTGCCTCCGCCTCGGAGTACCCGCGCGACTGCAAATAAAACACCTCGTCCTCTCCGATACGTCCGACGCGCGCTTCGTGGGAGAGGTCTGCAGTATCATTTTCATTCTTCATCGACGGATAGGTATTTGAAACAGAGTCACCGTCGAGGATGAGCGCGTCACACGAGACCGATGATTGTGCATCGGTTGCACCGGGCAAGATGCGTACGAGCCCGCGATAGTTGGACACTCCCCCGCCTTTCGAGACCGACTTCGAGCGGATGACCGAAACCGTCTCAGGGGCCATGTGTATCGCCTTCGAGCCCGTGTCTTGCACCTGCCCCGAGTTCGCCATCACGATGCCGAGCGACTCCGAACGCGCACCCCGCTCTAGTAACACTGAAGACGGATAGAGCATTGTTGCACGTGAACCCATGTTACCGTTCACCCACTCGATAAGTCCCCGCTCAAACACGAGTGCTTTTTTTGTATTCAAATTATAGGTGTTCTTGGACCAATTCTCGACGCTAATATATTTTACCTTCGCATGTTTCTTCACCCATATCTCCACACAGCCGGCATGGAGCGAGCTCTCCGTGTACTGCGGCGCAGAACAACCCTCGATGTACGTTATCTCGGAGCCCTCATCGGCGATGATGAGCGTGTGTTCGAACTGCGCCGAGCGCGCTTTGTTCATGCGGAAATACGCCTGAAGCGGAAGCTCAGCGGATACACCCTTCGGCACGTAGATGAACGTTCCCCCACTCCACACTGCCGCGTGCAACATCACAAATTTGTGGTCGGTGATTGGTACGCACTTCGTCATGAAGTGCTCTTTCACCATTTCGGGATATTTCTCCAATGCAACATCCATGTTCTCAAAGATGACGCCCTTCTTTGCAAGCGAATCCTGAATGCGGTGGTACACGATACCGGAGTCAAACTGCGCGCCAACGCCTCCAAGGTAATCACGCTCCGCCTTGGGAATTCCCAGTTTTTCAAATGTATCGGTAATCTCCTTCGGTAATTCCTTCCAGTCATCAGTCTCCTTCACGTTTGGGTCCACGTAGTACGTCATCCCATCGAGGTCGAGGCCGGAGAGGTCGGGACCCCAATTGGGCATCGCGGCCTCACGCCAGAGTGCGAGTGCCTTAAGGCGCAACTCGAGCATCCACTCGGGTTCATTTTTCGTCGCGGAGATTTGTCGAACAAGCGCTTCCGTCGGCCCGACGTTGGCGAGCGTCTCCTTCTCCGATAAAACTTTTTTAACCATATATTGCTTGACAGTATACGGATTTAATGTAATTTAGCAACAGAAGATCCCCACAGAAAAGGAAGTTCAATGTCCGGTAGTCGCCCCGAACGCAAGGAAGACAGACTCGCGAGGATTCTCGCAAGCACTTTGGAGCAGCGAGGAAAAGACCTCACTGACGCGTTCTGCAGAGAGATTGCAGCAATGCCCGAAATTGCCGAGCTCAAACGGGATTACAAGATAACCGACGTCGAGTGGTACCAATTCATTGCCACGCTCGCTGGCAAAGCACTTCACGGTGAACACGTGGAGAGCGTCGTCCACGCCTTCAACCGAACCTACGCATTCAAAGACCGACCAGTCACATCGAGGAAACGTACCATCAGGCACTGACAACCATCTCCACCAAAGGGTGGGGATTTTTTTACATAAATTTTGCTCTCAAGAAACACCACCAATGTTTCATCAGTGGTGTTTTTCGTATCCATAAATTTGCACTACGTTTTTTTTCCTTCTGATTGCGGAAACCGCATCATAAGTCTTTTCTTCAATTCACGCGCGTAAGGATCATTCATAATGGCGATTGCCGCGTTCAAGTTTCTCATCACCTTCTCAATGTCCCCCTCAAACGGTTTGCCGCCATCCTTGCCCTCATTCTCTAATTGCTCGAGCAGCTCTTCGGCAGCCATGATGTGGCCTTCCACCTCCGTCTCTACGGCGCGGCCTCCTTCCTCCACTTGTCCGACGAGCTGGGTATTAATAATATCAAGCTCATGCACGATGTCCCGCTGTGATTTTGGGACCTCCTCGGGAATCGATTCACTTCTATCCTGTGTCATATTTAAGTATTCTTTCCTACTTCGCGAATTTACGCAAGAGGAATCTCACCCTCGGCGGGCTGCTGATAATTTCTACTGACGGTCTCAAGATAAAGCCCTTCCACCCTCTCTCTCGCCCAAGATGTTTTGCGCAAAAAAGTCAGACTTGATTTTATGCTTGGATTCAGCAAAAAACATTTGATATTGATGCGTGCGCCAAGCTCCTCCCATCCGTATTCTGCCAAGAGGTACTCCAATACGACCTGAAGCGTCTTGCCGTGTAGAGGATTATTGGGATGTTTGGATGGCTCGTACATAGCGATAGTGTAGCATGCGCATTCGCTCTTTTTACTATTGCGGTATACTGCAACCTAATGAATAAAAAGTCATTCTTAAATGCGCTCCGTGATGTCTACTGTCGGCTCGGAGTCACCAAACACGGGGTTGGGGTAATCGCCGTCCGCACAATTCCAAAAGGTACCGACCCATTCAAGAACTCCGACCCATGCGGCGATGTACTCAAAATTCCCAAAGTCGAACTCGACCGATTCGAGGCGCCCGAAGAAGCAAAGAAGATGGTACGCGATTTCTGCGCTCTTCAAGATGGCGTCTATTTTGTCCCTAATTACGGCATCGATGCCGTCACAAAATTTTATTACCTCAACCACTCAAAAACGCCCAACATGATAACTCCCGACAAAGGAGAAACTTTCATCACCTTGCGCAGTATCAAGGCCGGCGAAGAACTCACTGCCGATTACGATGACTACCACGAAACAACGCACTTCGCTCGTGAAATGCATTGAGGCAAATGATTAGTGATTCAGGAAGGCTGATTCGCTTAAGCAAACTGGATATTAGGATGCTTGTCGACGATGGCCTGTGCGGCACCCCCCTGCTCGAGCATGCGCAGTGACTCCACTAGTAGTGCTTGGTCACTCATTGCGCCATGGTGATACTCCGCGTCGGCGGGCTTCTCGTCGTGTCGCAATATATCGTAGATGCACCTTGGGTCTATGCCGGTCTCCGTTGTGATTGCGCCGATATCCACTCCGGATATCTCTGAAGTTATCTTGGTTTGGTCTCCCGCGGGAATTCCGGATTGATTCACGCGAGGCTTATATGGCATACTCTCTTCCGCCAAAAGTATGACCCGGTTATAATCCGTTTCGTTAATGCGGCCACCAGATGCGACATATCCCGCGTAAGAATACTTCGGTTCTCCCTCACCCATTGTCGGCGCCGCAACATCGAAGTCCCTTCCGACCTCCTCTTGATTTTCTGTTGTCATGTCGTCATGTTACACGGAGTAACGCTTTGCACAAGGCACACACTGATTACGGCAACAAGAATCGCGTTTCTCTCTAACGCAATCAACTATGAATTGTGGACGCACTCTTCGCATTAGTTCTATAATGAGACATTATCATTATTTAAATGAAATGAATAAAAAAATATTTCTCACAGGTGCAATAATGGCGGCAACGGTAATCGCAGTCCCGGCATTCGCACAGACAAACGAAGTGATTGCAAGACCGGTACCGACAGCCAAGGTCAGCTTTGAGTGTGTGCAGGCGGCAGTTGACGTGCGCGAAACATCCATCGGAGTGGCATTCTCCGCATTTTCAACTGCAGAAAATACGGCTCTTTCTGCGCGCAAAACAGCATTACACGATGCATGGGGAACGACGGTTGCAAAAGACCGTCGCGCCGCCCGCAATAAGGCCTGGAGTGACTATCGGACCGCAAGTCGTGCGGCTTTTACCGCAATGCGCACCGCACGCAAAGAAACCTGGGCTGCATTTAGCGCCGCATCAAAAGCCTGCAAGGTAGACGTCGTTGAGGAACCCGGACAAGAAGGCGCTGGAAGTCTGGGACTCTAAGCCAAGCTGAATTGTATTAAATAGAACTTCAAAAACACCCGCAAGTGTGTTTTTGAAATAAAATTCTATCTGTGTTTGTACTTTTTTTGGGCAAAAAAAATCCCAACAAAAAGTTGGGGCGTGGTGCGCTGCAAATATCTACTGCAGTGGTGTCGGAGGGCCACTCGTGGAAACGTCCAGACCAAGCGCACAGAGCATCGTTTTGTACATTGCGATTTGCTCCTCTCTCGCGTGGTGGCCGAGACATAGATTGCGCGTATTGCCGAAGTCAAGAACGACGAAATACGCAAGTTCATTTGCTATCTGACCAATGGCGCGAAGGTACATCGGCTGAAACAGTACGTTTTTGATTGCCATGCAAGGCGGCGTGCACTGTTCCGTCATGATTCGCGTGAACTCGCCCCACAAGAGGTCACATCCGGCGTCACTCGAAAAATGCTCCGTGCGCACTTTCGGGTCGGTGTTAAAGGCAAACACAACCCCAGGAACTCCGTTGGCTGTTTCCCTCTTCGCATAAAGCAGATACGGCCCGCGCGCCAACAGCTCATCAATGAGCGTTACGTTACCAATGAAATCTTTTGCATCCATGACAAAACCCTCTGGTCATCTTCTTGTCTCACTATCGTCGCGCGAGCCCCTATTGTCAATGACTGCGTGAATACAGAAGCAAACGAACGACAGTACGATTAATGACGCATCGACAAATTGCGTAAAATAAGTAACATGGAAATC
The DNA here is from genome assembly GCA_043719805.1 of Candidatus Lloydbacteria bacterium. GTDB lineage: Bacteria > Patescibacteriota > Minisyncoccia > Phycocordibacterales > UBA6899 > MHLP01. The sequence continues at coordinate 39,779 of JAYSTI010000001.1, forward strand.
AGCAAGTCAGTACAACCAAGGAGTAGTGAATGTTCAAGGACAGAAAGACACTCGACCGAACCGTGACGGTCACGGCACAACGAAAAGGCAATGGCGCCATTGGTGGCGGACGCAAAGGCCATAGCGGCAAGAAGGGCATCATCAAGGGGCTAGACGAATCCGGAAAGATTGTCGAGCTCGCTCGCGCAACCGGCACCACGATGAAGGACCTCTCGCGAGAACTTCGCAAGACGGGCCTCATCCCCGAGTATGTCTCCATCAACTCAAAGGGTGACACGACCTTCTGAGAACACCAACCCTACGCCTCGCGCGCAGGGTTTTTTTAATATGAAAAGTTAGTTGATCAATATAAAAACTAAACCGCCAAATAATTTGGCGGCAGAGACGGTCATGGTATTTGCGTAATGAGCGATTGCGAGAGTCCATGCGGACTAGGTCTCCCCTGCGCATCTTTCAGAACAAAAACAATTTCTTGCACTACACAGACTGGTGTCGTGTCTTGCGAGTCGAACACGTCGATATCAACCCGAAACGTGACGGACGTTCTCCCGATTCGGATGAGCGTACTCTTGAGTGACACCAAATCGCCAAGAAAGACCGGGCGTCGGAATTGAATGCCGCCATTGATGGCAACTGTTGCGAAGTTCGCGCTGTGAAAAATCTTTCGCGCAGCGATAGCGGCTGCTTCGTCTATCCACGCGAGCATCATCCCCCCAAAGAGCGCGCCGGCAGCATTCATGTGCTCGGGGCGAACGAGTCGTTCGGTAATACTAATCATGACTTCTCTCCCGTGTACCGTTCGTGAAAATGTATCTTTTATCATGCTCGCACGACATCACACTCTCTGCAATTCAACGTCTTCCTTGTGATCGCCTTTTTCCACGAGTACACTGATGACATGAATGCAAAAGCGGCAAAGGGGCGACAGTACTACATCGGCATCATGTCAGGCACAAGCCTCGACGGAGCCGACGCGATACTTGCTGATTTAAGCAACGTACCAATCACCGTGCGCGCAACAAGTTTTGTGCCGTTCGACAAGCGGCTTCGCGATACACTACTCACACTCCACAAAGACGAGAAAGGCGCACTCCGGCTGGCGGCTACCGTCGCGAACAAGTTAGTACGTCTGTACGCAAAGAGTGTTGCAATAGTGCTCGCAAATGCGGGTCTTCAGCCGAAAGATATTATCGCCATCGGATGCCACGGACAAACGATACTCCATCGCCCCGACCTCGGATGGACACTGCAACTTAATAATCCTTCCCTTCTTGCCGAGCTCTCCGGCATTACCGTTGTTTCCGATTTTCGCAGTCGCGACGTCGCCGCAGGCGGGCAAGGCGCGCCGCTTGTACCCGCTTTTCATGACGCGATATTTCGTCATCCGACATCTCACCGCGTTATTTTAAACATCGGCGGCATTGCGAACATCACCAACCTAAAGCCGGGCAAAGCAACGATTGGTTTTGATACAGGGCCCGGCAACATGCTCATGGATGACTGGATATACAAGCAGAAAAAAATCGCATTTGATAAAGACGGCACATGGGCAGCCGGAGGAGTGGTCATCCCGAAACTACTGAAACAGCTTCTCGCCGACTCCTATTTTAGAGTGAAACCTCCAAAATCTAGCGGGCGCGATCTTTTCAACGCGCAATGGTACAAGCGATATTTAAAACCGGAATTCAATAATCGTGACGTACAAGCGACACTCCTAGAGCTCACCTGCATCACTATCGCTGAGGCAATCACCCAATATTGTCGCGGAGCAAAGGAGCTTTACCTTTGTGGAGGCGGGGCGCTGAACACCGCACTTCGCTGCCGGCTCGCCGGACTCATTCCGGGTGTACGCATCGCAAAGAGCACCGAATTGGGAGTTGGCACACAAGACGTTGAAGCACTCGCATTCGCCTGGCTCGCACAACAAACAATTCTTGGACGTCCGGGGAATCTTCCCGAGGTCAGCGGTGCACGAGGAAAAAGAATTCTCGGCGGAATCTATCAAAAGTAGGAAAACAAAAACATCGCACCATGATGGTGCGATGTTTTTGAAAGTGACTTAGCGAGTATTTATTTGCGTGTATCTTCAAATGTCTTGAGCATTGCATCCGCCTTGTCTGCGCCTTCTATGTCTCCGGCTAATCGTAATTGAATGCTTTTTTCGAGAAGATGCACTCTCATTTTATTATCCTTTTCCTCCCGCGTCTCTTTTGGGGCGACCACTTCGGGGGCAGTAGGTCCATTGTCCATGACTGTATTGATGATCCGATCGGCTGCGGACTGTTCGAATCTTCCCTCTTTCACGCGTGCATCCGCCAACGTCGGGTCCTCAAGCGACAGCTCGAGTCCTTCGCTTAGGCGCGCAGCCTCGGCTGCCTGCTCTTCGCTTACTTGTTCACCCCCCTGCCAACCATACTCCCCACCTCTCGCCTCACCGGATGCTGTTGCCATGTGCTTGAATATTAATAATTAAATATTTTTGTTATTAAGTAATGATACAATACTCTTCATTACTATGCGTCTATTATAGCGCAAATCTGACTACTTGTCAACGTCCACTCGAGTAGCCTTCAGAGCGCAATTTGCCATCGCCTCAACAAATTTCCTGATATACTTGGCTAATGAAATCACGCGAAAAACGCCGACGTTCAGGTGCAAAAGCACTCAGCTACCGCATCTTAAGCATCAGCGTCGATTCGGTTGTCGCATACTTTTTTACGCGTGACGCAGGACTAAGCGCCATGATAGTCCTTTTCGTAAACGGATACAGCACCGCTCTGTATTATCTCCATGAGCGCGTATGGTCGCACATCCACTGGGGCCGCAAACAATAGCACGCAAAAAAGCCGCGCATGCGCGGCTGTGTCTTTCTGTTTCTCCGCTTGCTCAGCGGGTGAACACGACAAGCTTCTTCTTGGATGCCTCGAGGCCGGCAATGATAGCCGCCACATCCGCACCATCGCGCAGGCCAATGGGACCGGAGCCCATGAGCACAACGGCGATTGTCTCACCTTCCGGGACGTCGAGCGCATCGAGACATTCGGTGACAACCTTCGGCGTCTCTTTCCATCCGCCTTGGCCGAGACGGTGGCACACAAGCGCGTGGTAGGTTCTTTTCCCTGCGACGTGGGACGCAGTTGCTCCGAGCCGTACTCGTCCGGTGTGCTCGATTTCCGGCCAGTAACGCCCCGACACGACACCGGCAAATCCTGAATTGTTGTCTCCGCGCGTGTTGACCGCAAAGGCGATGTGCTTGTGCGCGGATGCGAAAATGTCACCACAAACCCGTTCAACTATCATTGTGAATCTCCATGATGGTTATTCCTTCCATGCGCAACGTTGCGCCCAAAATATCTAAAACTATTAAAACAAACTATCCACGAACTGTCAACATCACCACGGGTGTTGCTCCTACGTAGATGTTTACGGACTAACAAATAGTGCTACCATTAAACTACATTAACCATATATCAATCTATTGGCCGACTATGATTCCCCACTTGTGAACACCGCAATGGTATAATTGTTTCATGAATATTGAAGAGCAAAACAATGAGATCATCACGCAGCTAGTGACCTTGAATACGAGCATCAAAGAGCAGAACACAAAGATGCACATCCTCGGCACCGGGGTCCTAAACGGTATCGGATTTTTTATAGGCTCGGCAATTCTTGCCACAATAGCATTAGGCATTTTTGGACCACTGGTGGGAAAGATCTCTTGGGTCAAGGACAATTTCAGCAGGGGCACAACCATTCTCCAGGCTCGTTAGATAGTGGGCGCAATCTTGCCGCGACCATTGTTCAGGCCTCGCCTTGGCATTTGACTTTAGGCCTGTTTCGTGTTAATCTTTCGTCAGATCCAACAACGCAAAGGAACGCTCATGACAATCTTCGAAGCGCGTCACCACCCCGAAGCGGGTGACGACGAGGTCCATCTCGGCAACTATGGCCATGAGCTTTGGCTCAACGTCGGCTGGAAAACGAAGCGCAGAGGCATCACTCCGTACGATGTGAACGGCGTCGCACTGACGCACGGCCAGGCGCGTCCGGTCTTCGTGAAGCGCAGCGAGATCGAGGCCGCGGGCTTCACCATCACGGAAATCGCGCGATCGTAAATCCGCGGCCTCAATCACTTCAAGGAGTTCTCATGAGCGAACAAGTGCTGTTCCTTTACTTCGTCCTCCCGACCCTCGTCATCATTGGCATGGTCGGCATCTGGGGCAACTTCTCCTGGCGCGACAAAGATGCTGTCATGCTTCCCCTCTCAGCCCAGCCCGGATTCTTCCGCTTCTGGTTCTCGATCACCCCGCGCTACCTTCTCGGCCTTCGGACTGGCATGGAAGACGTCGCGCTCTAGACATCGAAGGGAACCACAATGTTCGGCTGGCTTGCTCTCATCGCGCTCCTCCTCGGTCACCCGGGCTGGGCGCTCGTCTTCTTCATCCTGTGGGTCATCTTCTGACCCCAGTCCTCCGTTCGATTCGAGGCCCCGCAACCGCGGGGCATTTTTATATCCTTCAACATAAACTTAATCAACTTTCACCCCTCACACTCATGCACGTTGACAACATCAACGACTCAATGTACAATATGTTACAAACTAGTGTCCCTTTTCCACAACGGAGGTTTACCATGATCAGTACCGGTCGTTACGGCTACCATCTCGCAGACATCGCAGAACTCAAGGCGAAGTCCACCCTCGATCCGATGGAGGCATTCAACCTCACCCGCATGGAGGCGGAAGTTACCGAATATGAAGCCGGCAAAGCGAGGCAGCAAATCCCGATTGCAAGCGCAATCGCTCTCGTCATCAACATGATGAGCCCGCAGACCGACCGTCGGGAAGACTACGTCATGCCCTCCTACGCCGTCATCGAAGATGGCAGACATGAGATCATGCCGTACGCGATTCCCGACACATTCGAACATCTGTGGGATGCGTTCGACGAGAGCGAGACGGAGTGTTCGGCGACATGGCTACTGCGTCTCGCTCGTTCGAATGGCGACTGGCGACCATTCACGTTCGAGAGCATCAACGCGCTCTACCGTACGCGCGTCAAGACACAATTCCCTGACTTTTCCTTCAACAGACTGATCGAGCCGGGCATGCACTACGGAATGCCCGGCGAACGTTGGCTCGTTGGCGGTGGATGGATTGTCGTCCGCAATGGTATGCATTACTTCACCGACGACTTCGTGTGCCGCGCGCACGAGAGTGCCCTTCGTTCGGCGAAATAGCCGACGCCGCGTTCATCGCATTACCCAACCTCGCTTCGGCGGGGTTTTTTTCGCTATTAATTATGGAATTACATTGATCAAAGCTACGGGAGAGCAGTTCTATGAATTCTTTTCAAAATCCTCTCGGGCTTGTTTTGCAACAAAATATTCTCCTCGTAGAACATCGAAAACTGCCTCGGTTGTTTTCCCTTCTTGCATATCACGCTCAGCATCTGCTGTTGCCTGACGAAGTACTTCTTCATTTGCGATAAGTTGACCTAAGATGAGCGGAGTGTGTTCGGCAGACATAAAAATATTTTCGTGAATTGATATATGTAAACGTTAGCATGTCGACAAGAGATTGAGAAGCAGATTGTTCGTCTAGTCGGCGACGGCTACAGAGACGTCAAATTCCTCACGGAGGACCTGCACAAGCTTTTCGAGGGGGAGGCCAAGGATACCAAAATAATCCCCCTTTGTGCTTTCGACGAATTTTGCCGCACCACCCTGTATGGCATATGCACCCGCACGGTCAAGCGGCTCCCCCGTGGAGACGTACTCTTCTATCTCCAAACTCGTGATAGTACGAAAAACAATTTCCGCTTCTTCGACAACCTGTATCGTTTTATTTTCCTCCAAGCATACAACCGCAAACCCAGTCAGCACCGAGTGAGTAGACCCCGAAAGCATTTCGAGCATTTCCGTTGCGCGCTCTTTGGTGTGCGGCTTGCCGAGCAGCTTTCCGTTGTAAGCAATGAACGTATCCGCACCGATAACAATGGCGTCAGGATTTTCTCTCGCAACCGCAAGAGACTTCCCCAAAGATAGTTCTTTTGCCAGCTCGAACGGGTCTAAGGAAAGAGTCATGTCTTCTTCGTATGAAGGAGCAACGATATTAAAGCGGAGGTTGCTTTGCTTGAGTATCTCAATTCGTCGCGGCGATGTTGATGCTAAAATTATCTTTCTCTCCATTGGCCATAGAATACACTAAAAACAAATTAGGGCGAAGTATGTGGCAGTACCAGCATAAAAACCACTCGTCTATTCACCACGAGAGCATTTCAAAATTCCTTCATTCAAAAACTCATTAATGTTGCGGCCGAAGGGCGCGTTAGACTATTCGCCAACCTACCACATGGAGTACCTCCAATTTTATCTCCCCCTAGTCGTGAAATTTCGGCCGCGTGCGCCTGCGCAGAAAGGAATTAGAGAATAGTGAGGATCTGCCTTACGGCAGCATGCGGCGTCCTTACCAGTCGATAATTTATCGTGAGATTGCGCTGTTCTTTCTCAAGTATTCCCACTGCGTACAAGATGCCCAGGTGCTTGGAGGTGGCCTTGAATGACAGCTTTATCTCCCCCGCCAATTCCCCGACGTTTGCCTCCTTCATTTTCTTGAGATATTTGAGAATGGCAAGGCGCCGACCATTCGCAAGTGCTTTCATTTGTTTTTCAATATCTTTCATGATATTTCAGTCATACCACCCTCAAAACTATTCGCCTATTCGCGCGAATTAGAGAACTGAGATGCGTGAAATTAATGGATTATATTCTGTCTCTCCTGTTCACTTGCGCGCATACGCATTATGAAATAGAATCTCCCCATCGCCACAATAGAGGAGCTCGCGATGTGCTGGAGAGACGATGTTCAATCAAGGCGGGTCTGCATTGTTTGTGGGTCCGACTACTACGGCTCGCTTGGACACAAATGGTGCCCGGGATGGAGGACGGAGGCGGAGCCCGCGCCGGTCGGCAGCAGTCCGCAGAATGCAAAACCCGAAAAGAAAGAGCTCGTCGACGAAGACCTCCCCTTCTGATCAATCAAATCAGAGTCCCACCCCGCACAAGCGGTGTTTTATTTTGCCCGTCGAATACGTTGACACAGCCTTGGTTCAAAGGTAGCCTCAATTTGGTTTCGTCCAAAGGAGAATACTTTGCCCATTTCCGACTACATCGGGGACTCGCCCGAATCGCAAAAGCGCCGCGCGCTATTTGAGCGCAAGATTGCTCTCAGAAAACTGCTCATGGGATTCAAGCTATCCGGCTTCGACATGACGGGCGAAGAGTTCTGCTCCTACATGCGCGTCATGGGCTTCGCCTACGGGTTTCTCGGTGATACCGAGCCGAGCGAGGAAGATATCGCACTGTTTGAGCAGAAGATAGAGTTCATCAGACAAGTTCAGCAAATCCTCGGAGGATAAGCAAGCCCGCCCCGCAACGCGTGGTGTTTTTTTCAACACAAACAAAAAACAACCGCATGGTGCCATTTTATTTCCTAATGACCACTGACGTACTACTCCAGTCCTTCTTCTACCATCTTCACGATGCGCATAAGGATGGGCTTGTGTAAATTCCAATTTCGATCAGGGTCTGTAGCGTTGAGTTCGCGAAACGCTCCCTGCAGTGCGTCCGAATTCCTTACGGATTGAAGGTCTCGCGGTGTAAGACCGGCGATATTTAGCGCGTTATCCAAAATATCAATATGTTTAGGACTTAGGATAACCAACCCTTCGGTCTCCGCAGGCAGCATTACATCCTCCTCATGGGCATATTCCTGTAGTCCGGTGTCTCCTGCAACACGCCAACTATCTGGATTTAAAGTTTTTTAAATATGTACCAGCGAGCATAATCTGTTGGGAACTAATCCTATCACTTGTAACCTTTGACGCAAATAATAGAGACCATACAACACAAAACTACACATTCCGCTCAGGCGTCGTATTTTGAATGAGTAGCCCGATCGTTATTTTCCGCCCAAACGCTCTCCCTCCTCCTTTTCCCAGCGGATGAGTGGGTTATCATGGGCCTTTTCGCCGAGATACCTGCCTCCTCGCTCTTTATAGAGGAGCACCGCGTGCTGCATCGCGCGCGCAGAAAACTTGCCCAGTTTTTGAACAGCCTCCGCCTTACATGCCTCCCAAAGTTCCGGATTTGTTCTTGTTGTACTCATGTTGCCTCGTATTCTACCAGTTTTATACTTACATGACGCGCACTTAATTCAATGATTGTGTCATCTTCATTGCACAGACAATCTACCTACGCGAATTAGAGAATAGAAAAAGAGGGAAATATACAGGAACGCCTCGGGACTTTTAATTTGAACACGCGTTATTTAAATCAATGATGCCTGACACCGTTTTCACCGTTTTCGTTTTCTATATGGACCTTATGTCTAATTCCTTCGTGTGGATTTTAATAAATGCCTCAATGGCTTGAACTGTCTGCTCCTTTAACTTCGGATTACTCGATGCGACCCATTTTGAAAAATTATACAACTCTTGATTGTCCACAATGATCCAACTGTTATTTTTATAGAGAAAATAAAGCAGAGTCATTAGCGCAACGCGCTTATTGCCATTTTGAAATGGATGATTTTTTATCATCAAATAGAATAGGATAGAAGCTTTTGACAACATTCCTTTATAAAGTTGCCTTTTTGCATATGTTTGACGAGGAGCACCGAGACACTGCTCAAGTACTCCCGGAAAACGCGAGGTAAATTCGGGAATAGGTTCACCCCACTCAAGTGATTCTTTTGCAAGCTGGTGCGATACTAACTCGACTTCCTCGAGTGCAATGTAATCAAATGTGCTTTGCATAATTACTCTTTACCAAGTAGCTTAAAAGCTTCAGCATATTCACTCGCGGCCAAATGCACAGCTTCACTTATCTGTTTTTTTTCTCGCTCAGTAAGTTCACCCTGCTTTATAAATGGCTCAATCTCATTTGCTGAAATAACAAAATTTCTACCAATTTTAATCGCCTGAATTTTTTCTTTTTTTATCCAATTAAATATTGTTACTCTACTCAGGCCCATTAGTGCCGCCGCTTCAGTGGTAGAATAAAATTGCTTTTTCTCGTTAATCATCATAAAACCATATTAACATGTGTTAATCAGGTGCGCAAGTGATTAACAAAAATATAATATCGCCGTATTTAAAGCAATTATCGTTATTTTCTTCAGTGGACTTAACGGGCGCGAAATTTGGGATGCAACGCGAAGTCTGGAGGCATGGCCTACTACGGTGAATGCTGCGCCTAGCGAAAGACGGGGAGTTGCGCCGAAATGCGACGTCTTGGCATCAACGCCACTGCAAAGCAAAGAAAAACAGCCCAATGAGTTGCTGAATTCTCAAGGTCGCACCTTCCAAAACTAAGGAACGACCTTTGCAGTATATGACCTCTATTTCTCTCTTCTTGTCTATTTTTTTCGTGGGCTTCGCATTTCAGAAGTCAATCGTGACTGTCACCGTTTTCCGTTCCAGGGTAGGACGAGGGGTGCGTCGTAATTGGTTGAGTAGATTACATCCAGAAACGCAGCAAATAGCCAGTCACTGCTGCCGACAGTGCAAGAACGAAGACAAACAAAGGTAGAACAAATACATACTTCCACTTTGCAGGAAGGTTTTTTCTGCCGTAAATCCATACGATATACACGGTAGAAAAAATAGAGAGTGGGATAGAGATAAATAACACCATATCGACATAACGCTCAAGGCTTGGCATATGTTTTTTGATTAGTAGGAACGGAGTTTGTTGATGTTGCCGTGCTGGCGGATTTTTTCGTGGGCTTTGGCTTCAATTTGGCGGATGCGCTCGCGGGTCACACCAAACTCCTTGCCAACCTCTTCTAATGTGTGGGTGACGCCATCGAGAAGGCCGTGGCGCATTTCGAGAATCTTGCGCTCTTTGGGTGAAAGGTCTGAGAGAATCTCCCCAACCTGATCTGAGAGGATGCGGCGAGAGGATTCTGCATCGGGTGAGAGAATTTTTTCATCAGCGATGAATTCACCGAGGGTGGATTTGTCTTCGTCGTCGCCGATTGGCTTCTCGAGGGAAACAGTATCCTGGTCGATGTTCTCGATGATGCGGACGCGCTCGATATCGATGCCCATCTCGGTTGAGACTTCTTCGGCCATCGGCTCGCGACCGAGGTCTTGAGTCAAACGGCGGACGACTTGCTTGTACTTCGCGATGGTTTCCACCATGTGCACAGGAATACGAATGGTGCGGCTCTGGTCGGCAAGTGCGCGGGTGATGGCCTGACGAATCCACCATGTGGCGTAGGTCGAGAACTTGTAGCCCTTACTCCAATCGAACTTGTCGACGGCGCGGAAAAGGCCGAGGTTCCCTTCTTGAATGAGGTCAAGCAATGTGAGGTCGGGTGAACGACCAACGTATTTCTTTGCGACAGAAACAACGAGGCGGAGGTTGGCGCGTGCGAGAAGATTCTTGGCCTCCGGGTCGCCCGCCTGGATACGCTGTGCGAGCTCACGCTCGTCGCGTGCGGAAAGTAGAGGGTACTGACCGATTTCGCGAAGATACATCTGCGTCGAGTCGTATGGCGAGGACTTCGTCGTCAGATATTTCTTTGATGCACCGTGATGCGGAGTTTCGTCTTCGGTCACGACGTCGAGCAAACCGCCCGACTCGAGGACGTCGACGCCCATTGTGCCCATGCGCTCATAGAGTTCCTCCAGGAAGTCGAGATTGTTCTCTATCTCAGGAAAGACACGCAATATCTCGTCGAAGGTGATGAAACCGCGATCGCGTCCACGGGTGATGAGGCCGGTGAGCTTGTGCTCGAGGGCCTTCCTCTCCTTGGTCATCGTCTTCTTTGGTGGTGGTGCAAGCTGCTCCTTCTTTGCAAGGGCCTTCTTTTCCGCGGCTGTGAGCTTCTTTGGCTTCTCGTCGGACTCGGGCATAGGATTGTCCTTCAAGTGCTTCTTTGCCTTGGCAACCTTTGCGTTACGCGTGTTGGCGCTCCCTGGTTTGTCGCCGGTGTTCTTACCTCTGCGCTTCTTCTTCTTGACGACCTTCTTTGCTGGCTTTTCAACCACCTTCTTGGCAGGCTTTGCGTGCTTCGCGACTTTCGCGACGGGCTTTGTGGCCTTCTTTGAAGCAGGCTTCGCCGCGGCCTTTTTGGCGGGCTTTGCAGGCTTTTTCTTTGGGGCGGTCTTCACGGGTTTCTTGGTTGCCATACGATGTTGATATTTAGAATATAAAATTTGTTGCTTTCACCTACTCACCGACACTCCTCTTTAATTTCCTGTCTTCTATTGCTATTAATCGTGGAGTCATTTCTTGATACTGCTGTAAATATATTTTCATCTCCTCCTTGTCTTCTCTCCTGTCCGCATCGTGTATTTTTTCTAAAAGTTCTTTTTGTCTCTCCTTTAATACTTCCGACTCCAGTGTATCGAGCATCTCTTCGATGGCGACCTCGAGCATCGGGCTATGGTCATAGGTATTTTCGGCCCTGATGATGAAAACGCGTATCGCATCGTCATCGGGTTTCATCGGAATTATCGAGTGCCGCGCGATGCGCTCCTCATAGACCCTGCGCAGTTGTGGAACATCGATGGCGGGCTCCTTGTGTGCCTCCTGCCAGAGAAGAATACTGATTATTTCCTCCTCGGCAACTTGACGTCTGGTTTTTATGTTTCCACGAGGAATTTCGTCCGAACGGTCTTCGCCGCCCTGTGCGGTCACTACGTGCGATATCGCACCACCCTGATAGCGGAGGCGCTTCACCTCTTCCCAGACAGCATTCGGCGTAAGGCCGAGCTTCCTGGCTATCTCGGTGATGAAATGGTCCTGTTCCATCTTTGACTGCATGGCCAGAATGAGCGGAAGCACTTTTTTCTCTACTTCGGCGCGATAGCTTCGCGCGTCATGGCCCTTCCCGGCGAGTGATAAGAGGTAGAAGTCGATGATGTGCTTGGAGCCTGCGATGACCTCAGCCCAACCTGCGCTGTTCTTTAGAATATAATCCGCCGGGTCTTTGCCGTCGGGGATTGCCGCTACGCGAACGTTCATCCCGAGTGAAAGTGCAATACCAAATGCGCGCCCCGTGGCGGCGAGTCCGGCATCATCGGCGTCGAACGCAAAGACGAGATTGTCGGTCACGCGCTTGAGTAGCGCAAGATGTCGCTCGGTGAGCGCCGTACCCGAAACGGCAACGGTATTCGTCGCCCCCGCCTGGTGCGACATGATGAGATCCATCTGACCTTCAACGAGGATGCAGAAATTTTGTTTACGGATATCCATCTTCGCGCGGTCATATCCGAAGAGTACCGAAGACTTGTCGTAGAGCGGGGTCTCGGGTGAATTGATGTACTTCGCGACATCGGTGCCGTCTTGGTTCTTCTGGGCGCCAAATACGCGACCTGAGAACGCGACGACGTGGCCGTTGGCGTCGAAAATGGGGAACATTACACGGCCCCTAAGTCTATCGTAATAGCCTTTACCCTCTACTGCCTTGGTGAGTCCTGCGCGTTCTATCTCGGCATCGGTAAAACCCTTCCTTTTCAAATGGTCGTATGCGAGACGCCACTCACTGGGCGCATACCCGATACGAAAATCGGCGATGGTCTTCTCGGTGAGGCCGCGTACCTGCAGGTATTCTTGCACTAACGGGTTCTTCGCAAGCTCGGCTTTGTAGAGCTTGGTGACATCGTCCATAATGGCGTGTAGTCGCTCACGCTCGGTGCGCTCCCCTGTATTCTCGCGCTTCAACTCTACGCCCGCGCGTGCAGCGAGAATCTTGAGTGCATCAACAAAGTCGATGCCTTCTATCTCCTGCACGAACGAGAAGATGTCTCCCCCGCGATTACACCCGAAACAGTAGTATGCATCGCGCGACGGCGACACATTAAACGACGGCGACTTCTCGTTGTGGAACGGGCAGAGTGCCTTAAAACTCCCACCAGCCTTATCAAGCTTGATGTAACTGCCGACGACGTCGACGATGGAGAGTCTGGATTTAATTTGTTCTACGGGTGTTGCCATATCTTATTCGGATGCGAGAAAACACACAGGGGGGACGTTACTGAGTGTTTTCTTTATAGTTTTCATTTTATTTCATGAGCACTGAAACAAAGAACAAACAAATGCATCGAGTAAAAGTTCACTTTTGGGATGCAGTGCGAGGCGTCGAGGAAGTGATGTTCGGTAGGCGTACTTTGAGTACGACTACCGAACTCACGACGATGACAACAATGCACCGCGCCAAAATGGACTTTTACGCTTGGACTATTTCGCGAGGAGGTAGGTCGTCTTCAGGATCATACTCCGGTTCAACCCGATTGGTATGAAACCCTGTTCCTGCCGGAATCAATCTTCCCAAGATAACGTTTTCCTTCAAGCCGTAAAGCTTGTCGACGGAACCCTGGACTGCTGCTTCGATAAGGACGCGTGAGGTGTTCTGGAATGATGCGGCAGAAAGGAATGATTCCTTTGTGAGTGCCACATCGGTGATACCGAGAACGAGCTGCTCGCCCTTTGCCTCTTCACCGCCTTCTGCCTTCACGCGGGCATTCTCGACATTGAGTGCCGACTCTTCGATGGTGTTGCCGATTGAGAATTTGGTATCACCAACATGCTTGATCTTTCGGCGTGAGAACATCTGGCGCACAATGACCTCGACGTGCTTACGGGAAATGGACGCACCTTGTGTCTCATAAATCTTGTTGATTTCGGCGATGATATAGCGCTGTGCACGATCGAGTCCTCCAAACTTGTAGAGCTCGTCGATGTCGGCGTAACCATCGGTGATGAGGTCACCTGCCTTTACCGTAGCCCCAACTTTGACAAGTGGTGAACGGCGGAAGGAAACTGAGTGCTCGACTTCCTTGACCTCCTTCTCCTTCTTGCTTGATTCGTCTCCGAGGACAACGATGATGAGGTCGTCTTTTTCTCCATTCTTGATGTCGGACACGACACCGTCTATCTTACACACAACGGCTTGTGCCTTCGGTGTCTGGCGCTCAAAAATATCTTCAACGCGCGGAAGACCCATCGTAATGTCCTCACCTGCGGCACCACCGGCGTGGAAGGTACGCATCGTGAGCTGGGTTCCCGGCTCTCCAATAGCTTGTGCTGCGACGATACCGACAGTCTCTCCGAGTGCGACCATTGTGCCGCGACCGAGATCCATTCCGTAACACTTCTGACATACACCGCGGAGTGTTTTACAAACGAGGGGTGAGTGAACGAACACTTCATCGACGCCGGACATCTCGACGAGCTTTGCCTCATCGCGACCAAGAAGACTTCCCTTCTTGAAGATGACCTTTCCGCCAGTTCCGACAGCATCCTTTGCGAGGACACGTCCGCGACAGTTGCGGCCCATCGTGATCTCGATACCGAGTGCATTTTCCTTTGTGAGACGAATACCATCCTTCTCGCCACAATCTTCTTCGATGACGACAACGTCTTGTGCCACATCAACGAGACGGCGCGTGAGGTAACCGGCCTTCGCGGTATTAAGCGCGGTGTCCGTCATACCCTTACGTGCTCCGTGGGTTGAGATGAAATATTCGAGCGGTGTGAGACCTTCCTTGAGTGACGGTACCATCGGAAAATCAATGATGCGGCCTGACGGTCCCTGTGTGAGACCCTTCATGCCGACCATGAGTGAAACTTGCTTGATGGAACCACGCGCACCTGAGGTGATCATGTCCATGACGGGACCGTTGAGTGGCAAGCCGTTCGGCACCACTTTCTCGATCTCGTTCTGCACACGCGTCCAGATCTCAATGACCTTGCGATATTTTTCGTCTGCTGAGAGGAGTCCTTCTTCGTAGCTTTCCATGACTTCGAGTTCTTCTTTGCGAGCGGAGGCAACGATAGCCTTCTTCTCGGGAGGAACCTTCACATCGGAGAGGGACCATGTCACGCCGGACTTTGTGACGTACTTGTATCCAAAGGCTTTAATCTTATCCAAAGCCTGAGGAGTGCCATCGATACCATAACGCGTGATGAGGTCGTCTACCATGTTGGCGAGATCCTTCTTGGTGACCACTTTGTTGATGAAAGGAAAATCTGAAGGAAGCACGGAGTTGAAGAGCAAGCGTCCAACGGTAGTCTCGAATGGCTTTCCTTCGTACTGCTTATACTTATCGGTGTCTGTACCCATGACCTTTATCTTGGCGCGGAAACCGACGATGCCGAAGTCGTATGCAGTGATAGACGCGTTTGGTGTTGCAAAGATCTTGCCCTCACCTTTCTCGCCCTCGACTATCTTGGTCATCCAGAAGCAACCGAGCACGATGTCTTGTCCGGGATTCACGACAGGATCTCCGGAACCAGGCTTCAAGAGATTCTTGTTTGATGCCATGAGTTCCTTTGCCTCTGCCTGTGCTTCGTCTGAAAGAGGAACGTGAACGGCCATTTGGTCTCCGTCGAAGTCTGCGTTGAACGCGGAACACACGAGCGGATGCACTTGGATGGCGTTGCCTTCGATAAGTGTCGGATTGAATGCCTGAATACCAAGACGATGGAGGGTCGGCGCACGGTTCAAAAGAACGTACTTGCCCTTGATGACGTCTTCCAAATTGCCCCACACTTCAGGAATACCTTCGTCGATAAGACGATTGGCACCGCGAATATTGAATGCAAGACCCTGCTCCAAGAGTTTTGCGATAACGAACGGTCGGAAGAGTTCCAGTGCCATGTGCTTTGGGAGTCCGCACTGATTCAATTTCAGGTCCGGGCCGACGACGATAACGGAGCGTCCGGAATAGTCGACACGCTTTCCAAGCAAGTTCTGGCGGAAGAGTCCTCCCTTTCCCTTGAGTGTATCGGCGAGTGACTTCAACTGACGGCGCTGAGTCTGACTCATTGCGGCAGATGTGGAACCGTGACGAATGGAGTTGTCGATAAGCGCATCGACGGCTTCCTGCAAAATACGCTTTTCGTTTCGCAAGATGACCTCAGGTGCATCGATCTCGATAAGCTTCTTCAAGCGGTTGTTGCGGTTGATGACGCGGCGATACAAGTCGTTGACGTCGGATGTCGCGTGGCGACCTCCTTCGAGTGCGACCATCGGACGCATTCCCGGAGGAATAACAGGGATGGCGGTGAGGAACATCCACTCAGGACGAACTCCCGAGCGCAACATTGCCTTCACGAGTGAGAGTCGCTTGTAGAGCTTCACGCGCTCGACAGCTCCCGCCTTCTCAAGCGTGGTCTGCATGTGCGTCTGTAGTTTCTTGAGGTCGAGTTTCTGGAACATCGCGTACACCGCCTCAGCACCGATGCCGGCTTCGAATGCGGACGAATACTTGAGTGAGTACTTGTGGTACGTCATTTCATCCAAGATAAGGCCGACGGAAATACCGTCGATCTCTTTCTTTGCGGCAGTCAGGAGCTCCTTCATCTTGTCCTTTGCACCCTTCGCCTCGAGCGACTTCACCTTTGATTTGTACTCATGATCGAGTAGCTTCAAAAGCTCTTCCTTCTCGCGCTCGTCCACCTTTGTGACGACGTATGCGGCGAAGTAGATGACCTTCTCGAGTTCGGCGACGGGGAGATTGAGCAAGAGTCCGATGCGGGACGGAATGCCGCGCAAGAACCAGATGTGTGACACGGGGGCAGCGAGCTCGATGTGACCCATGCGATCACGGCGCACGATTGCGCGCGTGATCTCGACGCCACACTTCTCACAGATGATGCCCTTGTAGCGGATGCCTTTGTACTTGCCGCAGTAGCACTCGAAGTCCTTCTCGGGTCCGAAGATGCGCTCATCGAAGAGGCCTCCACGCTCACTGCGCTGCGTGCGGTAGTTAATTGTCTCAGGCTTGGTGACCTCGCCATGCGACCACTCTTTGATGCGCTCCGGCGAAGCAAGCTTGATGCCGATCGCGTTGAAATCTGTTGATGGATTATTCATATGGATGGTATGGCTATTAATTGGTCTCCTCTTCTTTGATGTGCATAAGGTCGATGTCGAGCGAGAGTCCGCGGAGCGAATTCAAGAGGACATGGAATGTTGCAGGGAGGTTCGGCTCACGAATATTTCGTCCCTTCACAATTGCATCGAATGCTGCGGAGCGACCGAGAATATCGTCGGACTTTACGGTCAACATTTCGCGGAGGATATGAGCGGCACCATAACCCTGGAGCGCCCACACTTCCATCTCTCCGAAGCGCTGTCCTCCTCCTTGCGCCTTTCCGCCGAGCGGTTGCTGCGTGATGAGAGAGTATGGCCCGATAGAGCGCATGTGGATCTTGTCTTCAACCATGTGATGAAGTTTTAAAATATACATGTATCCAACAGAAATTTCTTGTTCGAATGATTCACCTGTGCGTCCGTCAAAGAGCTTCATCTTTCCGTCCTCACGGTATCCTGCACTCTTCAACTCTGCGCGAATTTCTTCTTCGGTGACACCCAAGAACGGCGGCGTAACAGCCTGATAGCCGTGCTTGTGCGCTGCGAGTCCCAAGTGGAGTTCGAAAATTTGTCCGAGGTTCATACGTGACGGCACTCCGAGTGGGGTCAAGATAACGTCGATAGGTGTTCCATCCTCCTGGAAAGGCATTTCTTCGAGCGGAAGAATCTTTGAAATAACACCCTTGTTGCCGTGGCGTCCGGCGAGCTTGTCTCCAACGGAAATGTTGCGCAACTGCGCTATCTCTATATAGACACGCTTGATGATGCCCGACTCGAGATTGTCGCCCTTCTCGCGTGAGAATACCTTCACGCCGATGACGCGACCGCGCTTGCCGTGCTCCATGCGCAGTGATGTGTCTTTGACGTCGCGTGCCTTCTCGCCGAAAATCGAACGGAGAAGTCGCTCCTCAGGTGTGAGTGTTGCCTCACCCTTTGGTGTAATCTTTCCGACCAAAATATCGCCGGGGCGCACTTCTGCTCCGATGCGTACGATGCCCTCGTGATCGAGGTCTTTTAACTTCGCTTCACCGACATTTGGTATATCGGGAGTGGTGACCTCGGGTCCAAGTTTGGTGTCGCGCACGTTGACGACGAATTTCTCGATGTGAATAGAGGTGAGGACAGACTCACGAACGAGACGCTCCGAAAGAATGATGGCGTCTTCGTAGTTTGCTCCACCCCACGACATGAATGCGACAAGTAGATTTTGTCCGAGCGCCATTTCTCCGCGGTCAGATGTCGAGGTGTCGGCAAGTACATCGCCCTTCTTTACCTTCTCGCCGACCGAAACGATAGGTCGCTGATGGTAGCAGTTGGCGTTGTTCGTCATGACGTAGTTCAAAAGTTTGTACTCTTTTTCATTACCCTTGTTGTCTTTGAAAACGATGTGCTTCGCGTCGACTTCCTTGATAACACCGTCCGCTTCTGCAATGACCACGCGACCGGAGTCGCGCGCGATGCGTCCTTCCATGCCGGTTGCGACGATAGGTGCAGATGGTGAGACGAGCGGCTCCGCCTGGCGTTGCATGTTTGAACCCATGAGTGCACGGTTGGCATCGTCGTGCTCCAAGAATGGAATCGATGATGTTGCGGTCGAAAATGCCTGATTGGTCGCAACATCGATGTAGTCCACCTGTGCGCGGTTCACAATACCCGGTGAGCCCTTCACACGTGCTTCGACGCGCGATTCGAGCATCTTGTCGTCGCCGTAAGGCACAGCAGCGTGCGCGATGATGAACTGCTCTTCTTCAAGTGCATTCAAGTAGTCGATCTTGCCGGTGATGTGACCGTCGTCCACCTTCACGTATGGTGTCTCGATGACGCCAAAGGAATTGGTGCGAGCGTAGGTTGCCATACGCAAGACGAGTCCAATGTTCGGACCTTCAGGTGTATGAATAGGACAAAGGCGTCCGTAATGGGAAGGATGCACGTCGCGGACCTCGAGTCCGGCACGCTCTTTGGTGAGTCCACCAGGACCCATCGCGGATGTAGTGCGGAGATGCTCCACTTCGTCGAGCACATTTCCCTGACTCATGAGCTGTGAAAGCTGATTGGTCGTGAAGAATTCTTTGAGGCGGGCCTGAAGCGGTCGAGGAGAAACGAAATTGATAGGAAGCACAGTGTCGGTCTCAACGGTCGACATGCGGTCCTGAATATTGCGCTTCATCTGCGTCATACCGACACGAAGCTTTGCCTGGAGCATTTCTCCGACATAGCGTACGCGGCGCGAGCCCAAATGGTCGATGTCGTCTTCTTCTGCACCCTTCGTGTGGTTCAATTTTGCAACGTGAGAAACCGTCGACATGAGGTCGTCGAACGTGAGCACGCGCCCTTCGAGTGCCTTCTCCGTCATCGCCTTACCAAAGCGGCGGTTGAAACGTACGCGACCTACAGGAGAAAGGTCATAGCGTTCACGCGCAAACATTGCGTCGATGAGTTCGCGTGCATTTGTCGTCGTCGTAACATCACCATCGCGGAGGCGGCGGTAGACTTCGATGTACGAGTCATCAAGGGTCTTGGCGGGATCCTTTGCGAGTGTCTTCTCTATATAGCGCTTTCCCTCAGGGTCACCCTCGAAGGCTTTGAGTATCTCAGCATCACCGCATTGTCCGAAGACACGCAGGAGGCTTGTGACGGGGAACTTGCGCTTACGGTCGATCTTGACCCATACCACTTCGTCGGAGTCCGTCTCTATCTCTATCCATGCACCGCGCGCAGGAATAACCTTCGCTCCGAAGAAGCGACCGGCTTTCAATTCTTGTGCGGTAAAAAATATTCCGAACGAACGTGCAAGTTGAGGCACCACGACGCGCTCCACACCGTTCACGACGAATGTGCCGCGACTTGTTGCGATGGGAAAATCCGCCATGAAGACCTCCTGCTCCTTTACGGTGCCGAGTGTCTTGTTCGTGAGGCGAACGCGCGCACGGAGAGGTGTCTCATACGAGACTTTGTTCTCACGAGCGAAGTGTTCGTCGAAACGAGGAGGTGAGAGTTCGAACCCGATGAACTCGAGATCAAATTTCTTTTTTGAATAATCGCTGATCGGGGAGAATTCTTTGAAGAGCTCCTTCAATCCTTCCGCCACCAACCAATCGTAGGAACGCTTTTGCATCTCGACGAGATTCGGCATCTCTGCCAGCGAATCCTTATAGCGCCCAAAAAACTTCTTATTGATTGCCTCCATAATCGAATAAGTAAACTATTAAATATCGGACATACGTAAATGGCGAACTTCTCACGCCGAGAATTTGACCCATTTTTCTTTGCGGTACTCGCTTAGAAAAATGGAAATACTCTTTGTGGTGCATCCATTTTCGAATGTCCTCGCGCGTGAACAAAATGCGAAAGGTACAAATAGATAGGAGTTTTACAAGTTGATGAAATTCGAGGCGTGGGGAAAGTATCGAGGAAAACATATTCATATATGTTGACCGAGATACAGGGACCCCACAACAAAGAAGTTCGCAATTTGTGAAAGTCCTATAAACGCAAAAACACGGACTCGTGGTGAGAGTTAGTGTCTTATATTCCTCAAACGTATAAATATTTGCGCCTCGTGCGCATAGAGAGTGGCTATACTAAGGGTTATCCACCAATAACTCAATCAGGCCGTTAGTGCAAACAGTATAGATTAAGGCTTAATCTGCGTCAAGAGCTATACCTAGCGGTGGGGATAAGCAAGGGGAAAAACTGTGGACAGCAGGGCTTCCGTGTTCTGAAACTCATGTCAGTCGCCCCAGCCGGCGACTGCATTCTCTCTCAAGGGAAAATCCCGCCTCAGAAGGCAGGAACCATGCTTTTCCTCCTCCGAGGCGGTTTCAGAACACAGAAACCCTCGTCCGCGAGAGAGCAGAAGGATAGTTGTGTCTCCGAAAGTATCTGCTTTAAAATCGAGAAAACTACCTATAGTCCATACTTAAATTTAAGCCACCCAAAAAACTTTGTCCACATGCCTTTCTCTTTATTTATATGGGGCGCATAAGGAGGAACTTGTGTTGTGTTTTCTATTGTAGTACTTGATTGATTATCTGATACTCGGGAAGCCGTCGGGGTACTCGCAAGTGTGAGGAGCTCCGATGGAAGCCAGCCGCTGTTACCATCGGGCATTTCGCCTCGATACCACACATCCTTGCTTCCATATTTTTCTCTTACAATAAATAGTGATTCATTTGGATATATTCCCTTAACATCACAAGTTTTTGAGGGACAGCTTCTTAGTGTTGCCGATGAAACAACGGTCATATTGGTTATGGGCGTCGATGTCGCAAGTTTCATATCATACGAAAAGACCGGTGTCGAACTCACTAGGATTACGGGTGGCTCAACATGGACTTTGGGCTTCGTGGTTTCCACCTTTGTGATTGGCAAACTCTTTTGAGGAGGTTCCTCACCAGATGGGCTCGGGATAAACGGGCTATCGTTGCTTGGAATATAGGGAGCTGTTACGGCCCTCGATACATCAATTGTTTTTACACCTGACTTATTGGATGCGGTTTGTATAATTCGGTCAACAATTTCCTTATTTGTGATTTTGGGAAAATTAGCCTTAATTAAAGCGGCGAGTCCGGCAACAATTGGGGCTGAAAATGAAGTTCCGCCCATGCTTGAATAAAATGCCCCATCTTCAAGTATGGGAACTCCCGTGGAAAGAATCTCGATACCCGGTGCATATACATCTGCACATGTTCCGTAATTTGCCCATCGCAGTACATTTTGCTGGTCATCAATACCAGAAACTCCCAAAACGGCATTCAGAGAAAGGTCGTTACAAACTGGAGATTGCGGAATATTCTTCAAATCGCCACCGATTGATTCTGCACTTTCTATATCTCCATTTCCTGCGGCAGCGACAATCACCACTCCCTTGTTGTATGCATATCGTACCGCTGCGTCATATTCGACTGAATAGCCCATAGTCCCACGTGACCCCAAACTCAAATTAATAACATTTGCACCATTATCTGCTGCGTACTTCATTGCCTTTATGACGGCTTCCCTATTGCAACCACTTTTGTCACAAGCTATTAGCGACATGAGCTTGGTGTTCCTGGATATACCCGCGACACCTAGTCCGTTGTTGCTTTCCGCGCCAATAATTCCAGCAACGTGAGTGCCGTGAACTCCCTTAACCGTCATCTCTCCGCTCGCATCAATAAAATTCCATCCATACACATCATCGACATAGCCATTTTTGTCATCGTCTGCCTTATTTCCAAGAATTTCTTTTTTGTTTTCCCAAATGTTATTTTTTAAATCCGGGTGATTAAGATAAATGCCGTCATCAATTACCGCGACCACAACAGCTGGGTTTGCCAAACTTATTCCCCACCCACCCTCCGCACCCACAACATCAAGGTAGTACTGTTTCGAAATCAAAGTATCATTAGTGCTTGGATGGGGCGCAAAAGAAAAACTCTTTGATACTGAAGTACCAACAATACTAAGTTTCACCACGGGAGACGTGCTCTCTGGCGCGGTAAAGCATATTTTATTATTTGTCCATGAAGCCGAAGTAATGCTTACTGAACCCACAATTAAATCTGATACCCCCTCCTTCCAGTTGTCCTCGCGCACCCCAAATGCATTGCCGATGACACACATTCGCGACAACCCAGGATATATCTTATCTGGTGTAATGTTGAAAATCTCAGGAGCAGGCTGTGTTCGAATCTGTTTAATCTGACTTAATTCTCCGATCGAGTTACGAACAGTCACGTTATGCATTCCAGCGGAGATCGCAATTGGAATTTGAATAACTATTTTATCATCTTTCCAAGAGGAATTATCAACGATGTTTCCGTCGAGGTAAACCGCCCCTTCATGCGTGCCAAACCCTGGGTAACCGGAACTGATAGACACATAACCGCCATTCAACCCAATGGCGGGATTAAATGAATATACAGAAGGTGCGCCAGGACTATAAGCGAAGACTGTTTGCGGACCAAAAAGAAAAAAGCAAATTAAAATGGCAATTGAGGCATGCTTTTTCGTTGATTTCATTCACTCAGCCTACTCCCCCATTCATCATTTGCCAATGCGGAAATGCGTGGAGGTATACATGCGTGCTTCAACTCGCTAACGAAATAGTGCGTCGTGGGACCCGAGGTCGACAAGGAGAAGTACGAGGACGTTGTCGTGTTTCTGGTAGGTGAGAAGTATGTCGTTCTCGATATGGCATTCCCTGTAATTTTTCAATTCCCCCGTCAACTGATGATCGCGACGCTTCGCATTGAGTTTTTTTCCGGTAGCAAGTGCGTCGATTACCTCGTCGAGTTCATTCTGGTCAAAATCCTTGTGCCGCGAAACGCGCTTGTATGCCTTGCGATACGCCTTTGTTGATCGAATTAAATACATGACTAACCCATCTTTAAAATATCATCATGTAATTCCTTCGCAGTGCGATAAGAACGACCGTGCTTAAGAGCGTCCTCCGCCTCTTTGATCATGACGCGCTTTTTCTTGAGTGACCAATAGTCAGCACTCACCACAGGAAATGGAATCTCTTTTTTGTTGACCACCTGCGTAAGATAAAGTTTCACACCGGAGGACATATCTAGTCCCATGGCCTGAAAAGTCTTTTGCGCAGCGTCTTTGATTTTTTTATCAATACGAATTTGCAGTGTTGTATTCATGGGCAAAGCATACTCCTTGCATATTTGAGTGTCAATACAATGTCATTACGTACTGGCCATGGTTTCCGGTTTTCTATTCAGATATCCCTCACTCTCCCTCATGCATCATCTATCAATGTGAAAATGTGCGGAGGTGTATATTTTTACACCTACCAGCGAAATAGTACATTGCAGGGCCAATGGTTAATGAGAAGCGGCAAGGTACACCAGCAATCAATAAACTATATGAATTAAATGACGCAATACTTGACGGCGCCACGACTTACTGTCATACTGATGTCATGAAAAAATATAAATTTTTAATGCTCGTAATTACTGGGCTTTTTCTTGCAGTTGTCGCTGAAGCGCAGGTGGGCGACCGAGTGATGGCAGTCCCGCAACCGCCAGTAGTCGTCACGACGACAACAGTCGACTGTCCGACATTCAGCCGAGGGTTTGGTCTTGGTATGAGGGGAACAGACGTTACGAATATTCAAAACATACTTATTGAGCAAAAATATCTCACCACGCAAGCAACCGGATATTTCGGACCGCTTACAAGAAGTGCGATGATGAGATTTCAAAAAGATAGAGGCATTTCCGCTACGGGTTATTTTGGTACACTCTCGATGGCGCATGCGAATAGCACTTGCGGGAAACGAAATGGAGGAAACTGGGGAATTCCGGCTACAAAACCGGCGCCATGCATGATGAAACCATGCCTTGAGGGAACTGCTTGCCCCCCTTGCGGAGAGACGACGACACCTCCGCTTAAGCCCGCGCCATGCCCAATGGTCTTATGTGAGGAAGGAAAAACGTGCCTACCATGTGGAGCCACAACAACACCGCCAATCACGCCTCCGATGCCACCCGTAGTCTCATGCACAATGGAAGCCCGCTTGTGCCCTGATGGAGGCGTTATGCCCCGAGATAACATTTGCGGATGGCGTCCGGAGCAATGCAAGCCAATCAAACCGCTGCCATGCGATATGACAATGTGCGCAGCCGGAACAGCATGTTCACCATGTGGAGGAACAACCGCTCCACCAATGAAGCCACTACCATGCATGATGAAACCATGCCTTGAGGGAACCACTTGCCCCCCTTGCGGAGGAACGACAACTCCTCCGGAGAAGCCCTTGCCATGTCCAATGATGATGTGCGCGGCACCTCCAATGGGGTGCACATATCAACCCATCCCTGGTCAATGTGGGTGTGGAATACTTTCGTGCTCAGGAGTTTCGGGAACACCAACCGATATGCCGACTGACCCGACCCCACACCCGCTTGAGGTAATGTAATCTCATCCACAAAAAACCTCTGTCGTTATTCCGGCAGAGGTTTTTTGTTTAATTTAATCGCGTGAATTTTCATTCACCTCTTTTCTCTGTCTTCATCAGAATTTACAATCAATATAGAAGATGTTGAATTACTGGTATACTTGAGTCATTACTATCTATTTATGTAACTATGTCAAAAAACGTCATTCTTTTTATCATTGGACTCATCGTCGTTTTCGGTGGCTCTGCGTACGTTAATACTCGCACTCCGAGCCTACCTGCTACTCCCGATGCGACAGAAACAAGAGTAGTGAGTCTCAAGAATGGGGAGACATATGATTTGTCGGCAGGCTACGTGATGAAAACCATAAATGGAAAAAACGTCCGGATGCTCGCATACAACGGAATGATTCCCGGTCCTACGCTTCGCGTGAATGAAGGTGACCAAGTGACCATTCATTTCACAAACAACACCGACATGTTGACACTTCTTCATTCCCACGGAATACGCATGGATAACCAGTTTGACGGCACCCATCTCGTGCAGAAGGATATGCTTCCGGGTGAGTCATTCGATTACCAACTCAGGTTTGATGATCCGGGCGCATACTGGTACCATCCGCATGTACGTGCGGACAAACAACAAGAGCTCGGTCTCTATGGCGCATACCTCGTTACGCCAAAAGATGCCAATTACTGGCCTCCCGCAGATCGTGAAGAGGTACTTTTTCTTTCGGATATATTGATGGAAGGTGATGGAATCGCCCCATATAGTGACAAATATGTAACACATGCAATGATGGGTCGCTTCGGAAATACACAACTGGTAAACGGAGAGACAGTATTCAACATGAAAGCTAAACCGGGAGAGGTCCGCCGTCTCTATTTAATAAACGCCGCATCAGTCCGCACCTTTAACTTTAGCATCGAGGGCGCGAGAATGAAGCTCGTTGGGAGCGACAACAGGAGGTACGAGAAAGACACGGCAATTGACGCGGTGGTCGTCGCGCCGTCTGAACGCATGGTAGTTGACGTATATTTTCCAAACTTCGGTACTTACAAAATTGTCAACAAAACCCCCCTGACTACCTACCACCTTGGTGATGTCAATGTATCAAATGAGACTGTTGCTTCGTCGAGTAAGTCATTTGAGGCACTTCGCGAGAACAAATTTGAGATCGACACATTCGCACCCTTTCGTCGCTATCTTAACAGTACCCCGGATAAACACATTCGACTCACGCTCAATGCAGACATGATGAAAATTATGGGATTCATGGGTAGCGGAATGTCCGGAATGAGTGGACACGAGCACGGTGGAGACTCATCCACATCAGGTACAAACGCTCCTATGGCGGGAATGATGTCCGGAAAGACGCCGCCACCCGTAGAGTGGGAAGACAACATGGGAGACATGAACACTTTTTCAACATCGGACACGGTAAAATGGGTCATTCGTGATGAGGAAACCGGAAAGGAAAATATGGATATTGCGTGGGAGTTCGCGAAGGACAGTCTTGTAAAAATCCGCATCAACAATGATGCGACGTCGATGCACCCAATGCAGCACCCTGTCCACTTCCACGGAAATCGATTCGTGGTACTTTCCACAAATGGCATTCCAAACGAAAACATGGCATGGAAGGACACAACGCAGGTGGCGACGGGAGACGTCGTCGATATCCTACTAGAGACATCAAACCCAGGGAAATGGATGGCACATTGCCACATTCTCGAACATCTCCACACTGGGATGATGCTTGGGTATGACGTAAGATAATCCCACTCGCTTAAGGCGCTAATACGAAGTGTCGAAGCATGATTCAGGTAAACAAAAAACGCCTTCACGGCGTTTTTTGTTTTAGCTCGCCTTGTATCCAAGCTCCTCTATTGCCTTGATGATGGCATCCTTGTTTGTCTTCTCATCGTCATACTCCCAGTCCCCGTTTTTCGCATCGTATGAAACGAAAACGTTGTTGACACCCTCAATACCCTCTGTAACCATCTGAATTCCCGTCGCACACGATCCGCAGTGCATGCCCACGACGTCCATATGTAATTTTTGTAAAGCCATGACGTTCTGTATAGAACTAATAATCTCACTCGTTGCCTATTTTATTTCTCTGATGATATCGGGTCGTTCGGCACCCGTAACCACCAATTCTCCAAGCGCCCCCTTGTCTACTGCGCGCGGTAGTGCGTGGTCGACAAGCAGAAACTTCCCGGGGACTTCCGTCGTGAATTCTGTCATCATCGCGCCCCCCGCAGGAACTATCGTTGTTTGCACATTGCGGTGCGGAGCAGAAATAATATCACCTTCGGGATAGAGCTTGTCCATTATCCCCCCAATGACGTGAAAGTTTGACGGAAGGAATGTTCCGACACCAAAAAAGATGCGAATCGTTTCACCAACGTTGGCTTTGAGTGCGCGGTCCCCGGTGAGTGAGCCAACGCGCCCGTTGAACACGACGTATTCGGGGTGCTCCATGTCCATCTTCTCTTTGCTGAATGCCTGCAATCCCTTGGCTCCGTATTTTCCTGCAGTATAGAACTCTCCCTGCATCACGTAAAATTCCTTATCAACCTTCGCCATACCGGCCTTAGGTTCGACGAGGATCATGCCGTACATGCCATTCGCAATGTGCGTGGGAATATGCGCAGATGCACAATGGTAGATATAAATACCTGGGCGCATTGCTTTAAATGAGAAAGTTTTTGTTTCACCATCCTTGACCTTCGTCAAACCCGCGCCACCACCTGGGCCAATGACCGAGTGAAGATCGACCGAGTGATCGGCGTGTGCGTGTGCTTTGTCGGGAGTTGCACCTCCATCCATATGCGCATCATCCTCCGTATCGTCGTGCCCCCCAGCCGCATGTGCTTCTTTTACAG
Organism: Candidatus Lloydbacteria bacterium; assembly: GCA_043719805.1. Lineage (GTDB taxonomy): Bacteria > Patescibacteriota > Minisyncoccia > Phycocordibacterales > UBA6899 > MHLP01. The sequence continues at coordinate 67,459 of JAYSTI010000001.1, forward strand.
AAAACGGGCCGGAGAGCGCAAAGGATAGCGGATCGAATTCGGAAGCAGATGCGCTGGCATGCCCAGCTTCACTGTGAAAAATCTTCACTTCGACAGTATCACCTTCTTTCACGCGAATAAACTGCCCCGGTACCGTTCGATCGTATGTCCAAAAGTCATACTCGACACCATCCGCAAGTTTGCCGCGAACCGCAATGGCTTCGAGTGACACTTTTACGGTGGTATTTTCTTTGCGGGTGATTGGTGGAGGAACATCATCTGCGCGACGGCCAATCTCGGCGACCACCGGTATTCCCATTGCCCCACTTGCCATCGGCATCTGCACCTCTACTGCGCGATTAGTTGCATATGGCGAAATCGTATACTTATAAGTAAATCCAACTGCAAGAAACGCCGCTACTACGCCAAGCACTACCCAAAATTGTTTCATACGTCTAAATTAATTTACTATTAAGCTTGTGTGACCTCTGCATCTTTCTTGCCCTTCATTATTTGTTTTTCGATTGGCGGGATGAAGCGCTTCAACATGAGTGAATTCGCCACAACGGAAATCGAGCTGAAGGCCATTGCGAATCCGGCAATTTCAGGACGAAGAACAGTCTGTGACAAACTAAAGATACCTTTTCCAAGTGCTCCACCAATCTTATCGGTAAATGTGATAACCCATGGCGCCGCCTGACCTGCTGTCTGCGTGAGCATAAGATGTGCTCCGGCGGCAACCGGTATTGCCACAACGTTGTAGAAGAAAGCCCAGAAAAGATTTTGCCACACTTTCATAATAGTCTTCGAGGAAAGTTGTATTGCGGTAGCAACATCGCGGAGGTCGTCCTTCACGAGGATGATTTCGCCCGTCTCCAGCGCGACATCTGAACCTGACCCTATTGCGATACCGAGATCACTCTGTGCAAGCGCCGGGGAGTCATTGATGCCATCGCCCACCATCGCGACAACCTTGCCCTCACTCTGCAGTTCCTTAATCTTATTGGCCTTATCTTGTGGAAGTACCTCTGCAAAAAATCGATCAATGCCAACTTGTTTTGCGATAGCGGCGGCCGTTCTTGGATTATCGCCCGTAATCATGATGATTTCCTTGCCCATACGTTGTAGCTCTGCGATTGCTTCTCGTGCATAAGGCTTCAGCGCATCCGCCATTGCGATGAGTGCAATGAGTTTACCGTCGACGACCATATACACAGTGGTCTTTGCCTCTTCCTGGAGACGATGCATCAATGGCTCATTTTCCTTTGTATCGATACCGAGCGTGTCCATGTACTTCTGATTACCGATCGCAACTTGCTTGCCACTGACATTTGCATGGAGGCCCATTCCCGATACTGCCTCAAAATCTTTCGGGTCGAGAAGTTTCTTTCCTCCCTCCTTCCCTTTTTCGACGACAGCGCGAGCGAGCGGATGCTCTGACCCGGTCTCAAGCGACGCAGCGAGCATGATTGCTTCCTCCTTATTGAATGCTGTCTCTACCATCTCAAAATCCGTAACAACAGGTTTTCCAATTGTCAGTGTTCCGGTCTTGTCGAATGCAACGGCGGTCACGCGGTATGCTTTTTCGAGCGCCGCTCCTCCCTTCAAAATAATGCCGAATCTCGCCGCACGACCTATGCCCACAACAAGCGCCGTCGGTGTCGCAAGTCCCATCGCGCATGGGCAGGAAATCACCAGCACGGCAATCATCTTTGTCAGCGCGGGTCGAATTTGATCCGGAACAAAGTAGAAATACCACACACAAAACGTAAGCACCGAGAGTACGACGACGGTTGGTACGAAGTACTCGCTGATTTTATCTACGAGATCCTGAATTGGGGCTTTGCGCGCCTGTGCCTCCTCTACCATGCGAATTATTTGGTACAAAAGGGTGTCTTTGCCAACCTTCTCTGTCTTTATGCGAATGAAGCCCTCCTGATTGATTGTCGCACCGATAACCGCATCGCCAATTGTTTTTCCAACGGGGAAAGATTCTCCGGTGACCACTTTTTCATCGAGGTGCGTTTTGCCTTCCACTATCACTCCGTCAACAGGGACCTTCTCTCCCGGTCGAACAACAACAATGTCACCAACGACGAGCTGATTGAGCGGGATGGTAACCTCCTCTCCGTTTCTTATGACGTGTGCTTCTTTTGCCTCAAGCTTCATGAGCTCTTTGATTGCCGCCGAAGCACGTCCCTTTGCCACTATTTCAACATAACGTCCGAGCAAGATGAATACGAGAAGTGCCGCCGTTGACTCCCAGAACGGATGATCGATATTGAAGAAAAGAAATCCGAGCATTGAGTAGAAATATGCCGCGGATGTTCCCAATGCGACGAGTACATCCATGTTGGCAGACCCAACGCGAATCGACGTGAATGCATTCCGATAGAACTGATAACCGATAACAAATTGTACCGGGGTAGAAAGTATCCAGTAGAACCAGTTCAAATCAATGCGTATGGGGGGGTTGAGCACATCAATCCCAAATACACCGACGAGCAACTTCAGTGGTTGAGCAATGAGCCAAAAAGCCCACTGAATACCGTAGCCGATGTAGCCGAGTATTCCCGGCTCTAATATACTCGGCAACTTGAGAGCGAGAAAATCAAAAAGCTCATGCACATGGGTCAAATTGAACATGTGAATGGCCATGTAATACGAGATAATCGGAAATGCGAGCACGAGTGCGGCAATGAACTTTCTGCGTGCCTCCTCAATTTTTCGCGCGTCCTTTGCCTCGTCCTCTTCGATAGTTGCTGATTCTTCATCGGGTCGAATAAGGTCATACCCGAGTTGATTCATAAATTTATCGATCTTCATCAAATCAATCTTTGAATCATCGTACTCAATCGCCGTTTTTTCCGAGCCATACGAAGTGGTTACGGACAGTACGCCGGGTTGCTTCCCCACCAATTTGTCGATGAGAACAGAGCACGACGCACAATGCATTCCTTTTACTTTGAGTACAACTTTTGCCATATAAATAAATAATGAAGACTAATGATTACTGAATTGGTGCACAAGCCCATGTTGGCTTGTTGTCTATTCCTGCAATACAGGTCATGGCATTTCCACCCAAGCATATGATTGGTGGTTGCCCCACACCCTTACATGCCTCCTTTGATAAAATTACTTTCGCGGGATTACTTTTGACAGAGGATTCGTTGCTTCCGACCTCGGGTGTAGTGACCCCAGCTGTCGACACACCACCACTTACCACCGGTGGAGTAGTCGGTGTGGCCGGAGAACTATTCTTACACACCCGATCTCCGGGTGTCTGATGTACGCAAAGTGTACCAATCTGATCAAAGTGACTACGCTCTAACCCTTTATGCGCGCCGCTTTCCGCTATGCCCGCGCTGCATGATACAGAACAGTAGAACTGAAAATCGCCGGCTTTAGATGCAAGAAACGCGGGTACGTCGAGGGTTGCACGTGCGGGAATGCGCTGAGAAACTCCATAAGCGTCGATGCCAACACCATGGTCATAGTCGTCGAGATTAACAAATTTGAGTTTAACTGTGTCACCAATATCAACGTCGATTGTTTCAGGCGCAAAAGTCCATGAATTCTTCTCAATCGTGATAGTAAATTCCTTGACGACGCCGGTATCTACCGGCTTCTGTGCATCAGGCAAAAGAAATTGGCGATAAACAATGCCCGAAACAATCAGGAGGGCAAGTGCGATGGATAGTGTGAGGTATTTGTTCATGGTGTAAATTTAGATATGTGCAATGGTATTTATTTCTTATCAGTGTCCACTACCACTTCTGCCGGCTTTATAGGTGCAACCTGCAGATATCGCCAAACCCAGTACGAGAGTAAAGACATCAGCAAGATTGAGACAGCAAGGACGACAAACCACAACGCAGTACCGGGAAGAAGTATACTAGACTCCCCCGAAGAATGCGCATGGTCCGTATGGCCATCAACTGCCATCACCGGCATTGGCTCGTGCGAATGATCTGTGTGTCCATCCCCTGAAACGGCCGAGGTAACTGCCGGCACCGGTACCACGTGTTCATGATCATGGCCGTCTGCGCCGACCGCAGCGATAAATTGTGCCGGTGTGTTTGGGTCAATGAAATGTGCGGAGGCAGCAGCGGGATAAAAAACAGCAAGGAGAAAAATCTGGGCGATAATAAACTGAGACGGTACTTTGATTGTGATTTGATTCATGTGATGCTTTGAGACAGATTATTAATGGCCATGCGGCATGGATTCATCTACTGCGGGAGTCGCAGAGGTCGGAATAGCTGTGCCGTTGTCTATTTTTTTGATGGCGTCACTCACTGTGGTTGTGGTTACCGCAGGTGCTCCGTGATTCATTGCCCCCATTTCCATCCCTCCCATTTCCGCAGCTCCTCCGGTTGGCCCTCCGTGCCCTTTCACTCCTTCAAAATTCATAAACCAGAACGGAAGGAAATACGTAAACACAGCGATAAGTAGGAGGGCCAACGTAATATACCAATTGCGCCGTACATGCAAAATTTCCTCTTCGTATTTTTGGGATGTTTCATCACGCAATCCACCCTCAGTGCCGTAGCGCATTGCCTCTTCGAGTGCTGCGCGCTCCTTCGTAATGGCATCCATTTGCGCCTCAAGTTCCTTCACGCGATTCCCTTGTTCACCTTCGGGGATATGGAGCACGGCCTCAAGTCCACGTCGCTCCTCTTCTGCGCGCATGTGCTGCAGCTCCAACTTACGGATTTGCAGGGCAGGTGTACCTAGGACACGCTTTTTCTCACTTCGATAAAACCACCAGAATGGAAGTATCCATAGAAATACAATAAAATAATTTCCCCACTCCGCCGGCTGGCCAAAGATGCCGTATGCTTCCGCCGCAACCCCATGCGCATGAGGAACCGCGGTTTCAAGCTGGTCATTGATGCGCGCGGTGAACCACTGCTCTTGCGTAATCTTTTCAAGAACATTGTGCTGTCCGGAGTTTGTCCACCAGTCGTGAGTAAAGAGTCCAAGTGTAAGGATAAAACCTGCGACAAAGACCATTGCCCAGCCATTGGCGCGTTCTATCCTGTCCTTACGTGCAACAAGCCAGTTGAGCCCGTTCACGCCCAGGACTCCAAGTACGGCAAGAAGGACGAGTGGGAGAACGCGACCAACCGCATGCACAAAGAACATAGACCATCCGTAAAATATGTCACCGGAAGAGGCAATTTCAATCAAAATCAGCGGGGTGGCGGGGTGGGGACAACCAACACCGATGTTACCGAGAAACATACCGAGCAAGAAAGCCTTAAAAAAATCCTTACGCTTCTGAATGAAGTCCGGAGCTGAGCCGGTATATGACGGCATCCGAAACTTAAGGAGCCCAATTTCCGCAAGAGCGAATGTATACGCAAATAATCCGGCAAAGAAATAGACCCAATTTTTGATATCCTCTACCTCCGCGCCCATCACCGAAAGACCAGCTTTCCCGGCAAGCGCAGCAAGTACGCCATACACAGAGAGCATGACGGATACACCAACACCAAATGAAAGTGCCATTCCAAGGCCCTTTACAAGCCCCTTCCCCATCGAGAGTGGAACAATAACGAATGCGAGGGGGAGCGTGCATGGAAGCACAATCATCGTCAGTCCGGCGGCGAATGAAAAGAGGTACCAGCCAAGTTTTCCTAATTCAGCCCCCTCACCCACCGAAGGAGCGAGAAAAAGAAACCAGAATAGTCCCGCCGCGATTATCGAGGCAATGACGAGTGCGCTTACTGCTATGATGGCTTTCAAATTCCCTGATGACTGTGGTTCCATGTATTTGTAAAAAAATAATAATGCTCAGTTTAACTATGTAGAAAGTTGTTTGAGTTTCTCGATAAACTTCTCTTTATCAAAACCACCCGTCGCGAAGACTTCATCGTTTAAGATTATTCCGGGCGCTGCAAAAATCTCATATTTACCCGCCATTTCCATACCTTCCGGTGTAACAATAGAGACATCCCTCATGGTCACATTCGGCCACTCCCCTGAGATTGTTTTCCAAAATTCTAAAAATTCATGGCAGTGCGTACACCCCGGCGAAGTTACCACCTCAAGATTTATATTAGTCATGTGCATCAAATTATATACCAAATAGCAAGGGAAGTCGCATGCCTTACCCACAGTTGCGACATTTTTACGTTGCATCATATACGCCCATTCATAATGGCGCACCGAATCCTCGGTTGATTTGACTTCTTCATCCTCGTCAAATCTTTTGTCGGTCTGTCTGTCCTTTAGGCCTAAAGAGCTACTCGTCCCCACCTATTCCGACCGCAGCCCGTCGGTATCAACAGTAGCTCTTGGAAGAGTCATCTGCCGTTTTTTTCCATTTTCTTTAACCCCTGCCACCATTCATGGGGGTCGGTCGTGCGCAATGCGATGAGAAGTTTTTTGGCCGATGCCGTGCGGAGGAATTTCTCAACATTTTTTATCCAATCGAGTGCGTAGGTATGCCCCTGCACTTGGTATTCGCGCGCGGTAAATGCCGCCTCGAGATAGTCGGCGTCTTTTGCGATTATTCCCTCAGGAGTGCCCTTTTCCTCGACTTCATTCCAAAGCTTTTGTATCAATGCCCCGGCATCACCAAGCAACGCGGTCTGGTCCGCCACCGCCTCACCTTCTTTTGCTTCGGATATATACCGATTGGCCACCTTATGAATGTCCCCGATGCGCGCCTCACCGATGTCGTGAAATACGAGCATTGTCGCAACGCGGAGCGGATCGACTCCCCCTTCCATGTGTGCGAGAAAAAATCCAATCTGTGCGGCGCGCAGTGAATGCTCCGCAACCGATTCTTTGTTCGGAATTCCCAAAAGCTGCCATCCGGACCGCTTCACCTCACGCAGTTGTCGCATTTCAAAAATATAATTGGCGACGTTCGTTTCTGTATTGTTTTCCATGCGGGAAGTATATCACTTCGATCGCACCATACGTTGCTCACGGATGATACCGCCTGAGGGCATGCGAAACTCTTCTTCGGTGAACGTTTCCCCTGTCGCAACGAAACCGAGACCCTCGTAAAATTTGATTGCCTGATGGTTGTATACTGCAGTATCAATCTGCGTTTCTTTCTCATCATCGAACCACGCGAGTGATTCCTCAAAAATAGCTTTCCCGAGCCCTTGGCCCTGATGTTCCGGCAAGATGTATATCGTGTGAATCTCATTGCGTTCTTCCCCCTGCTTCAACTTGCTCGTTCCAACGATTACCCCGTCGGATAGCGCAACAAGCACCCGTTCATTCTTCGGAAGATGACTGAGCGCATATTCCCCCCTACGAACACTATTCACCGTAAAAGAATTTTTATAGCGGTCTTCGATGTCACTCATCAATATGCCGTGCGCTTCGTTCGGATACGTTGCAAGCCAAGTCTTGTAATAGACTTCGCGTATTGCCCGTACGTCCTCCGGCTTTGCATCGCGAATGATGATTTCCATGAGCTTTATTATACAAATATTAAAAAACTCGCGCCATGTCGGCGCGAGTCGTGTTTCTGTCCCTCTTATGGTGTGGTGGTCTTCGGAGTGCCGCTAACGATAGCAACACCTTTGATGTGCCGATGCGAATTGTATTCGACGACTAAGGCGCTGGGCTCTCTGCTGCAAGCTCCATCATAATGGGAACTGCATTTGAAGTTCCAATGCGCCCTGCTCCGGCAGCGATGAGCACCCTCATGATGGCGAGGGTGCTTACATCTTTTGATGCCTTCACAAACATGGTCGGACCGATGATGCTACGCATAAGGCTCACATTTTTGACTGTGGCGCCGGGACCCTTCGCTTGTCCTGTGCAAGTTTTTACCGCATCAGCACCGGCCTTTTCCGCCAACACGCAAGCAATCTTGATCTCATCATCAGTGAGAAGCGCCGTCTCGATAATGACCTTGAGAATCGCCCCCTCGTATGAGTGGGTAAGGTTCGCGAGTCGTCGAATCTCGTCTTCGACATACGCAGTATTACCCGAATGCAGCCGACCGATATTGATGACCATGTCGAGCTCGGTTGCACCATCAGTAAGCGCGATGCCCGCCTCATAGATTTTCGCGTCGGTACTTGTGGCACCGAGTGGAAAACCAATGACGGTACACACGGCAACGCGACTCCCTCGGAGTAATACGGCGGCAAGCGTCACGTATGACGGATTGATACAGACACTTGCGAAGCCGTACTGCATGGCTTCCGCGCAATACTTGGCGACCCGATCGGGTGTTGCCTCGGGCTTGAGAAGCGTATGGTCAATGTACGATGCAATGTTGTTCATGCATATTCTCCAATAGTGCTTCCTCGGTCAATCTATCAAGCTGAAGTCATATTGCAAGTACCTGTGGCAACTCAGTCTCCTCCCAGCCCTTTTGTGACGAGATCACGCGCGACATTGACCAAGAAGCGAACAAGGAAGTACGGGTTGGAGACCGCCAAAGCCATCTCTGTCGGCATTCGCGCAATATCTATTTTTATTTTTTCAAGATCTCTAATCTCGACAACAACCGCGCGAGAGAGGGCATCTGCAGTCGCATCAGGTCGAAGATACTCCTGCACTTTTTCTAGTTCCCCTCCATCAAGCCAAATGCCCAGACATGTCTGACATCGGTCGACGACGATACCTGAGTCCCCCGCATAAACAAAACTTTCCATCGCGCTCCCGTCTCTCGGACATGGGTGCAGGAGAGGGGGCACATGGCGCCCTGAGTCAGCAACACGGACAATCTTTGTTCTTTCGCGCCCCACCAGCTTTGTCGCAAAGTATTTTGCAGCCTTTCCGAGTTCTACATCATCAAACCATACCCCATGGCAGGTGTCGCAAACATCCCACTCAACACCAAGTGTCTCATTGCGCCTGCTCTCAAGTTTTCCCGCTCCGGTTGGACATTTCATGTTGATTCATTCTTATCTTTCACAAGGGAAAGGCTTACGGAATTCATACAGAAGCGTTTTCCTGTGGAGGCAGGACCATCATTGAACACATGCCCGAGGTGGGAACCACACTTTGCACAAAGCACTTCGATACGTTCCCTAAGCGAATCTGGAGGATTCGCCGGGCGATTGTCCGCAGCGGGCAATTTAGCCATTCCATATTGCACATCATGTTCGTATTTCACTGCACCCGGCAACGCAGCCTCAAACGATGGCCATCCGGTGCCTGACTCAAACTTCGCGTCGGATGCGAAAAGCGAATTACCGCACACTTTGCACTTGTATGTCCCCTCGGACTTTTCGTGGAGATACTTCCCCGTTCCCGGCGCTTCGGTCCCTCCTTCACGCAGCACGTGATATTCCTCCGGGGTCAACTTCGACTTGACGTCGTTTTCATCCATATTATTTTTGCTTGTGCTCGTCTTTTAATAATGCGACAAAATGTGCTTTCACTTTTTCGAGTTTCGGATTGATGACGATTTCGCAATATCCTTGATTCGGATTGTTCGAATAGTAGTCGTGATGATAATTCTCCGCTGGGTAAAACTTCTGAAGAGGCTCCACTTCTGTCACGATCGGATCGCCGCTCCTGCTGGACGCATTTAACTCGGCAATGAACTCCGACGCCTCTTTTTGCTGTGCATCGCTCGTCGTAAAAATTACTGACCGATACTGCGTCCCCACGTCAGCCCCCTGCCTATTCATCGTTGTAGGGTCATGCGAGCCAAAAAAGACGGTCATGAGATCGCGGTACAAAACTTCACTTGGGTCATACTCAATATAAATAACTTCCGCATGCCCCGTTCTTCCGCTTGAAACTTGCTCGTACGACGGATTCGTTACAACCCCTCCGGCATACCCCGGCTCTATATGGCTCACGCCTTTCATCATTTTGAACACCGCCTCGGTACACCAAAAGCATCCCCCTCCGAATACGGCAATATCAATTTTTTCTATCATTCACCCATTATACGTTTTTGGGTAAAAAAAGCCGCCCCGATTTAGGGCGGCAGTCATGCGCGAACAATACGACGGAAACGAATTCTATTGACGGTGACGGGATGGTGTTTTGAGACCTTCCACCCATCACCTGAAATCGGGCGATACGCATTACGAATATGTGCCCCAAGTTCCCCCCGAAGTCGCACGAGCTTGTCTTCATTCTTTTTTATCAACGCAAGATCCGGCTCACGATTGCGACGCATCTCATCGATGTTTGATTGATGACCGCTGATGTATCGCTTCGTGAGCGAAGCGCCGTCGACGAGGCAAAGTCTTTGACGAGGAAAGTATTTTCGCATGAGCGAAACGACGTACTCGACCACTCCCACCGGAAGCTTGTAAAGAAAGCGATTGCCTTTTGGGTTACGCATCTGCACCTGAGAGAGAAGGAGGTTGCCGCCGCGTGCCAAGGAGAAGCCAATCGTCATCACGTGCTCACCCCGATAGTGCACAAAGAAAGCGAGGGCGCCGTCGAGGAAAACATCTCGGTCCTGAAGCGAAGCACCTCGTGACCAGTTGGCATAGTGAGGATACGCGAGTCGAACTTCAAAATCCGGCAGGCCAAATGAGAACCGCCTGATTCCCTCATGTGTGTCGACAAGCGCATTCCATTCCATCGCCGAATCCCCATACCCCCATCGATGAAGTGAGAATCTCAGTCGATTGACGACGCAATGAGGAAGACTGCCTTCGTCCTCAAATAGCTGATTTACGCACTTCGGAAGCATGATGAAGTGCGTTGCCCAAATCTTGGCGAGCTCTTCGAACGTACACGTCTCATAGAACTTATCAGGCAATGCGTGACACTGAACAGCGGGATCGAACTGCTCATACCCTCTTGAGATATCGGCGAGCTCGTCAGCATAGGGCAGCAAGCGCTCTTCGAATCGCAGGATGGTGCGCGTCGGCAAGATACCTTTCGGAATATGATGAAGCTCTTCCTTGTAGATGGAGAGTGGGATGCCGATCAGAGTCATGCGCTCTCTCCTTTTTTGTGAAGAACGAATGAAATTATACTACGTCAAATTTTCTATTTGTCAACAATGCGCCGAGCAACCTTCCATTCTTCGATGAGCTTGTGGTTTCCGCCGAGTAGTACGGGGGGGACTTTGTATTTTTTCTTTTTCCAAACTAAAATTTCCGGGCGCGTGTAGACGTCGGGGCTTGCGGTGCGTTCTTCTTCGACGGACTCAAATGAGCCAAGGACTCCCGGTATTTGGCGTGCGACTGCATCGATGACGAGCATTGCGGGAATCTCCCCTCCCGTCAGCACGAACGGCCCGACCGAAATTTTTTCCGCCCGCAATATCTTTGGCGCGCGCGCATCGATGCCCTCATAGCGGCCTGCAAGAAAAATAATATCGTCGTACTTCTTCGCCCAATCACGCGCCATGACATTGGTGAACTGCTTGCCGTCGGTTGCAAAGAACACCACCTTCACGCGCTTTGTCTTGCCCTTGGCCGACCCCTTGGATATAGGCTTGCCGCGTGCCTTTGCCGCTGCCTTCAAATACGGCTCAGCCTCGAGTACCATTCCGGGCCCACCGCCATACGGTCGCCTGTCGACGCGTGCGTGCTTGTCCTTCGTAAAATCACGAGGATTGTAATATTTGATGGTCAGTTTTTTATCCTCCTGTGCACGACCAATAATAGAGTCGTCGAGATAGGCGCGCATCGTGTCGGGAAACAGACTTACGATATGAAATTTCATCTTGGAGTCAGTATGGAGCAAAACGGAAAAAAAGAAAACACCCAAATTTTTGGGTGCTTCACATCTTCAACCGTCGAGTGGACCGCCGTATGTTTGCGCGTGCAGGATATAATCGTTGAGCACATCTTTGGAGCGGCGATCACAAATCATCTCTGTCACGCGCTCAAAGTCGAGGCGCTCTGACTCGAGGTCCGGGCCACTCAATTTGCGACTACCGTGCCGAGCCAAGAGAATTTCACGCTGTAAACGTCTGCAAATTTCGATTGCTTTTGCCGACAACTGATCATCACTTGCGGTGCCATTGAGAAGGTCTTCAAGTTCTACGATGTCGGGAGCACGCTTTGTCATTGATATCCCTCAATGCTTGTCTCTATTCAATCTACCTGCGACGAAGAGGAAGTCAACATAAAATAAAACACCCTCTCTACGGGTGCTCTTTGTGGCCGACCAAACGGTCACTTACTGATGCTTTTTCTTGTAAAGGAAATAAAACTTCCTAAGCTCCGGTGCGTGTCGATTTCTGTAGACATCAACCACAAAAATGGAGAAGTTCTTTCGCATCTCCCCTAGGAGCTGCATGACCACCCCGTTTCCTCCGAGAGCTTTCTCCACCCTGTCGAGGTGTACAAAAGTTTCCCTCGCCTTATCGCGCAGGACAAGGTCGTCTGCACCATCAACATACTGCGCCTTGAATTCGTCGATTAGCCTCAAGGATTCTGCCGCTTCTTGGAATATATTCACTGCATTTCCTCGCTGGAACAACTCGCTCCATCCTACCCATAATCACCTTTGTGTAAAGTAACGGCAACGCATTAAAAACACCAAACCGTCGGCCTGATGTCCCGTCGTTGCGATAAGCAACTCAAATCGAATGATTCCGTTTGTACTCTGTGAAATACTTTCCCAATTCCGCAGTAGCTTGTTCTCCGCGATTGTCACAGACTTGTGCGACAAATTTTGCGAATTCTTTGCGCCTCTGCCTCACCTCTGTCTCTCCCGCACTACCTGATGCGGTACTTCGATCTTCTGCTTTCAGGCGACCGAATATCTCCGAAGCCTTATTTTTTAGGAATTCATCGTCTTCACCGTCGACATAGGCGGCTTTAAATTCCTCAATCAATCTCCTCGTCTCTGCCGTTTCTTGTGCAAAGTCGAATGCCACCGCAAACCTCCTAATGAACAAACTGCACTCAATCCTACCAATATTCTTGTTCACGTAAAGTAGCGACAACGTATTAAAAAACACCGACTATCGCGGTGTTGCATGGTGCCGACAAAACGTCCTAGTGATGTGTCCTCATATGCTCAAAGTAAAACTTCTCAAGCTCGGGAGCATGGCGCTTCCTACAAACACCCAGAACAAAATTCTCGAATGCCTTGCGTCCATGTATCATCGCTCCCGTGAGGATACTGTTTCCCTGCACACCCTTTATTTCTCGGTCGATTCGTGCAAGTATCTCGCGCGCGGCATCACGCAACTCTACATCGCCTGCGCCACTCTGATATGCAGCCTTGAATGCGTCGATGAGCCCCCTTGTCTTCGTAGTCTCCCTCATGATGTCCATGAACTTCTCCTAATCGTGCGACACTATGTAAATCCTACCAATTACCGCGCAGGTGTAAAGGCGCATCGTCGCAAAAAACACCTCACAATCGTGCGGTGTCTTCCATGAATCACGAATGCAATCACTTTTTCTTATTGTTGCGCGCTACTCTGCCGGCGACAAATGCGTCATATGCATCGAGCGCTTTTGAATGGCGACCATCGCGAATCTGCTTGATGATCTTTTCGAAGACCCGTTGCTCTACATCGATGACGCCTTTCCTCCTTGCGTCATTCCCTGCAAGTGCACGGTCCTTTTCGAGGCGCTCGTATATCTCTGTGCCACGACTGCACAACTGTTCATCGCTCGCGCCGCCGATGTACATTCTTCGCATATCGATGATGAGCTCGACCGTGGATGGTTCCATTACTTCTCCCCTCCTGCAATGTGCGGATACTCATTTCATGTTACCAATCCCACCATCAATGTAAAGGCGGCCGGTATGTGCTTTGTCGGCATACAAAAAACCACATTCACTTGAATGCGGTTGCGCTTTCGATGCTTGCCTTATCCGACAAGGGCTTTGTTGAGGCGATGCTGCCGCCACATGACAAAAAGAAAAACAAAACTCGGGATGATGTACCCTTCGAGCCTTGGACCACTCCCCCCAAAGACCGAATTGCCCCTGACGTCGCTTTGGAATTGCACGTACCCCGCGATTCCAAAGGAGAGCGCGAAGAGTGAATTCCAGAGCCATGTGCGGAGCAGATATCGTTTCATCGCGGCAACAGGACGGCCGTAAAAGAATCTGCATAGGATGTTGTGCACGAGAACGTAAAGCAAGCCCCACGTCATCGCAACGAGACAGGCGCCAAGCATGGCTCCAAGTAAACCGAGTTTGCCCTGCGTGCCACCCGAGACGTGTACGTCGGCGAGTGCGCCGTACAGAGCGGAGATAGGCCAGCGATATTCGTCTCCGGAGCCAAGTTGGGCGAAGATCGCACTTACGGTATTTCCACCGATGAACCATCCGAGGAAAACACTGCTTGCCATGAACGAAGCAAGTAGTGCGGCATAAAGCCCGAACGCCGGAAGCAGCTTGAGGAACGGTCCCGAAATTCGCAGTCGCCCGCCACTCGGCTTTCTCTGTGCGTCTTGTTCGCGCTGATAGGCAGCTGCGCCTTCTTGTGCGAGCCTGCCGACATCAACGCCATCGTATCGAGAGACCGCTTCGCGAACGTTGTCCGTTGCCGCAATCCACGCCTCGTCGGTCATTCGCGGAATCTTTTCAACATCGTTTCCAGACATATCAACTCCCAGTGAACACCTGAGTGCATACTACCCGTGAAAGTCTTTTCGTCAACAAAAAACCACGCGCATCGTGCGCATGGTTTTTTAGATATTCATATTTATAACGTTTCATTAATCTTGTCTAGAATCCCAAAAATCCGCCATATTGATTTGACGTAGACTTCATTTTCCCCGGACCGAGCGGGTTGTTGCCTTCGCTCACCTCTTCGCCGTCACTATAACTATCTCCGTCGGAATCCTTCTTGCTTGGATTCGTTCCAATATAGACCTCTATGGCATCAGCGAGTGTATCACCGTCCTTATCTACGGCAGACTGCTTCTTTGCCTCGAGAGACTTCTCGTCCTTGTTTGCCGTATTCACTCCATTCACGAGATGCAACACGAATTTCTTCTTGGACATTCCGTTCGTCTCCGAAGCCGAATAATCGTAGTCAGCACTGAAGATAGCATACGTGTTTATTCCGTCACGGTACGGAGGAAGATTCACGGAATACTGAAGTGTGTAATCTGTTCCTGCTCTCTGATAGCCAAATGTTTTCTGTGTGACTACGTCGAGCGGAAGACTCTTCAAAAGTGGCGTCAATCCAATCCGGGTCTCAAAGTCGCTAGCCCCGACACCTCGGTAGGCGGGCACTACAGATCCTTCTTGTCCTGCGGGCTTTTTGGGGATATCTTTGCGATTTTTCGTAAGATCGTCGAGAGATTCCGGATACACACCCGCACTTTGCTCATAATCTCCAAGTGCATTGCGAACACTTTCCACGTTGGACACTTGTCGCTCAAGTTGCAGTTCTTCCCTTGTTTTTCCTGAAAGCTCCATCATAAGCCCATCAAATGATATTGCGCCCTCGGGGGCTACCACCTTTACGGGAACGTTGATGTTTTTGAGTGACGCAGTGAGCGTGAGTTCAAATTGCTTTCCTTTCATGTTGATCACTTCATCACTCGGAATAACGCGCATGCGATACGCAATTTTCACGGGAAATCCCGCTTCGTCAGTCCAAACGGAAAATGTATTATTCTCTGCAAGGTAGTCAAACGATGTAGCAAATTCCTCACTCTCCAAATAGTCCACTAGGGACTGCTCAAATTTGAATATCCCACTTGATGCAGTCGAAGTAGACGCCTCAAGGAATTTGATGACTTTTTTGTAGAAAGGCGCAATCATTTTTCGGTCGATCATCAAGTGGTGAAGCTCCTGCGGTTTGGTATCGACCACAACCTTCTCTGTCGGGGCGCTTTCGATAAGCACTTTCTCTTCGTCCGCTATTTGCAAAATGACATTCATCCCCTCAAAGAGTTTCCTTTTTGCTTCTTCCTGTTTGCTTTTTTCGCTCGGTAGATAGTCCGCCATATTCTCGAGATATCCGCTCTCACGCAAGTCCGCTTCGGTGATTCTTATCCACTTCCCCTTGATCTTCCCTACTGCTCCGAAAAGTTCAGGGCTTTTGTTGAGGCGGCCAAAATATGCTTCGGCCTTCTTGAGCATTTCCGCATCAAAGCTCATGCTCGCATCACCCATAGAGCCGCTTGCTTCAATTTTGAATTGCCCGTCGGGAAGCGCATCCTCCTCCTGACGAGTAAACGTGCCAAAAAGTGCAAGGTGACCCGAAAGTTCGGTGGGCATATACTGCATCATACTTTCATAGTCCGCCATCCCAAAAAGTGACGGTGCTTTGGGTTTGCCCTTAAAACTATATGCTGAAAAATAGGTAAGTTCACTCTCTGTAAAACTCACGGTGAACTTCTTGTCTCCATTTTTCTCGGAGCGTGATGCAACTTCATATGCCTCACGTGTTTCAAAGGTGACCGAGAGAGTGAAGTCTTTTTTGTCCGGACTCCGTACGTACACATAAGGATCGCCTTGAGGGTCCTTCGCTGGGACATTGGGGAGTGACGCGAGATTATCGGGATACTCAAAGGGCGCAACCGGCTTTGGTACAAATTTTTTCAGCTTCTGGTCGTAAACATTGCCTCCGTACAAGTCATTCTTGGGCATGGCGTTTTTTATCTTCTCGATATCGCGAAAGCGGTCTTGGTCGCGTTGGTATGGAAGAAGTGCGCTCGGGTCGAGGTTTTGATTTCCAAACGGCATGGCGCCAGCCTCACGCGGCCTTACTGCGACGTCTCCCGCAAGCTCATAGGACGCTGAACGCACGTCACCGAGACGAAGGAATATTCCCGAAAGCAAACTCTTTTGGGAGATATCCGTAAGTGGCTTGCCTCCAAAAGAGAGCCAGCCCTGCATATATGCAAAAACGCTGCCTCCCCCCACAAGAAGAACAAGGACCATGACCCCTGCAACGACAAACCATTTTCGTGAGGAGGCGGCTGTGGTGCTCGGAAAAACATTGGGGGTCGGGGACGGCGTGGAAGAAGAAGCGAGAGCGGCGGCCGGGGCCACGGTTTGCACAATCGTCTCAACAATCGGTGGGGGCACGACAACCGGCGTTGCGGAAGCACCATACTCCAGCATAGCAGACGCTATCTGTTCGTCAGACCACCCCGACGAGCGTAACGTTCCGGACAGTTGATCGACGGGGAGACCCGGATAATTCTGTCGCAAATTTTCAATATACCGCGCCTGTTCTTCGTTGAGCATATAAAGTAGGGAGTAATAATATCTTTAGTATATCAAATAGGCCCATTCTGTCCCAGAGAAACAAAAACCACGCGCTTCATGCGCGTGGTTTTTTGTTGAAATTCAAAACTTTCATAATTTGGATGCACATCGCAGTGCGCCAAATTGAAGAGTTTTATAGCTTGAGATCGGCGATGACATCGTCAACATCCTGATGAAGCACTCCTCCTGCCATACTGACGCCCAATCCCTCACCTGCGGCACTTGGTGCGCGCTTGCCACCTTCAGGCTCGTTGATCTTCAGGTTGACGCGTGCGTTATTCTTCATTCCGACAACGCGGAGCAATGTGCGAATAGCCTTTGCGGTATTGCCCATGCGGCCGATTACTTTTCCCATGTCCTCAGGGTCGATATCAAGTGTAAGAAGTACTCCCATGTCGTCGGTGCGACGATCGACGACGACCTTCTCAGGTTTGTCGACGAGGGACTTTACGAGAAACTCAAGAAATTCTTTGTCGCTGTATGTTTCAGCCATAACGTTAATCTTACATCAATAAAGTTGGATTTCAGAAATGGAAGAAATTCAAGGCGTGGGGAGGGCGACGAGGAAGGCATATTCAAATATGTCGACCGAGTTGCCGGGGTCCCACAACGAGGAAGTTCACCATTTATGGAAGTCCAACGAAAGAATCGCGAGAGAGGTGGACTAAACCCATCTGCTTACACTCTACTATAAAGCAACCATATTATTCGTCAATTCACAGGACAATAAAAAACCACCCAAGGGGGCGGCTCGCAATAATCAGGAATTGTCCGACACGCTTGCGCGAAGAATGTACGACCCCACAACACGTCCGTCTGCAGACACGTCGGCAAGGAGACACAGCATGAAACCCGCGGAAAGAGTTTCGTTGATGAGATTCGCCTCCCGTACGTTTGTGCCAAGTTCGTGCACAATCAGGCCGTGGAGCTCGCTCATGCCCAATCCGCCGTCTTCGAGTGCAAGCTGCATCATCTCCTCACGACTCCACTCGGCCGAACAGTAGACGCGGGCAAGGAAGCCGACTGATGCATCAGCATAGACCGGTTCGATCACAACGCTACTTCCAGAGAGGAGCTTCCTCTTCACGAAAAGCAGCTGCGGACTCGACTCGGTAAACAAGAATGGCTCCCACAATTCGGGGACCGGCGATTCTCTCAGATTCATGTCCATAACATCCTCCGCTGTTTCAATTACTCTGTCTTTACGTTACAGGATGAGCGCAAAACGTCAAACATATTGCTGGATGCCAAAGCAGGAAACTCAATATGGGGACGAGTCAAGGTCTTTGACGTCAAACGGCTTGGGTATCACGGTCCCGGCCCCCACAATTTCTTTTCCACGAAAATACGTCTTTGCGTAAACAGGTTTTTCAAAGTCACGATATTTTATTTGAAATGAAAGCTTTCCATCGGCTTTTCTCTGAAGGGAAAGTATTTCTATATTGGTGTCGTTGTCCGGCGCAGTCACTTCGCCGGTGACATTTCCGGATAGCTTTTCTGCGATACCGCCTTCGATGCCTGTTGAGCAAGACTCGAAATAGATTGGTGCACCGTCTTCAAGAATGAGTGACGACCTATCCGGCCCGACGCCCAAAAATTCCGCGTCGATCTTTCCTTCTGCACCCTCTCCCATTCTAGTAGAATCTTTTTCCCCATGACCACGCACACCAATGAAACTCATTTTTCTTCCGTTTGTCTCAACGATGTAAAGTAGTCGTTGCGCTGCCTCAATCTGACTTCCCGCCTCAGCAACGCGGAGTTTGATTCCTTGCGCCTTTGCCTCTCGATGAAGCTCGTCAATTTTTTCGGTCCCGTTGAATACACCGTTTGTGTCATCGAGTGCCGATATTGCCGTACCGTACTCATCTGCGGCCTCCTTGTTTGTCGCAAGTTGGTCGAGCAATATTTCTTTGCTGTAACGCCCCGGATGATAAATGCCGTACTTGCCGGTGAGCCTCTCCATGCTACCGGGGTGCCCAGTTTCAAGGTCAACAATCCTTCGTGTATTCTGTGACATCACCCCGTTGCGCGTACCCTGCCAATCCGGCCTCTTCCATAGCTCAAGATAGCGCTCCGGCGGCAGACCATACGACTGGAGCAATGCAGTCGAGACAGTTTCTCCACCCTTCCCCATGGCAAGATAAGTCGGGTCTTCGTATATTTTTTTGTCTAACCCATTCTTACCCTTCTCCTTATCGTTAAACACCGTTGAGAGTAGCCGCAGATCAAAATTCCCTTCGCGAATTTTCTTTACAAGCAGATCTGTCCCCTCCTTGTGCCCCGATTGCGCCAAGAATGCGAGAAGCTGGACCTGCTCGAACGAATGCATGTCGTTCCGTGCAAAATTTTGTTGGAGCAGTGGACTGAGACCGGCAAAGACTTCGTTGGCGATGGAAGGAACCGATGCAAGAAATTTTGCGTCGCCATGTTCATCTGCGAGCAACATGGAGTTGTCGACATGCTCATTATAGAGAGACGCCATGTCCATGACTGCCCTCGAATTTCTTGACGCAGATGTGCCGATCACCCCCGCTTGCATATCCGTGTGCATTTCTTCAATTGTGTGATGTGCAATAGTGATGGCTTTTTTCGCATTTTCAACAAATGCATTTAGCGCATCGGAATTCGTACGCACCAACTCTCCCATCTCCTCACTAAAATCAAAGTTCCGAATTGCATTCAATGCATTCATTGATTCGAGAAACTGAGGATCATCCATAATCTGCTTACGCAGTTCTTTGGGATATGTGCCGAGCATCGCTTGTATATCAGCAAATGCTTTGTCGAGAACCGCACTTTCCACTGCAACCGGAACCTTCTTCGAATTATCGTCACGAGGAGCATAAAATGCGCGATAATCTTTGAGTGTAGCAATAGACTGGCTCGAGCGATGCTCTTCATGCCAACTCTTCCGAATAACCTCACGTGCCTCGTGTTCTTCGTCCGACTTGCGCGCCTCAGGAGTTTCAATGACATCTTCAACAATCATGAACCCCGAAATATCATCGGGTCTTACCTCTTCGCGCGGCGCCGATGTTGCAACAGGTTCATTTTCACGCATGGTTTCCGCAACCGCTTCAGGGGTGACGCGCTCTTCCGTCACAAAGGTTGGAGTAGTCTTCACCTCGAGTATTGGTGCCGGAGAGACCATTTCTGCTACCACCTCATCTTGTGTCTTCACTTCGGGGGCCTCTGCATTCGGAATGTTCCCCGCAACGCCGATAATCGCCGCCGCGGCAACAACATTCACGTCACGCCTCATGCTTCCGCTCGCGCGCGAAAGCACTTCGGTAATCCTGTTTTTTGCCTCAGTCGCAATTTCGGATATTTGTCTTCCCACATCACGAACCCTCTCCACAAATCCCATGTCCCCCTCCACGCGAGCGACCTCCGCCTCCGTTACGCCAAGAGCTTCCGGAATCGAATCGTGTAGCTTCTCTGCCTCGGCCTCGATAGTCACCACCTGCCCCTCGATTGCAGCGACGGCAGAGAGAGCGGCCGTTTCCGGGTCTTCCGCTCCGACCTCTCTTCTCTCATCCTCTGCCGTCTCGGGCGACAATACTTCCGATGAGGGGATTATTTCTTCAGTTTCGTTATGTTTTGGTGGCATGTATTTGTTGTGCAATATTTGCAATGCGTAATTCCGTCAAATGCGCGCGATATTCGTCAAATATTTTATTTTGTTCTTCATGGAGTGCCTCGATGCGCGAACGTGCATCGCGAAGTATGCGCTCAATCTCACCGAGTGTCTCTTCCGATGAAAGTGATGCGGACATTACTCCCATGGTACAAAAATGCACTCTCTGTTGCAAACAAAAAACGAGCGGTGTTGCTCGTTTTTTTTGTTTATTGTTTTTAGGTCTACGCGGCAGGAGTCTCTGTTGCAACAGCGGGCTCTTCGGCCTTTGCCTCTGCAGCCGGGGCTTCAACTTTTGCGACTACGGGAGCCGCCTTCTTTGGCTCCTCCTTTGGAACCTCTTTCACGACGGGTGTCTTCGAGTTAAGGGCGTTGACCTTCTTTCCCGGAATAATCTTCGCATCAACCAAGAGGTTGTGTACGGTGTCGGATGGCTGTGCGCCCTGACCGATCCAGTACTTCACACGCTCTCCGTCAATCTGAGGAGTTCCCTTTCGTGCATCATAAAATCCGACAAATTCTGCCACACCCCTGGTCTTCTTTGGAGAACGACGATGATCCTGCACGATGATGCGGAATGATGGGTCGTTTTTGCGTCCAACGCGCTTAAGTCGTATAGCTAACATGGAGAGGATACTAGCAGAGAGCGTTCCGTGAGTCAAATAACGGGACTTCCAGAAATAGCGAACTTCTTTGTTGTAGAGCTCTGCGACTCGGTCACCACATAAGAATGTGCCTTCCACCACCGGGAGTACTTCCATTTTCCTAAATGGGATGCCGCAAAGGAAAATTGGTCGCTCGTCGCCTTCTCCACGTCTCGAATTTGACCTAAAATCTCTTTGAGTCTCCGAAAACTGAGATTTGGAAATGCCCTTGTGGTGCATCCATTTCAGAAAGTCTTTAGTGAAATAAACATATTTTGACTTCGGTTGACGACTGCCAAATTATGATTTAGGATGTTTCCTAGCTAGTTACCACGAAAGGGTACTTTCATGCGCATCGCTTTTCAGGTCAATGTTCCTTGCTTTACGCCAACGGGAAATGGGGACGAAAAAGAGACAAAGAGCTACTTTTTAATCATCCCTGCAAAACTCACGTGCATGGACGACGAGGATGATTCCAAGGAATTCGCCGAATGCGCAGCGGGAGCGGTAGCGATGGCCCGCAGAAATGCGCAAGCAGAAACCGGCAATCGTACGCGCATCGGAGCCCCATCCGTGGCTCATTTCCAGATCATCAGCTGACATCGGTCAATTGAAACGCAGCAGCCGAAAAGGCTGCTGTTTTTTTGTGCGACCTTGACTTCTTGTGAATTTGTGATACACTGCGGACAGGCAGATTCGCCCTTACTGGAGTTCTTCAAATGAACATTTTTGCATACTTCCTCTTCGTCGTCGGTTGCCTGTCGCTCCTGATCATGCTCGTCACGTGGCTCCACAACCCGACAAGCAAGGACATGTACCGGAGCACGGCGATGATGCCGCAAGCGTTCTTCATCGCCGCGGCCGTCGCAAAGTACCTCGCCTAGCTGAAGGAGTGCACGTGGACACAAAAGCAATCCCCGGAACCGGGAAAACGAAGGTCGTTCGTCGGTTCATGCCGAAGATGACCCGCCGCGAATTCTTGTCGTGGTGCCGACAAAACCCGCGGCGTCTTATCCGCGAACTGGTGCGCGTTACCACGGGATACTGAAGGGCCCAAAGGGTCCCTCAACCCACGGCAGCCTTCATTGGTTGCCGTTCTTTTTTACCTTAATTACGATATACTACAGAGACAAATGCCACCATCACCCTTCATGTTAGGAGAAATAGGACTTCAAATAACCATCTCGCCGATGTTCATCTTTATCGTTGCTGGACTTATTCTCGCCGGATGGCTTATCTTCACCACCATTGTTCGCTACCACTGGAAGAGCTACGGTACGGGTGGGGTACAAATATTCACCATGAATTTCTTCTATATTTCAGGATCAGCCATCCTTGGCGGGCTCATGATATTATCCGCGGTTTCGTATTTCATCTCCGCACAATGATTGAGATAGACGACAGTGAAAAAATAATTCGCGTCGTACGCAGGCACTGGTTCGTCCTCCTTGGAGATATTTTCATTCTAGCGTTTTTCTTCATGTTACCGGTCGTCGGACTTATCGTTTTTCATATCATTCCCACTGAGGCGCTCCTCCATTTTGCCGGCAATCAAGCATATGCCGCCTTTTTCTTTCTGTTCGCGTGGCTCTTTGTTGTCTGGATGATGGGTTGGAACATGTGGACGGATTACTATCTTGACGTACTCATCATCACCGACAAGCGTATCTTCGATATCAACCAAATTGGGCTTTTCCGACGCGAATCTTCTTCTTTCCGCATCGACAAAATTCAAAACGTGAGCGTCAATCAGGTCGGCATCATTCAAACGTTACTCGATTTTGGGACGATAAAATTGGAAACCGCAGGAGAGAGCGAGGACTTCACCGCTAGTTACATCGCCAACCCATACGAAATCAAAAAATTTATCAACGAGAGCCAGGACCGCGAGGTTGAGCGCTCACAACTCGTACATCTCGCTCGAGAAGGAACAGAAAAACTCACCGACTCGGATAGTAAAGGACTCTAATTTAATACCATGAACAAAAAACAACAGCCGCCGGCGCAAAAAAGGCCCGCGCACAAAAAGGGTGGGTTTGATCACCGACAAAAAACCGTGCACATGGGCAGTAGCCCGACGCCGCACACAAAATTTCCGACGAAGCATGCCGTAGAGGGCACTATTCGTGTCAACGCAAAAGGCGTGGGCTACGTTGAAGTTGAAGGAATGAAAGAAGATATTGAGATTGACGGAACAAGTTTGAATACAGCACTCGACAGAGACCGCGTGAAAATAGTGCTCTACGGAAAATCGGCCAATGCACGCCAGGGCGGCGAGGTCACGGAAATTCTCTTTCGCAACAAAACCAAATTCGTTGGCGTGCTGGAGATGAACGGAGGCAGCTATTTTTTGCAACCGGACGATTTCAAAATGTACCGCACGATACTTATCCCCGCGGAGATGCTGAGCGGTGCACAGGTGGGGCAAAAAATATTCGTGAACATGAAAGAATGGAATGACCCCAAGTTCGATCCGACCGGAGAGGTCATCAAAATTCTCGGGAAGCCGGACGAGCACAACGTTGAGATGGAAGCCATTGTCCTCGAGCGTGGTTTCGACATGTCGTTTGACCTCGATGTCACGGAGGCGGCAGAGCAAATTCCCCTCGCAATTCCGAGTGAGGAAATTGCCCGTCGCATCGCCTCCCCTATCGGGCGGGACTTCCGTGACACACTGACCTTCACCATCGACCCGCATGACGCAAAAGATTTCGACGACGCACTGTCGTGGAAGAAGCTCCCGGACGGAAACATCGAGGTGGGCGTCCATATTGCAGACGTTTCACATTACGTGACACCACACACACGACTCGACAAAGAAGCCGTCGAGCGTGGTACTTCTATCTACCTCGTCGACCGCACTATTCCCATGCTCCCCGAGCGACTCAGTAACGGCATTTGCTCACTTGTCCCCAATGAGGACCGCCTCACATTTTCTACAGTCTTTACGATGAGTAAATCCGGTGAAGTACTCGGCGAATGGTTCGGAAAAACCATCATTCATTCACAACGACGATTCTCTTATGAAGAGGCGCAAGAAGTCATCGACAAAAAAAGCGGTGACTGCGTCGAGGCCCTCCTCTCGCTGAATGACATGGCCAAACATATCCGCACGAAGCGCATTGCCGACGGCGCAATCGCATTTGAAACACAGGAAGTAAAGTTCGAGCTCGACCCAAACGGTAAGCCGCTTCGTGTCATGAAGAAGGTCACCCAAGACACCAACAAGCTCATCGAGGAATACATGTTGCTCGCAAACAAGCATGTCGCCTCGCTCATCGCACAAAAAGACACGCGCGCCGAGATGGTGTTCGTCTATCGCGTCCACGATGCACCGAACGAGGAGCGAATGCAAGACCTGCGCGATTTTCTCATGGGTATCGGCTACGACCTGAAACTCGATAAATTTGGACAAGTGACCTCGAAGAACATCAATAAGATGCTCGAGGAAGTGCGCGGACGCGCAGAAGAAGCGATGATACAAATAGCTACCATTCGCTCAATGGCGAAGGCGGTATATGCAACAAAAAATATCGGGCACTTCGGTCTGGGTTTTGAATTCTATACACACTTCACCTCCCCCATCCGCCGCTACCCCGACCTCATGGTGCACAGGCTTCTCGAAAGCTATCTCTTGGGCCACACCGTACCGAAAAAGGCACTCGAAGAGCAAGAGCATCTCTCACGCTATTGCTCGCAGATGGAAGTCGGCGCAGCAGAGGCCGAGCGCGCATCTATCCGCTACAAACAATGCGAATATTTTGCCGACCGCATCGGACTCGAGCTTGCGGGAACTATTTCCGGAGTCACCGAATGGGGCATCTACGTTGAGGACCCCGAGACCAAGACCGAGGGCATGGTGCACGTGCGCGACATCCCCAACGACTTTTATTTCTTTGAACAGAAAAATTATCGCCTTGTCGGAAAAACACACAAAAAATCCTATCGCCTTGGCGATAAGGTCCGGGTGAAAATTGCCACTGTTGATCTCAAAAAGAAATTGATCGGAATGAAGCTCATTTGAGTGAAGTTTGGAGCGCAGCCTCATGCGGCATTCACAAAAAGAAAAACAGGCAAATTTGCCTGTGGTGCCCTCTATGCCTATATGGTAAGAATGTTCGCCTCATACAATGCTGACACCAACGGTGCTCTGTCGGGATTGAGCTCGTGCATCAATCTACGAATCTCTGCGCCATCGAGCATTCTTGTCTCGCCGAATTTGTCATTCACGCGATGCAATGCATCGTACACATCAGCGAGCGCGACGATCCGTGCATATTCCCCAATAAGCAATTGCGTACTTGGCGAATAGTCATGAAGAAATTTCGGCAAGTTTTTCGGATATCCATTCTCTTGGAATGAGTGATGTCTCACCATCGTGTCTGCGGTGAAATCAAACCTCCCACGGAGCAAGCGGTATCCGTCCATCACGTGGCCCCTGATTGCACGCTGGTCCGCCTTTGACCACCGCTCCGTTTTCCCGAGTACGTGAGTGCATACCTGGCACTTCCCCAAGTCGTGCAGTACTCCGGCCATGAGCAGTGGGCGTTCCTCGTGATGAGTAAACCTCCCGATTTTTTGAGCGAGGAGCCCTACGCGGAGCGAGTGTAAATAGTGCACGTGCGTGACGACGCTTTTGTCACGCAACGGAGCAAGGAACGCAAAAAGTGCGCGTTGGTTCTCTTCACTGATTCTGACATCGGCACACGCGGCTTCAAATTCTACTTCGGTGTCACCCATGAACTACTCCCAATGCTACTGTCTGTTTTTAAGCTAACACGAGTTATCGTGTTTGGCAAATAATTGCAAGAAAAAACCCGCTCCATCGGCAGGTTTTTGTTTTTGAGACAATCAGCTATTTCTTCGGGGTTTTTCGGTTGAGGAGAATGATTCGTCCGTGTAGCTGCATCATCTGCCTGCTCGCTTTTCCTTCATGGGTGTCCATAAGCTTCACCGATACGTAGTGATGCTCCGCGCGCAACAATCTATCGATTGAATCATGTCCGACCAGCTGTGCGGCACGCACGTCGTTGGCATGCTCACAGGCATTGTATGCTGCCGCATCGCGCACTTTCAGATGCACATCGCAGGAAGTTCCAGCGCCCTGGATGATGCGAGCAATCTCGATCGCGACCGCCGGACGTACGTCAGTTATCATCGCCCGACGAAAGGACTCGTCGAAAGCGACAAAAAAAGAATTTTTCACCTCCCACCTGCTTCATCTGTGTTTGCAGAAATACAAATGGGTCCAAATTTCCCGTACAAATTACCGGGGTTGCGACAATCCCCGCTTTCAAAAGTAATTCTTTTGTGACCTCTGCCGCCTGCACATCTCGAGCCAAGCGCCAGTCACTTGCCCCGAAGATGAGACCGCACTCTCTATCCTGAGGGGCCGTGGAGGCATTCTCTGTTGCAAATGCAGGTACCGACAAGATGAGAGCAGCGATCATCACGAATGTCCGAATCATCATTATTCCCTTTAACAAAGTCTGTCTAGAAGATTATCATAGTGATCAGAATTCTCAAAAACATCCCGATACGCTGAGGTGGGGAGGTAAGATAGCGGATAAAAAAACACCTTATTGAAAAGGTGTTCTACATCAGGAAAAGAAATATGCCGCGATCTTTCCCGCGATGAGGATGACGAGAAAGATTGCTCCCATCGGTCTGCGGAACATGTCCGCCCACAAGTCTGCATAACGCATCCATGAAAGCGGGAATGTTCCGATGCAATCGTTGTTCGCCCAAGCGAGACGCTTCTTTTCGCGTCGGTCAAAGTAACGATTCGAAGCGCTTCCGCACGCGCCAATGATGCCCGCCTCGAGGACAACAAAGAGAAGTGACGAGTGGTATCCGAGAAGAAAGGAAAACACCCATAGGCAGATGAGGTCAAAGATGACCGTCAAGAGGAGCAACTCATTGTCACGTGCGGAAAAAAAATACCAAAGCGTTGAAATCATGGGGGCGCACTCCAGGGAACTTACTATATTTAGGCTATCAAATATTAGTAATATCGTCGACCTGAGAGCTTGATTGAAGCGCAAGTTACCATTACAATTGCTCAAGACTTGTTTTTCCAACGTTTTCAACGAGAAGGATGGATTTGATGAAGAAAGACCAAGGGCCAATCGTATTGGTTGTCCGTAGCGGCCATCGGACCACGAAGGCCATCCTGGCAATCCTCAATCGCGCCGAATGCGTTGTCGGCGAACCCGGAGAAAGCACACTCAGGCTCGTCGGCTACGAAGAAGGCAACGCCCATGCGGACATCGCCATGATCCAGTACACCGAGCCGGGTATGCGGGTGCGGTACCTGGAAGCACTGATGAAGGTTGGTGGCGTCGACGCCGCTGGATGAAACACGAAGACCCCGCAACCGCGGGATCTATTTTTTAGATAAAGTGAGATCAAAATATAATTCCGCCCACTTCTTTGATGTCCCCCTTCTTGCGGGAGCGATATGCCTTCCATTTTTTCCACGCTGCTCATTTGCTTTAACTAATTGCACCTGGAAACAATTCCTTGAAACGCTCCCGTGTTTCAATGTACCAGTCAGGAACTTCACCACCAGCAAATTCCTGCTCAGCTAATGCAAAGATGTCCTTGAACAGTTCAAGCCTTGAGAGATCGGACTTGAAGACAAATATGTCTGTAGACGACTGACTCCAATTACCATATTTACTATTATCGAATCGATTTTCATGTTGGTATCGCGTGTACAGTGCGTGGAATCTTGGATGCCCAATTTCAGAAAGAAACTCTCTTTGTGGAGGAGAGAAACTCATCTCTTGTGAATAATTTTCGCGATTTGCATCATCTACATTGTTTGCTTCTGGGCTAAATTTTTTCAACCACGCGAGATACTCGATTCGCTTATCGAGCTCCCCTTGATTTTTCGGTCCCGTTACCCACTCTCGTTCTTTTTGTGCTTCCTCAAGCTGCGAACAAATCGTCAGATACGGAGGAAAAACATCGGGAAACCCCGCTTCTCCTTCAGGAACAAGAATATACGACTCATCATGATGCGGAACACCAAGTTCAATCGGCATAGAAATATTGATTATATTTTTAACAGCACCACGCAAACAATGGAACCATTTCGTAACGCTTGTATTAGTATACAACCCCATTACGATTTAGCAAATGCAGATAGTGTCGCACTGCATTGTGACGATGTTGGCTCTGCAAGAGAGACATATACTTTGAATATGTCCGCCGGACCACTCGCCAAAGTCAACAATGCAGTGCGTACAAGTAGAGAATAACTTTCGTTTTTGGATGAAGTTCGAGACGACAAATGTGTGATGTTCGGGAGGGCATACGTTGAGTATGTCCTCCGAACTCGCGCATGCAGTCGACGAAGAAATTCGCCAAAAATGGAAGTTATTTTGCGATCTCGGCGGCTTCTTCGAATGCGAGGGAGAGGACTTTTGAAACAGCGTCCGTACCCATCGTGATGCCATAGAGGACTCCTGCACGACTCATCGTTTCGCGATTGTGCGTGATGACCATCAGTTGTGAGAGTTTTGCGAGATTTTCTATCATATCCCCGTACTTGCGTGAGTTCGCCTCATCGAGTGCAGCGTCGGTCTCGTCCAAGACCATAAATGGAGGAGGATTGACCTGAGAGATGGCAAAGAGGAGTGCGATGGACGTAAGCGCACGTTCTCCACCGGAAAGCATTTGAAGCCCTTTTATCTTCTTGTGCGGTAAGGACACGGCGATATCTATTCCCTCCTCGTCGTCTTCTTCATCGTCGGGAACGATATCCCCGGGCACGTCGGAAAGGTCGAGGTCGGTGTCACGGCGTTTGCGTTTCTCTATTTTCACGATAAAGAGCTCGGCCACGCCGCCGCCGAACATAAGGCGGAAGAAATCCCCGAACTGATGATTGATCTTTTTTACACCGGACTTGAATTCTGTATCGAGCTTCACATTCAGCTCCGCGATGAGTTCGTAGAGTGACTGCTGAGTCTGCACGAGGTCGGCTATCTCTTTTTCGAGATATGCGTCACGCTCGATGGTGTCGGTATATTCTTTCTCTGCATCATCGCCGCCCGCAGCGCCGATATCTTCGAGGCGTATCTTGCCGCGCTCAATCTCTCGTCTTCGTGTCTCCTGTGCATCGCGTGACTCTCCGCGTACTTCATCTACCGTGATCTGCACAGCAGAATAATCAAGGACTGCCTGTCCGAGAAGCACGCCTGCTTCGTTCAGCTCTTCTTCAAGGCGGCGGGACTCACGTGCGAGATTCTCTTCTTCGTTGCGCATGCGGTCGAGCGTGTTCTGGAGTTCACCGCGTCGCGACATCATCTCGAAAAGCGCACGCTCGGTGTCACGCGAGTATTCTTTTTCCTGGTCGATCTCGGACTTCACCGTCTGATACTCACCTTCCATAACTCGGGATTCCTCCGCTACGCCACGAAGGGATTCATCCACCTTGGCCTTCTCCTCGCGGAGCACGTGCACCTCAAGATAGTCCGCATCGGTGAGCGTCTTCTGTCCGGCCTCGGTCTTATGATGTGCGATAAATCCGCGCACGGCGTCCCTGATGCGCCCGAGTGCCCCCTTGATGTAATTGACGTCGTCGGAACCTTCCGCATTCGACAGCTCTTGTTCGATGGTACTTTGGAGCCCCTCAACTTCGCCAAGCCGGATGGGTACGTCTTCCTGATGTGCAAATGACTCCTGCTTTTTGCGGAGCTGCTTCTCCTCGTATTCGATCATGCCCTCAACGCGTCCGAGTGTGCGCGAAAGCTCATCGTGACGCGCGCGTGCTCCACGAAGCCTCGATTCGACATCGAGCAATCGCTGACTCTTCTCATCGCCGGCACTTTCTTTTGCGAGCTCTCCGCGCGCATGCTCTATCTTCACATTCAGATCCGCGAGCTCTCCCGCGGGCACGTGCTTTCTCCCTGCGATATCATTTGTCTTGTATTCGCAATACATCTCCTCGCGTTTCAGATATTCGCGATAGAGGCCTATCAATCGCTCGCGCAGTTCCCGCCCTTCGTTTATCTTCTCGACTTGTTTTTTCAAAAATCGCAGATGCGGGGCAATCTCGCGGCGGAGCGCCTCTGCTTCTTTCATGTTCTCTTCCGTCTTCTCGAGCCTGCGCTCACTCTCTGCGCGTTTGTATTGGTATATTTTCAAACCCAGGGCATCCTCGAGCATTTCTCTTCGCTCTTTCGGATTGGCGTTCAGTATGCGGTCTGCTTCGCCCTGCGAGATCATGTGGTGACCCGACGAACCGATATGCACTGAAGCAAGCAGCTCGAAGACGTCTTTCAATCGCACCTGCGAGCCGTTGATAAAATATTGATTGGTGCCGTCGCGGTACACCTCGCGTGCGATAGCGACCTCGTCGAAATCCAACGGAAATTCTCGTTTTGAATTGTCGAAGACAATAGTGACGTTCGCCCGGTTTGCGCGACCCGCTGATTGGGAGCCGTTGAAGATGAGGTCTTCGCCGCGCTTCCCGCGCATCGACTTCATGGACTGCTCACCAAGCACAAAGCGTATACCTTCGGCGATGTTGGACTTACCGGAACCATTCGGGCCGACGACTGAGGTGATCTGCGAGTTGAATTCCAAAACCACCTTTTTTCCAAAAGACTTGAAGCCGAACAGTTCCAACCGTTTCAGTCTCATACAATAGAACTTTCATATTTGGCGAATTTCTTCGTTGCCAGCGGTCGTGAGTCTCCTAAACGTAATAACACATACGTCTCGGAGACATCACTTCCTTGCCGCCTCAAACTTCATCCAACTCTGAAAGTTCTATTATTTTAGCACGTTATTTCGGATTGCGGCCTAAAAACTGGGGAAAAGAGCAAATAGGAAAGCCGTCTTGGGAGACGGCTTCTCGTGACAGCCTTCTGGGCTTTTTGGACGGATTCACTCCACGATACACGCGGCCCGGTGCTCGTGGTCCCCGTTTCATTTCAGTTCATGTTCTCATTGATTGGCCAACTCCTTTGTAGGAATGTTCCGAAGAACGGTGTTTGACAATGATAGCACGATATCTATCTTCTGTCAAGCATTTATCGGAATGAAAAAACCGGGGCAACGCGCTCCGGTCTGTGAATCTGTCTTTGCTCAGGCAGTGATGAGTGTCGTGTAGTAGGGCTTCCCGACGCCGACTTCGCCATGCACGTTTTTCTCGTCGACGAAAAGAACTTCGTGCCCCGCACTCCGTGCGACAAACTTGATGAGGCCACGAGGACATTTTTCGCCGAGGACGACCGCTTCAGACTGCGCGAGCAGTGAATCAGTGTGCGCGGAAAAAAAGTGCGGCCGCATGAGGAACAGTTGAAGCATCTGATGCAACGACATGTGGGTGCATCCACTGCGCTTCACCGACTCGTCGGCACGTGCGATGGAAACATCCTTCAGCCCGCGTCCCCCGTTTATCCCGACGAGGATGTATGGGGTTTCGGGAGAAGCTTTTCCGTTTGCGCGTACTTCAGTGTGCAAGGTATCAAATTCGACGGAAATATCCCCGCCCAAGAATTCCGCCAACAGTCGGCGGACCGGGACCATGCGTTCCGGGAGAACCAAGAGCAGGGTGTATTCCCCGTCACGCATCGGATGCTTTGACGGATACTCGAAAAATGTTTCCGCGCGAAGAACGAGTGGTGCGAGTGCAAATCGGAATGACTCCTCCGTGTACCCCGCGACATCGTGAAGGCCGAGCGCGATGTATCGATCGATCTGCTCTTCGAGTCGCGTAGAAACGTACTCGAGGGTTTGCTCGTGGTAATTGACTTCGACCGCATCTGCGACCGCACGGACGAGAGACATCGCCATCTTGGGATTCGGGCGCCCGTCCCTGTCGTGCGCAAACTGGTACCGGTCGATCACCTGGGTGATCTCGGCCACAAGCCGCTGATGAATGTCGCTGAAACTTTGATCACTCGACACTGCGGTGAGTGTGGGTTTTCTGCCATCGGACATTACTGTCTCCTTCATGAAATGTGCCTTCGCTCTGATTCGCACATTACTATACAGGACGCAGTACGTCAAAGACCGAAGGAGGTAACGACCGAAATTCGACTATTGCTTTTTGTCGTCTTCCTGCCAGCCCTTTTTGTCGAGAGCGGACTGTGCCGCCACCTGCTCCGCGTCCTGTTTAGACGCCCCAAGTCCCGATGCAATAAGCTCGCTCCCAAGATACACGCCAACATCAAAACGCTTGTCGTGATCCGGTCCGGTTTCTTTGAGTACGATGTAGTTTGGGGTGATGCCCGTGCGTTCCTGCGCCTCCTCCTGAAAGCGACTCTTCGCATCTTGCCACAGGCGCTTCCCCACCACCTCGTCGAGGCGATTGAACAAGCTTCGTGCAATGAATTCTTTCGCTGCGTTGTAACCCTGGTCGAGAAATACCGCACCGATGACCGCCTCGAAGGTATTGGCGAGAATATACGAACGCGCGCGTCCTACGTCCTTTGTCTCTCCGCGTGAAAGCAAGAGATATTCATTCATATTCCAATCCGATGCGGCGTCTGATATCGAGTTGGTATTCACCAATGCCGATCGGTACGCCGTGAGTCTCCCCTCAGGCTCATCGGGATATTTCGCAAAAAGATATTCTGTTATGACAAGCTCAAGTACCGCATCGCCGAGAAACTCGAGGCGCTCGTTGTGCTTCATGTTTGTTCCGCGGTGCTCGTTCAAATATGAGCGATGCGTAAAAGCTTCACGCAGAAGCGTAAGGTCGTTGAACGTGACCCCCATTTCGGTCGCAAATTTTTCGTATTCAGCTAAATTATCCATACCAGAACCTATCTCAAAAGCACTCGTTTTTTCCCACGTAAGCGTGGAGGAGTGTTTTTGAGAGCGGTCCTATTGTGAAATTACCACAGAACGTACTTTCTGGCAAACTATTGACTATTTCATATATTTGTGTACTATTACTTTGGATTACCCCGCAACCGCACAGGAGAATGCAATGATTCCTCGCCTCGAATTTCCTGACAAAGCCGCGTCCGCCGATTTCATGACCAATGCCCTCAAGGCCGAGTTCGATCACCAAGGACTCAATGAACTCGAACGCATGTGTGTGGCCGACATGATCATGCGCGACGAAATCGGGACCGGGACGCTGCTCCGCACTGTGATCTTTGCACATCTTTGCGCCAACGGTTTCACCCGCGGGCAGGTCGAAACGAAGATCGTGAACTTGCCCGATGACTTCCTCGAGCGCATCGCGACTGAGGTCACACAGAGCGCCATCGCCGCAGGAATGGTGAGCCCGGCCGATGTGCTCCAGTCCCTTGCGAACAAAGTCATCGAGTACTGGAACGCGGAGCCGCTGCCGACCGCCACCTGAGCCACGACCCACGGCTTACTCCCCCTACACGAGGGGGAGTTTTATTATCAAAAAGATGCAGAGCGCACGCACTATGCACTCTTGGCCATCAGCGACGTAATCGCCTTGGTGATGATGGGCAGTATGTCGTCGTAGATGTTGAGGTCCAAAAGCTCTGACGCCTTGAACCAGCGCGCGTCGTCGAGGCCACCCTTCCCTTCTTCGAGCTCGAGCGGTTGAAATGGTGCTTCACCCAAAAAGTAATAGACGTGTTTACGAATCTTGCCCTTCTCGGGATGCGATGCGATGTACTCATTCTCGCCAAGCTTCTCGACGATGACGATGTCCGCGTTCATCTCTTCTTTGATTTCGCGAATGGTTCCCTGCTCGGCGTCTTCGCCCTCCTCGATGTGCCCCTTCGAGAGCGTCCAGTGTCCGAAAATGTCATGCACAAGTGCGAGGTGGAGTTCGCCTTTCTCATCGCGGCCGTAGACGACTGCGCCACCCAACTGCTCGAGCGGAAGTGTCGCCGGGTCTATCAATGCATTTTTCTTGTCGCGCGATTGGGTCGTTTCATCTTTGCCCGGCTCACCGATTTCTTTGTATACCGCACCCAAAACTCCGTTCACGAATTTGCCGCTGTTCTCTCCGCCGAATGTTTTTGCAAGCTCGATTGCTTCGTTGATGGCGACCTTCGGCGGGACTTCGTTGCGGTCACCAAAAAGCAGCTCATAGAGCCCAATACGCAGAACGTTGCGGTCTACTACCGAGATACGATCAATAGGCCATGCGGGAGCGGCCTTTTCGATAATGAGGTCAAGTTCTACTTGTTTCGCCAATACGTTCTGCAGGAGGTCTGACATGAACGTGGCGTCATTTAGCCCGGGAGCAAACTCTTCGATATTCCGAGCAAGTACTTCATCAACGTCTCCAATTTTGTGGGCGTTGAAGTCCCACTCAAAGAGGGATTGCAATACTATGCTTCTGGAAAGGTGCCTGTTCGCCATATAAGGTTCTTCATGAACAGTATAATCAAACTAGCGCTATATAGTCAAGAAAACCCCACTTTAATGGGGTTTTCATGTTTGTAATTGCTATTTTTTCTCCTTCTTTTCCTTTACCTCATTCTTCTCTTTTTTCTCTTTTGTTACTTTTGCTTCTTTCTTAGCCGGCTTCTTTGTCTCATTCTTCTTTTCCGGCTTTGCGCCTTCCAACTTCTTAGCAGCTTTTACGGCCTTCTTGAGGACGTCTACGACTAATCGGCCGCGGTATTTGCCGCAGTTCGAACAAACGCGATGCATCAGATGCTTTGCTTTACAGTCTTTGCAGGTCTCAAAACGCGCCACTTTAAGGGCGTGATGGGAGCGGCGATTGCGGGTATGCCCGCTTGTGTGTCTCATGTGTACTACCATAGTGCTCTAGAGTATACGCAAATCAATTTTTTTCGCAAGTTTTCTGGGGACATGCTAGGATTTGTGAGGAAAAACAGTGTGGAGCATGGTATGACCAAGCAATCTATCGACGAGATGATCCTTGACCCCGGTTTGTCTGACGACGCGGTGCACGACGAGCTCGTGAACGCACCAATGGATGGTGTTCCTGATGTGCATCGTGACGGCCTCACGCACGACGAATGGATCGAGCAAATGGAAGCATTCCAGGAACAGCTCAATCGGCAAGGGGAGCTGCTCCGAAAGCATCGCCCGCAAGTTTGGGAGCGCATCGTCAGGGAGACGCTCGAACAACACAATGGTTGTTGCGGCGGATGCGGCGGAGATGAAGGCTGCACCGGAGGAGGCTGCAAGCATTGAAAAAAACCCCGCGTGTGCGGGGTTTTGTTTATAGGGTCTATCCAGGTAATGCTGGGTGGGAGAAAACGGTGAATCCCCACTCTTCTTCTTGCAAGACGAGTGCGATGAAATGCTGCAGATCTTTCGCGGTCACGCCTTCGACCCAGATGTTGAAGTGTTTCTCGGTCACAACCACTTCACACTGCGGAAAGCCGCGCTCCACTCGGTCGAACAATGCGTTCTCCCAATCCCCGGTCAGCCCCGACACCGTCACGACGCTCTCGTTTGTCGCGGAAAATGAAAGGATGACTGCCTTGTCACCATTATCGGTCATGCGCGCTACTCCTCTGTTGAAATCGATGAACTAACGATGAAGCCAATCTACCGCGCAGAATTAATTTGTAAAGGTCATATTCGGGTGCACGCGCCCATGAAAAAACCCCGCATGCGGGGTTTTCGATTGCCTGAGACAAGAACATCAGTCGGGTGCGACCTCGTAACCCGCTTCCTCGCAGTGATTGACGATGCGGAGGTAAAGGCGCAGTGAGAGCTCGGGGGCAATAGAGAATGCGTACGGAGGCCCGACTGATGCGGAAATTGTCGATTCGCCGAACTCACTCTCCATATCACCATAGAGCTCGTCCAGTTCTTCCGGGGAAAGTCCGGCGACAGAAATGCGACCGGCATGTTTGCTCGGCGAAATTACGACCATCTTCGTTGCCATTCGGTGTTCCTATGTACGCGTTGTCCTAAAATGTATAGTACTGTTTTTCTTATCTGCGTCAATGGCCACTAGTTTGCATTCAACGCGGCGCGTGTGGAGGGACCGACACTGCCCACTTGTTCGAGACCCTTTGATGCTTGGAATTTTTTGACGGCCTCTGCGGTAGTAGCGTCAAACGTACTCCCTGCGACTCTGAGGAGGAAGCCGAGTTTCGCGAGTTTCATCTCCATCTGCAAGACCTCGTTGCCGCTTGCACCAAGCGCGAGTGGTAATGTGAAACGATAGTTTGCACCCGTGGTCGTGGTAGCGCCGACGCCTCCGACTACTGCATTCAGTTTTGCCCGTGTGCCCGGACCCACATTCCCCACCGACTCGAGACCCTTGGACGCTTGGAATTTTTTGACGGCCACGGCGGTAAGCGGGCCGAAATTACCATTTGGAATTGCGGTTAAAAATCCTAGTCGAACGAGTAACTGTTGAAGTGCAAGCACCTCGGTACCGGAAGAACCGATGGCGAGACTTTTTGCAAAGTAGTATCCGGGCGCTTGCGGTGCCATGAGTCCCGCGACCGGAGGAGCTATTGGAGCGGCGACCGCACTGACAACAGGAATCGGTACGACGATGACGGCGGCGGGCACAACCTTGATATCCTTGCGAACGGATGCGTAGTTGCCGTAAGTATCAGTCGCGTTTATCGCGATGTTGTGAAGGCCGATATCACCGGACTTGGGCGTCCAAACAAAAAGTCCTGATGCACTGATGTTGTCGGTCGTTATCGATGAGCCACCGGGATAGTTATCCGATGCGGTATATGTCGGAGTTGCAAGCCCCACCAAATTCACATTAAATTTCACAAGTGTCCCGACAGTCACCGTATCACCGGGAGTAAGCCCGTCGATGGCAAGTGCCGGGTCCTGTACGGTGATTATCTGATTGAGAACGGAAATTGCTCCGGTGCTATCACTGATAACAACATTAATATTGTGCACTCCGGTTTGACTCCGAAGCGGTACCCATGAAAATGAGCCTCCGGCAGTCATGCTGTCACTCGTGATGGTGGTTGGGGAATACGTGTCACGCACCGTAATTGTCGGCGAAGTAAATCCGGGTGCGGTCACACTAAAAGACACCGTCGCCCCCACCGGAGTGGTCGTCCCGGGAATAAGAGAAACAATCTCAGGTTTTGGTGCAGGACTCACGGTAATATCCTGAGTTAATTCCGCATAGTGACTTGATCGATCAGAAACATTAATCATCATTTTGTGCGGCCCGATATCTGAGTATTGCGGCCACCAAGAAAACGCGCCGGAAGAGTTGAGTCTGGAATTTGAAAGCGTACTTCCACCGACACTGTCCCCCAGCCAGAACGTCGGGCTTGTAAAACCGACGGGGGTTACCTGAAACGTCATTTGCTTTCCCACATACGCGGCAGGACCGTTGACCATTCCCGTAATCGAAATACTCGGCAAAATGACGGTAATGGACTGGGCGACCGTCGCAGAATTTCCGGCATTATCCGTAGCGGAAATAGTGATATTATGCACGCCCACATCGCGATTCGTTGGCGTCCAAGAAAAATTTCCGGAAGCATTGATGTTGGGGGTCAGACTGGTCCCCGCATCGTCTACTGTATACGTCGGCGAAGTCAGGCCTGTTTGAACGACCGAGAATGTTACCGGGGAATTTATCGATACCGTCGTACCCGGAGAAAGCGACTGGATAGTTAGCGATCCGGCGGCCTCTACAAATGACAGCGGCGTGAGTAGAGCGAATAAAAAAGAAATAAAATAAAAGGAGCTACTGCGTAGTGCGTGTATCATACTCCTATTCTACTACTGTATAAATGATACGACAACAAAATATGCACCTATGGCGCCTACCGCAATATGTGCAGTCAGGACATAAGATGGCAAATGGAGTACGAGAAGAAAACTTGCTCCAGATTGACAGCTATCGTCACTCGACTATCATGCATATTGGACTTGTTCAGGAGAAGAAATGTTCAAAACAGTGCTCGCCCTATTCCTCTCAGTTTTTTTGCCGCTTGCTGTGGCGCAACAGCCTCGAGGCATAACTCCCGCAAATTATTCCGGAGTAGTAGTCGACGTTTCGTGCGTGATTCGCGGAGTACCGATCAGGGTCTATGGCGAAGTTATCGTCGTCAGCGTAAAGCAACGCATACAAGCCATTACATACTCAAAAGGGGGTAAGGTGGTGGCGCGTTCCTCTATGACGATTGAAAATACGACACTACTGGGAATGTCGACTGATTTATTGGACGCCACCGGTGGAGTTGTTCGCACAATACCATCCGGCAAGCCAATGGAAGCGTCGGAGGCCATACGAGTGGCACTCGGCGTTTCGGCAAGTGAGCTCAAAGAGTGTGTATCTCGCAAAACAAAATGAAAAATGGTGCAAAAAGCGGACGCATGTCCGTTTTTTTACAAAAAATTATTTGTAATCCGCGTGCAAAAACTTCGACGATGAATCGGGGACATTCCGTATTTTTTTATCGCCGCCATGTGTAATGCGGTGCCGTAGCCGACATGTCGGTCGAAGCCGTACGCGGAATATTTTTTATGCATGCGCAACATGAGTCGGTCGCGCTCAACCTTCGCAACTACTGAAGCGATGGCGATAATGGTTTCCTTTGCATCTCCGCGGATGATGGTTGCTTGATTCATGAATTCCGCAGGAGCACGCAATCCACCATCGAGGAGAACGCGGACGTTCTTCGGGTTTGGCGAAAGTTTTTTGAGACCACATAAGGCTGCCTTATGTATAGCGGGGTTGACTCCCCTCCTGTCTATCATCTGCGCGGAAACGAAGGACACGGCAAATTGAATTCCGCTTTTCGGCGCACAAATTTTTTTGTACCATTCTTCACGTTGAATGCGAGACAGTTGTTTTGATTCTTTTATTTTTTTAAATTTACGAATTGTGGCACGAGTCGCCATCGCAACGCCAACGGCCACAGGACCCGCAAGCGGCCCACGCCCCACTTCGTCCACACCTATGATAAATTTTACTTTGGCATTCTTCACGTATTTCAGTATACAACCTAAAACATGAGGATATGTTCGGCAAAGAAAGAAAAAGAGCGACCTTGCGGTCGCTCATTGCACAAAATGTGCGAAACTTACTTCAGACTTGCCGATTCCTCACCGGCAGCACCATCCACGGGCTGCACTGCTTCTTTGACGGCCGGAGCCACGAGCGTCATGCCCATCTTGCCCTTCAGTGCACCCAGGATCGCTTCACCTTGAGGGGTGTTGCTGAGCGCCTCGAGCATGCCGCCCAGAGCCAGTCCGCCCTTCGGGGAGAACAGGTCCATGGCGCTCTTCACGCCGGTGCTGATGTCGCCCGCATTGGCGATGACCTTGATCTCTGCGGCCTTCAGCGCTTCCGCTTGTGCGGTGCCCACAACCTGATTCGCTTCGACAGTGCGGAGCGTCACGAGGTACTGCTGGTAACCGGCATTCTCGCCGATTTCCTTCGCGAGGGTGATCTGCGCCGTGACCGGAGCCATGAGCAGCGCCGTTTCCGCCGCAGCCTTTGCTTCGCCGGCAACACGAACGCCTTCCGAATGACGCTGCGTCGCTGCAAGTGCACCTTCGGCCTCAAGTGTGACGGTCTGCTTGGTCTGCTCGGCAGCAACCACGGCGGCTTCACGCGTGATCTCGGCCTGACGCACCTGCTCGACTTTCTTCACGTCCATGGCACGCTCCATGGTCACTTTTTCCTCGGCCTTCACTTCCTGATGGGCCTTCTGGAGCGCGATACCGACGGCCTTGTCTTTGTCCGCTGTGCGCTGACCAACGGCCTGCTGGGCTTCTTGCTCGCGAATGTCGACGGTCTGCTTGGCGTTGATTTCAGCAGTCTCGGCAGCCTGATTATTCTGCGCAACGGCTACGCGACTTTCCATCGCAATGTGCGACGTCTTCTTCGCCATGATGTTGGTAATGACCTTGCTGTCATGGCCGTCGCGAATGTCCATGAGTTCCATCGTCTTCACAGACTCGACGCCCCATTGCTTGAGTTGCTCTGCGACTTCCGCAGTGAACGCCTGTCCAAACTTGGCGCGCTC
Source organism: Candidatus Lloydbacteria bacterium (assembly GCA_043719805.1). Lineage (GTDB taxonomy): Bacteria > Patescibacteriota > Minisyncoccia > Phycocordibacterales > UBA6899 > MHLP01. The sequence continues at coordinate 107,736 of JAYSTI010000001.1, forward strand.
GAGCATGATGACGTCGATGACGTCGGACGCGAGCACCTTTCGTACGGCACCCTTCGTGATTAGGTCAAGCTGCTCTTTCAGCCCCTCGACCGTTGCAACACGCTGCGCCGCAAGCGAAGTCTCGGCAATGCGATAGAACGCAGTGACGTCGACCTTGAATGGGACGCGGTCCTTGTCGTATGCCTCATAGCCTTCCAGCTTGAGGTTGAAGTTGCTCACGGGCAGCACGATGCGCGTGACGCCGATGATCGGCACCCAGCTCGGCCAGTTGTAATAGACGTTGCCGCCTTCCTGTCCGGTACCGTACGATGTCGTCTTCTTCTTGGACTGCACGATGTGCACCATGTTGGTCTCGACGACCTTACGGAAGATGAGAGGGATGAATATGCCGACAACAAGAAGGACGATGAGTCCGACGACCCCACCAAGCAAGGAGATGATTTCCATTCCAGATTTCCTTTTCAATTCAGAGAACACACGCAATTACCCTTGCGTTATGGGTCGCCACTTTCGTAGCATTTTCCGAGTGCACACTACCATCATCGACAATGAGTGTCAATAAAAAATGGCAAAGAAAAAAGAGCGACCTTGCGGTCGCTCATTGCACAAACTGTGCGAACTTACTTCTTGGCCAGCGGATCTGCCGGCGCCGTCTTGGCAGGAGCAGAACGATCCGGCTCGTTCACGGCACCTTTCTGGGGCCACGGGAAAGCGCTGACCTTCTCCTCGGCATACACCGCTTCCGCCTTGTTGTTGATCGGACTGATGCAAATGATGCCCGTACCTTCGGCAGTCGACGGCGGGAAGACCCCGTTGGGTTCGGCTTGGGGCAAACGTGTCACTCCCCAAGTCCAGCCATGTTCCGAGTCAGCGCCATAGCGAGGGTCCCGCACGCGGTAACGCTGCATGGATTCGCCGGCGGAGTACTGCGTGCCCCCCGGAATCGGATAGCCGATGGAATCGCAGAAATAAATCCATTGACCCTGCATGTTCTTCGTGTAGGTGTAGGTCAGGAGATTCGCCTTGTCGCGCTGCTCGTACCAGTACCGGACACCACGCATGTCGCGGTAGTTGACGATGTCCGGCATGCCGACCTGTTGCGCGCCCTCCAGGTTGATCGCCGCCTGCTGGTCACGCTGTGCATCGTTGGCAGTGGCCGGCGGAGGCTTTTGGCAGCCCGCGAGTGCGAGGCCGACGAACAAGAGGGCAATCAGTTGGGTTTTCATCTTTGTTTCCTTCAGGTGATGGTGGGATGGAAGCGGGCTTACTGGCCAGCGCCGGGCGAGCAGTCGAAGGCTTGGCCTTGATGCTGACGGAGACAGACCATGAAAGCACGGAGGTCGCGCGGCAGACTCTCGTCCGGGTACTCGCCGTATTGCTGGATGATCACGGAACCGAGGCCGGCACGACGGTCGGGCGGGGCGGTGATGTAGTTCATCTGCGCATCGCGGATGTTCTTGATCGTGCCCGCGTTGTACGACCTCGATTGCTCGAAGGTCTCGCGACGGACCTGCTCTTCTTGAGGTGCGAACACCTTTTCCTTGGCCAGGCTGTTGGCACGGGAGAACCAGCCGAGGCTCGTCGAGACGACGACGAGGGCGAGGAGGGCAGCGAGAGCGGCGGCGATGGCGGCGAGAACGTGGGAAGTTTTCATTGCACTATTTCCTTCAAATCAGAGAACGAACGCAATATCCCTTGCGTTATGGGGGTCTACTTTCGTAGCTTTTTCCGTTTACATAGTAGCATGATTATAGAATAAAGTCAAGCAAAGATAGGCCCAGGTATTCCCCGCCGGTAAATGCGACGACAACTGCGAACGAAATTTTTTGTGGACTATTCCGTCATTTGAAGAAAGGCGTGGGCGTACTTCAAGGACGTAAATCCGAGCTACGCGCCTTCACAAAATTAATGACGTGATGCGAAGACCATTGTCCACAGAAAGGGGGCGTGGGAACGATGCTATACTCACCGCATGAGTGCCTCCAAAGAAGAAAAAAAGGTTGAGTTCATCCACCTGCACACCCACACGCACTTCTCTCTTTTGGACGGGCTTTCAAAAGTGGACAAGGTCGTCGCACGCGCGAAAGAGCTCGGCATGAGTGCCATTGCCATGACCGACCACGGTGCGATGTACGGCGCGATAGAATTTTACAAAGCATGCAAAGCGGAGGGCATCAAGCCCATCATCGGTGTCGAAGCATACATCGCAAACCGAACGCGTCTCGACAAGGAATCCGGCATCGACAACAAGCGATTCCACCTCACCCTGCTCGCGAAAAACGCCGGCGGATATCGCAACCTTGTGCGCCTTACGACTGCCGCCCATATCGAGGGATACTACTATAAACCCCGTATGGACAAAGATATTCTGCGGATGTACTCGGAGGGCATTATTGCGCTTTCGGGCTGCCCTGCGGGTGAGCTCGGCCGCGCGATACTACGCAGCAACGACCTCGAACGCGCAGAAGCAATCATCCACGAACATCAGGATATTTTCGGCAAAGAAAATTACTTTATTGAAATAATGCATCATCCGGACGTCGAAGATTTCGAGAGGTGGAGAAGCACGCTCGTCATGCTTTCGCGCAAGCTCGACGTGCCACTCGTCGCAACGCAAGATTCACATTACATCAATCCCGACGACTCACGCGCACACAAAACACTCGTCGCCATCTCGACAAATACCGACGTGAACGACACGGGAATTTTTTCCGGCGAGGGTGCATACCATTTCATCTCGACCGAAGAAGCACTAGAAAATTTCAAAGACATTCCGGAGGCCGTTGAAAATACCATGAAAGTCGCGGCGATGTGCGACATCGCGCTCGAACTCGGAAAGTGGGTCTTCCCCCATGTTGACTTTGGAAAGGGCAATGACGCAAACAAAGAACTGCGACGTCTCGCAGAGGGCGGGATTGCATTTCGCGAAATGACCGAGACCCCCATCTTGCGCGAGCGCCTCGAATACGAGCTTGAAGTCATCAAAAACAAGGGTTACTCACCGTACTTTTTGGTGGTTGCAGACCTATTGCGATTTGCGCGTGAAGTCGGCATTTATACAACGGTGCGTGGTTCGGCCGCCGGCTCTCTTATCACCTATCTCACGGGTATCACCAACGTCGACCCGATTGAATTCCAGCTTCCGTTCGAACGATTCTTGAATCCGTTTCGCCCCTCTCCTCCCGATATCGATATGGACTTCGCCGATAATCGCCGCGAAGAGGTGCTCGAATACGCGAAGCGCAAATACGGCGCAGACAAAGTTGCTCAGATAGGTACGTTCGGGACGATGATGGCACGCGGTGCAGTGCGTGATGTGGCTCGTGCACTCGGAAAACCCTACGACGTCGGCGACCGCATTTCAAAGATGATACCCCTCGGCCTTCAGGGATTCCCGATGACCCTCGATCATGCGATGGAGATAGAACCCGACCTCAAAAAACTCTACAGCACTGACGCAGACACGCGTGAGATCATCGACCTCGCGAAAAAACTCGAAGGTTGTGTGCGCCACGTCTCGGTACACGCGGCGGGTGTCGTCATCTCCCCGACCCCGCTCATCGACTTTGTGCCGACACAATACGACCCCAAGGGCGGTAAGGTCATCACGCAGTACGACATGTATTCCGTCGAAGAGGCCGGCCTCCTCAAATTTGACTTTCTCGGCATTCGCAATCTCGCAATCCTTGGCGAGGCGGTACGCCTCGTGAAACTCCACCACGGCATTGATGTCAATATCGAAAAGATTCCGTTCGACGACAAAAAAACATTCCAAATGCTCGCGCGCGGAGAGACGATCGGCCTCTTTCAATTGAATGGTGGCGGAATGACCAAGGCACTCATGGAACTCAAGCCAAATCGCATCCACGACATCAACGCCATGGTCGCGCTCTATCGCCCCGGCCCGATGCAGACTATCGAAGAATACGTCGCACGCAAGCACGGGAGAAGCGAGGTCGTGTACTACCACCCAAAAATGAAGAAGTTTCTAGACAAGACGTATGGTCTGCTTGTGTATCAAGACGACCTTTTGTATACCGCCATCGAGCTTGCCGGCTACGATTGGAATGAAGTCGACAAATTTCGCAAAGCGGTCGGAAAGAAAATTCCCGCCGAGATGGCAAAGCAGCACAAAATATTCGTTGACGGCTGCCTCACCCATAGCGGCATCAAAGCTGCGGACGCTGAAAAGATATGGACATTGTTTGAGCCGTTCCAGGGATACGGATTCAACAAGGCGCACGCCGCCTGCTACGGCCGCGTCGCATACCAGACTGCGTACATGAAGTCGTGTTATCCGAGCGAGTACATGACCGCCGTCCTTACTGCGGAAGAAGGCGACACGGAAAAAATATCCGAAATCATCACCGAGTGTAAGCGCATGGCGATTCCCGTCCTCCCGCCGGACATCAACATGAGTCACAATCACTTCACCGTCATCAAGGCCCATAATACCGGGGCCAAAGGTTCAGATTCGGATGAGATGCGAGATGCGCTGAGTCACGACTCCACTAAGGCGTATGAGCGATACGACGCAGGGGTTCATGATCCCAGCGCAGCGAAGCAGGTCGCCGAATCTGGGCCTTTGGAAAAGGATCAGATTCGGTTTGGGCTCTTTACGATAAAAAATCTCGGCGAGAATATTGCTGGAGCAATTATCACCGAGCGCGAGTTAAACGGGCCATACAAATCCTTCAGTGAATTTTTAGAGCGCGTCACGCACAAGGACCTCAACAAAAAATCTCTGGAATCCCTCATCCGCGCGGGCGCATTCGATACGCTCGGTGAAGAGCGTGGCGCACTTCTCCACAATGTCGACGACGCACTCGAATATCACAAAGAGCATGCGAAGACATTACTCAGCAATCAAGTCTCACTCTTTTCGGTTGTTACGAGTGGTAAGGCACTCCCCCAACTGCGACTACGCCCAGCACCTGAAATATTAATGGACCAAAAACTTGCGTGGGAAAAGGAATTATTGGGACTCTATGTATCGGGACATCCACTGGACAAACACCGTGAGAAGATTGAGCGTGGCGGAACAAATATCAAAGACGCCAGCGAACACACACATGACGGCATGACGCTTGTCGTCGCAGGAATCATCGAGGAACACAAGATTGTCATCACCAAAAAGAATGAGCACATGGCATTCCTCAAGATTGCCGACTTCACCGGCTCCATCGAAGTCGTTGTCTTCCCGCGCACAATGGCCGAATGCAAAGACCTCATCGGACCCGACAAATGCGTCGCCATCAAAGGTCGCTTCTCAAGGCGTAATGATGCCCCGTCACTCATTGCGGAAAAAGTGAAGGCACTCTGATAAAAGAAAAACCGACATGTGTCGGTTTTTGTTTCAAGTTGGCAGATAATCAGGATCGATTGCGCCGTCAGCCTCGACCGCCTTCTTGAGACCGGAGCAGTTGTCATACATCGATTGTACGATCTTCTTTACGACATCCTGCATCTTCGCACGATTGATGGACGGATATTGGAAGATCATAAACTCGACGCCGAGAACACTCTCTTCGAGATGATCCATGAGATCGGAATAGTCATGACTCACATTGGCGGCGTTGATCATGTCCACGATGATCTGGTGGTCGATATCAATGACCTCATCGCTCATCGCCTGCTCAAATTCGCGCATTCTCCACTTGATCTCAATCATGATGCTCACCCTCCTATTAGAACTTAACCCGTTTGAATGCTACACAATTGCCCCAAATTTGGCAAAAAAAGACCGGCATTACGCAGGTCTCCGGTTCGCTATGTCGGTTCGCCTTTCGTCACGCCGGGAGGTAGTCCGCGTCGAGTGAGCCATCTTTCTTTACTGCAACCACGGCACCGGGGCACGTGTTGTAGATCGACTTGATCAATGCCTTCACACCATCCTGAAGCTTCGATTCGTCGGCGGCGGGATTGACCATAATGAGCTTTTTGCACACCTCGATCTGCGCTCTCATGTACCCGATGATGGGGATATGGTCATGCGTCTTGTTTGCCCTCTGAATTGCGGTGACCAATTGGTCGTGCGCGACAGGAAGCAACGCCTCATCAACGGCTTCGAAATGTTCCCGAAGCCGCCACTTGATCTCGATCATATCGTCCTCCTCGGATAAACAACTGTTCACAGAGTCTCACAAATGAGCGTAGAGAGCAAACTCGTGCGCTGGCAGCGGCCAACCGGGCTTCTCGCATGTCTATTTCTTCAGCCAATCGGGACGCGTGTGCTCGTCTATCGAAATATCAAATTCATGATAATTGTTGGTTAGCTCCTCGCCTTCTGCCGTGTCTCTATTCGCAACAAAAAAAGGTTCGAGAGAAATGTTGCTATCGTGTACAACGGTCAAATTGTGCGCGGACTCGCTGTGGTTCGCATAAAGCGCCGGGTCATTCTCTGGCGGATAAATATATTGATGCGACGCAACCGAAAGATACGCGACCTTCTCAATATACTCCTTCCCGCTGTCGTCGAGTTTCGCATGCTCTTCTACAGAAAGCGTCAGATCATGCCCCGGAACATACTTCCACACTACTTCTCCCTTCGGTATTTTTTGCGATGAAAAAACTCCCTTACCTTCGATGACTGAATCTTGAACGTGTACGGGAAATAGATACATATGCAATTATTTTTTATACAACCAATGCTCTCCCTCGCCGACGACCTCGGTGTTCTCGCCGTCTATCCGGAGGGCGGTTTCGTCGTCTGCCGCATAAGTTGTCCTGTCTAATTTGTCTTTCAGCGTTTCAAGAAATTCTTTTCTCACTTTTTTGAACCACCCTGAATTTAAATGTGGGATGAAAACGATGTCGCACAAATTCATCGTCGTGACCTCCTCGCCCCCGAAACTTTCTTCCGGAAATACTTCCGCACTTAACCCGAGGGGCAAAAAATGCCCGACAACCATGCTCCCTGCGCTGATTCCCATATACACCTTACTCGTGAGGAGCGGAACTATAAATTCCTTGAACTGCGTCTCCTTCATCACCCGCGCAAGGTACTTTTCGTCTCCTCCACCTAGACAAACGACGTCTGCGATCAAAAAATGTGGTTTCCAAACTTCCGCAGGAGTTGCAATGTCGACGATGTCTATTGATTTGAAATTGTATCTTTGAAATTGAACGAGGTTTTCAATAAGCCAGCCCTTGTCCTCCGTACCGGTATTCGCGGCCGTCGGAACAAAGAGGAGCGCTGTCTCCGAGAGTGGCTTTCCGACAAGCGCCGAAAGCGCGTCCGCGATGACGGAATTTTGTAGTCCCGACGAAGTCAGCAAAAATTTCATAAAAAAATTATATCACAACACTTCTGATCTTCTTCGCGCGTTATATTATTTTGCCTCGGGGCTCACAATGCCGTCGAAGTGTTCTTCAATTTCATCTGCCTTTGTGTGTTCCACTATCTTGTCTTTATGTTCGGGCGTCGCATAGATAGTATAGAGCTTGAGATCACATACCCCCGTGTTCACAACGTTGTGATTTGTTCCCGCAGGGATGATGACGGCATGGTCGACGGGAAGCGTAAATGACTCATCGTTCAATGTGACCCTCGCTTCGCCCGCTTCGACGCGGATGAACTGATCAAGATGATGCACCTCTTCTCCTATTTCCTCACCGACAGGGAGGCTCATGAGCACGAGCTGCATATTTTTCGCAGTAAAAAGCACGCGCCGATAATCGCCGTTCACGAGTGTCTCCTCTTCAATATTTACAATGTATCCGCGTTTTGGTGTATTCATCACGATGTTCATCATTAACGTCTAATTTCACTGATTATACACCCCGATGTTCACTCTTCAATTCTTGGCCCTCCATCACAAATGCTCACACTTCGTCAAATGAGCCGTACGGACTGTTTCTACAAAACGTGAAAATATTTGACTTTCGACGGCAATAGTGTTACTATTTGAACAGCCTCGTTCCCGGCATAAAGGGAAAGCACATTCACAGGAGAGACAGATGAACCGAAGCAAAGTTCTCGACCCGCGCTTTTGGAGAACGTGGGCACGCTCGGGGGCACTCTGTACCCCCGGCCAAAAGGTTTCTACTCGCGTGAGCGAAGAGAATCTCGCACGCAAGTGCCGCAAGGAAGGCGTCGATTTCACGCGAGTCAACGTGTGCGTCCCGCGCTGGGCGCAAAGCGCGCCGCGCACGAAGGGTGCAAAGTCGGCTCTCGTCCACACCGACCTCATCGTCCGGAGCGATGGCTCAGTGGTCTACCTCGACGGCATGATGGGAATGGACTCGATGTCTCTCGGCTATGCACACGTCAAGGGTAAGTCCAATCCGGACAATCTCCCGTGGGACGAGTACGTCGCATCCGTGACCGACCTCCCCGAGAAGGAAGTCTTCGTCTGGTGAAGTATCGGTTCGGGCTTTTTACAAGTCCACCGGCAGAAATTCTGCCTCGGTGGACTTTCTGTTTTATTGAACGAAAATTGACCTCATTTGTTTCGACGAGTATACTCAAAACACTTGAGATTGCTTTGGCCACCAACCAAAGACTACGTGGTGAAAACCCTAATCAAGTATGAATAAGTGTTCTCGGGAATACCCGGGAGAATCGAGGTGGAACCGCGGCCAGATCGCCCTCGTAAGCATATGACGGAGTCATATTCTTACGAGGGTGATTTTTTTTATTTATTACTCATTATTGAATCATATGGACAACGCGGAAAAACTGCATAATACGAGACATACATTTGCCCACCTCCTTGCGATGGCGGCTATCGAATTCGACCCCGAGGTGAAGCTCGGTATCGGACCCGTCACGGAAAGCGGCTTCTACTACGACTTCGCATTTTCGAAGACCCCAACCCCGGAAGACCTGAAAGGCTTCGAAAAATCAATGCGCAAATTCATCAATCAAAAACTTGCGATGAACGGCCGTGAGATTACAAAAGCTGAGGGGGAAAAACTTTTCGCGGGACAACCATTGAAGCTTGAGCTCTTGGAACAATATGCAAAAGAAGACAAAACACTCACCGCATATACTTTGGGCAATTTCACCGACCTCTGTAAGGGCGGCCACGTTGAGAGTACAGGTGAAGTAGACGCCGGTGCATTCTCACTCATTCGCATCGCCGGCGCGTACTGGCGCGGAGATGAAAAGAATCAAATGCTCACGCGCATCTACGGATACGCCTTCGATACAAAGGACGACCTTCTCGAATACGAGACCATGCTCGTGGAAGCAAAGAAGCGCGACCACAAGAAGCTCGGCAAAGAGTTGGACCTTTTCACATTCTCCGACCTAGTCGGCCCCGGACTTCCCCTCTTTACTCCGAAAGGAACCCACTTGCGCAACACGCTCGATGAATACGTGTGGCAGCTACGTCGCGCACGCGGATATGAGAAAGTCGAGATTCCACACATCACCAAAAAGGAGCTCTACATCACTAGTGGACATTGGGACAAATTCAAGGACGAGCTCTTCCGCATCACGACGCGCGAGGGTCACGAATTCGCGATGAAGCCGATGAATTGTCCGCACCACACGCAAATTTATGACCGTAAGGCTTGGAGCTACCGCGAACTACCGCAACGATACGCAAACTCAACTGCTTGCTACCGCGATGAGCAATCCGGAGAACTCTCAGGGCTTTCACGCGTCCGCGCATTCACGCAAGACGATGCGCACGTGTTTTGCCGCATGTCGCAGGCGAAGGAGGAGTTTCTGAAGATATGGGATATAGTGCAAATATTCTACAAAACATTCGGATTCGACCTACGCGTCCGCATCTCAAAACACGACCCGGCCAAACCGGAAAACTATCTCGGGGGCAAGGAAAATTGGGCAATCGCCGAGCAGATGCTCGAGGATATTGCGAAAGAAAAAAATGCTAATTCATTCGAGGGGGTCGGCGAGGCCGCTTTTTACGGACCAAAGCTCGACTTCATGGCAAAGGACGCCATCGGTCGCGAGTGGCAAGTCGCAACGATTCAACTCGACATGAACATGCCTGAGCGATTTAACCTCGTGTGCACCAACGAGAAGGGCGAAAAAGAACGCATTGTCATGATTCATGCCGCCATCATGGGCTCGATTGACCGATTCCTCTCGATACTTATCGAACACACCGGCGGTAACTTCCCCCTCTGGCTCTCACCGATGCAAGTAGTCATCGTCCCCATCAGCGACGCACACCAGGCATTTGCACAAGAGGTGGCGGCAAAGCTCCGCGAGCATGATATTCGCGTGTCGCTCATCCTCGATAGTGAATCACTCGGCAAGAAAATTCGGGATGCAAAAGTAGGCAAGATTCCCTACACCCTCGTCATCGGCGATGCCGAAGTCGCAGGTCGCACCGTGACACTTGAGTCCCGTGAGGAAGGCAAGGTCGGAGAGCTCAGCCTCGACAATCTCCTCGCGCGTTTTTCGGAAGAAATTGCTTCAAAAAAATAACCCTACCAATAAAACGCTTGCGGGGTTTATCCAACACCGTATACTGAAAATAGACCTGTTCACCACACCTGCCGCGAGGTTCACGATGAAACATCAGCCGATCCTACTTGATGGGGTCGCAGCTCCCGACCCCAAATATGCACCTCTTGGCGTTTACATTGCCTACGCGCCGGACGAAATGACTGAACTTGAACATCTCGTCGATTTTCTGTGTGCATATCTCGGAATTACCCCGCGCATGAAGCGCAAGGCATCCACCCATCCGTACTGCCAAGTGGGTGAGGACGAAGTGAGTCTGCCCATGCTCACAAAACTCATGCCCATGCTTTGCAATGAAGGCGTTGGAGTGGCGATAGGATTCTTCTATCCCAAAGCAAAGAAGCATGCGATGCCCGACAACATGACCGCATTTCGCGCCTACAAGGCACACCTTGATGCTGGCAAGGAACCCGGACTTGAGGAAGTGCTCCTCGTCTACAAAGAAGTCGAAAGTCTATACTTCCCCACTGGAAGCAGGCTCAATTGAAAAGCAAAACGCGCAACGATGTTGCGTGTTTTTTTATTACACCGCATCCGTTAGTGCGTCTCCGCCAAATGCGCGTCATCGTTCCACGTGATGACCTTCCATTTATTTCCCTCTCCTCTTTCCGAATCAAAGACACAGTGAGTGATGCCCGTGTTGCTCAGCTTCATCGTCATGCAAATTCTTTTAAATTCCCTAAAGGAAGCCTCCTGTCCGAAAATAATCGCACAGAGTAATGCGTGGAGAAAAAATGAATGCGTAACAACCAATACTGACGACTCTTCGCGCGACTCAAGAAGCAGCAACGCGGATTTTGCTCGTGAATTAAGCTGTTCAAACAATTCACCTCCCGGATATCTTTTTTCAATACCACCAATCATATCGAGGTGATCCGGACCGCCATCGGCCTGCTTTGGTAGCCCGATAATTGCATTCGGGTAACGATATTCGAGAAAGCGATCGTCTTTTACAATCGGTTTATTATTCTTTTTTTGAATTGCTTCAGCCGTTTTAAAGGCTCGTTGGTAGGTGCTTGTAAAAATCATCTCGAAATCAAGAGTCGCACATCTTGCGGCGCATTCTTCTGCCTGAGAGACTCCCTGTGGAGTAAGCGCAGTATCGTGAGCCAGCGCCGTGTCCGACAAATTGTATTCACTTTGACCATGTCGCACAAAATAGACGTGCTTCTTGGCCATACTATATATCGATGTTCGCCATTTTTGCGTTCGAAGTGATGAATGACTTGCGCGGACCAACCTCACTACCCATCAATAGGTCAAATATTTTGTCCGCCTCCTGCGCATCCTCAACAGTCACCTTCTTCACCACTCGGTGTGCGGGGTCCATCGTCGTTTCCCACAACTCCTCAGAATTCATCTCTCCAAGACCTTTATATCGCTGAATATGCACCTTGCTCGCCCTCTTTGCGGCCTTCACGTCTTTCACCTCCTCCTCATCGGTATCAAGTGCCTCGATGTCATCACCCTCTTCGCTAACCTCAAGTTCTTCTGCTTTCACTCCCTCTTTCGCAAGATAGGCGTTCTTCTGCTCATCTGAGTAGAAATAATTGACCTCTTTTCCCCTTTTCACTTTATAAAGTGGAGGTTGGGCAATATACACATGCCCTGCATCAACAAGCGGTCGGAAGTGACGATAGAAAAGGGTGAGAAGCAATGTACGAATGTGCGCACCGTCCACGTCGGCATCGGTTGCGATGATGAGCTTGTGGTAGCGAAGCTTTGAAATGTCAAACACATCTCCGATTGCAGTGCCCATGGCAACGACGAGATTTCGGATCTGCTCGGATGCGAGCATTTTGTCCAGACGCGCACGTTCGATATTCAATATCTTTCCACGGAGTGGAAGAATGGCCTGCGTCTTTCGGTCGCGCCCTGTCTTCGCGGTGCCACCAGCAGAGTCTCCCTCAACAATGAAGAGCTCGGACTCTGCTGCACTGCGACTCTGGCAGTCTGCGAGTTTGCCCGGTAGGGTCATTCCCTCAAGTGCGCCCTTTCGAAGCACTGAATCTTTTGCAGCCTTTGCGGCCTTGCGTGCACGAACGGCGAGCACTACTTTGCCGACGATAGCCTTCGCGTCCTCAGGATGCTCCTCAAGGAACATGCCGAATGCTTCACCAAATACTTTTTCCGTTGCACCGCGCGCCTCTACTGAGCCGAGCTTACCTTTGGTCTGACCTTCAAACTGAATCTCAGCCATCTTGATAGACACGACCACAGTGAGTCCCTCGCGTACGTCATCACCGGTGAATCCTTCCTCCGCTTCCTTTCCAAAATTATTTTTCTTGACGTAGTCGTTCAATACGCGAGTGAGCGCAGTACGAAATCCCGTCACATGCATTCCCCCCTCGGGGTTGTAGATATTATTTGCGAATGCTATCTCTCGCGACGCCATGTCGTCGACATACTGGAGCGCCACTTCTACCTCCACGTTACCCTCTGTCTTTTCCACATAAAAAATTTCTTTGTGAATAGGTTTCTGAAATTTGTTGTGATACTTAATGAGTGAAAAGAGTCCCCCCTCAAAGAAAAATGAAATTGATGGAACGTTGTACCCCGCATCCTTTATGTAATACGCGTCATCAATATTTATTTTTCCCGCGTAATCCCGGAAGTCGAGCAAGTTTATCTCGAGACCCTTCACGAGATATGCCTGCTGGCGCAAGTGGGTGATGATGGTGTTCCAGCTAAATTTTATCTCGCTGAATATCTCCGGGTCCGGATCAAAGAGAACGATGGTTCCATTATTTTTTGACGAACCAAGTTTCTTGACCTTTGCCTTCTGCTTACCACGCGCATACTCCTGCACGTGCTCACTTCCTTCGCGATGCACGTTGACCCTCGCATACTGCGAAAGTGCATTCACCACGGAAGCACCGACACCGTGAAGTCCTCCGGAAACTTTATATCCGCTATCCTCTCCGCCAAACTTGCCTCCCGCATGGAGTGTCGTCATGACCGTCTCAAGTGCAGAGACTTTTGTTTTTGCGTGAATGTCGACGGGAATACCGCGGCCGTTGTCGACGACGCGCACGCGATTGCCCGGCAAAAGTGCGACTTCAATGCGGTTACAAAATCCACCCATCGCCTCATCGCGCGAGTTGTCAAAAATTTCCCAAATCAAATGGTGCAGTCCTTCGACACCAGTGGAACCAATATACATTCCCGGACGCTTGCGCACCGGCTCAAGCCCCTCAAGTACCTGAATCGACTCCGCACCGTAACTTCCTTTTTTTGCTTTTACTTCCTTTGATTTTTCGTCTTTTATTGCCATATATTCCTATTTTAGATAGATAATTGCCCACTAAAAAGTGAGCAATCTGATGTGGGAAGTATAACAAATTAAAGCAAGAAACAAAAGCGCAAATTAAGCCAAAAAGTGCCCAATTTGCAACGTATTTTCATCTATATTTTCCTATCGCACCTGCCAGTCAGTTTCTCTGTTGCACGCGAGGGTAACGCGCTCCATGATGGCGCCCACTTCATCGTCGGTGAGCGTGCGCTCGAACGATTGGAATACCATGCGGTAACCATAGGAAACGCGATTCTCGTCGGGCTTCCGGAATTTATCAAATTGCGCAAATCGCACGACCAACTCCCCTGCTTCTTTTTTTAATAGCGTTTCAATATATTCCTCTGTCACCTCCTGTGGAACAAAGATGGCAATGTCACGAACGATGAATGGATATGCGGAGAGTGTTTTGTAACGCATTTCTATTTCCTCGCCGAGCAGCGCATCATAGTGCTCCGGCTCGGGAAGACCTTTAATACTTGCGTCAAAATCAATTTCTATAACAAGTCCGTCCGCTTCATCAAGCTCACTTACGGAAACCATCGTTGCGCCGATTGCACTCTCGAGTGCGGGCAACAGTGCTCGCAATTCTTCTTTTGCCGCTACTATTTTTTTCTTCCCGGATGTGCGTACGCCGAGGGCGAGCGACATTTTTTCACCTTCGGCGGGAAAAATATTTCCAAATTCAAATATATGCACGTCGTGTATTCCGATAAGCGGGGCATTCAAAAAATTCACCGCAAGGGAACGCCAGAGACCGGTCGCGAGTATTCTCCGCATAAATGGTCTGTCATTTCCTACGGGGTGCAGCACTCCGATTTCCCCCTCTCCCGGTCGGGCAAATGAATACGTGAATACTTCAGAAAATCCTTGTTCTACCAAAAATTTTCGCACCTTATTCGCGTAATACATACGCTTATGCGGAACACCTTTTCGCAGCAACGTCGGAAGTAGCGGCACAATACTTTCGTAGCCGACATGTCGTCCAACCTCTTCAATCATGTCCTCTTTGATGCGCAAATCAAGACGTTCCTCCGGCGCGGTCACAATAAACACTTCGCCACTTTTCTCGTACTTGTGGCCTGCGCGAGTGAGAACTTTGGAGAGGTCATCCGCTGAGAGAGTAAGTCCGAGCAAGTGGTTCACGTCGTTGACAGATACGGAAACAAACAAAAGCTCTTCAGGGGAAGGGTAGGTGTCTGTCGTCTGCCCGACCGCGACACCCTCACCGCCATAGAGTGCGAGAAGCGAGAGTGCGAGATCACAACCCTCCTTTGCGAACGCGGACGTCATGCCATTTTCATAGCGCTTTGATGCGTCGGTCTTGATGTTATGTTTTTGGGAAGTTTTCCGCGTCAGGGTCGGATCAAAATTTGCACATTCAAGAATGATACTTTTTGTTTCAGCAGTGACTTCGGCCTTCTTGCCGCCCTTAATTCCCGCAAGCGCGAGCACGCCCTCATCGTCCGCAATGACCAACTCCGTTCCGAGGAACGTAAGGGCCTTGCTGTCAAGCGTCGTCATCATCTCCCCCGCACGCGCCAAGCGCACAGTGATTCCTCCTGCAACTTTTTCCGCATCAAATGCATGCAATGGTTGCCCGATATCAAAAAGGACGAAGTTCGTGATATCAACGATGTTGTTGATACTCCTACCACCAGCAGCTTCAACCTTTGCCGCCATCTCTTTTGGTGTCGCTCCGATGGTGACATTGTCGACTCGAGTCGCGATATAGCGCTGGCAGAGCTTCGCATCATCGATGGTTACTCGAACAAGCGGAACCCCCGCATCTCGCTGCACCTCGTCGTATTTCCGTTCTTTGCGCGACACTCCAAGCAGTGCGCCAATCTCCCGCGCCATACCACGATGACTGAGTGCATCGTGCGCACGGTCCGGCAATACCTTGATTTCTAGTATCGTGTCGCCACCCTTCTCCTCTATCTCCTCAATTTCGAATGCCCGAAGAGTCACCTCACGCGCGATGGTCGTAATGTCGGGTAGCGGAGTCGCTAAATGCTCCTGAAGCCAGTTGAGAGAGTATTTCATATAAGTTTCAGGGTCGCCGCGAGCTTTTCGGATAAATGAGCATTGATGTTATCGGGCAATGTCCTTTTTACTCCAAATGCTTCAGAAAGATAATGATGTCCGAAGTTAGGGTCGCTGAATTTCTCACCTAATACCACAATCGGCTCTTTGTACCGAGGACGCAAGTGCCAATGCACCCTCGGTCTCTCTCCGTCCCTGTATGCATCATTCATGAGGCAAGAATAATTAAACATGGTCGCGTTGAATTCGCGACGATAGAAATCCTCGAGATGCTTTACTATATTAAAAAAATCTAATTGCTCTTCCTGCGAAATATCACCGAGCGCTGTTTTGTCACTCAATAAAACAATAACTAGTCGCCCAAAATATGCCTGGTTGTCAGACAAAATTATTTTCCAATATTTTGTTTCGAAGAGACTGCTGTTCATATTAGAATTGATTCACGACACGCAGGTCGCCGCTATACAAAAGTCGAATGTCATCAATGCCCCACTTCAACATGGCGAGTCGGTCGATGCCGCCGCCGAAAGCAAAGCCCTGATATATGGAGCTATCGACTCCGCAGTTTTCAAGTACGTTAGGATGCACCATGCCGGATCCCATTATTTCTATCCAACCTGACTGCTTACAAACTCCGCATCCTTTTCCTTCACACTTAAAACATTGCATGTCTATTTCCGCCGAGGGTTCAGTGAACGGGAAAAAAGAAGCACGCAAACGCACTTCAATCTCTTTTCCGAATAACTCCGTAAACAGATGGCGAAGCACCCCCTTCAAATGTGCGAGCGAAATATCTTTTCCGATGAGGAGACCTTCGACTTGATGAAACTGTGCTTCATGCGTCGCATCCGTCGCCTCGTTGCGAAACGCCTTGCCCGGGACGACCATCGCGAGCAGGTCGTTCTTGTACCCTCCCTTCGCCCACATCTGCATTGTGCGAATTTGTACTGGGGAAGTGTGCGTACGGAGAAGGCGGCGTTCGATATCCCCCGCCCCAGGTTTGAGCCCTAAACCAGAAGACTGGTCGGTTAAAGCAGTTTGCTGCTCGCCCGATTCGCCTGGCGAATTTAGGGGCGAACCGCTTCCGGGCGGTTTTAGCCAAAACGTATCCTGCATATCGCGTGACGGATGGTCCTTTGGAACATTGAGCGCATCGAAATTATAGAACTCGGTCTCAATCTCCGGTCCGTCTGCAACATCAAAACCCATCTCGGTCATGATGACGCAAATACGGTCGATCATTATTGTGAGAGGGTGCAAGTGCCCAGTGATGCTTTTTTCCTCGGCGGTCATTGCCCTATTGTATAGAAAAAGCCCCTCGTTGCAAACGAGAGTCGAAATTACAATGAAGAACAGGATTACTGCTGGTCTGCCTGTGCTGTAGCCTCATTTACTTGTTGTACTTTTTCCGCAACAAGCCCTCTCTCGTACTTCACGTAAAAATAGAACGCAATTGTGAGCACAAAAAGGGTGAGGGCAAAATAGCGTACAACGAGGCAAATCGTGCATCGTTTTTTTTCTTCAGGGTCGGGTGTTACTTGATTGGTGTCTATATTCATATTGACAAAAACATTCTTCTTCGGACGAAGTGTTTTAGGGAGCCGCCTCCCAGATTCGAACTGGGGACCTTCACTTTACAAAAGTGTTGCTCTACCAACTGAGCTAAGGCGGCATGGTTAGCAAACTCTGCTAACGCAACTATTTTTATCAGAAATTCATTCTTTTGGCTACATCGAACGGCTACTATTCTCGCGCTCCACGTCCCGCTCCTTATGTTCCGCAATTTGTTTCAAGAAAAATGATGACGCACGACCCTTTTCTGATTGAATGCGGCCATAAACACGACTGATGAAAAGGTCTTGCCCACGCTTGACCATTACGAGTCCGGCACTGAGTGAGCGTTGTCCATGTGGCTTTGCTGCATCAAGTAATTTGTAAAAATCACGATGAAGTGTCGTGATCTCTCTTGAGACCACGTCACCTAATCGGATCTGACTTTGTTCGTTGACGTTTTCTTGTCTCCCCGCATTCTTGCGTGCATAGACAACAATGCAGAGGAGCGTGAGCGCTGAAACTATCCAAATAATGAGGAGCGTCGACATGGATTTTTACTACTTTCCAACAGCAAATCGCTCAAAGCGCACAATCTCCGTATTCTCTCCAAATTTCTGTACTGCTGTTTTGATGAGGTCTCCTATAGTGACTTCGCCGTTTTTGACGAAAGGCTGGTCAACAAGAACCATTTCCTTGAAGTACACCTCGAGCTTTCCTGCAAGTGCTTTCTCTTTGATTGCCTCCGGCTTTCCCGCCATCGTCTTTGCAACCTCTTCGGCGAAGAAGGCTTTTGCCTTTTCCTTGTCCGCCTCGGTGATGCCTGCCTGAGTCAAAAATTTTGGACGCATTGCCGCAACATGCATTGCGATGTCATAGGCAAGCTTCTTGAAATCTTCATTCTTTGCAACGAAGTCTGTTTCGCAACCAAGCTCCACCATTGCGCCCACTGAGCCGTTTCCGTGTATATAAGCCGCAACAACCCCTGAGGCCAGCGCACGCTCACTCTTTTTGGCGGCAAGCTCCCCGCTCTTCTTGCGGAGCGCCATGCGTGCCTTCTCCATATCTCCACCGGTCTCTTCAAGCGCCTTCTTGCATTGCATGACCGCAACACCGGTCTCATCTCGTAATGCCTTGATCTGTTCCATTCCAATTTCCATATGTTTTTTCAATTAATGAACAAAAAATAAGTTGACGGAAGGCTTTCAAATTCAGACGAAGTTCGAGGCGTCGAGACCTCTGTGTCCGAGAGGACATAGTCTGCCTATGTTCTCCGGACCGGAGGTCGATGACAACGACGAAATTCGCTGAATTTGGGAGCCGTAACTAGACGATGCGAGCCTTCTTGCCCGCTTCGTATGCTGCGGAAAGTTCCGCCATGAAATACTTCACAGAAAGAAGTGCTGAATCATTGGCAAGAATCGGGTACGTAATCTTTGATGCATCGCAGTCAGAATTGAGGAGAGCAATCGTCTCTACCTTCATCTTGTTGGCCTCCTTCACGGCAATATGCTCTTCGCGAGGGTCAACGATGATGATGGCACCCGGTGCACCCTCAAGTGAGGCGATTCCACCGAACTCCGTCTGAAGCCTGCCCATCTCGCGCTCAAACAAAAGTTTTTCCATCTTGGTATATTTGTCGAGCTCTCCCTTTGAAAACATATCGGACAATTCCTTCAAGCGTCCAGTACGCTTCTTGATTTCGTTCCAGTTTGTAAGCATTCCGCCGACCCAACGCTCGGTGACGTAAGGCATGTTGAGAGACTTTGCAGCATCTTCAACGATTCCTTTTATCTCCTGCTTTGTCCCGACGAAAAGGACGTTCTTCCCAAGTTTTCCAAGTTCCATGACGCGTGCCTTCGCGACATCGAGCAACTTTGCAGTCTCGGTTAGGTCAATAATATCAACTCCGTTCTTTGACCCAAACAAGTAGGGTTTGACGGAGGCATGACGACGCGCTCGGGAATATCCGAAGTGTGCGCCGACATTAAACATTGCTTCTATTGCGGTATTTTCTGTCATATTGCTATGTCGCAAAACTATTAATAAGTGGGGTCATGCTATCAAAATTAGTCCATTTTCGCAAGCAAAACTCGACAAGCGCGGAAAGTTATTGTAGCGTAACAAAAGACTTCGGAAGGTGAGGGCGTATGCCTAAAATAACATATGAATTTGTCTCCTTCATCCATCACGTCTGGATGTTCCTCTTCATGTACGGATGGCTACTC
Organism: Candidatus Lloydbacteria bacterium; assembly: GCA_043719805.1. GTDB lineage: Bacteria > Patescibacteriota > Minisyncoccia > Phycocordibacterales > UBA6899 > MHLP01. Next base: position 127,297 of record JAYSTI010000001.1, read on the forward strand.
ATCCACGCAAAAGCTCGCTATGGCATCATGTATGCAGGTGTTCTTCTCTCAACCATTGCAGCATGGAAAATCTGGAATAACACATGCCCAATAACCATTCTTGAGGACGCGCTCAAATACACAGGTGACGGTGAGCAGATTCCGAGCATTCTTCTTGAGCGCTGGGACCTCACCGGTGCATTTTGCTTCGCACTTCTACTCGCGGTGTCATTCATAGCTTCGGCATATAAATGGTGGGGAAAATTACCAAGCGGATCATCTGCTCATTACTTTCGAACAAATTCGCTCGGGCTGGTCGGGGTGATTGCCGTACTCTCTCTCACTCTCCGAGAATTCGGCAATGCATTACTTCTCGCAAACATTGCTGTCGGTTGCATTGTCGCGATAGTCGGACTGGGGCTTAATTTCGGACGAAAACAAGTGTGCTAAACCACGGTGTGGACTCTCATGTCCGCACTGTTTTATTTTTTACTACTCATCACCCCCCTCCTCCCCGCTTCCCATCTCCCCGCTTGTCGCGCGCTCTGCTATTGTTTCGAGCATTTCATTGACGTCTCCAGCGAAGATGGCGTCGATGTTGGTGGCTGAAAAAAACGAACGCCAATCTTTTTGAGCGAGAGCGGTACATCATTTCGGAGTGCCACAAGGGTACTTCTTGCTTTTCTAATTCGCTCTGCTCATAAGAAAACAATGTCGCTCCACAGACGAATTGCTTGGTTCGACAGTCTTGCTGGCAAAATTCGTCGAGGACCGCCTGCTCGCCCCGCAGGAGGGCGAGCGGGTTGCTCCGAAATGATATACAGCACGAGCGAAACTATTCGTACAACTCTGAGTGTGTCCCCAATGCAAACAAAAGCACGGCTTCGTCGTCCACCATCCTATATACGACACGCAGGTCGCCACTGACATTCAGGCTACGATAATTTGCATACTCGCCGTGAAGTTTGTGGTTTTGAAGCTGCGGATGATACGACTCCTCCACAAAAAGAAGTAGGCGCGCATCCACTTGTGTCTGTGTTTTTTGTGAAAGCTTTTTGTATTGCTTCCGAAACTGCGGAGAATAAACAAAGTGCATTGTTTATTTCTTAAGGTCGGTGAGCATTGCATCCATGGACTTGAATTCCTTGGAGAACTTCCCTGCTTCGTGATCCTGCTCGGCGAGTAAAAGCACATCGCGTAAATAGGCAGAGGGTTTATATGATGCGGAAATGGTGATAGATCGCTCACGCACAAATTGACGCAAAAATGCATTCACAACCGTGCCAAGTGAAAGCCCCAGCTCTTCTGCTGTTTCTTTTGCAGACTGCTTCAACGAGACATCTGTTTTGACCGACAGGAGTGTTTTAGACATATACCAAAGTATATACTTTGGTAATTCTCTGTCAATCTCCGCACCACAGCCCTCACTGTTGACAGAACATAATAAATTTGATATAATGTATCGGTATTTCGTAGAGTCCTTTTCGCAAACAAGTCTGGAGCCTACCCTATGAAACTGTGGAATTTTTTGGCCCAAAATGGCCTGCAAGTCCTGCTTGGTGGCGACCCTGATCTGGGATACGTTGCCACCATCGCCCCGTTCGACGGCAAGTTGCACAGTGCCGCAACAACCGCCGAAGTCCACCCTCATGCCTCTGGGCTCACTCCGCGCAAGGTGCTCATGGACCTCGCCAAGCAACTCGAGCGTTGCAAGGTGGTCCGCACAACCGCGCCCAAAAAGACGGTAACGGCCAACACGCTCTCTGTCGACTGAGCAGTCCAACAGAGGGCACCGAACCGCTAGCTTGCTAGCGGTTTCATTTTTTGTGTTTCCCGCAAAAGGCCTTTAGTCATCATCCCCCGCTTCTGCGCTTCCCATCTCCCCGCTTGTTGCGCGCTCACTAATTGTTTCGAGCATTGCACTGATGTCACCACCAAAGATGCCGTCGATGTTGTGCCAGGATTCTTTGATGCGGTGGTCGGTCACGCGGTTTTGCGGGACGTTGTAGGTGCGAATTTTTTCTGAACGATCGCCCGACCCGATTACGGAGCGTGCGTCGGCATTCTTCTTCAACTCCTCTTCGTCGTTCAATTGCTCAAGTTTTGCCGCGAGGATAGACATCGCCTTCTCGCGATTCTTGAGCTGTGAGCGCTCCACCGAGCAGTGCACGTGGATGTTTGTCGGTTTGTGGACCAAGTGTACAGCAGTCTCCACTTTGTTCACGTTCTGTCCGCCTGCGCCGCCTGAGCGGGTGTAGGACATTTCAAGATCGGATTGATTGATGACCACCTTCGCCTTCTTTCGGATGGGGAGCACGATGACAGATGCGGTCGATGTGTGAATACGGCCTGACTTTTCTGTCGCAGGAATACGCTGAATGCGATGCACGCCGGTCTCCCACTTCATCATGTCAAATACTCCGTTACCGGTTACCTCAAATGTTGCTTCTTTGTATCCCCCCATTTCGCTCTCCGACTCATCAACGACCTTCCATCCCCAACCTTTTGATTCCACAAAGCGCTGATACATGAGCGCCAAGTCTTGTGCAAATATTGCCGCCTCCTCCCCGCCCACGCCGGCGCGCACCTCAAGAATAACTTCGCGCGGTTTTTCTTCAGCAACAACATCCTCTTTCAGAATGTATTCCATCTTCGTGACCAAGTCTTTCATGCTTGCTTCGTGTGTCGCAATATCTTCTTTTGCCATTGCATCCATTTCGGGATCTACGCCAAGTAAAGCTTTGGCGCTTTCCAATTCAGCAGAAAACCGCTCGTATTCATCCACGAGATATTTCGTTTTGTAATTTTCTTTGAATTTTGTCAAATCGGGTTCCATGAATTATCAGTATAACGTAAATAAATTTTACAGCGAAAAACCCGCACGACGAATTGTGTGCGGGCTCTCCAAGATAGCTATTTCTTTTCTTTTTTTGGCTTTGCGGATGCGGCTCGTGTCTTGAAGCGCTCGACGCGTCCTGCCATGTCCATTGCCTTTTCCTTTCCGGTGAAGAGCGGATGGCACTGCGAGCAGATTTCCATGTCGATTTTCTCCATCGTGGAACCGACTGTCATTTCTGCGCCACATGCGCATGTCGCTTTTGCAGTCGGAAAATACTTGAGGTTAAACTCAACTTTCTTCTCCGGCTTCTTGTCTCTTTTTACTTGTGCTGTTGCCATAGGGCTACACTCTATCAAACAGCCCCAAATTTGGCAAGAATGAAAGAATGAATGCGAAATCCACATAGAAAAACCCCTCACGAGGAGGGGTTCGGAATCGTCACTGCAGTGACCGGGAGACAGGCTCGGCAAAATAGAGCGTGCACGCATCGTGAATCTTTGCACGATCTGCCTGACTGAAAACGTGAGCGATGAAATCGAGAGCATTTGGCCACCCTCTCTCAATAACGAGCAGTGAGCTTTTGTGACCGATGAGCGGTGCGAGCACACTCATGCGCTCCGCATCGTTATCCCAATAGGTCATCACATTCGCGGCATCAAAACACCCCTTGAACACAGCCGGCGACGGCGGCTGACAGACAGCCATCAATCCCATCGCACCACAGACGAGGTCAGATGCTCGTGGCACCGCCCCGGCTTCAAGTGTCCGCTCAAGCTTTATAAGAAAAGGTTCTTCGCCGTAAGTAACCACGATGCCGAGCTTTCCATCATCGTTGATCCAAACAAGTCCCACCTCCCGACCGCCGACCGCAAAAACAAGAATCGGTGTGCAGTTTACCGTGATGTCTTGACTCACATTCGTACTCCCAAGTAACATCTCACTCCACCCTATCAAAGTACGACGAGAATGCAATTCGCCGATGATGAGCGCGTCCGAGAGGACTTACTCATGTAAGTTTTCCGGACCGCCTGGCGAAGTCAGCGCAAAAGTGCGTCAATTTTACGAATTCAGCCTAAATTCCTGATTTTGGATGAAATACGAAGTGCTGGAGATTGGCGGTGTGACGCAGGCGTACTCATAGTACGACCGCTAACCCGCGCAATTGAAGCACGAGTAGCTCGCCAAAATCAGGAATTTAGAGGGTCGATCATGGTGGTCTGGATAGACTTTGCCTTGGTCATAACTTGCGTCCCATAAGTAGCCGCCCAACTCGATGCACTACACTTACTCCCCGAAAAATATCGGCACGCTGCGTCGCGCTCCGCACTATATGAACTAGGCTTTGCCCCAAGGTCGGTAAGATACATTCCTGCAGCCATAAATGCGTCACGCGCACTCCACGGGTCCGCAGCGTCAGTACCCAACGCCTTCATTATCCGTTTTTCAAACATCACCCACGTTGAAGGAATGAATTGCGCCGCCCCCATTGCGCCGCCCCAACCCACCTCCTGCGGACACGATACGCGCGTATCGTACGGATCCTTGCCAAGCGCTGCGGTTATCAACAAAAACGGTGGAACATCACGAGTAGGGTTCATCACTTTTTGTTTTGCATTACCACTTTTTGCAGAAACACCTGCTCCCGTCGCGCGATTCTTCAAGATGCACGAACCCTGATTTGCGCCGAAGCTAGACTCCTGCATAAAGACCGCAAGCAGAAATGCGGGACGAATGCCGGTCTTCCCGGAAACGGCAACCGCATAGTCGTATGCTTTTCCAAATGAGATCTCACCGGAATCGCGAAGCGCAAAAAGTGCGGTGCGAATTTCTGCTGCTCGTTTTTTGCGGTCCGCAAGAACTTTTGAATATTCTGCCTCCTTGTTCTTGGTAATTTTTAGTAAACGGTTTTTTTCCGCCTCATTTGACTGCACAATGCTCTTACTGCGCTCAAGACCCGCCTTGGCGTCCATTTCCTGCTGTTGTTTTGTTTCCAGTGCTTCTTGCGCTGATTCGTTTTCAGCTTTCGCGCTTCTTAATGCATCAGCTGAATTCTTGAGACCTGCACGAATAGAATCAAATGAATCAAGGTCAATAAAAAAACTCGAAAGATCTTCTTTCGACAAAAGCATTTCGGGTAACGATGCTTGGTCGAGCTCGTTTGTCTTTCGTATCAATTGCGCCAGTGACTGCTTCTCGCGGTCGATGCGCAACACAAGATTTCTTACGGTTCTCGATTTCTCCATTATTCCGACACCAAGTTGCGCGACGAGCACACCCTGTCTCTTGATGAGCACATTCAGGCGGTCGGTATTTGCCTTTAGAAGCTTAATGTCACCGGTCAAACTCGTCCCCTCAGTCTTCAGTCCGCCGATGGTGTTGGTTAGGCCGGCAATTTCCTGATTGACGCCATCAAGCTCATTTTGCAGTTGGGACTCCTTGTCGGCGCTCGCAACCGACATCCCCGTCTGCGCGATCGCCACATGATACGCGGGAAAAAATATTGAGAAAATCGCACAGAGGAGTAGTGCAAAACAAGCCAATTGTTTTTTCTGCAAACCACGTACTCTCGATAAGGTGCGCATCATGTAGTTGGAGCACATTATACCACCTCATACGACGTGAAAACAAAAGACACCACGAGTGGGGCGAAATCGCCATAGCTCGTGGTGTTTTTGAGTTGCACGCAGTATTATGCAGCAGCTTCGCTCTCGCCCTCTTCTTCTTTCTTTCCCTTCTTCTCAACTTCGATAGCAGACATGTCAATCGATGTGGCTGCTTCCTCCTTTTCTTCATGCGGAGAAGTAACGCCGGCGATGACCTCCGTGAGAGGCACCATTGACTCTACTCCATCACCAAGCACGAGGTCGGCAACTGTAATCTGGCTATCCATAGCAACAAGCTTCGAGAGGTCTACGACGAAATGCTGCGGAAGTTTTCCGGGAAGTGCTTCGATGCGAATCTCGTGCATCATTCTCATGGTGATACCACCAAGCTTTTCCGCCGGTGCGACACCAATGAATTCAACGGGGATATCCACCTCAATCTTATGATCCTTCGCAACGACGTAAAAGTCCGCGTGGATTGCGTCTCCAATGACCGGATCGAGTGCAACGTCGTGAATCATCGCATCGATGGTTCCTGTCGGGGTCTTGAGCGAAATAAGTGCCGATGTTCCTGCCGCCTGATACGCCTTCACAAAGGCAATCTTATTGACGGTAATAGGCGTCGATGGGTGCGAAGATCCGTAATAGACCGCAGGAATGTTTCCACCCTTTCGAATCATTTTCGGATTTACTTTCACGTCCCGTGCTTCTACGGTTATTGTTATCATAATCGAAAAATTATTGTAAAACCTACGTAAATAGCGAACTTCTTTGTTGTGAGACCCCAGACACTCGGTCAACATATGGGAATATGCCTTCATCGTGTCCCTCCCAACGCCGCGAATTTCATCTATTTACCCATGTTTTACACTGGTTAATATGCCGCATAGCATAGCAAATACTGGACTTTATGCAGTATTGACAATACTAGCACGTCATGCTACAATTCAAAGCAGACAACAACACTGCGCGCCCGACGGCGGAAGGAGCTCCCATGTTTCCAGGAACACAAGCGTATCCCGAGGGTCGGTACAGGCCAGTGCGAATTGACAATGCTGGTTGGGATGTCTGGTGTGCGACAGGCGCATCGCAGATTCTCGCTACGCGCGAATATGAGCCCTTGCTTGATGCGAATCCCAAGGACTCTTTCCTTGTCAATTTTGCGAACGGCTCGTGCGCCAACGTTTGGCCTGCGCATCCACTCTGGATCGCACTAAAGGGTCTTGTGACCAAGGGGTACACGGTCGAAGTGTTTTCCCTCTCTGTGCGCGGCACCTACGGGTTGTGGACTGGTGAGGAAGGCTCCCTCGGTTGCTTCGACGCCATCAAGATCACAAAGAAGTAAGCGAGCCATCCTCGCTCAATGCCCGATTCGTCGGGCTTTTCTATTTATAAATTTGTGCTTGCGTATCTCTTTTTCACATCAATGTTCAATATTTTAAGTCATTTTTTCATCACTTTTTGCCGGGGCCTCGCCTTGACATTTTTTTAGTTAATACAAAAAACCGATGCGCACTTTTTTGGCATCGGCTTTTTTATTAATATCTGAAATTACTGCACTGCATTCACGGGAATCTTCCCATCAAAGAATGCGATGAGATTTTCCGCCGCAATCTTTGCCATGCCCTCACGCGTCGGCACCGAGGCCGATGCAATGTGCGGAGTGATGACAACATTTTCACAATCAGCGAGCCCCGGTGCAAGTGCGGGCTCGTTCTCATAGACATCGAGTCCTGCGCCTGCGATAGTCCCCGTTTTGAGTGCAGCAACCAGTGCGACCTCGTCTATGACCGGTCCGCGCGACGTATTCACGAGATATGCAGTCTTCTTCATCATCGCAAGTCGCTCTGCATTCATAAGATGCTTAGTAGAGTCAAGAAGCGGAACGTGAATCGAAACAACATCTGCTTCACGAAGAACTTCCTCAACTGTTGGGAAATATCGCGCACCGGTCGCCTGCTCAAAATCAAGATTCTGTTTTACGTCGTAGTAGATGACGCTCATATCGAACCCGTCCTTCGCATGGTGCGCAAGGCGTGTACCAATGCGCCCGGCACCCAAGATGCCGATAGTCTTTCCGGTGAGGTCCATTCCAAGCAACATCATTGGCCCCCAACCCTGATACTTTCCTGCGCGGGTAAGCCTGTCTCCTTCCACTGTACGCGTCGTACACGCAAGGACGAGCGCCATTGCATGCTCGGCAACAGTATTCGTAAGTGCCCCCGGAGTGTTCGTGATGGTGATTCCGCGCTTCTTTGCCTCCGGAACATCAATATTGTTGAACCCAACAGCGTAATTGGCAAATATCTTTGCCGTTGGCACTGCATCGTACACCTCGGCGTTAATGGTATCAGTGAGGAGCGAAAGGACTCCATCATATGGCTTTGCGCGAAGTGCACCGAGCAATTCTTCTTTGGTGAGTACACCATCTTTTGTGCTCACATCGAGCGTAAAACCTTTATCGCGAAGCATGGCGAGTCCGAGCTCGGGTATAAGTCGTGTAACGTAAATAGTTGGCATGGAAAAATAATTAATTAACAAACATATTAGCGATTGCCCGATGCAAGTACTGCGCGTGTCATTGGTCCGAAAAATCCCGTCGCAGGAAGAGCGCGCTCTTTTTGAAGCTTAATAAGCGCGGCCTTCGTGAGCTGTCCGAAATATCCGGTTGCGTTACTCGCGAGATACCCTCTTCCGATGAGTAACTCCTGAAGTCGCGTCACATCTTCTCCTCGCGAACCCACAGTCAGATTGCGAGAAAATGAAGACACGAGTATCGGCATCATCCCTCTGGGCTTGTCGTCCAAAGGGACACTCGTCACGGTAAGTGTACCGACTCCGGCAGTGACACTTGGTGTCGCAGTGCCAACCCGCACGCGCACAGTACTATCGATGGGTCCGCCCTTCCCAGTACACGCTATTGCATATACTTGATCAGCACCGAGATTACTCATGACGCGTGAACCCGAGAGGTCGAGCGCGCCGGACCAGTCTCCGCTTGCAGTACATGAATCAACCTTTGCTGCTGTCCAATTGAGCGTAACGGAACCTTTCGCCTCAATACTGTCGCTTGATATTGAGAATGCGAGCGTCGGACGAATCGCAAGGGGAACCGTAGGCTTGCCGGCATTGCCCTCATTGTAGAGTGAGGTCACCTCCTCCATGGTGAGTGCGCGGCTGTAAAGACGCAATTCATCAATCATTCCGTTAAATGAACCAAGAAGTGGGTTCGCCTCCGACATTCCGATACGATAGGAAAGCACTTGATTGGTGAAGTCGGGAAACCATCGTCCAAGATTTTCTCCGGCAACGCCTATCTCCTCACCGTTCACATACAATTTGTACGAAACAGTATTGGCCGTAAGAACGAGATTGTACCACTCGTTTCTATTCAGTATGGTCATCCCCTGCACCTTGCGGTCCGACCCTCCGGGGTCAGTACGAAATTGCAGCTGGGGACGGCCCTCGTAGTCAACAGACAGAAGCACATAAACGTTATTGTCGCTCGTAGACTTTCCAGAAAAAATTACGTTGCGACTGTTCAACTGCTCCATCCGAAACCATACAGATAGCGTGCCTTGGCTTCCGGTCAAAAAACTATTTGGGAGTGCGACACCCTCACCGTCCAATCCGTCCATGCCGAGTGCAGTACCAATCTTCCCCCCGGCCCAGCCGAGACCCGTGGAGCTTCCCACCAAGACGCCATTTTGCCCACCAATGTCGCGGACACTTTTCCCGGTCGCATCATCAAACGACCAAAAATTGGTGTAATCACTCGTTGCAGCGAACGCCGGTGTTGCGACAAAAAAGAACGCTACTGCCACACACGCGCCAAGCTGTCTTATTGTTTTCATAATTGAATTGTTACTATTAATAATTTGGCTCCAGTAAATTACAAATCCTGACTCCCGGAAACGAAATCGCCTCCGAGCGACGCAGTTTCGAGCTTTCCATCACGCGCATCAACGGCAATTTTTAACTGGTGCGCAAAAATGTCCATTGCTCCCTTTGTGTCTTCACGGTGCGCCGCCCAATGCTTGAGCACCGGGTCTTGTAGGGCGCGTGAAAACGAAAATGTCATACCCCATGGGTGCGGACCCTTCTTCGCAATAGCATCAAGATTAATAAACGCCTGCGTCGGAGTCTGCCCTCCGGAAAGAAAGACGACTCCCCCAAGTTCATGCGGCACATGACCATGAAGCGCACGCACGGTGCGTATTGCAACATCTTCCGCCGACAAAAGCTGTCCGGATTCTTTTCCGGGAATGACCATGCTTGTCTTCAATATCGCCCCCTGCATATACACCTTGTACTCTTTCATAAATGAAAAGAGCATGTCATAGACTTTGGTGATGACGTCATCGCACTCTTCTATTGTGTGTGTCCCGTCAAAAAGCACCTCAGGCTCAACGATGGGAACGATGTCATATTCCTGACACAGTCTCGCATAGCGAGCAAGAATAAATGCATTCGCCCCAATCAGGTTATCACTCGGAATCCCAGGACCGATAGCGATGACTGCGCGCCACTTCGCGAATTTCGCCCCAGCATCGCGATATTTTGCGAGGCGTTCAGGAAGTCCGTCGAGTCCTTTTGTCAGCTTCTCTCCGGAAAACCCCGGGAGGTCTACCAATCCTTCGTCTACTTTTATGCCGGGAAGTATCCCAGCCTCGGTGCAATATTCTCTGAATGGTTTCCCATCTGTTGTCGATTGCCAAAATGTTTCATCATAAAAAATGACTCCCGAAAGTATTCCCTTCGCCTCCGGTGTGGTGAGCAATATTTCGCGATACTTCCGACGATTTTCCTCGGTCTCCTCTACGCCAACTGCGACAAAACGCTTATTTGCACTTCCCGTCGACTCATCTGCGGCTAAAATTCCCTTTCCGGGCGACACCAAATATTTCGCCGTCGCTTCAAGTAATTGTTCGTTCATATGGCAAAAGTATAACATTCCCGATTGACGATTGCGAGAATGCTTGTAAGGTGATAAATGCTTCACAATTCCGTGAGGTGCTGTACCTTTTCAACCCTTCATCTAAGGCTATATAAAGCCAGGAGGTTCTCAATGTCTCAATCGTCACACGTCACGCCACTCCCCGAACATGAGGCGCGCGAGCTCATCCAAAAATGCTACTTGCATGGCCGCAAGGTCGGATATTACCTCGGCCCAAATCGTTTCGCGGATAGACTTTTTGGAACAGTCGTCGGGACTGGAGAAAAACTCGTCTCTCGCGGTGGCCGCAACCACAAGCTGGCCGGCCGCTACCTCGACTTCACCAAGTTGCGTATTGCCCCCACAAAGGGTGGGCCCGAAGTACTTTGCAGCATCAACAACGGAACTGTTGGACCAATGTTCCCGTTCGACGGCGCAGATGCGGCATGGATGACCGAAGAGGAAATGTTGGGCATGGCGCGAATCCTCATTTATTCCGGACCTCTTCCTGAAACTCCGTTTTGGGAAGGCGATTGCGTCAAACTTAAGAGCATGAGTCGTAGGGCCGACCCCAAAGGTTGGACCGTGAAGGAAATCGATTATGATTCCCCGCCCAACACTGATGACTATGTATACCGGATTACCAGTACGCGCCCTGAACTGCGCCAGGAGTATTGGGGCGCTGGACTCGAACTCCTCGCTCGCGGCAATCTCTGGAAGATGGAGCATGGCGAGCCGACGAGCTTCGAGAGCATCGAAGACGAGGCAGCGTTCTATAAAACTCTCGAAATGTCACGAAACGTCACAGACGTCTACGCCACTGAACAAATGAGGCTTGCATCTTCAACCGAGTTTAACAATGCGAAGGAAGAGAGAAGTTTTTACGCGTCCATGACAGCAACATTCTCTGAGGCAATTGCGGCGCTTAGGAGCGGCAAAGCAGACGAGATGAAGCTCAAGGACAAAACAAAAATGACCTATGCGGTCATCAAGTACGACAACGAGGAATTCGGGTCACGCATGCGTGCACACACGCTCGCAAAATTCGGCCTCGGAGAAGGCGTTTCGGCGTAACCACCATCAACACAAGCACCTTCGGGTGCTTTTTATTTGGCAATTTTCGTTGCAGACAACTTCTCCAAGGTCTTACCTTTCAAAGCAGGGAGAGGTCTTAGTCCTCCCTTAAAGCTATGATATAATTTCCTTAACAAGCTAATATTCATTTATGGAACAAGAATACGATTTTATCGCTTTGGGAGATACGGTGACTGATGCGTTCATCAATATCGCAAAGGCAGCCGTATACAAAGAGCATGACCAAGACGGTGACGGAAGTGTCGACGAGGAATTATGCTTCCTAAACGGCGCAAAGATTCCCTACGAGGAGGCAACGATTATTCCCGCAGTCGGCAACTCCGCAAATGCGGCAGTTTCCGCAGTGCGACTTGGACTCAAAACCGCGTTTGTCTCCGACGTCGGCTCGGATGAGCATGGAGTAGAGATACTTGAGACACTCAAGAAGCAGGGCGTTGATACCCGCCTCGTGCGCGTCCACGAAGGAATGGCCTCAAACTACCACTACGTCCTCATGCACGGACCGGAGCGCACCATTCTCATCAAGCACGAAAAGTATCCGTACAAACTTCCTGCTGACATGGGCACACCGAAGTGGTTATATTTTTCGTCGGTCGGAGATGACTCGCTGTATTACCACCAAGAAATTGCCGCGTATCTTGGCGCGCACCCAAATGTGAAACTCGCGTTTCAGCCGGGCACCTACCAAATAAAATTCGGAAAGGAGGCGCTCAAGGATCTTTATGTGCGCACAGAGGTCTTCTTCTGCAACGTTGAGGAAGCCCGCATCATTCTCGGTGTAAACGAACCGGAACCTGGAAAACTTCCAAAAATGATGAGTGCGATAGGCCCAAAGATAACGGTTGTCACCGACGGACCAAAGGGTGCATACGCGTACAGCAGCTACACCGGCAAATCATACTTCATGCCCACATACCCGGACCCAAAGCCGCCGGTATCCCGTACGGGCGCAGGTGATGCGTGTTCCTCGACTATCACCGTTGCACTCTCGCTCGGACTTCCACTTGAGACTGCACTCCAATGGGGCCCAATCAACTCAATGAACGTCGTCCAGCACGTTGGAGCACAGACCGGACTCCTCACGCGTGCGGAGCTCGAAACGCTCCTCGCGGCGAGACCCGACTACTACGTCGCCAAGGAGATCTAGAGAGTTCGCTAAATTGCCATGACTGCTTCGTTGTGGAGCCTCTGTGCCTCACTCAACGTATATGAATACGTTCTTCCTCGGCACTTTCTCCACGTCTCGCATTCAAGACAATTTATCGACTCTCATGAAAGAAAAAACAGAGCCTCAGGGCTCTGTTTTTGTAAGTACACCACCTTCGCCCTGCATACGAATACGATTTTCCTCGACGCAGCGCGACAAATGCATTTCGAAGGAGTGCCAATTGATTTCCCTCGCACAATGAGGGCACTTCACGCAACACTCATGCGCATGCTGTATCGTTCCCGCGGGGAATTTGTGGCATGGGCAATTGCAGACCTCGAAGTCACTCGCACACAGTCCGTTAAACATTATTGATTCTCCTCAAAATTTCTCTCCACAGCCTAGCACGATTACCAAACTAGACAAACGGATGCTCGATGAGGATGCTCGATGCAGGACTTGAGACGAGACGCGTCGCCACAAGCACAAATACGACGATAAAACCAAAAATGAATGCGACAAAAACCGAGGCGGATGCAATGTCTTTGCTTGCCGCGGTGAGCGGATGCCTCTCAGGATGAATGCGATCAAGCATTTTTTCAAACGCAGTATTCATGAGCTCGACCAACAGAATTAGCAGGAAGGAAAAAGTAAGAGCAATAAGTTCCCAAGGTAGGAGCGGGTACAAATACCACGACACAAGAAGATAAATCGGCAGACCATAGTTCACCTCCATCCGAAAACTTTTGTCGTGCGCATACGCATGGCGAAGGCCCAAAAGCGAGTAGGTCACACTGCGAATTATTTTTTTCAGATCGTTCATGCATCTATAATACCACGGCGGGAATCAGTCTGTCATACCACAACGGGAAATCCCCAATTCCTTTACAAATACATGTCATGCGGTAGATTAGATGAGGATTTCTCACACACCCCGAAAGGCTCCCGATGAACTACAAACACGTTCTCATCTCCCTCGCCCTCGCAATTCCGTCTCTGGGATTTGCAGGAGACAAGTGCAACTACACACCATCCGCACAGAAATACTGGAATACTCAATTGTCCGCACTCATAGTGCACGGCAAGAAGGCATTCTTGGCAGGCGACTACATTGATGTGAAGTTCGTGCTTGCCGTGTCAAAGGCGGCCATCACGGTGAGCTGTCTTTCGAAGCCACGGAAGGATTTCTTGGCTCTTGCGGAAGCAATGGCAACGGTCGACATGGAAACCACGATGCTCGATGCGGCCAAGCTCATTGCCAAAAGTGACTACCGCTTAGCGCATGAGAAACTTGAAGACGTCGCGTATCTCGCAACCGAGCACGGCCTCAAGACCCCTGAGGGGCAGCCGGTTCTTCTTCGCACTGCGAACGAGGGACTCATCACTCTCTATTTCATGCGGCTCGACAGGGACGTTGCGGATGAAGTGATTACCGAGGAAAAAGCTCTGCTGCATGAGAAAGATGCATGCATACGCGCTATTCCCGCCCTAAAAGTCCCAACACCAGAGCGGTGCCGGAAGTATCAATAAGTCCGCCGACCGCAGACAGTATGTTTGCGGTTTTATTATTTCACAACGGGAAATGAAACGATGAAGTCTGTCCCCTTGCCTTGGATCGACTCTACCGAAATAGTGCCATGCATTGAACGCACTATCTCCTGTGTAATCCACAATCCGAGTCCTGTGCCGGTTATGGTTTTCGTATCATCGTTTTTTACCCTAAAGAACTTCTGAAATAATCTCTTTTGGTCTTCCGCGGATATTCCCATTCCCGTATCAGAGATGCGAACATTGACGCGACCATCGGCCACATTCGTGAGTACGCGCACTTCGCCCGACGGCGTATACTTGATGGCGTTCGCGACAAAATTGACCATGACCTGACGAAACCGATCAAGGTCGACCTCGACCTTCGGCAACTCCACGGGCACATACGTGAGCGTTAATCCTTTATCTGTCGCCGGTCGCGCAAATGACTCCACTATTGAAGTAATCTCGGGGACAACATCCACCCATGCCAGCACAAAGGACATTCTTCCTTCTTGGAGCTTCGCTACATCCAAAATATCACCAATAAGAGAGTTCAGCTGTGTCGCGGCATGATCGATATTCCCGAGTTGAGTCTTTCCTTTTTCGGTCAACTCCTCGGATTCACCAATCATTTCCGTATAGCCACGAATGATAGTGAGGGGCGAACGAAGTTCGTGTGCCGCCATCGAAACAAAATCGTCTTTCATTTTGTCTACCTCTTTCAGTCGCTGATATAGACTTGCGTAGTCGATGATGCGCGCCTGGCGTGCGAGCAGTACGACAATGAGTGCGATGATCAGAATGAGCACAAGATATGCATTCTGTATATTCTTTCGTGCAACCGTGTCTGCTTCCGCCATCGACAAATCCGTCAGTAAATATGCAGCCACTTGGTCCGTATCGGTACCGACTATCGCACGCGCACTTCTCCAGTAGCGCGCGCCTCCCAAAAAGAACTCTGCGGCATATGATTTATGTTCAGGGTCACCGTTCGTAGAGTTAAGGAGCGCCATCGAAAGAGCATCAAAGCGGATCGTCGTTCCAGTCGCAATATCGGAAAGTGAGGCGAGAACTGGATATGCTCCGCCGGTCGGTTGACCCAGCAAATCAAAAGTGACCATTGTTTCGTTTTTGCTTGCAATCGCACGCATCTGCTGCTCTAAATACTTCTCATCATTCGTACGCTCTGAGGCAAAAAGAGCAAAGGAGTCCTGCAGGAGCCCGATACGACTTCGTTCAAGGCGGTCCTGATTGTCTCTGGCAACTCGGAGAAACTTTTCGCTCGTGAAGAAGAACGCAAGCGGAATGACCACAACAAGAAAAAGTGTATATATAATCTGCGGATTATTTTGCACAAAACGCAACCCGCGCCCTACGGTAGTAAATTGTTTTTCCATAAATCAGATGTCAGCAAGATTCATGTCAGAACCTTTTTTTCGTTTCATAATAAAACCAATGATGGAGAATGAGAATCCCAAGACACCAATGACGACAGCAATCATTGCGTAGAGCGACGCACCTCGCCAGCTTCGGATATCCGTCACCCCCGACTCCGCTGGGACTCCACTGACTGATACGGCGGCAGACTCTTTCAGGAATGCAAGCGGTTCCGATTTTGCGATGATGCGTCCACCCACGTCAGTGATTGCACCATAAACATGATGCGTGCCGTCAAGAAGATTCTTGTCGAGAATGTATGCCCACGCGCCCCGAGCGTCTGCCTTTACCGTCACCACAATGGGGTCTGAAAAAATATACACGGTGACAAAGCTATTCGCCGGTGCCAGACCTTCGATTTTCAATTTCTTTATTGTTGTTGAGCCAGACTCACTCGTGCCGAGTTCCGCAACGATGACATCGCGAACAGTAAGAAGTGTCGATTCCAATATTCCCGCGATTATCGGATTCTCATGTCGGACGGATTCATCGCTAAATATTTCCAATGCATCGACGCTACTTCCGACCGAAGACGTCGCAACGAGGAGCCTCTCCCCTCCTCGCGGATTTGTACGGGCAAGCAATTCTGCACCATCAGGGAAGCCGTCGCCGTCGGTGTCTACTCTATCCGGGTCGGTTCCGTAGATATTCACTTCATCATAGTCCGTCACACCGTCACCGTCCGAGTCGATGAACACTCTTGCGCCAACTCGTTCGGTAAAAATCTTCATCTCCTCTTCACGGGAACGGGTGATACTTGCCTTCATGGCAAGGAGCGCATCCGATCTACCCATATCATTTCGGACCAATGCCTTCGTGCACACTTCGGCATGTGCCATATCCGCGCAATACTGCCTAAACTCTTCGGGGCTACGTATCAACTCCGGTATGTCTTTGGAGCGGCGATCTGTGTCGCCGAGTAACAGAGCGATGCGCGCGGAGTCAACGCCGTCGAGAAGCGACTGCCCTCCCGAAAAAAGTGTGGCGCGTGAGTGCCGCACGTAGGTTATGCATTGATTATTTACGTTAGGAAGATTATTGCAATAGATGTGGCATTCTTCTTCATTTGTGCATGAGGCCGGATCGGAAACTCGGTCGATGATTGCCCTTTTTTCCTCCGGAGAAACACGTACGCTGGTCGAAAGTGCGCCTCCACTATAAGTCGGGGTTGCAAGTCCGATGTTGTCCTTCATTGCGGCAACAACGTGCCGCACCTCCACACTCATTCGCTCCGACAATATTTCTTTTTTATTCATCCCCACCGCAGTAGCAAATATTTTATATACTCCGCCCGGAGATCTTCCCATGTCATATTCGTATGTCCAAACATCCACTCCATCCTTTGATAACAAATCATCTTTTTCAGCGTATCCAAGTACCCCGATGTCCCCCGATTCGTTTATCGCCGAAACAAAGACTTTTTCACCCGCAGTTGTAGTGACGCGCAACTCAAGAAGTTCCGCATCAAAAACAGCGCCCGTTGGTTTGGGTTTATTGTCTACAAAAAGCCGAAGTTGCGGGCGAGATGCGGCTTGAGTCGCAACGACCCTTTCTGCCTGGGGAGGTGCGGGCACCGATACTCCTGTCGTAGAAGCGGCAATCGGCAGATGCGATACGGAAGAAGAAACACTACCCGATGAGACGACGGAAACCGACGCTGGCAGGAGTGCGCACAAATTATTAATGACAAATTCACCATGCAGCTCCCCCATTCCGATGAATCCCGTTTTGACCGATGCGTCCCATGAATACTTCCCATTAGGGAAAAAGTACTCGCCCCAGTCGAGCCGAGCATTATTCATTCCCGTGTCGGACGAAATCACAAATTCTCCTCCTGCAGCTTTGGTCACTAAGAAAAATACCGGGGTTAATGGACTCCCCGTATCGCAACGCGCCTCAGGTCCCGGTTGTGCAGAAAAAGATACCTCGATAGGCAGCGCGGAGGCATTGGTTGTTGTTGCAGTCAGATTCACCCAGGTCTCTCCGCTCGTTTGCGCAAGCATGCCTCCACTTGGGGTACCAAGTGATTTTCCGACCAGCCCCATTCCCACCGCGATTGCGAGGACCGCGAATACTGCGACCAAGTGCTCGAGTGTGTGACTGAGAAAATGACGGTGTGATCTCTGCTGCATGACGTGATGATGCGCTTACCTTGAGATAACTTTTTTTGATGCGCTAACGATTGCGCTCACCCCCATGCCGTAGTGCTCGATAAGCTCATCAGGGGTACCCGTCTGTCCGAACTGGTCATTCACTCCGACAAACTCCTGCTTCGTCGGAAGTGCGCGCACGAGAAATTCAGCCACCTCGCTACCAAGACCTCCACGCTGTTGATGCTCTTCCACGGTGACGATGGCGCCCGTCTCTTTTGCGAGCGCAAGAATCGCTTCGATGTCGAGCGGCTTGACTGTTGCAACATTCAGAACCTTTGCCCCAATGCCCTCTTCTTCGAGTTTCTTCGCGGCAAGAATAGCCTTGTGTACCAATGAGCCGGTTGCGACAATGCCCACGGTGACCGGAAGTCCCTCTTTGGGAACAAAGAACAGTTCTGCCTTGCCTATTTCAAAAGGAGTGTCCTCGGTTGTCACAACTGGGGTTGCCTCTCGAGCAAGACGGATATACACAGGGCCGTCATATTTTGCCATAGCGAGCGTCGCCTTCTTTGCCTCGACGCTGTCGCAAGGCGAGAGCACAATCATGCGCGGAATCATGCGCATCAGCCCAATGTCCTCAAGTGGCTGGTGTGTGCCACCGTCTGGACCGACTGATACGCCGGCATGACTCCCGACAATTTTTGCGTTCACGTGATTATATGCGATTGTCGTGCGAATCTGCTCCCAATTGCGTCCGGGAGAAAACATTGCGTATGAAGAAAAAAATGGTATGCGTCCCATCGCCGCCATACCGGATGCAACAGACGCCATTGATTGCTCACTAATACCCATCTGCACAAAACGTTCGGGAAATTTATTTCTGAAATGGTGCATTTGCGTCGACTCGGTCAAATCCGCACACAACGCAACGACGTTGTGGTCTTCTTCACCGGCCTGAAGCAGTCCCTGCCCAAATCCCATACGAATGGGAATCCGCTCGATGTCTTTGTCAAAAAGTTTTGGATTAAGTGGTGCGATGTTGCTCATGTATAAGAATGTGATTTATCAAAATATACAAAAAGTATATCACAAAATACCCTCACGCGCTGACGGATAATCCACTTTAAAATACTGAAAAAGGCTATGGGAATAAGTTATTACCCTCTCCCTCCGTGCCGGCGCCGGAATGCGAAGTCTCGCGCCTGCGGACAATCAGTCCTATGAGCGACAATGAGCCGGCCAAGACCACGACAAGCACTCCGACCATCATATAAAGCGAAGAGCCGGAAAAGAACCCGGGTGCAACAACGGGTGACGGGAGCAGTACTTCACCCAACGAAACAGCGGCGGCGACCTTGGTGAACGGCAGCGGTTCTGACTTTGCAAGAATGCGTCCTCCCGCGTCTGTAATCGCACTGTAAACCTCATGGGAACCGTCGGCGAGCTCCTTGTCCATTGTGTACGTCCACTCTCCTGCATCATTTGTTTTTACCGTCACGACGATCGGTTCTGAATATATGAAAAGTGTTACAAAACTATTTGGGAGTGCGCGCCCCGAAAGGAAGAGCGCCGTTTTGGTTGTGCTTCCATTTTCTTGTGCCAATGGGACGGCCCTTACGACCGTTACAACAAGCAGGTCGGGTTTTTTGTCTCCCGCTAATTTGGGATTTTCAAAATTAATTCGATGACCTACAGTCGTCGTTGCATCGCTTCCGCTCACAAAAAGACTGAAGATGGTCGATGTTCCGGAAGTGGAGGACGTCGCAGACTGCGGAGTTGATATTGGTGCACTCGGGTCCGTGCCGGCGAGCAACTCGTCTCCGTCACTTACGCCATTGAGATTAGAATCCTTTTCGTTGGGATTGGTGGCATAAAGGTTGATTTCGTCATAATCCGTGATGCCGTCTATGTCACTATCGCGAAATATGCGCGCTCCCACACGCTCAGTAATTACTTTTTCCGCCTCTGCCTTTGCCGCAAGAAATTCGCGCAGGCGACGATCTGCATCCTCGCGCGTTGATAATTTTAAGTTCACAAGAAATTCACTACAAGCCGGAGCAAACTCGGATTGCGAGCAAACCGACTTCAGCTGACTCTCGTTTGTCGCACCGCCGGGAACCGCAATATTTTGCTGCTCACCTCCCGAAAATACCTTGCCGATTACCGAAGCTCCTCCCGGCGTAGACGGAATCTCAAACGTCGCAGTGCGCTCGGTGGTTATTCGCGTTGCAGCATATGTCCGGCACTCCCTCTCATGCACAGGATCATCACAATAATTCTTATATTGCATGGGTGAAGCGATTTCTGTGACCGATTGCGCCGGAATTTCCGTCACCACGGGGGGTGGCAATAGGGCGACCGGTGCGGTGGTCGGTGTAGTGACCGAGGGAACGGATAGTGGCTCCGGGGGAGGTGGCGGTATGCCAAGTGTTGGCACGGTGGCTGTACTTGTGGAAACTAATTTGTCGTCAACAATAACCGTGCGCTTTGCACTCGCGAGCAAAACTCCTCCCTCGCCCTTGATTTCGTAACGAATCACGTATGTTCCAGGAACGGTGCTTTTGTATACTCCGATGTTGCGCGCGGGATTCACTTCTACGCCATTCAAATAACCTTTCGCCCCCGGGTCGACGAATGACCCTCCATAAGGAACGCGCACGACAACATCACCGACGAGAGCAACTGAAGCAGCGAGCGTGACAACGGGCGTCACCGTGCTTGTTGTTGTGGCCACGGCCGATATCGTGCACACTTTGTCCAACATGAGACTTCCCGATGTGACGCCAGAAAGAGAATAACCTGTGTTCGCATATGCCTGCCAGGAATAGTAACCGTTCGGGAGAGTGCGAGTACCGGGGTTCACCGTTTCTAATGTGGTAGCACCGGTCTTTGTTACTGAAAAACGTACTCCGCTTGGCCAAGAACTATAAAAAGTGACCGGCGTGGACGCGCTTTGTCCTTCACAGAAAGCGGTCCCTTTCGTTACCGATACGTTAACGACCGAGGGAAATGGCGCGGTCGTCGTCGCA
The DNA here is from genome assembly GCA_043719805.1 of Candidatus Lloydbacteria bacterium. GTDB lineage: Bacteria > Patescibacteriota > Minisyncoccia > Phycocordibacterales > UBA6899 > MHLP01. The sequence goes on from JAYSTI010000001.1 coordinate 147,985, forward strand.
GTTTCTGCTGCAACCAATTGAGACATAAAACTTCGCTCAGGGGCTGATATCGTTTCGAGACCGTCATTGTTCCGCGAGACGACACGATAATAATAGGTCGTTCCGGAAAGAAGTTCAGCCAAATTTATACAGTGGTTCGTTACATTGCCGCCGCCATCGCAGCGCGAGTTTGAATTGCGCGAATAAAATGTTGCGGATGATGGTGAGGTGCCAAAATAAACACGGGAATCAGATGGATCGTCCGTTGTCCAAAATATCTGTGCGCCCGCACCCATTATATTTCTTGCGTCAACAAACGAAATGACCGGTGCCGTAGTGCCCGAACTCGACGTCGCAGTTGGCGTGGCGGGCGCAGCGGTCGTTTCGTAAACAGTGACACTGAGCGGAGATTCATTTCCGGCCGCATCAGACGACTTCACTGCATAGTAGTAGCGAGTACTTGGGGATAGCCCCGTATCAGAAAAGGAATTCGTCGTGACCGAAGTGAGAAAAACAGTGCTCGCAGCTCCTGCTCCACGAAATATCTTGTATGAAACTGCGTCAGAAATAATAGAAAAAGAAAGATCTATTTGAGAGGAAGAACGAGGAGTAGCAGTGAGTGCCGTCGGCCCGGATGAACCACCTACCGTAATGACAACAGTGTTTGAAACATCGGAATACGTCGGCGTCGACAGTCCCTCCTGCACAAAAGCCTGCACTTTATATGTGTAACTGCCGGCAGAAAGACCACTATCTGTGAACGTTGTTGGTCCGCCATTAACATTGCCAATATCTGTCGGCAAACCACCAATCATTTTGAAGACCTTAAATCCTGTTACGCCCGATGAACTCTCTGTCCAATTAAGCGTCGCGGAGTCCGTACCCGCACTTCCTGAAAGAACTGGGGCATTAGGTTTCACGACGGCCACGAGGGGAACATTCACAAATATTTCAGCACTCGAAAATGACACCCGCCCCGTCGCGTCATATGCCGCAACTGAATAATAGTACCCTGTACCAGGCGTCATTGTTGTATCGATAAAATTCGGTGTCAACGCACCTCCAATTTCCAACATGGGATTACCACCTCGGTATATTTTGTACCCTACGACACCCACATCGTCAGATGAGGCTGCCCAACGAAGCTTTATCTCGCTGGAGGACACCAAATAAATGATGAGGCCAGTTGGCTTAGTCGGCGCGCTCAAGTCGTAACTGTTGGCAAAAACAAATGAAAAAAATGTTGCACCAATGACAACCGACGCTAGTGCGATGAGCGCCTTCAGTGAATGTTTTTTGTGCAATAAGGAAAACCCCATTTCAACGTAATTATAGCAAAGGTATCAGAGGACAGGAAAGGTGCTATCCCCTTTTCGGTAAACTGACCATCAGTAAAACGGGAGAATTATTGATGTTCAGAGGCGATCAATCCTCGCAAGGTCCTAAGCTCGTTGAGTGCGGTTTCTCCTTGCTTGTCCTTTGCAACAACATCAGCGGGGCCTTTGCCGGGAGGATTACCATGCCACTCGAAGCGACGTTCGGTGAAGTCAACACCCTTTCCCGGAATAGTATGCGCGATGATCATCGACGGTTTGTTGAAAATCGCCTTCGCCTCGTTGATTGCGTCATTGATTGCCTCCATGTTGTGCCCGTCTACCTCCTGCACGTGCCAGCCGAATGATTCCCACTTATCCTTCAGTGGCTCAAGCGGCATGATGTCCTCCGTAAATCCATCAATCTGAATATTGTTGCGATCAACGATACCAATAAGATTGTGCAATTTTTCTTTACCCGCAAGCATTGCTGCTTCCCATATCTGCCCGCAATCAAGTTCTCCGTCGCCCATCAAGCAGTAGTAAAAACGATTGGATTGTGGCCCGCGCTCCATGCGGTCAGCAAGCGACATGCCCACAGCCTGCGAAAGCCCGGAACCCAAAGGACCGGACGACGTCTCAAGCCCGGGAAGCCACTCACGATGCGGATGACCCTGCAGACGGGATTTAAATTTACGTAGTGTCTTGCATTCCACTACGGGGAAATATCCCGCGTGCGCCATTGCCGCATAGAGGACAGGAGCAATATGCCCGTTTGAAAGTATCAGTCTGTCGCGATCCGACCATTCAGGATTCTTCGGGTCATGGCGCATCGCATGAAAATAGAGAAGCGTAAAAATGTCCGCCATCCCGAGTGGTCCCGCAGTGTGTCCGGATCCAGCCGCAATAAGCATCTCGATAATCGTCTGACGAACATCATTTGCTTTGAGCTCCAGCTCCTTTATTTTCCCTTCGTTGATATAGTTCATAATTACTCCTTATTGTACACCAGAACACCCATTTCACTATCCACAAATTATTTTTTGCACACACCACACCACTGCTCATCCACGCGCTTGTAGCGGCGCGCGGAACTATCCTCAAAAAATGCCGATTGCAAAGCCAATCGAACCAAGCCATTTTTCTGCGGAGGCAGATGGTGTAGTAGTGCAAGGTGTTTTGTCGGCAATCTCACGTTTGGCGCCTGAACTTGTTACGAATACTGAACGGCTCATTTCTTCCCATTTGAGCCTTTTGCGCAACCCAATGACTCGTTTCGTGGCGCATAAGAGAATGAACTATCAAGCCCCCTCGTATAGACAGCATGCTCATCCGCCGTCGCGCACTCCTCCTTGAGCCATAGCATCGCCTCATTTCGGCCTTTAATACTCGAATCAAGGCCGTTTTCACAATATCGTCCGGAAAACAGAGGAATCGCACATCCAAGCTCACTAGGGTCACCTTCGGTGGCGAGTATGTCCTTGGTCGGTGAAATATCATTCACAAAATCAAGGTGAATCGCATAATTCCCGATTGCTTCGGCTTGTTCCTCCGAATTCCATGTCGAAAAATCCTTTTTTTCTAAAAACCGATACCGCCAATAGAACGCTTCGGCGGTCGAGCCTGAACGCAGTAGTGCTGCGATTTGTGCACGCGCGCTGCTATACAGATAGGTCCAACCCGAGTGCTGGTATTGCCAGATATGTGCCATCTCGTGAATGAAAAATAGTTTCAATCGGCGTTTCGGCATTTGATCCGATGGCGCGTCAGTGAGTGCTGGCGATAGTGGAATATGGATTGTGTTCCCAAGTGTCACCCTAGTAAATAGCCACGGGAAAACGCGCGTCAAGATTGAATCCTCAGCAATTCGTACGCGATCATAATCTACCTCATCCAGAAAGATAGTTTTTGCAAATGCGGTCTCGTTCTCAGTAAGTGGACGCGAAGAGGGATAGTGGGTTCCCAAAAACAGCAGGGTAGCGAACAAAATCACAGGAGCGGTGATGGCAACGATGCCTATTTTAATAAAAATATGTTTTTTTCGCATATATAAATCGTGAGACGCTTTTAAAACTTGAAGACTAATATAACGCACAGATATTTTTTGCAAGTTTTTGGAAGCTTAGCTTCCAAATTTAGGCGTTTTTGAGTAATTCGATCGCTTCGGGAATATCCTCTGCGCCGAAAATGGCGGATCCGGCAACAAGACGAGTGGCGCCTGCCTGCTTTAAGAGGCCGGCTGTTTCCACGTTCACTCCCCCATCTACAGAAATTGGCATGTTGGGGTATTTCACGCGTAGTTGATTGATATGACCTAGGACGCGTTCGTCGAATGGTTGCCCTTGGTAGCCGATGCGAGAAATTCCCATGCATTGTACAAAGTCTATCTTCTCCATAAACGGTAGAATCGTGTCGAGCGAAGTATCCGGATTAATTGCAAGTCCGAGTTGGACCACCTTCTCTCCTCCGATGTCACGCGCGCCCTCCTTCCACATATCGTGCGACCAAAACAAATCGAGGTCTTTGATGGATTCAATGTGAAAGATAAGACGGCTCGCTCCGAGCGGAAGCCACTCATCAATGTGCTTCTCCGGCTCGCCTATCATAAGGTCTATTTCGTAGTCGAGGTCTTCCCAAAACGGCAATCCTTCGTCCTGTGCCATGAGCGCGACAAAATGCGGCTCCTTTCTCGTGCCCCCTTCCGAGTACGGCCAACTCTTTGATTTTACAAATGCACCATCCATCACGTCTATCTGCGCAAGTGGCACAAGAGAGCGCACGCGTGAAGCCTTTGCAAGAAGGTCCTCGTAGGCATCGGGCATTATTGCCGGGATTATTTCTATCATTCGAAGACTATACCACACCAATTGACTTATGTAACTGGTATCGCTAACATGTCTAAAGTTACACACAGGAGAAATTCCATGTTCCTCGGACCTATTCTCATTCTCATCTTTGTCGGTGGACTCATCGCCTGGCTCTCAATCAAACTGCGTCAAAAGCACAGGGCGCTGAAGCTTATCCGTGAATTTGCCGAGCAAGAAAAACCCGGAGGTGCAGTAGACAGCATTCGAAACGTGCTCACTTCCCACGGATATTGATCCCACTTCACCCAACCGCCATAGAGCGGTCTTTTGTTTAAAAAAACTCTTTTAAACGAAAGTATTCCATTTTTAAAAAACCGCTCAGAATTTTCCTCCCCAGCGAGGAGAATATCTACTTTGTGAGGACTCAACGGGCCGTATTTCCTTACGAGCGAGATATTGCTTTTTTGGGGGGCTACGGACCGCGGCGGCGGGAGTCTGAGGAAAAAGTCAGCAGACTTTTATCCGTGCCCTCAAAAAGCAATGTCGTGCGACCTCTACCGGTAGGGCCAGATCTTCTCAATCTTCCTCAACCGCCGCACGTGTCGCTCATCTTCGGTAAACGGTGTCTCAAGCCAAACTTTTACTGCCGCCTTTGCTTCTTCGAGCGTGAGACGTCGTGCCGCGAGAGAAAGTACGTTTGAATTGTTGTGCTCGCGACTTAGTTTCAAAATGTCGAGGTCACCACCATAGAAAACTACACACCTCACGTTCGGAAAACGATTCGCGACTATCGCCTCGCCCTGCCCCGAGCCACCAAGCACAATACCCTTCGACCCATTCGGGTCATGTGACACTTCTTGTGCGGCAAGCTGAATGAAATCAGGATAATCATCCGACACGTCATTCTGATGTGCACCCATGTCGGCCACGGTATACCCGAGATCCTTCTCAACGTAAGAAGCAATAGCCTCTTTCATCTCATACCCCGCATGATCCGTCGCAATGTAGATTTTCATATGTTCATTGTACTAGTGGGTCCTGTTTTTGTAAAAAATTCAAATGCTAATACGATTTACTGAGGAAACTTTCCGCGCACCTTCATCCAAAGCTTACCGAGCATATTCTGCCCTGTTCCATCCACACCAGCTCCCCAATAATCATCAATCGGAGAATTTTCTATCAACTTTTTCCCGCCTGACGCCTTGAGCATTCTTTGCACCTTCTCGTGCTGATTTGCCTTCGCGGTGAGTATTTCTTCCATGATTTGTAGCTTGTTCTCGTGCCACACTGCAGGAACTTTTGACTTATGCAAATCAGAAATTTTTTTTACCGCACTCGGACTGGAGGCGTGCAAAATTTCTTCTGCTATCTCCGGTTGAACCACAAAAAACTTATTCCATTGATATGCATGTTCCGCGGTCGGAAATTTAGTCCCCCAGATTTCCACCACATATGCAGAAAAATTATCCAATACATAAAATACCGGGGTATAAAAATATATCTCGTTATCTGTCTCGCTATTTCGTTCGTTATTATTTATTTCCATTCTTTTCGAAAACCATAGGATTCTTAATTTGAAATTTTGATGCTGTGCAATGAGAATTCGTGTTAATTAGGATATAATTCAAAATTTTTCGAGCGAGGTATTCCTTTTTGAGGGGCTACGGACCGCGGCGGCGGGAGTCTGAGAAAAAAGTTAGCCGACTTTCATCCGCGCCCTCCAAAGGCAATGCCGAGCGGCGCTTACACGAATTTCGCCACCTCCAACACATGAAGCATGAGTGTGTTCGTATACCCCATCTCATTGTCGTACCAACTCATCACCTTCACCAAGTTTCCATCAACAACGCGCGTGAGCTCAAGGTCGGCAATTGCACCGTGCAAATTGCCGATGATATCAGACGACACCAGTGGCTCCTCGGTCACGGTGAATATACCCGCCCATCGTGGATCCTTCGCAGCGTCACGGAGAATTTGGTTTACTTCTTCCGTCGTCGTATTGCGCTTCGATATAAACGTGATATCGGCGATAGAACCGGCGATAACGGGGACGCGCATTGAGATTCCGTCGAACTTACCCTTGATATCGCAGATAACTTCACCGACGGCAACTGCGGCTCCTGTTGAAGCAGGAATCATGTTCTGTGATGCGGCGCGACCACCACGCTGGTCTTTTCCTCCGGGACTGTCGACGACGCGCTGTGTGCCAGTCATGGCATGAGTGGTATTCAAAAGCGCCTTCTCGATGCCTATCGCTTCATTTAATATTTGAATAATCGGACCTGACGCATTCGTCGTGCACGATGCATTCGAAGATATCTGGCAGGTTGCAAGCTTTTCATGATTGATGCCCATAAGTACCATTGCGCACTCAACCCCGTCTGTCGTCGTCCCTTTTGCGGGACCGGTGATGACCACGCGCTTTGCACCAGAAGTGAGATGCACCTGTGCCTTTCCGTAATCAGTAAAGAAACCAGTCGATTCAATGACGATATCAATATCATATTTCCCCCATGGAAGCTTGGTCGCATCTTTCTCTTGAACCAACACGACCTTGTGTCCACCGTCGGTAAATCCCGCTGGAGATTCTCCCGATGCAGCCGAAACGGATACAGCAAAATCTGCCACCCCGTAAGCAGTGTCATACTTTAGTAAGTAGGCCATGTTCTCAGGATCACCAAGGTCATTCACGGCAACAATCTCGAATTCCGGCCTCGAGCGCGCAAGCTTATAAAATGCGCGACCGATGCGTCCAAAACCATTGATTGCTATCCGTACTTTTTTGTCTGACATGACGAGCGTGAATTAACTTGTATATTAAAGGTCGTTATTCATTATATTTCCCTTTTCACTTTTTGTCGCGGGGTCGCTCGCTATAGGCCATAAGTAACTGTTACCACACTCTCCCTGGATGGGCAGAGTCGTCACAGTGAAAGTGGATGGTGGAGCGAAATTCCTCGGAATTGACCCCGCTTCGGTGTCGCTGGTGTCAGGAGACTGGTACTTCCCGCTCCGTCCGGCCGCGAACAGTGACCACTTTCACGCACCACATCCTCCGCTCGCCAGTGCGTAGTGCAGAAAGCGCCCGACTCAGTCGGGCGCGCTTTTTTTATTTGTGAACACTAAATCAGGAAGTCCTCTGACACGACACCCTTCGTGAGCGCAAGATCCTTCGTACGCAACACTTCGTGATAGGTGCCATCGGGAAGTTTTTCTTCAATGGTGATGAAGTAGGTGCCGGGTGGAATCAAGAAGTAAAATTTTCCTGTTTCGTCGGTGACGGTTTTCTTTACCACTGTGTTTAATCCCGGCAACCATACTTTAATGAGCGCGAACGGAATTGGTTTCTTTGTGATTCTATTTAAAACGCGCGTAACTTTGTGTGTCGCTCTCCAGAATATTTGGAAGCCGATGATGCCGACATAGACAACCACAACAAACACATTCAACGCCGATGGCGACAGGAAGAGTGTCAACGATGAAAATACGAAACCAATATAGAAAATGATGTTGAATATCCACATGCGAATATTCGCACGCTTCGAATAGACTTGGAATACTTGGTCTTGGTTTTTCGCAAATTCATTCCAGTCAAACTCGACGGGGTCCAGGGGAATATTGTAGGTAACAGCACCACCCTCCCGCACTTGGAACGGATCACCGAAATACAGATTCTCGTAGAATTCGTCTCGTGCACGACCCTTCAGTTTGTCCGACGGGAATTTGTAATGCGTTTTATTGGCAACAATGACGTATTCTCCGGGATTCAAAAGAAATCCGTAGCGGCCGTCGAGATCTGTGATTGCCTCGCCTTTGGATTTCTGCGTATCGCGTACTTGCGCAATTACATATGCCGGGTCGAGCGGGCGCTTCGTCACCGAGTCGTAGACCACACCCCACGGCTCGTGTCGTTTGCGACGGAATATTCCCGTGATGAGTCCAATTAACTTAAGTATCAATAGATAGATGTCATAGACAGACCCCACATTCGTTGCAAGCAAGACTGCCTGCCCGGCACCGATGGCAACTCCGATGGGGGCGGCGATGGGGGCGATATTTTGCACCGGTACCTGAATGTCTTCAATCGCCTGATTTACCGCTTGCGCGATTGCGGGAGGAATAATCGAGGGTAATTTTATAGGAAGATACACATCGAAAATTCCGAGAAGCCGCGCAATGCCCTTATTCTCGTGATCAACAATGCTGATTGTGAACGGATACCTACCGTCCTCTGTGAATATTGGAATGACACCTTCGTAAACAGTTTTTGACTTGTTTACGTTGAGGAGGTACGAGAGTTCCTTGTTGCGCTGATTTGGGTCAGTAATGGTGATTGCAATCGTTTTTAGTACATCAGGAAGTTTATTGTAGTTGATAGAAACACGAACATTTTTTTCCCCGTTTGTCCGCACTATGCCGTTGCGCTGCGGAAGCACTACTTCAGTTGCACCTACCTGTGTAAAAATAAAATCGTTGAGTGTAATGGCTAAAATCGCCGCACTCGGCGTCCCGGTTGCGGGGAAATTAATGAATGGCCCGCTTGTCGTGCTCGTGATTGGCGGGAAGATAGGTGTCGGCGGAGTCGTCGAACCGGTGCCGCCCGGTGGTGGTGGGGGCGTGGTGCACACTCCCCCCGTGTCTATTCCCGTCTCATCTTGATTCATTATGCCGTCATAACACGTCGCGGAAGGCGGAGGGGGTGGAGCGGCACACACTCCTCCGGTGTCTATGCCTGTCTCGTTTTGATTCATGATGCCGTCAAAACAGGTCTCCGGAGGGGGCGGTGGAATAATGCCTGTATCCGTCGTCGCCGAAACGATTGAGCCGGATGAATAATTAAGTGCAGCATCGCGCGCAAATGCAGTGTAATAATAGAGCGTTCCAGTTGCACGACCAGTATCAATGACCGACTGCGCACTTCCTTCATAGACCAACACGCCATCAGTAGGATTTGCCGGGTATCCGGTCACGCGGCGCAAAATGCGCACCGCCTGAAAGTCCACGTCCGGAGGATTGACCCACGAAAGCGAAATGGTAGTAAGAGACGGCGTCGCGGAAAATGCGCTCGGATTTGCGGGCGGGGTCGTATCAGGAGGTGGTGGCGGATTTTGTGTCGTGAATGAACCGGTATACGCAATGCTTATATTGTTTGAAATGTCTTTAGCGGTGATACGAAAATAATACAACGTATTTGTGGCGAGACTACCGACGCCGATGGAATGCGCGAGGCCATACACAATCTCACTTGCAGACCCGCCGGCGTACGCCGTCGTTGTTCCCCACTCCATGGTACCGATTGCACTTTTATTCGTCGTGAAAACAACTGTTCCTGTGGTGTATGTCGAAGTGGCGGACACTGCCGATATGACTGGCGGAGTATTGTCGAATATCGTAAACGACCATGTCCCCGATCCGGAAATTCCCGCAAACAGATTACCCGCAATATCGGCAATTGCCGTCGCGGTAATCTCCACATAATATTGTGTCGCAGATAAAAGTGGCGCGGAAAGCGTGATCGTGGCCAACGAACCGGAAACAACTACTTGCCCGCTATTCGAGGGGATGGTCTCCACGATGCTCGCATCACTCTGCTTTTTTACATAGATGGTCCCCGCCATCGCAGCGACATTTTCGGAAAATGTTATCCGTAGCGTCGTGGTCGCCGCAACTCCGGACGCACCGTTCAAGGGATTGAGGCTGCCTATGGTCGGTGGTGTCGTATCAGGTGGAGGGGGTGGAGGGCCACCGCCGTTGGTTGTCGCACTCGCCGGTCCCGATTGTCCGGAATAATTATTTGACGCATCAAATGCCTCCACGGTGTAGCTGTAGAGTGTCGACGCAGTGAGTCCGGTATCCGAATATGTAACGAGCGTGGTCGTCGCAATGGCAACTCCACCGCGACGCACCACATATCCGGCAACAGCGACATTGTCGGTCGACGCTGTCCATGCGAGATTAATCTGCGAACTAGAAATAGGCGTCGCACCAAGTCCGGCCGGAATACTTGGCGGAGTCGCATCGGAAGTCACGACAACCCCGATAGTAAATTGATTTCCCGCAGCTAGCGCAACGGGTAACAACTGCCCAGCAAAGAAAGACAATATCAAAAAGAAACTCATCACCGAAAATATTTTTTTGTTATTCTTTTCTGCGGACATTGTTGAAAAACTAGCAAGAACGCACGACGAACTAATTAGGAAGCACGGTCAGTGTCGCAGTAGCGGTATAGCTCCCCGCCACCTGTACATTTAAGGCGCCGGACCCCGCACGAAAGCGAATTGTTATTGCGGTACCACTCGGACTATTCGGTGTGGTGCGCGACACAATAGTTTCGACGGACGCAAGCAATGGACCCCAACACGCACTCGCCGTATTACTACTGCCGACATTACACAATGCCACACCATTGTCATTGTATTTTTGCACAATATCAGTCCCCTCCGGCGAAAAACCAAAACGGCTCGCTGCGGCGGGCGTTGTGAAGGTGAAATCGGGGTCTGCTCCGGCGGGTACATAGTTGGCAAAATTGTTTGCACCCGAAGCAAGTGCCGGGGTTCCTGATGCGCGAATATTCATGCTGTATCCCGCTGCATTATCGGTCGTCACTGTCCACACTGAAAATCCATTCGCGATTCCTCCACCCGTCGCCGGAACATTAGGTGCAAGCGTGATATTTCCCGGTGCAGTGATGGCCAGATAGACCTGCTGCATCTGCTGATATCCCGCTTTGATGTTGAAGCTTGCGGATGATGAAGTGCCAACCCCTTCTTCGCCAACTGTGTCCTCGGCGCGGTATGAAGTCGACGTAGAGAGCACGCCGCCCACGTTCACGCTGTCCGTCTGAATGCGATAGCTCGTACTTGAAGAAATATATGCGTAGGCCGCCGGTGCAAAAACTATCATCACGGCAAGCGCAAGAAATGAGAACGAACATGTGCGGGAAAAAGTGTTCATGGTCATGAAACTCGATGCTTAGACAACTGAAGTGAGCGACGAACGAGCCACACCAAGCCGACAAATACAATTGCAATCAATATCATTCCCTCAGTTCCCGGAACAATCCAAAATCCCACTTGATTTTCATCAACGATGTCCTGATAACCACGATTGAGCTCGAGATGTGCGGTGTAATAACCGATAGAAAGTGACTCGCGTACATCGACCTCGCTCATGAGCGTCGCACCCGGAAGTACTGCGTAGGGTGGGATGATGATGACTTTTGATTTACCGATGAGCGGAGAGAGCGTCATGCGTCCGTACGGATTCACGTGAACAGCGCCGGTGTTTTCATATGCAACCTGAAATCGCAGTGGGGCATCTGCCGATGGTGCGCCTGACGTTTTTACATTATTGAAAAGTCCGAATGCGACAAGATGCCCCTCTTCTTTTGCGCTCCCAAGTATGCGCACGTAAAAAAGCGTCGCGAGCCTGCTCTCTATTGCGACGTTCGCATTTTGCTCCTTGCCCTCCGTCAATATCGGCTTGAAAGTAAGGACAACAGAGCCGAACCTCCCCCCGGCTTCCGCGTCCTGTGGGATTCGCACCGTAATCGGAATCTGTGCTTCTTGCCCGGAGAGAATATCAACGGACTTCTTGCTTGTATGAAAAAGATCCTTAATTGGATACGCTCCGCCATTCGTGCCGAGTAGTGTGACGGGCTGGTCATTGGGAGAGGTCTGCACACTCGGTGCGACGTCTTCATAAGACACAGTCACCGAAAGCGGGAGCGCTGTCCCATTGGAAAGCGTAAGCATCGTCGTCTGTTCCGCCCCGGGTAAAATTGAAAGCTCAATCTTAGCCGGACGAACAACAAAAGCACCGGTCGGTAGTTGTGTCTCCGCTGACGAGATGACGGGCAAGGAGAGGAGTGCAAAAAAAAGCACAACCATAGCCAACAATCGCCCCACAAGAGTGGTGTGTTTCTTCATTGCTCTATTATATGAATAAATGGGGCGACTTGCTATCCCCATCTCATTCATTATTGACCGTTGTCTGGAATCGTATACTCATGCGCACTTCCCGCAGAATCACGAAAGACGGGTTGAACGAGGAGAGAATGAGCAACGGTTCCCGTCGCTACGATTATCTCGTCTGAGAAAGGGAGCACGGTGTTTTGGTCGTTGGTCACCGAGACGGCAGCCTCGTGCGACGCGGAAGTGAGATTCGGGGTGAGTGCAGCACCGACGCCAGCGATGTAGGATACGGAATTTGTGACAAAAGAGGTGTTTCCAAGTGAACCAACGACGGCGAGCGCTCCGGTGCCGGCAAAAACAAGTGCAAAGGCGAGATTGAAGCCGACACTCTTTGCAAGCGGATACTTTTCGCGAAGTACAAGCTGATGTTCTTCGATTGTTATCGGCAACAACGAAGAAGCTTGTACCATGTCCTGCTGCATTACTCTCATCGACGGAACACTTCGCGTATCAGGCACGAGGGCCTCCGGTGCCACCACGGGCAACGCACCGATAGAAGCCACCGATACTCGTGGCGCATGCGGCACGACGAGAAACGGACGCTTAGGAAAAATAGTCGTCGAATGAGTTTCCGCATCTTCTGGTGCAACTTTTCCGGCAAATTTTTCCGGCAAAAAAACAACGACACGCCTATCTTCACCAAGCTCAGGAATGCCGGGGTGATGAATAGCGCTCGCCACGTCCGAAGAGGAGATGCCTGCGGTGGTATTCACTACTCCACCCAAAACGGGAAAAAGTGGGAGATCCTCGTGGTGCGCACTTACATCGACGGATGTTTTAATCGGGTGGTAAGGCGACGCAAATGGTGTCGCAACGACCAAGGGCTGCTCCTCACTTTTTACAGTAGAGACAGGTGCAGCGGGAAGCGTGTGACCGTCAAGAAGCATCGCGTCCCACTCATCATTTTTTGCTTCAACATGCACGGTCGTCACGTGTGGACGCGTAACACCAAGATGCACTACCGGGGAATGTAAATCGATTCCCACTTTGTCCGCCCCCGCCTTTAGCGACGACATATGCACGGGTACGTCTGCACTACTTTTTTCTCTCTGCTCCGAAAAATTATCGGATGTACCCATAATGGGGACATGAGAAGAGGAATGCGGCGGTGCAGGTGGGGTCACTGCATTTGCCCACATTTTGGCCGCTCGCGCGGAGCTCAATTCGGCTTTTTTTTCTTGGTCCACTTGTGCTGCGGGGGCCGGTGCTACATCAGTCGTCTTCTCTGAAACCGATGTCGGATTTGAGACTACGGCATGCCCGACTAAAGAAAATGGCGAGGTCCTCCCTCCTTGTGACACGGACTGATTCACACCCATAAAACTCGGGACAGGCTGAGTGATTCCTTCGGCTACTTTTTCTGAAAGAAGCATCTCCGCCTCGGCTGCGGCCGTTTCCTTTGTGCTTCGTTCGTTCTTCCTTTGCAGCAAAGACTCTGTGGGCACAGTGGGCTCTGATTGTGGTTCTAAAAGATTTTTTTCAACAAAATTGATATCCTCATAGGAAAGAAGAATTGCATGAGTCTCAGCCAAAAGGGACGAAAGCTCGACGACAAATTCCCCGTGGTTCCAAAGTCGGTATTCCAACTTATTGAGACGACAAAGCCTCTCCAAATATTCCTTGGTGTAGCCGGATATTTTTGCCCCAGTCTCAAGCGCGACGTATCGCTTCTCCTTCGCTTCATCAGAAAGCTGGGACAGAGTTTTGTTGCCGACATCCATGCGAATTAATATAACATAAATTTAATAAATTGCAAATATGCACACCGATCCAGCCATCATCCGATTAATTTCTGAAAAAGTTCTCCCAGCACTTTCGGATTTGCAGAGCCCTTTGACGCTTTCATTCCTTGCCCAACGAGATACTGAAGTGAGGCGGTCTTCCCCCCTTTAAATTCCGCGACCACCGCTTCGTTTGCAAGAATGACGTCTTTCACGATGACTTCGAGCGCTCCCATGTCGCTTTTTTGAATAAGTCCGTGCTTTTCCGCAATGTCACGAGGCAACCCGCCTTCTTTGTGCATTATGGCGAGCGTATCTTTTGCGCCACGCGAGGACACATCCCCGACATGAACCATGCGCATAAGTATCACGAATGTTTCGGGAGTTATTTTTCCAAGACCCACATCGCCGGCCTTCATCATCGACGCAAGATCGGAAGTGATGTAATTTGACGCGAGCTTGACGTGCTCCTTATCACCGGAGAGTTTTGTCGCGACATCCGCAAAGAACGTACCAATGACCGCATCAGTAACAAACATCTCTATTATAGAATCCTGAAAACCAAATTCTTTGGAGAGTCTTTCTCTGCGCTCCCACGGGAGTTCGGGCATTGTCACTTTCAAATTCTGAAATTCGAGAACTTCGGAAATATTCATTTTCGGAAGGTCAGGCTCTGGAAAATACCGATAATCATTGGCACTCTCTTTCTTGCGCTGACTGAACGTTTTCCCCGCATTTTCATCCCATCCCCGCGTTTCTTGTACTATCTTTTCACCGCGACCAAGCACTTCTGCGTGTCGCTTAATCTCATACGCAATCGCATCGCCAACCGCCTTAAAAGAATTGATATTCTTCACCTCAACTTTTGTGCCAAATGTTTCTGTTTCAGAGATGGAGATGTTCGCCTCAACGCGCATCTCCCCTTTTTCCATATTTGCGTCAGATGCACCGAGATAACGCAGAAGGAGTTGCAACTCTTTTGCAAAACGCATCGCCGTCTCCGCATCATGAATGACGGGCTCGGTCACCAGCTCCATCAAGGGCACCCCCGCACGATTATAGTCGATGAGTGAGTAGTCGCCCTTGTCGTGGCGCGAGCTTCCTGTGTCCTCCTCCAGATGCACGCGGGTAATATCGACCCCGGCGAGTTTCCCTCCCAAAATAAGCGGGTAAAGATATTGACTGATCTGATACCCCTTAGGAATATCCGGATAAAAATAATTCTTGCGGTCCCATTCGGTAAAATCGGCGAGCTTTGAGCCCACTGCAGTGCCGACGCGAAGAACCTGAAGTACGGCCTTTTTGTTGATGACAGGAAGTGAGCCCGGCTGTGCGGTGCACACGGGACAAATGTTCCAGTTCGGTCGCTCCTCATCGGGGTCGTTTTTGCAGCGACAAAACATCTTGGTGTTCGTCTTTAGCTCCGCATGTATCTCAAGCCCAATTGTTGTTTTATATGCCATAGATTGTATAACTTTCACAAACGGCGAACTTCTTTGTTGTGGAGCCTCTCTCACTCAATCAACATATAGGAATATGTCCTCTTCGTTCGCTTCTCCACGCCGCGAATTTCATCTGTTTCTGAACATTCTGCCGTGGCTAGCATTTTAGCACATTTGCACACCGGTTGACGTGTTGACAAAGTAACAATTTCTTGTAGTTTGTACGAAGAATCGCTCGGAACACATGGAGTAAGAATGTCTGATAATCTGAAAATAAGGCTCATGCCACTGCTTGAGCAGGCACATAAGCTGAAGGATGCGGAGGTAACCCTTGAGATATTCGCTGATAACGACCCGATGGTTCTCGAGTGGAAGAAGAACTTCGGCGTAGCACTTTCAGCAATAAGCGATGCGCTTCGCGAAGAATTTTTCACCGCAGTCACTTTCAATCTTTCTCCATGGTGGCAGAATGTGGTTAGTAGTGGAGGCATCAAGCTTGACTACGACTATTTCGAAGACCCACTCCGTGGTCGTCACCACCACTTCGGCCTCCACTTTTCGGATTTCGTGAGGAAAAAAAGCAAAACTCCTTTGTATCAATTCGAATTGAGGCGTGTACTTCGAACCATTGCCCTCAACTTGAATGCAATCCTAATCGAGCAAGGCGTCCCACTCTTTGTTTTCGTGGAAAAATTGACGCCGGCAGAAACGCGGATGACCTAAGCTTCCCAGCCCCACATCGGGGCTTTTTTATTTTAAGCCACCCAGGACGCACACTGCATGCCCTTCAGGTCTCACGTCACGGTAGACAGTCTCTATTTCTCCATCAGCATCAATGACAAATGTTGAGCGGTTGATGCCCATGTATTTTTTTCCATACATACTTTTCTCAACCCATACCCCAAATTTTTCTGCAACCTCATGTCCATCATCCGAAAGCAGTGGGAATGTGATGCTCTCATTTTTGATAAACTTCAAGTGGCTTTCGATCGAGTCGGGGCTAACTCCAAATAGTTTGACACCGGTTTTTTCAAATTTTTCTGTGACTACAGAGAACTCATGCGCCTCCGTGGTACAGCCGGGAGTCTGATCCTTAGGATAAAAATAAAGCACGTAGCGAGTACCCAAGAGGCTCGCCGATGAAACTATGTCTCCAGAGCTCGATGGAAGTGTAAACTCCGGAACCGCTTGTCCGATAAGTAGTGCGACGACTTGTGGCGACATTGCGAGACTGATATCTTCTTGCATATTAGCTACTTTATTATTTATAGATCGATAATAACATAATTTTCCGCGCAATTGACATGCACCTCTTTGTGGGTAGAATTCGTGTAGACACAATTCATGGAGACATCATGGACGCAGCACTTTTCGCTCAACTTGGCCCTTATGGTGGCATTTTGGCATTGGTACTTACCTTAGCCGTAAAATGGGTTTCGGGAAACAAGAGTGTAAGAAGACTGAAGAGACTCGAGCAACTTGTCGGCGGCTCTGGTAGTTCAGAGGAAAAACTAACTCAAGTCAAGCTGCGCTTTTTGGTCTGGGGGGAAGAAGACGGCAAGTAGTGGTCAGCACAAAGCAGACAAAATGATTCGTCTGTTTTTTTGTTTTTAGATCACCCCTTGGCTTGTTTTTTTGAAACATCTGCACAAATGCGTAGGCCGTTTGTTGAACAACGGCAAATATGGCGCTCGAGGGAACGCTTATTTTATTTTTTTAGATTTTTTTGGAGCTGCAATAATCTTTGGAGCCTCCACTCTCACGGGTTTTTCTTCTTCAACCTTCTTTTCTTTATCGCGAAGCATTTTCACAAATGCGTCAGCAAAAACTTTTATAGAGGCGTCGTCATAGATAGACATGAGGTAAACGGGTTTTTTGAGTTTTACCAATTTCTTGACCGCTGCTTTTTGAACCTCCTCGCTCACCATGTCGGTCTTCGTGAGGATAATTATCTCGTCCTTCTCACCCAATTCTTTACTATAAGTTTCGAGCTCATTGCGAATCGTTTTGTATGCAGCAAGAACATCTTCATTCTCGAGAGAAACAAGATGTGCAATCATTTTGGTGCGGTTGATATGGCGAAGGAATTTATATCCAAGCCCCTTCCCCTCTGACGCGCCCTCGATAAGTCCGGGGATGTCGGCGAGTATGAATCCGTGAAATGCACCGAGGCTCGGCTCGAGTGTGGTGAACTCGTATGCACCCACCTTCACGTCGGCATTTGTAAGTACGTTTAAAAGCGAAGACTTCCCGGCGTTCGGGAACCCCGCAAATCCCACATCAACGAGGAGCTGGAGTTCGATATGATAATCTGCTTCCTCGCAAGGGTACCCCGGGCTCGTTCGGGTCGGCGCCTGTACAATAGAGCTTTTGTAATGCTCGTTTCCGAATCCTCCGTCTCCACCCTTGAGGAGCAGCAGCGGCTTGTCCTCGGAGAGAACGTGAACCACCTTGCCGGTCGTAAGGTTCGTGAGTATTGAGCCGAGTGGGAATTTGAGTGTGAGGTCGTCGCCATTCCTGCCGTGCAAACTATCCTTTTTCCCCGCCTCTCCGTCTTCAGCGCTGAATTCTGTTTCGTGTCGATATTTGAAGAGAAGCCCCAAGTCGCGGGAGCCGATAACATAGACGGAGCCTCCACGCCCGCCGTCGCCACCTGATGGACCGGCAAATTCCTTCCCCTTTTCGTGACGAAAACGCTCGACGCCGGGGCCGCCCTTTCCTGCTCTGATGTGTACGTTTAGTTCATCGACAAAAGCCATGCTGTGTGATGCTACGCGAGAAGTGCAAGTTTCGCAAGGGCAAGCGCGCCTTCCCTCGTTTCCGTAACGGCAATGAATCCGCCGTTGTGGCAAAAGACTGAACCCTCGACTCCCGTCTTTTCTACGAGGTCTTGATCGCGATATCCCCTCCAACTTTCAGGAAGGGGCTTACGATTCGCAAAACCATGCACGTCACTGCGAACGCATTCGACTTCCCAATCGGTACCAACGGACTTGGGCTTAACTACGTATAGCGCATCCTTGGTCTTCGAAAGGAAGCCTTGCCATGGATATGCGCGATCGAGGAGGACGATGCGCTTATCTTCCGTATTTTCATATGCCAGCTTCACAAACGCAACACCCTCCTCTTCGTCTCGCGCGGAAATAATTTCTCTTTCAATAATATGGCGCGCCATTGGGAGCAGCTCCATAAAACGCTCATCAAATAAGGGTTCCTCTTTCCACGTTGGTCGCATCTTTACGAGAACACGATGAATGAGGAATGGGTGCACATCGGGCCGAGTTGGGGCATAGACCTCTATGCCATTGTCTGCCAGGTCTATGGATGTCACCACCGCTTCATCGATATGGTCCCAGACGGACTGAGATTGCGTGAGTTCATTTCCGTGATGTTTCCAAACGAGTCCGAGTGCTGAGTATGGCACTCCATTTGCACGAGCTCCTGCCCCACCATGCTGGTGGTGGTCATAACGCCCCGTCTTTGGGTCATAGACATTTCCCACATCAAGCACGTAGTCACCTGACTCCCACACCTTCGGATCGCGCGAGCGGAGTACTTCGGTATTCTCAACTCCATGGATAAGCTGGAGTACGGCAACAGCAAAAAGATCGTCCACGTGAAATGTACCGCTGTGCGTGACTATCCTAATCTTTTTTTCCTGAGTATCCATGTGTTCCGTATGATCTTATAAAAATCTTAATCTCTGTCACTTCCCCATTTGCCGTCGCTGCCGAGCACAATACGATTGAGTACGGTTGAAATGACCGAAACGATGAGTGCACCGAGCACCGCCCACCAGAATGTATCCACCTTGAATCCGTCGACGAATTTTGCCGCTATCCAGAACGTGAAGCCGTTCACAATAAATGAAAAGAGTCCGAGCGTGAGGAGTGTGATGGGAAATGAAAGTATCTTGAGTATCGGCCGAAGTGTCATGTTCAGTATCCCGAGGAAAAGCGCGGCCCATAATGCCGTCTGATAATTGGGGACATGTATGCCATGCAGATAGTTACCCACAAGGAATATTGCGAGCGCGTTGATGAGCCATTTCACAAGCAGTGTAAGCATATAATGAGAGTATAGCACATCGGGAGGGGGCGAGGATGCATGCTCCGGCTACAACACTCCGAGTTTCTTCAATTCCCAGAAACACCTTGCGGTTGCCTTAATGTCGTTTGCAGCGTTGTGCGCCTCGGTAAAATCTGTTCCAAAAAGCTTTTGGTGAAGCTCCGAGAGTTTTGCCCACTTGAGGCCATATTGCCCTTTCAGTCCGCAAAATTCTTTCGTTCCTTCCATGGTACAAATTTTGTCGATGGTATCGAGCTTGCTGTCTATTTGCGAACGGAGAAATTCTGCACCGACGATCTTCTCATCAAAACTCATGTTGTGCGCAACGAGGGTGCTCGCGACGTTCATTGCGTCCTTAAACTTTCCAAGCACGGAAGAAATCTCCTCCCCTTCGGCAAGTGCGCGTGCGTTGGTGATGCCGTGTATACGCGCCGAATCCTCTGGGATGATAAATCCCTCCGGCTTAACAATAAAATTCCCAGCGCCGGTCTCTACGCCGCCCTCGTCATATGCAAGCCACGCTATCTGTACCAAACGAGGCCAATTGTCGAGGTCCGTCACTGGAGCCTTCCATGAACGAGGTAAACCTGTTGTTTCGGTATCAAAAAATAAATACATTGTGAGGACGTTCCGCAAACGGCGAGCTTCTTCGTTGCGGAGCCTCTGCGTCTCGGTCACCGTATAAGAATACGTCTTCCTCGCCGCTTTCTCCGCGCCTCGAATCTCATCCGTTTCTGTAAGTCTTCTGTAGCATACTGCATTCTCCCTATTCTGAAAACAAAGACGGTTGGGCGTGGGGACTATACACACGCGCAAGTCGGCATATAATAAAACGCATGGAAAAAGAAATCGAACGCTTGAGGGAGCTTGTCGGGCACTTTACGTTTTGCCCGGACGTAGAATATATCGCCGACACGCAACCGTACGGGAACGGAAGGATTAATGATACATATCTCATCACCGCAGAATCCGGCAAGCAAGCAATCCTTCAGAGGGTCAACCCCATCTTCGCACCGAGTGTCCTTCACGATATCGACGCAGTCACTCGCCTCCTCTCGGGACGCGGCATCACAACAACAGAACTGATTCCCACCAATGAGGGAGCATTGGGCTATGTAAAAAACGGCGAATGTTGGAGGATGCTCACCTATATCGAAGGGCGCACAAAGGAAAGCGGTGTCACCGAAGACGAAGCACGTGATGCGATGCGCCTTATCGGACTTTTCCATCGCACATTTGCCGAACATCCATACGAGTTTCAGCACGCGCGGGTCGGTTTTCACGACACGCCCTCTATTATGAACGACCTCAAGGAGACAGTGCTTGAATTCGCCGGAAGCAAAAATGACCATTCACTGCTCCCGATTGCCGGGGTTATACTCGAACGATTCCACAAACGACCGCTTGCGTGGGAAGACCTTCCGAAGCGCATCATTCATGGAGACTTGAAGCTGAGCAATGTCCGCTTCGCAAGCCATGAGCCGCGCGCAGTGGCCCTTATCGACCTCGATACGATTGGGCGCCACAATGTTGCCCTCGACGTCGCCGATGCAGCAAGAAGCTGGGCAAATAAAAGCAGCGAAGGCAATACACGGCAGGCAAACTTCGATCTGGATATTTTTAGCGCGATGATAGACGGCTATCGTACGCACACGGATTTTTTGGCCGAAAAAGAGTGGGTGGCCATACCTGGGGCTACGGCACAAATCGCCCTCGAGCTTGCAGCGCGATTCGTCACCGACGCGTATCGTGAATCATATTTCAAACTTGACCGCTCGCATTATCCTGACCTCTTCACGCAAAACAGCACAAAGGCAAGTGCGCAATTCGCTCTCTTTGAGGACATCGAATCAAAACGCGAAGAAATGGAC
This sequence comes from Candidatus Lloydbacteria bacterium, assembly GCA_043719805.1. Lineage (GTDB taxonomy): Bacteria > Patescibacteriota > Minisyncoccia > Phycocordibacterales > UBA6899 > MHLP01. The sequence goes on from JAYSTI010000001.1 coordinate 169,159, forward strand.
GATATCATAAACAACCGAGGACGATAAAAATATCGTATTCGATATTTTAAGCGTATTTTCAAAATTTTTTATCAAGGCTTAAACCTTAATGCTAAGGGATGCGGAGGGTCTGCCTGCGGACTATGATGAGCTTTTCCCGGAGGAGTTTTTCTATCAATATATTCAAGCGAGCAGCTACCAATTCGAGTTCTTTTTGCAACTTGGCTTTTGTGGTAGCCCCCACTATCAAACGAGCGATTATTCGCCCGCGATAAAAGCGGTCGGAGTGCGCAAATTTCTTCTGTGGTTTTTTATAAACAAAATCCTCTACGGGTCCGTGCAGTTTTTGAATCGGGCATGTCACTGAATGATTGCGCGCGGTGCAAAGCGTCGCACCAAGATCGAGCATCGCATAGTTCCACATTCTTCCCTTCCCCTTCGGGATGAGGGTCTTTGCAAATTCAAAAAGTTCTTTATCGCCGGGAATTTTTTTCTGAAAAAATACACGGACCAAAATACGGCGAATGTTCGTGTCAATCATCGGCTCGTCACGCACAAAGGCAAAAGCAAGGAGTGCGCCCGCGGTCGAAATTCCGATACCGGGAAGCTTCATGAGTTCTTCAAAATCGTCGGGAAATTTACCGCCATGTTCTGCAACAACCTTTTTTGCGCACTCATGCAGATATTTCGCGCGACGATTGTAGCCGAGTCCGGACCAGATACGAAGGACGTCTCCAAGATTGGACTCTGCAAGTATTCGGACTGTCGGGAATTTTTTTAAAAACTCCGCATACTTTGTCATTACACGCAGGACCTGAGTCTGTTGCAGCATGACTTCAGAAACAAGAATGCGGTACGCATCATGCGTATCTCTCCAAGGCATCACGCGATAATTTTTCTTTTGCCATGCAAAAAGAGTGCTGTTGAACAAGCGTTTTTTCTCGGCAAGTGTCATGATGGGATTCTCGCACATATTCCACAAAGAAAAAACCCGCTTGTTTGAGCGGGTTGTGCTTACTACGTCTACCGAGGGCGGGGAGCAAATTCTCCATTTGCACTTCGACCGAGTGAGGACGTGGACAAAAGCGGTATTCCGCGCGGCGCGTCGCGGGCTTTTACTTCTTTTGTTTCTGTGTCTGCGAAAGGCCGTGAAGCTCTTCGGGGAGAACACAAGCGTTGAGTGGCTTGTCGTCACGAACTCGGATGAGGTGTGAGATTCGGCATGCACCTTTCGGTGTGCGAGCCTCAAATTCGACCTGCACCACAAACGGGTACGTCATCTTGGCGAGCGCAAGCTTTTCTTCGCGTGTGCCAAGGTCGGCAACTTCGCCACACGCAACTTCAATCCCTGTCGTCGGGTCAATCTGCGAGAGATAGAGCTTGCCTGCACGGTCGGCGTTCTTTCCACTACCGAACTCGAACTTCCGAACGATGAAGTCATCTTCGAAGATGGGCTTCCACTTCCATGCACCCAGAGGGCGCGGCGGGTCAGCTTCGTTGCCGTCGAGCCGATATTCCGTGGATGCAGATTTGTCGTACAGCACGAGTCCTTCCCACCTCTCCAGTCGCACAATTTCCTGCAACTGCGCGACTGCATGCACGAGCGGAGTCATGTGTTTGAGGTACCCTGCACTCATGCGACGTGCGAACCAATCAGTGGTCATGTCATGACGATCGCCAAACCGCAGACCTGAAACATCCTTGCCCCCAACAATGATTGGAGCGAACAGTAGGAACTCTGCCCTGCCCAAGTCCTCCTGGAGCATGACTGCACGTTCGGGATTTGACTTGGCCAGCTTGCCGAACAAATCGAGTCGGTCAATGTCGGCAGAGCGTGAGCGCAAGAACATCTCACCCGGAATGAGCGAGTCAGTGGGAATTGCTGAATCCCGCAACTCCTCGATGATGCGCGGATAGCGGTCGGACGTGTCGGTGATGCCGCGAGTGTAGAGGCGCACGATGCGCTTGCGCCCGGTAATTGTTGCGATTCCACCATACCCGTCACGTTTGCGCGTTGCGATGAGGTCGCCACGAGCTTCAATCTCCGCAATCACTTTTTCGGCAACTTTCTGCCGCGGTTTTGGAAGTACGAACTTCGGGTCGAGCGGGTCGAGCGTAAAAGGAAGTGCAATTTTCTTCAAGGAATATCTCCTGCTGTGAGTTCAAAGAATCTCTGCTCTAACTAACACAAACTTCATATTTCGTCAAACAAAAAGCTGACCCGTGGGTCAGCTTGCTTTCTACTTCTTCTTCGCCTGTTCGATGAATGTACGCACGCGCTCATCAAAGACGAGGTCATCGGTGGTCAGCCTCTTTCGAATCACGAGTCCCTCGAGTGACGTCACGCGACTGAGCGCAACGTACGCCTGCCCGTGAGCAAATGTTCCCTCACTCAGGTCCACGATGACTTTGTCAAAGGTCTGCCCCTGACTTTTGTGTGCAGTGATAGCCCACGCAAGACGGACCGGAAACTGCGTGTACGTACCAACGACACGTAGGACGAGCTCATCCTTTGCTTTGTCGTATTCCTGAACGGTGCTCTCCCACTGATTGGGCTCCACCGCGACGCGACCCGAGCGAGGAATGTCTGCGATAACGGCAGCGGCTTCGACCTCCACCACAGTACCGGTGTCCCCGTTCACCCAGCGCTTCATTCGGTCATTGTTGAGCAGCATTACGCGTGCACCAACTTTGAGCTCGAGAAATTGCTCGGCAGGATACCCGCCCTTTGGAAATGCCCCTCGGACAACCGCCGGGAATCGGCTACTTTCGCCGGGAAGTACTTTCAGTTTTGCAAAGTTGATCTCGTCGACTACCCTGTTTTTTGTTGCAAGGTAGATATGACCCGGGTACTTTCGCTGACGAAACTTTTGATCTACGCGCACGTTCAAGACATCAAGGTCGGCGTTCGTCGCCTCGCCCATGCGCACCTTGTTCAATACGTCGACGAGTGTGGGGTCCTTCTGACGAAACACCCGTTCGAGTTCAATGTATTCCATCTCGAGAGACGGAAAACAATGCGCGTTGAAAAAGTACGGCCCCTCATACGCCATGCTGAAATATTTCACTTCCTCATCGGTCACAACAGGCGGTAACTGAAAAAGATCTCCGACTCCAATGATCTGAAGACCTCCGAAGGGACGATCCGGATGCGGCCCATGAAGACGCGCAACCTTGTCCATCATGTCCATGAAATCAGCACGGGCCATCGATAGTTCATCGATCATCACGCCATCGAGGTGTTGAAATATCTCCATCGACGGATGGTTCGATTTCTTAACACCGGAGAGCGTCATGCCGGGCCGCAACCCAAACGCCGTGTGTGCAGTTTGCCCTCCGACGTTGATGGCCGCGATACCCGTTGTTGCCGCGACCAGTATCTTTCGCTTTGTGGTTTCCAGAAAATGGCGCGAGAGGGCAGACTTCCCCGCCCCGCCTTTGCCTGTGAGAAAAATATTCTTTCCGCTTTCCATACGCCTTAGTGCGTACAGCCGCTCTTCGTCGAGCACTAATTGAGCCAATTTGCTCTCCTTCTGTAAATGTTCTCTAAGACAAAACTACCACATAAGTGGTGTGTTGTCAAAAAAAAACACCCGACGGTTGTCGGGTGTGTCTACAACTTCTTGATGAGACCGAGATGAATTGCAAGCGCCTTCGAATCAAGGTCGCGACCACGGAACGCGCGGAAGCTTTCTGCCATCGGTCTGCCGGAACCGACTGCGAGCACTTCGGCCACAAATCGGCCTCCGACCTCGGGCGAGAAGATGTTCCCCGATTCATCGAAAGCACAGCGTGCATCTGCGGCCAGGCCCAACGCCCACATGTAGCTGAAATATCCCGCAGAGTACCCGCCGGCAAAGATATGCCCGAAGGAGTTGGGGAAGCGCGACAGCGGATGGGACGGACGAACTTCGATCGTCGAAGCGACATGTTTCCAAGGCACGTTCGGGTCGACCGGATTCAGAGGGTCGTAGCGCGAATACAGCTCGAGGTCAAAGTACCCGAGACTCAATTGACGCAGTGTAACCAGTCCTGTATTGAAGAACTTCGCCGCAATCATGCGCTCAATCAGTTCGTCCGGAATGACCTCCTTTGTCACCTTGTGTTCCGACATGAACTGCAGCATTTCTTTATCCCAGCACCAGTTCTCCAAGAACTGACTCGGGAGTTCAACGGTGTCCCATTCGACGTGTTCCATAGAAAGAGAGGGGTGCTCCGTAAGTCCCATCAGGTGATGGAACACGTGCCCCGATTCATGGAAGAGCGTGATGACGTCATCGTGCGTGAGATATGCATCTCCCCCGTCGGTCGGGCGACTGGCATTGCAGTTCAGGTACGCGACCGGAACCTGCGTGCCGTCCTGGAGTTGGCGTGACGAAACGAGCGCATCCATCCAAGCTCCGCTCTTCTTTCCTTCACGAGCATACATGTCCGCATAGAACGCACCGCGCAGCACGCCGTCTCTATCGTAGACCTCATAGAACTTTATACCCTCTCTCCATACGGAGGCAGTGCTTTCGACGATACTCACGCCGTAGATGCGCTCAAGAAGCGTGGTGAGTCCCGACATTACTTTCGTGAATGGAAAATATTCGCGCACTTTTTCTTGGTCCACGGAATACAGCGTTTGCATCATACGTTCATAGATAAATGCAAAGTCCCACGGCATGTATTCAGCGATTCCGAGCTCCTTGGCAGCAAATGCTTTCATTGCGGCGAACTCTTCTTCGGCTTTCGGACGTGCCAACGCAATCAGGTCATCGATGAACTTTCGCACACCAACGACGCCGACCGAAGCCGCCATCTTGGCAGTAAGCGACATGTCTGCATAGGTCGGATGTCCGAGCAATTTCGCTGATTCATCGGCGTTGCGGAGGATGCCGGTCATCACCGGTGCATTGTCCCACTTCCCTTCATTGGCGAGCTCAGACGCAACCGTCGCATATCCGCGCTGCACTTCTTCGCGAAGTTCGCGAGATAAGGCGTAGGTCAGAATCGCCATTACATCAGGCTGTTGCAAGGTGATAAGGTATCCCTCGAGCGACTTCGCTTTCGCGGCATCCTTCATGCGGCTCTTGTCCGAATCGGGAATCCCGAGAAGTACCGCCTCATCGAGAACGTGTTTCTGCCACGCATCAGTGGATTCGAGATCATTATCGGAGAATGCATTTCCCAGCGCAGTTTCTTCCTCGCAGAGCTGCTTCAGCTTTGCTTTTCCTTCGGGAGGAAGACCGACACCGGCAAGTTTGAATTCCCTGATAGTCCTATCAATGAGATGGAGCTTGGCGGGTGACAACCCCGAATATTCGGGCGTATCAACGAATCGCAAATACGCACCATAGAGACCACTGTGGCGCGAACGGTCACTCGAGAAGTTGGTCAGAAGCTTGGTCGCCTTTTCCTTGATGCCCTCCGGACCCTTGAGTTCCGGGTATTTCTTTTGCATCGTCTCGTTCAAGTGAATCATCGGACCAATGACAAGCGAAAGCCGCTCTGAAAAGTCTTCGGTATCAGTGACAAGGTCGGCGAATGTCGGCACGGGGATAGCGGCAATCTTTTCAATCATCGCCCTCCCTTCCACAAGTAATGCTTCGAGCTCGGGTAATACGGTTTCCGCGGCAAACGTATTCCAATCCGGAAGCGTCAGCACGCGAAAATTTCCCGTAGGTGTGGACACGCGTTTGTTGGTGAATTTCATCATGGTTCCTTTTGCGAAAATGACAACGGACTAATGGTCCGCCACTCATACTAACGGTATTCTACGCATAGTCAATTTATCGGCCGCCGGTCGCACCCCTACTTAACCCCACGACCCTTAATGATTTGAGGATAAACTTCGAGCAGCGTAAAGAAAAAGGCAATCACGACGGGGCCGGCCAAAAATCCAACTGGACCAAAGTATGCCAAGCCACCAAACACCGAGAGGAGAATAAGGAATGGATGCACGTTCATGCCCCTCTTCATCAGATATGGATTAAGGACATTATCAATTAGACCAACGCATACGAGTCCCCAAATAATGAGTCCAATACCCGCACCAATGTGCCCCGTGAGGAGTAGCCAAGCCGCAGTCGGCATGGTGATCAACCCCGTACCCACGAGTGGAAGGAGTGCCGCAATTGTGCCGACGACTCCCCACAACACTGGATTAGGAACACCAAATATAGCAAAACCGATGCCGAGCATCACTCCTTGGACTATTGCCGTTGTGAGCGCGCCGCGTACAACAGAGGAAACGGCTGTTTCGACTTTTGCGATGATGCTTTCATCATATTCATCATTGAGCGGACTCCACTTGAGCGCAAAGGCACGCAGCTGTTTTCCGTCGCGATACAGAAAGAACATTGCTATGTTGATGATAAATATCTGAAATGTAAACGACAAGATGCCGGTGAAAAAGGTGTTCAGGTTGGATGCAACCCACCTCAAGAGCGCCTCGAGGTACGTATATATGTTTGCATGAATCTCAAATGTGGGCACAAAGCGCTGCACATAACTACCAATAGTAGTAATGAATCTATCTGCACCGGCAAACAATGCACTTCCTTTTGACAGCGTTGAAAGCACCTCCTGAAACATGAGCATCCCCAAGAAGATGAGGGGAATGAGCACGAGCACGAGAACAACGAGCACCGTTGAAAGTGCCGCGGCGCCCTCGTTGCCGTTTAACTTTTTTAACAGAAATCGGTGTATCGGCGAAAAAAGTATGGCGAATACTCCGGCCAGAAAAAGCGGCGTAAGATACGGACTCATTATGAGGAACGTGAACGCCCCGACGACACCAAGGACTATCCAGAAAAACACCAATTCGCCCATCTGTGGTTTCAACATATATTACAGTATACAAAACAGAATCCCTTGATGGAAGCTATTGATGCGGCTTTGCAAGTTTAAGCTTTTTCAGGTAGGCAACAAGGAGAAAACTCACCAACGCAACGAGGAGCACCAGTGCCCCATTCAATACATTCTTGTTTCGCTCGGTAAACGGGACAACGGGTGGGGCGGGTGGCACATATGCCGCATTCAATTGTTGCGTCCCGAGGGTAAACTCGGTTAGCGAAACGCCCTCAAAGTAATGAAAGAAGCGGGCGATGTCGTAGAGCGGTTCACTAGCCCTCGCGTTTCCATAGTAGAGCACCTCCTCTGTACCAAATTTCGAAGCGAACACAATTGAACGAGCAACGCCCTCAAGTGTCAAAATGCTCTTCCAATTTATCGGCTTATCGTCCTGATCAAACACGATGACGCGAATATGGCGCATTTCAGTTTCAGGATATGAAACAGACAGATCACTCCCCGAAAAGAGCGGGGTCTTGAGAGAAAATACATAACCTTGCCCAAGGATTTTCCACGTTGCCGCATCATTGCTCCCCTGTATGACGACGCGTCTGTTGAAATTATGCGTGTCGTCTGTTGCGAGAATCACCTTTCGCGTAGCAATACCTGCACCCCCGAGATCAACAGCTACTTCAGTTGATTTTTCTTTTGCGTTCTGTGCAACTGCCGCACGCTCCACCATCTGATTTTTTCGTGCGTCACGCTGCAGTATTCGAAGTACTCGTGCTCCCGCAACGGCAACGTCACTGCCTTCACCTCTCCCGATGACTACGCGCAAGTAACGCGAGGTGCTCTCGGGATAATAGACATCCTTGCTTCCCGCATCAAAGCCAAGCGACTGGTCGTAATAATTGTAGACAAAGCTGGTGTTGCTGAGAAGCGCCCACTCCGCAATACTCTTATCGGTATTTGCCCTCGTGTCCGCGTTGCCGTATGGATCATTCGCGGTGTTGGATGCATATACGGATACCGGGCGCTTAAAGTTTTTAGACCCCGTTTCGATGACAAGATGGTCGTGAATCGTCCCGCTTTTGCCCAAGTCGAGGATGAACATTGTCTCACCATCCTTAACGGCGAGATCGCGCAGTGAACTTTGCACGTACTCACGGCGTACGGCCTCATTTTCAATCACAAGTTGATATGGAACCTCTTCCCCGCCACTTGTCACGACGCGCAGGTCTGCAAGGTCGGTTCGCGCGCCGAAACTCACCTCTCTGTCGAGGCTCACCCTGACGTATTTTGATGAGCCGACAGTAGGCACAGCAATGACCGGTTTCTTGTACTGCCATTCACTCGGGGAGAAATCTGCGTATGCTGTACCCGCAACAGCGAGAGCGAGAGCGAGAAATGAGAGCAGGAGATATTTTTTCATATTGTTAGCCATAGATTACTTCCTTAAGACGATGCTTATATTTCGCGTAAAGAAACGCCGCACCAAGTGCAATCACGCCGAAGATGATTGTGGAGAATATGCGCGCAAGGTCTCCAAGTTCCCACACATAGATAAATACCCTGATTGCCGTGATAAAGAAGAAAATGAGACCAAATAGCCGCAACACGCGTAATCGCCGTACAAAGCCGATGATAATCAAAAGTGTCGAATAGAGCGCCCATACTATCGTCGTGACGGCACTACTTTTACTTCGGAGATCGTTTGTTTGGTTAGTGTCGAACTGACCGTAGTTGTAGTAATCCGGATATTCCGACCTAACTTGTCCTTGGTATTGCGCAGTCTTTGTGGCTTCAACTCGAGACTCCTGCTGTATGCGCGCAATATCTTGCGAATATTTATGTGAAATCTCGGTCGTTAATGCATATATCGTCAGCAAATTCGCAAGCACAACAAAGACGGAAACGATCTTTTTCCATTCAACGCCAGAGTCGTCATTTTTTGCGTACAACCACGCAAGCACATAGAACACCACGACCCCAAGAAGGATGAGGAAGAATCCCATGTTCATAATCGGAGTCAATTCGCCCGATGATGCAGCTCGGGAAATTGCGCTCATTGCGATATTTCTTATTTTTTCGACTTCACCAATCATCGACACCATTCCAAGCAAGAGAACAACCCAGCCGAATACTTGGATAATCTTTTCTTTGATCATGAGCCCGACATACACGAGCACGAGTGATTCGACGAGCCATGCAATCGAAATCCAATACCCCGTGAGCTGTAGAGGGATAGCAATAGAGAGGAACACAACGGCTATTCCCGGAAACGTGAGATTGAGCGTGCGGTCATGCTCTTCTCTTGCGTAAGCCAAATAGGAAAAGACGAGATAAAGCACTGCGAGAACAAGCGCGAAGAACCCGAGCACGTCGTGGTGCTTCGGTTCAAGGATGCCGTAGCATGCACTGAAGTATCCCATTGCGTTTAAGGCAAGAAGGATAAGGTCGCCCGATGTAGACGCCTCCTTTCGTACGAAATGGTGCATGATTGAATTCACCAAAAACACGAGGAAGAAGAGCGTGAGGAAAAAGAACGTCATCGCAAGCTGGCCGTCCGGATCTCGCCAGTAGAAAGACTCCATCCACCCGCCAAAAAGTATGATCGTTCCGAAAAATGTCAGATAATTCAGCTTTGTCCATTTTGTGAACCACGACACACCAAGGACGCCGATATTGAGTACGAGCATGTAGAGCGAAAGTGTCACCAGATGATTCTCTCCCGTTGAAATCAGCATTGGTGTCATAAAACCGCCGATGACACCAATGACTGCGAGGCCCATCGTGTTGCCCGATACCGCAATGACCATCGCAAGCGTCGTGACGAGTATCATGAGCGCAAATGCGATTGGCTGAGAGATGACGGCAGGTGAGTAGAATGCGAAGCCTGCATAGATAGAGAAATAGAGAATGCCGATGCCTGCGCCGAGCAAGAGATCGCTATAATTCAGGTATTTCTCACGGAGCTTCTGCCCGACGACGATACAGGCAATGCCGGCGATGATGCCCATCGCAACCTGGCCGGTCGGCCCAATGAGCTCATTATCAAACGCATATTTCAAAAAGAAGGAAACACCAAGGAGGAGCATGATGGCGCCAACCCATCCGAGCCACCTTGCACTGACTTCTTCTTGCGTCTCAACGACGACCGGAACATACATTGGGGCGGGTGCCGGGGCGGCCGCGAGAGAGGACGCTGTGCCAACGTCAACGTTGGCGACATACGCACTCATGCGTGCCGCAAGCACTGCATCGTTCGATGGTGCACCCATGGCGCCTCCACGAGAAAGTGATTCGAGTGTATCAACGCGAGCAACCAATCGTGATACTCTTACCCACAAATAAACAAATGCCGCGATAATAATAAAAAGCAAGATTCCCCCGAAATCATCAAATAGATAATACATATAGACTCTATTGTACCAAATCCCCGAAGAACGGGTAGCCCCGTTCTCGCAATTAAGTGGAAAGTCGATTCTTCCCGCGTTGAATATGGTTAATAAAATAGAGACCACTTCCGATGACAATCATCGCGGCAACGAGAAGCGGTGTTGACGGTTCAAATTTTGCCGCAATGGTTCCTGCTATCAAGGGTGGGATGGTCATCGCGAGTGCCAAGACACTCCCATTGATTCCGAGCACCTCCCCCTGCATGGTCGGCCCTGCGGAACGCGAAAGCAGGCCGGTGAGATTCGCCTGAGAAAGCCCTGTCGCTATTGCAAAAAACGGAACAATGAAATAGAGCCACGATACTTGGGGGGAAAGAAATATCGCGAGGATTGTCAGGCCAACCACAATGAGCGTGTTCTGAATAATTTGCGTCTCTCTAAATCTCCTTCCCATCTGTCGCGTCACAACCGCCTGCGCAAAAACAATCCACAACCCCACGTAAGCAAAATAGTTGCCTATTGATGACTCCGTAAAACCAAAACGATAGAAGAGGAAGACGCTCGCGAATGTCACATAGAATGAAAATCCCATTTGGAACAGAAAACTCGTAAGATAGATTGGTCGCAGGTGCTCGGCATTGAAGGCGTGCACGACGTTGGTCACCGCCCTACTCAAATGCAGGCGCTCGCCGCGCTTCAGAAAATGATTCGTTTCCGCAAACATGGTGTAAACAAAAACAAAATTTAGCAGAGAAAGTATCGATGCAAACCAAAATGGTGTTGACGCGGTGAACCACGAAACGAGGTGTGGGTCGGACAGTTTGCCGCCGAGAAATGGTCCGACGATAAATCCGAGCCCGAATGCAGCGCCAATCAGTCCGAAATTTTTTGCGCGATTCTCGGGTGTGGTCACATCGGCGATGGCTGCCTGCGAGACGACAATATTCCCCGAGCACACACCCGTGAGAAACCTCACGACAAAGAGGAGTGCAACGGACTTGATGAGGATTCCCACACCGAACAACATTTGCCCGACGGCGGTTCCGATGATGGATACAAGGAGGAGCTTCTTGCGACCGAACTTGTCCGACAATTGCCCGATAATGGGTGCGGCAAAAAACTGACCAAGCGAATAGAGCGCGAGCATCACTCCGAGTAAAACGTATCCCGTCTCCTTGTGGGTTCCCATCGGAAGCAAATAGTGTTCGGAAAGCGGATTCGCAAAAAGGACGGGAATGACCGGGATGAGAATACCCACTCCGACCATATCGAGGAATATCGTAAAAAAGAGTGTCACGAGCGCACGATTTTGCATCGCGTCATTATACATTCATTTATGTTTATTAAATGAAAAACAAAAACCATCCTCACCTTGTTGTCGTACGACAACAAGGTGAGGATGGTTCAGGATACTACGAGAGACCGAGTTTTTTCTTGCGTCGCTTATGTTCAACGGCGACGTAGGTTCCTATCCATGAACCCAGCACGAGTCCGGGGATGTACAGTGGGTTATGTGTGTAATTAAGTACGCCGACCGCCAAGAGAAAATACATAAGGGAATCGGTCGTTGCGGCACGGGCAGGCTGCAGTGAATTTACCGCCATTGTGTACTGCGCGTACAGCACATCAAGGATGATGTAGGCAACAAACACAAACAGTGCAAGCGCCCAGCTGAAATCTTTCCAGTAAGCACCGAGTATGCGGAGCCATTCTTCGACGGTGTGCATTATTACCCCAAGGTAAGGCCATCTTTCGTCAGACTAGCAACAGTTCACGTAATCAGCAAGCAGAGAGTGCGGTAGATTACTTCTCTATATATTATGTGTTCTGTTTCGCCAAAAAATCCGAAAGCAGCTTGAGGGCTGGCTTTCGCATCGAGGTGGCATGCTTCTCGTCGCCGGACATTTCTGCCCAAGTTTGCTCCGTGTGACCGTTGGGAATGAACACGGGATCCCATCCGAATTTTGTTTCTCCGCGCGGGTTCGTGGAAATATGTCCCTCGACTCGCCCGTGGAAAAACTGCACCTCTCCCCCGTCGCAATATCCGTACATAACTTCCGCCACCGCATCTCGGTCGGGATATCCATCAAGCAATTTGCATAATCCCTCATTGCCCAACGTCTCCAAAAACCACTTAATGAGTGGGCCGGGCAATCGCTTGAGAGCAATAAATGTCACCGATACATCTTCCACGAGTACAGGAGTACCGAGCATCACATATGCGCTCTTCGCCTTTGCCTCGACGACCTCGCGGAGGTCGAGTGACTGGATCTCGGGGATGTCGAGTTTTTTGTGCACGACGGCCAGATGAAAATATTCCGAAAGATACTTCGCCTTCGCTGAATTTCCCGTGATGAATGTGAGCTCCTGCTTCATTGGGCCATCATAACGAAAAATTTGTAAATAAAAAAGCAACGCTTATGCGCCGCTTTGAATTCTAGACCTTTTCACCTTGCGGTGCTTCTTCGCGCGGAGGTTCACTCGCTGAGGTGGCCGGTGGACGTATGTCGCATGTCGGGTTTTGCGTCAGACTGTTTGCCCACTCCACCAGTCTTCGGAGTTCGTCGATATCTGCGCGCGTCGCTTCGATCTTGCCGCCTTGGATACCGCTCGCAAGCTCGTTCATCTCCTTAGAAAAGAGGTGAAATCACGCTTCGCGCCAAGAGTAATGAGCGAGAGCGCTACTCTTCCGAGCACATCTCTTGCGGGAACTTTTTTGAAGAACTGAGAGTCTTCAATCAAGCTCACTCCGAAAAGGACGACTGAACCAATGAGTGCAGTAAGCAAATTTTCTGAAGTGTAAACGCGAATACCGAGCCACGACAATGGGAACGTTGCCATGATGGGGATGATTCCCCACCACATCCACATCCGCATCACGTACTGATGAACGCGTTTTTCGGGCGTGACATGCCAACACCAGCGCGTAAACAGCGAGAGGTCGCCTAAGTTCTTCTTCCGCTCTTCACCGACGCCAGGCCAGCTCCTTTTTTTGACGAGCGTTTTGTGGTGCACCAGCCTTAGCCCGGCGTAGAGCGCAACCGCAAAAATATACACGTACACATGCGCTGACGCCACGATCTCAATCTGCTTTCCCCCCGCAGGATAGAATCCCTGAAAATACGTGGCCAATGGCCAGGCATCAAGGAGTTTCTCGAATGCATGACTGAGTTTCTCGTTGAGCCGAATTGTGTTGAGTATGGTTTCTGCAACAAATGTGGAGATGAGAAACATCGTTGTCCAAAATGCATTGCACTTCGCAAGGATATAGAACGTGCGTAGTGAGAATTCAAGTTCTTCTCGTGTCTCGATTTCGCCGCTTCCACCATTGATCGGTTCTGTCATGACAACTCCTTTTGAACAGCTGAAATCTTTATAAATCATTTCAGCAAAAATGTCAACAAAAAAGCCGAGACACAAGGTCTCGGCCAAACGCACAAATGCACAACATGTTCAGTGCAGGAGTTTCGCCCACCCCGCTTGGTCTCTTGGATCAACCCAAATGACCTCCTGAGTTGCCGCATCCACGAGTGCGACCTCGGGAACACTTCCTGTAACGAACGACTCCTTCTTGGCGTCCTTGTAAGTGACAACGGTTGTCAGCCACAGGAGATGCCTTTTCCCGTCCTTGCCGTAACGGACGTAGGGGCGTTCCTCGACGGGAGCCATGGTTCCCCACATATAACTTTTCTTCGAATCACGCACGAGTGCGGGAACCATCGAGACACCCATCAGACTCTCGCCTTTCGCCTCGTGATGATACACGAGCACGCGCGATGTTCCGTCTGCCGGAATGAGCACGCTTGCAACAAGTCCGTGCTTCCCTGCCAGATATGGCTCGAGGGAAAAGTAGTGGTATAGCATCCCTGGCATGCCGCTCGTTTCCTTGAAGAAGGTCGCGTACGGCTGCTGGTTCATGCTTTCCTTCGAGTCAGGAATGCGCACGTCTCCCTGGTGCCACAACGGGGCTGGCGCGAGGAATCCGTTCATGAAACGCAGACTCTCGGCGGCATAGCGCGAGACCCGTTCAGGAAGAATGTTCTGTCCGCGCAGATACGGAAACTCTTGAATCCGCTCCGGACTGATCCAGCTTCCGGCGCCAAACACCACGCGTGTCACGAATGATTCAAGCGTCGGCTTGGGTTCCTGGCGGACAATGAGGACGCCTCCAAACTCCGGATACGGGAAGAAAATCCCCCGCCACCGCAGAAGCGATATCACTTCCACCATTTCACCGGCGTCGTCGCGTATGTACCGCACATTGCTTGGCTCATAGTTCATGAACTGAGCAAGACTGAATGCGCGCACTGCGGCGATACTCGCCTTACTGGAAAGCCAGAGTCCTTCACCAACGCTGAAGCGCACGACGTTCTTGCTCTCGGGAGTGAACTGCGGCGACGGGTCGGTACCCGAAACACTGATCACTTCATCGACCGTTCCGAAGATCTTGTCGAGCGCCATTTTCGGCTCGACACCCATCGTCCACTGAAACTCGATCTTCCCCGTTGTCTTGTTTCGCATCCAGACAAAGTCCGGTGGAGCGGGTTGGCGCGAGTCGCCGGTGACCCCCTGCGCAAGTCCGTGTACCGACGCGAGCGGTTGGATACGCTCGTGGTCAGTTTCGGGAAGCTTGTCGATCGCTTGCACGTCGATGGCGTTGTATCTCACCCACAGCGCAACGTATTCGTAGGCCGCGACGCAACCTGCGACAAGGAGAAGCGCCGCGAGCATGCTTGCGATACGCTTCCACCAATGCGCGCTGCGCGAGATGACAAAGAAGAACGAGAGGATGCCGATAGACACCGCAATCGGTGCGAAATACCTCCGCACAATCACAACGAAGGGCTGCCACTCTTCACGAAAGAGCACCGCTCCGACGAGAAGTACGGCAAGCAGAAGTGTGCCGAGCACCTTATGCCGGCCGACAAATCCCGAAATGGCCTTCCCGATGTTGCCGAAAAAAATGCCGAATCCGGAAGTTCTTTCCGGCACAGAAACAATGGTGGTCATTCGATTACCTCCGACGTTGGAATGCGTCAAGCGCATCCGCGAGTGACGTTTTGGTTGCGACCTTCACGACCGGCGGCGAATCTTCAGACGCGTCAACGCCGTCCACCGGAGCGACAGGCTCCGTGGCCACCGTTTTCACAGACCTCAATTCCGCAACCTTCTCGACTGCGCCGTCGGCCACCCTTGACAAGGCAACCTTCGTTTGTTCGACGCCCCTCTTGATGGCACCACCTGCGGCGCCTGAGAGATTGAGCTTACCTTCTTCGAGTCCGTCCATCACGTCACACACCTTGTCCACCACCGAGTCGGATTTCTTTCCTTCTCGCATGGCAAACCCGGTGAGCAAGAAGCCCAAGAACAGCCCGATGAAAACGAGCGGTGACTTCATGACGAGTTCGATCGGGTCATGAATGTAGTAGGAGAGGAGAAAGCAAGACATGATCGTCAGTACGAACGACGGAAGGATTCTCGCTTTTGCCTTTCGGCCGACGATGAATCCCCTCTCGATCTCACTCGACAGTCGTTCTTTGTGCCACAGATTGTAGCCACGCCGGTACACCGGCGCGCCGAACCGCTTGTCGACGAAATAGAGAAGCGAGGCGATGAGCGCGAACGAGAGCATATACAGCAAAGCATCCATTTGGATCTCCTGGTTAAAACACGAAATGTCGAAAAACTATTCACATAGTCCTTCAGCTTTATAGCAAACAACATGAATTTTGTCAACAGTCAAAATCACTAGTGTTAAAGGCGTTTTGGGCGATTTCTGGTATAAAAAACCCACCTAAAAGGTGGGTCATACAAACTGTCAAACTTGCCCCGTGGTCACTGTGCCACGGGGACTTTCTCACTTCGACAAACGATGCGCCTGGAAGCGGCTTTCCGCTTCTTCGCGCACTTCGAGGTCGAGCACCATCGCTTCGATCTTTCTGTTGCGGTCCTTGTCCGCAATCTCGACCATGTTGTCGAGGTAACGGAGCGACTCCTGCAGGCGAATCTCTGCAAACGAAAGGCTGCGCATGTTCCCCTTCATGACCTCGACGAGCATTCCCTTCTTTTGATCGTAGGGCTGCTTGAAGAAGACGAGTGGGTCGGCCATCCAGTCCGCGGGAAAGTCGAAGTCGAGGACCCGACCAATGACTGCCGTCTGGATATTGCGCACATCGCGGGAAGAGAACATCGGATAGACCGCCTGCACTGCGGCAAACAACGCACCAAAGAACCGGTGCTCGTTCACGTCATACTGACTCCGCGTCCGCTCGAAGATCGCCTTGATGCGCGCTTCTTTCGGTTCGCGATAGCTGTCCGCGAACTGGTCGAGCCGTGCCACGCGCTCCTGGTCGGACATGTAGGTGTACCCCTTCGGATCCACCATCGCGATGAACGACGGGTCGATGTCGCGCAACCTGCGGTACCCAAGATGGTCTTGGTCCATGAGGTCATTCTCGGTCCGCGCCCCGTCGATAACGAAACGCGACTGAATGCGCGAGAGTATCGCCTTGTCGACCTGTTCGGGGATGTTCGTGTAGAAGTCCCAAAGCGTGTTGCCGTGGTTGATAGCGTACGCCCCTTCAGTATGACGAAGAATGACGCCGATCACTTCACGGACGCCGGCAGACACCCCTTGGCGTGTGCGCTCCTCGACGATATTTTCCGCATCGTCCGTCGTCGCATAGATGATCTTCGACGGATCACGAAGGGCCTGCATATACGACAGTGCCCGCTCCGCTGATCCGCCCTGATAGGTCGACACGATGTTGTCGGGGAACGGGTGAAAGAGGAAGGGAATTCCCAGCCACTTGCACATTTCCTCGAGTTTCGTCGCGGTTGCAGCTATCTGCATGCTCTTGCCGGTACCAGGAACGCCGTGACCCATGCGCATGGAGGCCAGTCCCCCGAGCTCATGCATCGGATTCTTCTTTGTGGCCGGGTCGTAGCAAAGCAACCGCTCCACCATACGCCCGGCTTCATGTTTCGCCTGCCTGTTGCCGACGATGTCTTTGAAGTACACCTTGTTGAACTCAACCGACACCACAGAACGGTCGGCGAATTCGTGGAACCCGTCGACAATGAACTCCGCGTCGTCGAGCTTGTACTTCCGGTCAATGAACGGCTCGAGGAAAGTGAGTCCGACTTCTCTCATCTTGATCGCCGCGATGACGTGGCGGAAATAGAGAAGCGCAAACTTCACGAACTCGTCGTCACTTTCGACCTTGCCTTCCACCTGCACGTCTTTACCGAAGTAGAAGAGCGTCGAACGGATGGCCTCTTGAGTGTTCGCAAAATGCAGCGCAATCGGCTCATCGACCGTCATGACGACGTTCGACACCTGCTCCGTCCGATAGGCGGCGAGGTCCCACACAACATACGAGGCAAGCGCAAAGGTAGTTAGCGATGCTCGCGTACGCACCTTTGCCTGCATTTCCGGCTGTTGAGCCGTGGTCAGTTTTTGCGTGCGATTCAGGTCGAGCAGGACATCGAGTCCCGAGGACTTCGTGTAGAGCTCTTCGAGATGAAGCCCGATAGTGAGCCCCTTCCGGATCGTCTGCAGCACGTGCATGATGACCTCGGTCAACATGAGCTGATCTTTGCTCTCCTCATGACCAACGTCGATGAGAGAGATGGCGGTCGTTTGCGACGAAAGCCGTGGCGTGGTCGGGATGAGTGCACTCGGCCGAAGCTTATCCGTTGCGGATGAAACCTGGGCCTTGTCCGCCCACTCGACCTTCGCCATGTAGGCATCGGCCTGCTTCAGCCACCTTACCCGATCACTCTTTGTGATCGGAATGAAATTTCCTGATTGATCCATACTGTTTCCTTCTGTGTGTTTGAGGTAGAAAAAGGGCGGCCCAGAGAGCCGCCCATGATTGACCTTCTTTTCGGGTCAGCTTAGGAGCCCGTACCACTCACATCCGAAGGACGATGTTCCTCCACCGTTCCTCCGCGATTCTTCGTCTTCAGAATTGCTGCTTCGAAGCGCTCCCTGAGGGCAGCAATTCCCTCGTATTGGATGTCTTTCACATCCTGCATCTTGGCGAGTCTTGCATCGTGTTGTTCGATCATGTTCAGGGCCGAGGTCACCGAAGCAACCAACGTCTGAGCAGCTTTTTCTGCTCCATCCTGAGCCAACACCGCGCCGACAGAGTCGATCTTGCTGCTGGCATCAATACTCGCCATGCCCTTCATCTGCTCGAGTCGGCTGTCAAAAGCCGCACGCCAGGAATCCGAGTTTGCACGCAAAGATGCCAAGTTGATGCGATGCACATCGTACTGCGCCTGAATGGTGTCCCGGTGGGTCTCGAGTTCCGGGGTCGCACGCTCCTTCGCTTGAAAGATCGCGAGTGCCTCGTTCCGTCTCCCTTGCAATTCCTGCACCTGGTCAACTTGTTCCGAGATCGACTGTTCGAGTTCGATTCGTTCAGCTGAGCCGGCATCAAGGGTCACCACCTGCTCTTGGTCTTGCGCGAGCTTCTGATTCGCAGCAAGGATCAGCTTGTCGAGCGCTTCCATCGCTGCGGCCGCGGCCGTCTTGTCTTCATAGGTGACGCGCAGCTGTTCCACGACTTGTTCGTAGTTTGCACGCGCACCATCTCGGCTCGTTTCCAGAATCTTGCATGTGTCCTCGATGCGCTTTGTGAAGCGGTCATAGTGCACGGAAAAGTCTGCGGAAAGAAGTCGCCTCTCTTGGTCGATCTTCGCCTGTTCTTTTGCCTGAACGACACCAAGTTTTGCCGATGCGATGTCTGCCTCTGCCTTGACGAGCTCCGCGTGAGCCGCTTCGGTGCGCGTCTTCTTGAAGAACCACGCATTTTGCAACTTGGCCAGCTCGGCCTCTGCAAGTTTGGCCTTTTCAACGCAAAGATCAACCAACGCGGTTGACGCACTGATGAGTGCTTCTTCGTTCGGTGAAAGCGTCGCAAACTCATCAAACTGACCGCCGATGTTTGCGAGATCATCGTCGAGCGCCTTCATCATTTCGGCGAGCACCTTCTGATCTTCGGGAATGCTTTCCCGAATTTCATCGATCTGCGCGCCCAAAATTTTCTTGGCGAGTGCTTGGCGTTCTTCGGCCGTCAGCTTACCCGACCTTGCGAGCTTCTCAGCGGTTTGTACTGCGAATTCGACGCGGTCGTCCACTTTTCCCACTGCAACTGCGGCGCGGGCTTTTCGAGCTTGGCGCTGCTGTTGGCCGGGAACGAGGTCGGCAATCATGCCTCGTGTCGACCCTTCCTGGGGCGTATCGAGAAGGGGGGCCGGCGCCTTGAGGTCGGTAACGACTGCTTTGCGAGGTGTAACCATTTTCGCTATCTCCTGAGTTGAGTGCTTGCGCACAAAAAAAGAAAAACTTCACCAAACGTAGGCGGTTTTCACTGCCTACTATTATGATGACAACGATCTCTCGTCCGAGGCTCAAACTACACTCTTTTGACAAATTGTCAAGCTGAGTGTCATTAAAATTGACGGCTCTACAAAGGCATAATTTGATGCACTCATGCCTCTTCCAAAAACGTTTCCGAATAAATGGAGCAATGGGCGGCAGACGACAAAAAACCACAATGTGGTAAAAACCCGCGTGAGTGAGAAAAAACAAACACAAACGACGACCTAGTCCGATATTTCTCCTTCCAACAACCGCACGAGATGGTAACAAGTGGGCCAATCATAACGTTCAAAAAACGCGAGCATCATTTCACATAGGGCGATCTTTTGCTCAAGTTCTGACGAGCGCCTTGCATCAACGGACACATCGGTGCATTCTTGGCGCCATCCACGGATGAGCGACGCGAGTTCAGCACCGGCGCGCTCATGGGAGCCATTGAACATGTTGTGGAGTTCGGAAACGACCAGCCTCTTTGGGAACGCCGCAAGTTCCTCGATAAGCGGAAGGTCTTCGGGCTTGATATTTCTCCTCGTGACGAACTCCAAAAACTTTGGCCGCAGAAGAACAGACTCGACCCTTTCAGTCGGCACAATACTCTCTAAGCTTTCATTTTTTTCACCGTGTTCCATTGTTCTATTTTCCCCGTTTTCTATATTCATTCTTTATCAGCAAATATGCACTTTCGGTTCCTGGCTCCTTCCCCTCTGTACTTCTTCTCATCAACTTTGACGGATACTTTTTTGTACAAGAGCGAGCTTTTTTCGGATTATCTTTTCGGTATCAAAACCCAAAAGGACCGACATTCCGAGCGCGTAAATGAATACATCAGCAAGTTCTTTGGCGATTGCGTCTTTCTTTTCTTTACTCCCCTTCACCTCTTCGAGAGAGAGATTTTCCCACTGAAATATTTCGAGAAGTTCCGCCCCTTCTATCATGATGGACTTCGCAAGGTCAGCAGTCCGCAGGTTATGCCAATTACGACTCTTCAGGTGCGTATAAATTTTCTCTTCCAGTGGCTTCATAAATAACTATTCAAGTGAAATAATTTGTAAGCCTTTTTCCCGCAATGCATCTTCCCCTCCGCTACCTGCAAAATTCTTTAATTCATCGATGGTAAGCTTTCCCACGTAGGTCACGCGCTTTTCGATACTTCGCCCGGTATACGTATTTGTTTCCGGGTCCCACTCTTCAAGCAAGAGCATGTCCCCCTCTTCGATATCAAAATCGTTCACACGTAATTCATATTTTTTCTTTCCTGACACAACCGCATCAAAATATTTCGGCCAGAGTTTTTTCATTATTGTTGCCATACCATATGTGACTATCAATTAAACCCCCTAAAACATTTCGCTACGAAATGTTCGGGCGATCATTCGCTTCGAATGATTTAGCCGTGACACTTCTTGAATTTTTTCCCTGAGCCGCAATAGCATGGGTCATTGCGTCCAATGACTTCGCCCTCCGCATTTTTAGGACCCGTAGAAACTGTATGTATGTGGGTCTCTCCGGTATTTCCTCCTCCGGCAAGAGTCATCTGTGATTGCACCTTCTTGAGTTCTGCCTCAGCGGCGATGAATGCATCAACCTGAATACGCGGAATCATTTCGAGGATGTGCATGGCGATAGAGTCTTCCATTTCGCGATAGAGGCGGAGTCCCTCGCGCTTGTATTCCACCAAGGGGTCGCGCTGTCCGTATGCGCGTAGATTGACCGAGCTTCGTGCGTAGTCCATAAGTTCCAAGTGATCAACCCAGAACATGTCATTTGTCTGAAGCGCAAGGCGACGCACCACGTCATAAAATGCCTCCTCGCCGATGGCAGCAATCTTTTCTGCTCGCGCTGCTTCAATTCCCTCTCCGAATTCGCCGGCGTTCTTCACCAGGTCATCAAAATATTCCTGCACCTCGGCGCGGGCACCAAGCAGGAGCTTCCTCCTGCGCGCGTACATCGTCTTCCTATGAATGTTGATGATGTTGTCGTACTGCAACACGTGCTTACGCGCGTCAAAGTTGAATCCCTCAATCTTTGTCTGCGCATTCTCAAGCGCCCTGGTGATCATCTTCTGCTCGATAGGCTCGTCCTCTGGAATACCGAAACGTCCCATCATGTTCTTGATGACGTCCGAAGCAAAAATGCGCATGAGAGAATCCTCAAGCGACACGTAGAACTGTGTTTCACCGGGGTCACCCTGGCGACCCGAACGCCCGCGGAGCTGATTGTCGATACGACGTGCATCGTGTCGTTCGGTACCAAGTACAAAAAGCCCGCCAACCGCCTTCACCTCTTCGTATTCTTCATTCGTCGACGGATTTCCGCCCAATTTAATGTCGACTCCACGCCCTGCCATGTTGGTCGCAATCACGACTGAGCCCTTTCGCCCGGCCTGAGCAATTATCTCTCCTTCGCGTTCATGGTTCTTTGCATTCAAGACCTCGTGTGGCACTCCCTCGCGCGAGAGGAACGAGGATAGCAATTCGTTTTTCTCAATAGAGACTGTGCCAATGAGCACCGGCTGATTCTTTGCGTGCACCTCTTTTACGCGACGGGCGATGGCGGTGAATTTACCCACTTCCGTTTGGAATATTTGATCAAGCTGATCGAGGCGCGCAGAAGGCCGATGCGGTGGTACAGGAATAACATCCAATCCGTAGATCTTCAAAAATTCCTCTACTGAAGTTAGCGCAGTGCCGGTCATTCCCGAAAGCTTTCCGTAGAGTTTGAAATAATTCTGAAAAGTAATCGACGCCATCGTGCGGGACTCCTGCTCGACGCGGACTCCTTCTTTTGCTTCTATCGCCTGATGCAATCCCTCTGACCAACGACGCCCTGGCTGAAGTCGCCCGGTAAATTCATCAACGATGACCACGCCGTCATTCTGCACAACATATTCACGGTCGCGAATGAAAAGCGCCTTTGCGCGAACTGCAGTTTCGAGGTGATGCACATACTTGATACCCTTCTCGGTATAAATGTTATCAATACCCAGCAGTTGCTCCGCCTTATTAATGCCGGCTTCCGTTATTTGCGTCGCCTTCAGTTTCTCGTCTATCGTATAGTCTTCAATCTCCACCAACTTGGAAGCAATGGTCGCAAATGTGCCGTACAAACTCTCTGAATCCTGCGCAGGCGCTGAAATAATGAGCGGTGTTCGCGCCTCGTCTATTAATATAGAGTCAATTTCGTCGACAATTGCATAGTTGTGCTCCCGCTGGCGAAGCTCGGTCGGATTGTATGAAATGTTGTCACGCAAGTAGTCAAATCCGAATTCATTGTTCGTACCGTATGTGACGTCCGCCCGATATGCCTCGGGGCGCGTACAGGCGCTGAGGAACTCGAAGAAGACACGGAAAGAGCCAACATCGTCACGGTCCTCGTCGCGGGCAACCTGCGTGGGGTCATAAAGATAGGAGGACTCATGATTGATGACTCCGACAGAGAGTCCGAGGAAAGAATATATCTGCCCCATCCACACCGCATCGCGACGTGAAAGATAATCATTCACCGTCACTACGTGTACACCCTTACCGGAAAGTGCGTTCAGATAGACCGGCAATGTTGCGACAAGCGTCTTCCCTTCTCCGGTGCGCATTTCAGGAATACCACCTCGATGAAGAATCATCCCTCCTATGAGCTGGACATCGTAATGCCGCTGACCTAGCGTGCGGAGTGATGCTTCACGCACGAGTGCAAACGCCTCCGGCAGGAGTGCGTCGAGCGTCTCGCCTTCACCAAGTCTTTTTTTTAATACTGCAGTTCGCTCCGGAAATTCTCGGTCGGCAAGAAGCTTTATTTCGGGTTCAAAATCGTTCACTAGAAGCACGAGCGGGGCGAGTTTCTTGAGCTCCTTTTGTGCCTCGCTGGGAAAAATATTGTTAAAAAGTTTCATACGGATGGGTCGTTAAAAATAGGTATAGTTCTCTGGGATTATAGCCGGAAATCGCTCCCGATACCCCACTATAGCGCATGGAGGCAAAAAATGAAAACGCAAAATTTCAAGGCCTATTCTTCATGATTTGCTAGCCCACAGGGAGTAAGAAATGGATTGACGCGTCAGTCTTCACATAAATTTCGATGGATAACGAGGCCATAAGGTGGATAGTCTTATTTTTCAAAAAATTTACCTATCCGCGAGGCGGCAAGGAAGCGATATTGTTATGGCGTACTCGGAGTACGGCATAACAATTCGCAACGAAGCCAACAATGCAGGCAAGCAAATTTTGAAGAATAGAGGAAAACAAAAACTCCCACATGGGGAGCTCTTGTTTTGTGGAAGAACGGTTATTTATGCCTTCTTCTTCTTCTTCTTCGCTGCAGTCTTCTTTACTGCCTTCTTTGCTGCCTTCTTTTTTGCTGCCATAGAGGTGGAGATTATGATTTATAAAAATGAGTGTTTCGACCGCAAACATCATTTACCGAAGTGAGTGCTCTCGTGAAATAATTTTCATTGCTAGCAACGAACACTCCTACTACTATTATCCCTCTTCATTGCATCACACTCAACATGTTTTCAAAGAAAGATGTGGATAACTTTTATTTCATCTCTTATGTAAAAATTATTTTTCATATCGATGAAATTAATTTTTCATCGTCACCAGAAAATTTTTGAAATATTGTTGTGGATTTCATATTACATTCACGCTTCAATGGAGTGATGAGAATGCATGCGTAAATGATATTTCAATTCGCCGTCATCTCTACGCAAGCTGAATCACTTCGGGTTCGAGTGTGATACCGCAAGCATCGAGAGACTTTTTTTGAATCATCTGCACGAATGCCATCACCTCTTCGGCATGAGCGCCGCCATAATTCACCAGCACCAGTGCCTGCGCGTCCCAACATCCGACTTGCCCAAGCTTCACGCCACGCAAGTGTAGCGCCCTATCTATAATCCATGCCGCAGAGAGTTTGACCAACCCCTCTCCGGCGGGAAAGTACGGGGAATCCGGAAACCGTAGAAGAAACTCCTCTGCCTTATGCATTGAAACAATGGGATTTTTAAAGAATGAGCCGGCTGTACCGTATTTGGAAAGATCGGGAAATTTTGCGGCACGAATAGCGACGACTGCGGCGCGAATCTCCAGAAGCGAAGGGGTGGTGGTACTCTTGCCCAAAAAGTATGCGGCGAGATCCTTATAAAGGATGTTCGGTTTTGCAAACTTCTCAAGTCGGAATGTCACACGGAGAATGATGAGGCCTTTTCCTTCGTGCTTCCAAATACTATCGCGATAACAGAAATGACATTCTGCATTTGTGAGTGTGGCGAGCGATGCAGTATTCGGATCATAGACTTCGACCTCCAGTATGGTGTCTTTTGCTTCAGACCCGTAGGCGCCAATGTTCTGCACCGCTGCGCCGCCGACAGTTCCGGGAATCGCAGAAAGATTTTCGATACCCCATGCGCCGTGTTGAACGGCGAACGCGACGAGGTCATCCCACGAATGCCCTGCTCCTACACTTATGTATGCGGCATCTCCCTCTTCCCTGATTGCAACATCATCTATTGCTACCCGCATCACGAGCCCCGGATATTCGTCGTCGCCCACCAAGAGATTCGAGCCTCCGCCAAGCACAAAAAGCGGGAGGTGTTTCTCCTTGGCGAACTCGACGCCTTCTTTTATTTCTACAGTAGAGGTCGCAAGGCAGAAGTAGCGCGCGAGGCCACCGACCTTCATTGTCGTCATCGGCGCGAGCTCAATATGTTCAAGGATATTCATGACTCTATTGTACGCGAATGACAAACAAAACAAAAAACAACCGTGCACCTGGAGTTATTTTCTGTTTTTGATATGGACGAAAGAATACTTAGCTGCAAGATGTTGGTTTACATAACCTCAATACTTCTTGGTGCCATAACGGGAATCGCATCTCTACGATCGAGTACAACGGTTTCACCGTCACACTCACGACCTACGATATGTGTTGCCCACTTATCTACCGGGGAGGATTTTGTGTCTGCCACTTCGGACGAAAGTGAAAATACTGCGCAAAGCTCAAACGCTCCCTCGTGGACAAGCCCCTTTTGCCTATCAGAAGTGAGGATGCGATATTCGTAAGGCTCACCGGTTTCCGGATCATTCTGTTGGCCGGAACAATAGTACATTGAGGAAGCTGAGACATCGGCCATGCTCGTAGGTAATCTCTTGTGATTTGCGCCATACACAGAGACGCAATTTGCGAGACTTCTCAAGTCATCGGCGCGTTGTCTGTCCAGTCCACGCATGCGTTCCGTTGCCGGCGAACCACCCGCGACGAAGCCGAGTACAATGCCAAAAATAACCAGTGTCGCTATCGCAGCGCCGATATATTCGAAAACCCGCCGCGGAATATCATTTTTATATTGAATCTTTTTGCGCTCCAAAACATAAAATCCGAAAATGATTCCCGCAATTACCAGTATCGTCAGCGCCTTCAGCACAAAGCGGGCCGAGAGTTCTCCCTGCAAAAAATAAAACACTGCTGCGATGAGGTCCCCCACGATGGTGACCGCAGTAACAAGGAGGACGAGATACGTGAGCCATTTCGTGAGCTTCGACTCCACCTTCTCTTCATTTTCACGAAATCTGCGGAACCACAAGCGCACCGTAACAACATAGAGAGGAAAAGCGATGATGAGGGTTGCGAGGGCGTAGTGAATAGCGCCGGAAGAATAATCGAGCGACCCGTATCCCTGCGTAAGCGGGTCGGGGAAATATTTACCGATTATCTGATAGTAGAGAATGCCGAGCGCAGTGGCGACGGTTCCCAGCAGGATGAACGAAAAGAAATTGAGCACAACTTCGACGGTTGAGGAAAGTGTCCCCCGCCCGGAATGGGTGCGGTTTTCGGGTGTTGGCACACCGCTTTGTACGAGGCCTGATACAAGTGCCGCACCAGCCTCCTCCTCCGACCACCCCACCAATAATAGATGCTGCCGCACGAGGTCTGGGCTCACGCCACTTTTCAAACGCTCCGCAACATAACCCGTCAATTTTGTTTGTTCCATAATGAAGCAATTATACCACCATTCACCACCAAGCAATCCCCCCAATATTTTCCCCACCACCAAGACCCAGTGTTGCAGTTCAAGCTAGAATGAATCTAAGTCCAGTATTCTTGTATTTCTCATGTTATAATAATATTATAATTTCCTCGGCCTTCCCGGCATCCGTACCGTACTCTCCATCTGATGTGCATCGACGAACTTTGTGACCCACTTCTCACGTCCATACGGTGTCCCCCGTTGTACGCTCTGGCGTATTTCCTTGAGGACATCTTCATTGTATGTCGTATTCACCTCCTTGAAATATTGATGTGGGAGATCGACAGGAAGTTTCGCAAGGAGCTTCTTCTGCTTGGGTGTTCCCTCCAGACAACGGTAGAGACTGGAGTACTTCCAGTCTTCAGAACGCTGTACGATTTTAGCACGAAGTGGGTTCTGTTCGACATAGCGGATCAGTGTCGTGAGATATTCGCTTTTCTCCACGGGAAAGGACTTATATGATCCTTGGTATAAATGCCCACCGCCAATGCTTTTAGTGGCGACACGGTGGTGGCGTACGTGGGTTGTGGTGAGCCAGTGCATGAATGCACTCATGTCCGTGTCGGTGCGCGGATAGAGCACTAAATGCCAGTGATTGGGCATGATGCAGTATGCAAGGATACGCATGTCGAGGAGTTCTTTTGCCTCTTCAAGGAGTGACTCGAAGTGTCTATATTCCTTGTCGTTCTTGAAGATAGTCGCGCGACCGTTAGCGCGATTAATGACGTGGTAGATAGTGTCACCAATGGCGATGCGGTGTTGGCGGGGCATGAAACTATATTACACCATGTGATTTAGAAATCAACTGTACTTATCCCCGTTTTCCGTTTTCTCCCGTTTTCGTCCGTGGTGGAGGCACGGGTGAGGCGATAGAGACCGTCATACTGATAACTGGTGGGTGCGGTTGCGTTGGTGGTATCAGGTACAAACACATACACCAGCGGTACATACACAAACAGGGTGGTGCTGTCGTCATAGGGTGAAATGGCAAGTACACCGAGCACAATGTCGTCGGTGTGATGGATATAGACCTCAATGGGGATTGGGTCAGGTACAGGGACAGGAATCTCTTCTCCGAAAGCAGCAAAAGGAGAAAATATGAGGGAGAGAATTAGGAGTGTGGGGAGGAGCTGGGGCATGAAATAACTACTTCATTTTTTTATAAGTCGAAAAGCCCACGGTTCGTCACCTGTTTCTGGTTTTCCCCTGTACTCGAGGATTTTTTCTACGCACTCCCTCCAGTCTGTGCCATATAGGGCTGGATCAGCGGAGTCACCATCCGCCAATAGTGCTGCCCCCCCTAATATATTTGCTATCTGTTCTTCTTCACGATGTCCGATATCCCACCACTTTAAGAGAAATAAATACATAGCCTTATAAGCCTCTTTTTGTGTAAGAGTAATTTCTTCGTTCATATTAATTTTTTGGTTTAATTGGACTTGATAATCCGGTCTGAGGGTTGAATGTTCGTGGAGCTGAATTTACTCCGCCGTTTACGATATTTCCATTTCTTGTTTCTGCCCACACCTGCGTTCCATTTTTTTGAGTATTTCCGTACCATGTATTACCTGACTCTGCGACACCAAGCATATTTTTCTGATTATTTGCTGTGCCCAATAGCAACTGACGATTTGCTGGGGTATCAGCAAGGTGTCCAGGTTCATTTCTAAATATATGTCCGAGCTGACTTCGATTTGTTGGGAGGCTAATGCTAGCTCGCCCAGCCACAGAGGGATTTCCAGCAGGCTTATATCCCCCCGAAAACGTTGCAAGAAGTGGCAACGAATTTGCATTGCCATTTGCTACATCATTAACATATTGTAGATTCCCTCCTGCAAAGTTTCGCATCGCCGATTGATCACCAGGCATAAGATCTGCGGCCCCATAGACAAAGAAATTTGCAACAGTAAATATAGCGACACCAAGCGGAACAAATGTTATTCCCGCTTTCCCACTTGGATCACTGTAGTTTATTGGGTTATTCCCCGAATAACTATACGAATTTAACAGTTGAGGTGAAGCAAGCACTGTTGTCTGGTCAATCTCCGCTGGATTCATCCCCGATGCGGCAATGATGTACGGCGGAATCTTCCCCATCATCCCAATATCCCTCGCAACAGGGTCTTGACTTTTAAACTTTCCATTGCCTCCGTCATAGTATCGCGCATTCAGATAACTCATCCCGACGTCGTCGCTTTGGTGTTCCCCGATAAATTGACGACTTGCTTTCGCAGTGCCAGTCTTCTCATCAAGGCGCTTTTCTCCGAATGGGTAATATGCCGTCACTTCTCCTGCTCCACCGGTGGAGTTGCTCCATACACTTGTGGAATTGAGATGGTCAGCATGTGCGATGAGTGTGGAGGTGGCAGTTCCATTTCCTTCAACAGTTCCAATGAGCATGTCTCCTGCGTAGATAGAGAGTGTGGTGGTGGCGCCTTTGGTGGAGAAATACTTACTGAAGAATGAAGTGGTTGTTGTCCCCGAACCTTTATTGATACTCTCGGTGACTCTTTGTCCCGTGTGGTCGTACAAATAGCTCGTTGATGTTCCTGATTTTGTTGTCGACAGCAAGCGGTTCAAGTAGTCCCAAGTATTGCTCATGCCATTGTATGAGGTAACATTTCCTGCATTATCATACGTCAGTGCGTTACCATTGATCGCACTTGCGGCATGGGGATTCATCCACCCTGTGCCGGCATACGTATAACTGCCGACATCCGACTTGCTCGTCATGTTCCCAAGGAGGTCATATGCATATGTGTGACTATATGGGGTTGAGGTGGCTTCGGTAGTGGAGGCACTCACTAATCTATAGAGTCCATCATAACTGTATGTGGTGGTGGCTGCGGAGCGAGAGTCCGAGTTGTCGATCGTCTTTGTGATGTTGCCGACGAGATCGTAGGTGTAGTTAATATCTTGAAGTCCGGTGTACGCAGTACCCCCTCCTCCACCACCTCCCGCCGAATGCACCACCACCAACTTCGAGTCATCACTCGTTCCCGCACTCGACTCAGTCGAGTAAAGCACAATACGCTCAAAGCCCCCGCTCACCCATGTTGGCGCAGTGTTTGCGACATCATAAGTCGCTTCTCTGAATGAGAATTTTGAAACTCCCGTTTTGGACACTGCTGATATACCACTTGCATTCAGCGTCCAGTCATTCCAACTATCGTTTGCGAATGAGGCATACGCTACCGCAGTCGAAAATGGGGTTGTTCCCACTTCATCAAAATCTGCAGTCACTAAATCGGAATTGCTCGCAGGATTTGAGGAGTAAATATTGTACGTGGTGCTCCAAGACTGATTATTTTTTGCAATCGTCTTTCCCGAAAGCGTGGCGCTTGAAACAGTATTCGTATCGGGGAGATTAGCAGTGTCAAACAGGAGGAATGTACGAGACAGTCCATCCCATCCATTGGTGCCCGTATCAGCGGATATATATGCAGCGGTACCCTGCCCGCTCGGATATGCTGCATAGCCAGTTGTGCCATCGTGAATACTTGCCCACGTTCCATTTGCGGAATCAGAAACTACTTGTCCGTCAACGCTCGACGTTTCGGGATCTGCATCAGGATAGTACGTGTCGGTTGTATTACCAATCTTCCCACTAACTATAAAGTCTCCACTTTTTCCTGCGATACTAATAGCGTGTGCAAGTTCGCTTTGTAGCGCGAGCTTGAGGTCTTCTTTGTAGTTATTGACTTCATGTGATTGGTTGGCGCGTCCTTCATCAACTACGCGTCGCTTGGTTCCGTCTGGAACCAAGATGCGAGGATTAAAGAAGCGGAAGCGCTCGATTTCCACCGTGCCGTCATCACCGAAGCCGATGGGGCGATCATTTGCATCCCATGCGCGGGCAAATACTTGGACTCCTCCCTCAATGGGGTCCATGCGTTGTACCTCGATGAAGTATGCACCCTGGCGAACCTTGGAAATGCTCCCTATATTCGCAATTGCTTGACCCTTAAGATTGGCATGCTGTGCGATGGGGGCGCCAATAAGGGAATCAGCGACGGGTCGTGTCGACGTGGCGATAATTTCAACCAAAGTACTTGTCGCGATACTGAGCGAAGGCAATGGAGAAATTATTACTGGTGTCTCAAGGACTGCTGCGGTTACTACGGGATTATCACTTGGTATCAGTAACGAGGTTTCGTTTTCAATAACTAATGGAGTGGTGGATGGTGTACTCGAAGCGTACACCGAGAGTAACACCTCTTCTATGCTGAGGAGTGGGCTTGCTGTTGTATTTTCAGTCTCAAGTAACGCGAGTGAGCGCAATTTGTTTTTTCCAAATGTCATACCCAAAAAGAGTAGCTGTTCTGGCGTCGAGAGAGTAGATGTGGAAACTGTGAGCTTGCGCGTCAGGTGATAGAGGTTTGTGGCGTCATAAGAATAGGTGGTCTTGGTATTGTTGCCATAATCCACCTCTGTTGGTTTTCCATGCGGGCCATAGGTCACCGACTCAAGAAGTGTGTTCCACGTGGTTGACCCGACAGAAAGACCGCGCACGCGATTGAGATCTCCGGCGTCATTGTAGGCGTAAGCGATCTGATGTCCGGTGGGATAGGTCAGTGTATCGACAGCACCAGTACGGAGATAACTTGTTGACGTGGTTGCCCAGGTACTGCTGACCTGCTTTGCTTCAGTTGATACAAGACCGATGGGGTTATATATATACGTGGTCGTTGCGGCATTGTTGGCATTTATCTCGCACACTCTTCCCTTCCCGTTCGTACAGGTGTCGTAACGATAGATGATATCGGTTAGTCCGGTTGAGGTTGTTGTCGCATCTTCGGAGAGTACTCGATTAAGCGCATCATAGGTGTAGGAGATCGTGTTTCCGCGTGGAGTGTAAACTTGAATCAGATTTCCGGCAAGGTCGTATTGGCGTGAAGTTGTGCCAAATGTCGTATCACCCGATGAGTGCAGGTCCTCACTTCCCGTGAGGCGAGCGAGGTTGTCGTACGTGAAGTTGCGAATATTTGCCGACGCATCGGTCAACTTCGTGAGCTTGCCGAGGAGATTCCAGTTGTATGTCGTCGTCCCCGAGACGGTGGGACTCAGATACTCAACGACCGTCGCAAGATTGCCGTATGTGTCTTTGGCGAGATCCTTTTTGTTGCCAAGTGGATCGGTCACCGTGAGCTGCCAATCGTTGTATGTGTTGGTGGTTGTGCCGAAGACATCCGCAACGGTCTTCGTTCTCCCCGCTGCATCGTATGCGAAGTTGGTGAAGAAGTACGCCGCGGTTGTCGCACTCGTGTACGCACTCGTTGTCGCAAAATACGGGAGCGACTGCGCACCCACTGCACCGATGGTGTTGTATATCGTGTCATTCGTGATCCATCCGTTTACAGATTCTGCTTCGCGCTTCGACTGTATTGTACGACCAAGGCCATCGAGATATGTGTATGCTTCGGTGGTCGTTGCGTTCGAGAGATAATCTTTGCGGAAGACACTTGATGGGGTCGTGGTCGAATCGGTGTACGAATACGTGGTGCGCGTCACCATCGTGCTTGCACTCATGAAGTCAGGCTGCTTTTCCTCAGTGGGTCTGTCGAGTCCATCATATAGCGTTACCATCGTCTTGCTGTTCTCGTCGCTTGAGGTAGCAACCTTGCCGGACGAGTAGTCGTAGTAGAAACTCATTGATTGAGACAGCGCATTTGTTGTTGATGCGGGATAGAGGTTGTATAGGTCGTAAGTGTAGTTGGTGGGATTCCCGAGTGGATCGCGTGACTGTGTGACAAGTCCGTATGCATTGTATGCTTTGGTGGTCGAGGCATAGGTGGAGCCAGAGATCAATCTCTCTTCTTTGGTTTGATTTCCCGCCGACACAGAACCGAACGAAAGGTTGTCATACGTCCACTTCGTGTCTTTGACGGTAGCTCCCAACTGGTCTGTCACCAATTCGCGTGACAGGAGCGACATGATGCTGTTTGTGGAACTCGCAGCGTATGTGTATGTCGTTGACGCTTTGTCGGCACCAAGATCAGTGAATGTTCCGTCGCTTGCGCCTGACACTTCTCCGTAGTTATCGCGCTCGGAAACATTTCCCAGGGTATCATCGTACGTGCTTGCAATCGCCATATCACGATGCGTCGAATCCCCATCGAATGTCTGCACGAGCGACTGGATGAGCTTCACAAAATTGCGCCCATCGCCATAGTCGGCACGCGCCCACTTGTTGATGGTGCGAGAAAAAAGATTTGCTGCACTCGTCGTACCATTGAGCATCTCGATGCGATAGGGTTTTCCCGTCTTGGAGATGTGGTCGTTGTACTCGCCATTGGATGAGTCGCTTGTGTTCCCCTGATGGAAGTATGTACGGATTGTGTGACCCTGCGCATTTGTTTTTGTGGTGCTTCCAAATCCTGCAAACTGACGATCAGTGCTACTCCCGAAGTAGTACGAACCGCCACGAAAATCGTAGGTCGTCGTGGCTATCGCGCCACCAAAGCGGGGGTCAGTGGCAATGGTTTTCACTGTATCGAATGCTATCGCAAGCGAAGGATTCGGTAAATTACCCATTGAATCAATTTGCCCACTGCGCCCATAGGCGATCGTCTGCGTTCCGCCTATTTCATTCTTGATACTGGTGAGCACGTCGGACTTCACACCATTTTTTAGCTTCACGCTCCTAATCAGATTCGTGCAGTTACAATCGTAATATCCATTGCGCGACTGTACTATATCAATTAAACCATCACTGTTTACATCATCTATCACAAAGCCCCTATCGTAGACCACTCCACTTTGGATAAATACGAACCCCCCACCAAGACCTGCTCCCGATGCCACCCAGCCTAAACCTGTATTGAGATAGTTCACACCTGCGTTGTCGGTAATGTCGGGTAAACCGTCACTGTTTGAATCAGCAAATCTTGCTCCCGTATCACCCGTGCTATCGACAAATGCCACAGGGGGAAGCCAGGGGGTACTCGAAGTGCCCCATCCATGGCCAGTGTTCAGATATGTAGCCTGAGATACGCCGCTTTTCGACGCCACGACATCAACGAGCCCGTCTCCATTCACATCTATAAAACGTACGCCGTTGTCATGATTTGAAACGACGGGCGTCACCGGGGAGTTCCACGCTGAATCATAGACCCACTGACTGCCATTATTGATAAACGTTCCTGCCCCGGTAATGTCGGCCAAACCGTCACCATTCACATCGGCCATGGTGTACCCAAAGTCGTTATAGGTGATGTTGTACACAGAAGTAACAAAACTCACGGGGAGAGTACGACCCGAAAGAGTCCACCCATTTGGGCCACCGTAGTACACCCTATTTTGTGCGGTGCTTCCACAATTAACGCCCCAGTAGCACATTATTGACTGTACTATATCCACAATCCCATCGCCGTTAACATCAGCGAGACGCACGCCATTATCACCACCCCCGCCAGGACTCACCGGGAAATAGTTAGTCGTTGCGGTCGCCCACGTGCTGCCCGTATTGAGCCATGCATTCGTCGTACTATAAAGAATATCAGGTAATGAATCTCCGTTTGCATCGACAACGCGCACTCCGCCGTCGCCACTACTTGAATCAACAAAGCTATAGAGCGGTGAAGGAAGTGACCAGTGTGCACCGTCGGATTCTGTCCATGTATTTGTGCTCGTGGAATACCCGTATTGTATTATTGGAAGTGTCGTCGTTCCCACACCCGCACCCCAACCTGACTCCCCAACTGAGCTTAACAAAGAACGCTTAGTGTTATTCCCTTCGACATAACTCAATTGGTAGCGATGGGTGAGTTGTCCGTTTGTGCGCACGAGAATTTCCTTGATCCTTTGACTTGTCACCACCGGAAAACCAGAGAGCGAACTTGTCGCAATATCGGGACGATTTTCACGTGCAAACTCCACTTCATAGATACCGGCACTACCGCCGTTTGATGTGTAATTCACCTTGTACGGATACACTTGCCCCGTAGCGGAATCTTTATAATAGGAATATGTTGCGGCATTGCCATTTGGGTCAGTGATGCTTTCGAGCATCCAGCGAAAAGTGGAGGTCGCCGCGTTGCCATTGTCTAAACGAGAACTACTAGCACTTCCGAACACGTATCTCCATCCCTTCTTATCTTTAGCCGTCCATCCACCATCCCCGGAAATAAGGTGATAACTTATAAAGTCGCCATTCTCCACTTTTGCATCATAGTCAGTACTATAGTCCATGACAAAATAGTCGCCAGACGCACTCCAGTCACCCGCTGTTCCTACCTGATTCCAGAACTTCATACGCCAATAGTACTTTGTGCCATCAATAACAAACGTGGTAGTCGAGAAAATTTGTGGCGTACGTACACCAGAAGGGGTAGAACTTGAGAGCGTGACCTTCCCACTATCCCAATACAAGCTCGACCAACTCGTTGAAGATGAGGTCACTTGAATTTCATAACTTGACGCAAGGGCCGTCGAGGAGGCACTTTGGTAGACGGCGGAAAACTGCGGGCTCGATGTCGCGACACCGCTTGGATTCGTTTGTGACCCGACCCAAAGTGCAATCGGCGCAGAAGTGTCGGTGAGCACCGTTTCAATCGTCAGATATGGATCGGTTGATGTCCCCGTCGCCTCGGACATCGCGATATTAAAGCTTAAATCAGTGTTTGCGCCAGGACTTGGTGGGACGCTATCAATCGTGTCTGCATGAACGAGCGCACCGAACGTCGTGACCCCGGCCTTATTGATTGAGGTGGTCGAAAGGTTGATATTGTTATACGCTCCGTTCGTTGTCGCATCATAATCAAGAAAACCGTGAACGGTTGTGCCGAAATTTGCAATCGCATAGTCCCCCGATGAAAGATAGGTACTCGCCGAGGTGGTGGCCGACACGATATCGAGATCTTCATCGCGATCTGGTGCACCGACTTGATTAATGTGATTGTTCACATACAGAGAAAGCGTCGCAGTTGCGATTGTATCAGTAGGTGGGATGCTTGATGTATCAAATTTGAGAATACATCGGCCGATGGAGCGCCACAGAGTTTCGGCCAATGCGCGACATTCTACTAGTGCCGCGTTATTATCCACATTTCCCGTCGTTCGACCCCTCAATGATGACCATGCCTCAGTGGGAGTAACGTACGTACTAATGTAGCCATCGACCAAAGGAGTGCTGAAACTAAATATTGCGTCACTTCGGACGGGATACGTCGCCTTCTCAAGCCATGCGCGAGGAATTCTTTTGGTGAAGGTAATACTGCCATCTGCGTTCTGTGTATAAGAAATATTAACTGATGATACATTCGATAATACTGTCGAAGCATCTGCGGAATACGCCATGGGGGGAAGGATGTATGTCGGTGTACCAAAAGTGTCAGTGAT
The DNA here is from genome assembly GCA_043719805.1 of Candidatus Lloydbacteria bacterium. Classification (GTDB taxonomy): domain Bacteria; phylum Patescibacteriota; class Minisyncoccia; order Phycocordibacterales; family UBA6899; genus MHLP01. Next base: position 205,061 of record JAYSTI010000001.1, read on the forward strand.
GGTAACGACACCCGATGAAACGAGAGGCTGATCTTTGGCCAGCGTTTGGGAATCTGATTTGAGTGTGAGGGTGGAGGCACCCGAAAGTGTGAAGGGTATTTCCAGATAATCGCCCTTCAGATTTGCGAGCGCATCGATATTCCTAATTACAACGTTTTCAACAATTGAATTGTCCTTGGTGATGACCTCAAGATCAATGCCGGCCCCGAGAAGGTCGGGGTACAACATTGTGTATTCATCAGTCCTTTCAGCGCGGAGTGGGGTCGTCGTTGAAACTCCCGGCACGTCGATGTTGATGGTGCTCGCGGCATGAGTGAAGGACAGCAGATGTGATTTTCCTGTTGTATCTAATGTGGCTTCGTATGGGGCTTTGGTGACATGGAACTCACCATCACCCTTCACGAGTCGCGAGTCTATTTCTTCGTATGATTGTGTTTGTGCGTCAAAGTATTGTACGGGAGCAGGATAGAGGCGATACAGTGTACTGATCTTGCGCTCTCTGTCCACGTTAATAAATTTTCGCATTGTCGGGGTGCGCTCGGAGGTCAACTCAACGGGGACATCAATTTGCGCAGCAAATGCGCCATTTGGGCTGCGCACGCTATCGAGAGTTGTTCCTTTCCCTTTCGCTATTGACGTGACAACGGGAGTGGATGGAACTACGGTATCAAGAAGTGGGGTCGCACTTACTTGGGATACCACGGCGTCCCCAATCACTGGAGTGTCCATAACGGGAACGGTATCTGCCGCGAGGTCACTAGGAACAATTGTGGTGTCTTCGAGCGCAAGGCGAGAAGGAAATTTGAAGGATGGCAGCGTAGATGCAAAAAGAGAATACCCGAGGAATGATCCCCCTACTGGGGTCGTGGTGCTAACGGGGAGTAGCTCGCCTGAGAGTGAAGAATAGAAAAAACTGTGCTGAATATCCTGATTGAATAGGTTATCAACACCAGCCTTATTGAGACGCTCGATGTATGGAATGTTCATCGACCATCCGTAACCGAATAGAGAATCGAGGCGGGTGTTTGCGGAAGAATAGGAGAGCTTGAGATCGGGCTGAACGCCACCTCTTCCGAGGGGAATGGCAATGGGGAGTGATTGCTCAAATGCTCCACTTTGCATGTCGGGCTGCAAATAGGGACGCGGTGCGAAATTATCTTTCGTGTTCCGATAAAAGTCGTCCTCAGCGAAAACAAGTCCACTCGGGACGAGCATGCTTACAATAACAAGAAGTGCGAGATTTGCACTCAATCGTTTTTTGTTTCTGATAACAGCAAACGCCCCCAAGTGCTTCTCCATACACGTAAGATTATGAATATGTAACCAATGATACGCCTTTATAAAATATAATCCTTGTAACATCCTACGAAATGTGGGGAGAATGGGGGGACAACGAGGTGGTGGGCCGGATGTGCTCGCCCAATGTGGATTGCACCCATATAATGAAATACATGCCCCCAAGCGACGAAAATCAAAACTCACCCTCTGTGGTACCCCAAGAGCCCGAAACACCCCAAGGGAATGCCCCTGCTCTTCAGGCAATGTCTGATACGACCTCGAATGACGAGATGACCCCTTCGGTGGACACAACACAGGCCTCTGTGGTGAGCGAGATACCTGACAGCTCAGTAGTGACAGAGGCTGAACAAGTAACCGTACCTGTGCCAGACTCCGTGGAAACGACACAAACTGAGCCATCTTCTGACGCTGCAATTCCTGAGGTGGTGACGATCCCAATTGTGGAAACACCATCGCCCAACTCAGGCGACGTTATGGAAAGTGAGCATCTACCAGAGACCGTAAACGGCTCAAATGGTGTATCTGAGCCAATACCCTCTCCATCGGCTTCGGGAGCAGTGGAAAGCGAGATTACCCAGTCGGCAGTTGCAACGACGGTGGCGAGCACAAGCATCGTTCTGCTACTACTCCAGAAAGGACGTGCAATCATTCAGCTGCGGAAGTACAAGAAACTCGAGCGAATCATGGGGCTCTTTGCGAAGAAGCCCCACATCAGAAATGACGACGTCGAGAAGCTGCTGCGCGTCTCAGATGCTACCGCGACGCGCTATCTCTCACTACTTGAGCGATCGGGAAAAATCACTCAGTCGGGCAAAGCGGGGCGGGGTGTGGTGTATGTGAAAACCTAAACGGCTCAGATGGTGTACATGAACCGTTTAGGCCTTGGAAATCAAAATTGATCTGACAGAAGCGATCACACCAGGGCGGGTTTCAGTTTGGAGTGAAGAACGAGGCGTCAACGCGGAAGTCTTCCAGAGGCGTACTCGGAGTACGATGAGCGGAGACTCCGCAAGTCGACAACGAAGTTATTCGCCCAAAATGGAAGTCACCCCGCAACAAAAAAACAGCCCCGGGAGGAGCTGTTTTTTTGTTTGATCTGCTATTTTATTTTTGACCGCTGATTTCCTTTATCAGTTGCGTACCTTGATCTTTCAGGCTCGCGTCGAGGCTCATACCCTTTTCAACTGCGGCAATTGCCGCTGCTTTGTCTCCCTGAGGAGTATATGCCGCCGCAAGGGAGAAGTAGTCACGACCTGAGCCAAATCCTCGTGCAATCTTTTCGTTTACCATTTCTATCACCTTCTGATACTGCCCAACTGTTCCGAGCGCATTGATGATGCGATTATCGTACGCGATTGGATTGACCTTTTGGTCCACGAGGACTTCGTCCATGAGCGCAATCTTGTTTTGATAGATGAGCGCTGTCGCATATGCGAGCACGGCGTCGGGATTTGCTTTTGCAAGCTCATAGGCAATCTTCGCCTGCTCTTCCGCGCGAGCATAGTCTTTGACCGCAGCGTACATCATTGAGAGATCAATGCGTGTAGACTGGCGTTTAGGCGAAAGTTTAATTGCCTCATTGAATTGCTCGAGTGCCTTATCGTATTCGCCGAAGCGCGCATAAAACGTCGCAGCAAACGAACGCATGCGCGAATTATTTGGATCGTCGGCGAGCTCTTTGGTGAACTCCTCGGAGGCGAGGTCGTGAAACATCTTCCTGATGTTTTCCGGCACGCGCGGGTCTTGAGTCTGAACGGCAATTTGTGCAAGCTGTTCGCGACCTTCAGTTGTCCCAAAAAGTCCCTGGTCGAGGATTGCTTTCATTGCAATTATCTTCTGTCCTTTTGGACCGTCGATAAGTATCCCCTCAGGGCGGATGGAACTGATGAGGTCGACGTTTGCATTGATATTTCTGATGTTGACGTAGTAGATCATCGCGCAAGTAAGTGCGACAACTACTGCGCCCGCAATCGCGAGGTCCCCCGCCTCCAGTTCGTCTCCCGAGCGCGTCTTCTTTTGGACCTTCTCGACAACAGCGTCCTCAGCGTTCAATGTATGGAGGAATGCGAGTATCCCGAAGAAGATGATGTAGCTCGTGAGGTTGTCGAATACGAAAATGTTGTGAATAAAATACCCGGCAAGCATGCCCGTAAGAATACTCCGCTCTATAATAGAGAAGCGATGCTTCCTCCCGAACCAGAGATAGTAAAGGGCAGCTCCAAACATCGAGAGGTATGAGAGAAGTCCGAGTGCCCCTCCGGCGATAAGCCAGTCAAAGAACACGTCATGAGAGCGGTCGAACCAAGGCTCCTGATTCCACATATTGGGATTATACTGATCCGCAAAAACGTAGAGGAAATTGTCCTGTCCCCAGCCGAGCAACGGTCGTTTCTTGAATCCCTCCCACGACATTTCCCAGATCATGAAACGTGATTTTGTCGTCGCATCGTCCATTGATATCGATGCCATACGTCGCAAGGTCGGACTCTCCTGGATGAACGAAGAATCCTTGAACGCAATAAATGCGCCAATCAGTAGAAATGCCCCCAAAACTCCACCGACGGCATATTTTTTCCACTGCGGATGCTCTTTGTCGAAAATTGCAATAAGGAGAAGGGTCAAAAATATACCGCCAATCACACCGAGGAGTGTACCGCGCGTCTGTGTGTAGTAGACGATGACCACATTCACCGTCGCGATTATCGGATAAATCCAGCGGAGGGTATTTTTCTGCCCATCACGGAAGAACAGGAACATTGCGAGAAATGCATGAAAAAGCGCGAAGACCGCGAGATAGACCGAATTCCCAAACGTTGCATCAAGACGGTCTGTGCTCTGGTGGATCGCGGATGAACCGGTGAGTTGCGAGAAGGCGTAGAAACTCACTATGACCGACGAAGCGAGTGAGGTACGCCAAAACCATTTCCACATATTCTCTGTCGCAAGCACTGACGCAGTGATAATGAAATAGAGGAAGAGGTGGGCAAGCGTGATGAGACCCTCCATGCGCTCATAGTTGGACCAGAAACTACGGAAAGGATTCACCCCATTGAAGTCCGCCACCGTCATGACCGCGAGGAAAGTTCCCGCTGCGGCAAGTATCCACGAAAATTTAGGACGATATGAGGCATCGATGAACATGAGCAACACCCAGAGTCCGAGCATCGCTTCTACGATGATACGAAAGAGAAAATTCTTACCGGTAATGAACGGAAAAAACATTGTTTCCGCGACGTATAAACAAATAAAAGGCGTGGCAAATATACACGCAAGAATGCAAAATCGCAGTAGTTCCTTTAATGACATGCCATCAACTATATAGGGAATGCCCACTACTGGCAATCAGCATCGACTTGTACCGCCCTTTGCTTTTATGGCCTAATAATTGTTACTATTTGAGCTTCTCTGGGGTTTTCTTAGGCATAACGAACACATTTATGAATATTACCGTATATGGAGGGGGGTTTCTGGGCAACCTTGTCGCGACACACCTTAACGCAACGATGGACAATCGGCACATTAGTACTCAGGCAGAGTTAGAACAAGCAATCGGAATCCCTGATGTTATCATCAATGCGGCCGGAAAAACGGGGCGACCAAACGTCGACTGGTGCGAGGACCACAAAGAAGAAACCTACGCAGCAAACGTGACGTTGGCGAAAGTTTTTGCCGATCATGCAAAGAAACACAACATCAGGCTTGTACACCTTTCCAGCGGATGCATCTACGAGGGAGACAACAACGGCAAGGGATTTTCTGAGGATGATGCACCAAACTTTAATGGCTCATATTACTCACGTACGAAAGCGGAAGCAGAGCACATCCTCAAGGACTACGGCAACGTGCTTATTGTTCGTCCGCGCATGCCCATCGCCGCGATGCCAACTTCACGCAATCTTTTGAATAAACTCCTCGGATATCAGAAGGTCATCGTGGTACCAAATTCAATTACGGTAATCGAGGATCTACTCCCCTCACTTAAGGGGCTCGTCGACGCCGGTGCCACGGGGACATTCAATTTCGTGAATCCTGAGCCCGTTACACACAAGGACATTCTCGAACTCTACGAAAAACACTCCGGAAAGATGTTGGAAAAAAAATACATCCCCGCGTCTGAGCTCATCGTGAAAGCTCAACGTTCAAACACAATCCTTCGTGCAGACAAACTCCGGGATGCCGGATTTCCGATGGGACACACAGTGGAAAGCCTAGATAACATCATCAGGAGATACGTCGAACTCGAACAGGGCGCAGATTAGAAATCTCTTTGATCAAATAATCCTGCAAGTTCGTCACACCTCAATCGCACAAAGTTTGCATACTTCTCTGCCAAGTCTTCACGGCCAACCATTTTACGATAAGGCACCTGGATGAGCGCCGCGGCTATCTCGTAGACCATGCGGACAATTTCCGGTGGGGGCACGATGGCGTAGGACTCATGCAGTATCTCCGCAAGCCCGCCCTCTGAAAGTGCGCTAATGTCCGCGCTCGTACGGCAAACAATAAAATATCGGTCGTGTACGCGCCATGCGTCCTTTGGCGGCATGACATCAATGAACGACACTCCCCCCTCGAGAAAGAGAATGTTTTCGCCGTTCGTGTCGATGACTACCGCAACTGAGTTCATATCTCCCGCAAAATAAGACTCCGTCTGCATCGCTCGCTGCATCAATCTGCCGGCGCGATCGACTTCTTCCCGCGTCAGAAGTGGTGCTGCGGTATACGCCCAGTCGCAAGTCCCCATGACCTCAGCATGGACATGTGCAACTCCGCGTTCAAAATATTCCTCAAGTCCCGCACGACGCGCGAGCGAAAGTGCTGTGAGCCGTTCCATCAGCACGCGCACATATTCCGCAAGTTCCTCTTCACGGAGCACTCCACGCTCAATCATGCGGTGAAGGTCTCTGTCCGTATCGATCTTCTGCATAACAATATACCAATCCTCTTCACTCTCACTCACGTGTACCAACTGTTCCCCTTTCCGACGTACACCGCGAAGCTCAAGATAAATTTCTGGCGCCATAGCATTATTCCAAAAAAAGTCTTCAGCAATATATCCGCGTCGCACTTCGCGGTCGGCAAGGTCGGCAAAATCTGCAGTACGATGTTTGTATGCTTTGTGCACCTTGTCTCCGCGAACAAAAAGTTTCGAGAGCACCGTCTCGATCACTCGGTCATGCTCCCCTTCTACTCCTTCGACGGCGAGAGCCTCCAGTGCGGTCACAATATTCATTTGTCTATTATAGGGATTTACGGGTAAAAGAAAACCCGCATGCATGCATGCGGGAGGGATGGCGGACTACAGACAGCGCGTGAGGACAAGCGTCATGGGATTGAAGACAGCGCGCGCCTCTTGCCCACGGAATTGGCCCGTGATGAGCACGAGACCTCCCCAGCCATACTCGGAGACCGACAGGAATATCGGCTCGGCATGCCGGAGCTCCGTCGCCTCTGTTGCCGCGATACCAAAGAGGTCGTGCACGAGATTACACAGCACTTCGTAGTGCGACACGAGGATCGCGCAGCGCGGACCACGCAGATGCGCTTGACGCACGTAGTCTGCGAAGAACGCATACCACCGTGCGCGCACCTCGGCAGGTGTCTCGAAGACCGTCGGGTCCTGGAACGCAGGCTCGGTCTCGTAGCTCACGTGGCGCTTTCCTGCGCGGAGGTCGGCATAGACCAGAGCGGCGCGGGCGGCGTCTCGCTGAGTCGTCGGACCCATCTCGACGCGCGGAAGGAGCGACCCATCGTGTGCGATCACTTCTGCAACGCACGTTGCAGTGAAATGCGCACGGGGCGCCGGCGAAGAATAGATGGAGAGGTAACGCAAGTTGACGCCATGCCGCTTCACCCACGGAAGCACGGAGTCTTGCGCGACTTGGCGCACGTGCGCCTCACCTTCCGGGGTGAGATCCCTCGGCTTGCCGTTATAGTTGGTCTTGCCGTGGCGAAGACAGAGAATTTCCAGATTCGTCGATTGGTTCACTACAATCTCCTTTGAGATGACTGAATTTGAGAAGAAGTCTACTGCGCAGAGTACATAAAATAACGAAAAATGTCAAGATTCCTCGGCCGATGCGGACCATAGCAACACTGACACTTTTTGCGCAAACGCGTTGTTTTCTATAATATATGACAAGCGCCACATCGCACGCAACTTCAAACAACATATGAAAGGAGTAATTTTAGCCGGAGGAAACGGAACACGTCTGCACCCCCTCACCAAGATCACCAATAAGCATCTCTTGCCGCTCTACAATAAGCCGGTCATTTTTCATGCCGTAGAAAAGCTCGTCAACGCAGGGATCACCCGCATCATGATAGTGCTCTCCCCTCAGTACCTCGACGACTTTGTAAGCGTGCTCGGCTCCGGGCAGGATTTCAAATCTGCGAAAACTGGACACCAGATCCAGATCGTCTACGGAATACAAAACGAACCGGGCGGAATTGCTCAAGGACTCTGCATCGCACACGACTTCGTCGGAGACGATTCGGTGACGCTTCACCTTGGAGACAACATCATCGAGGATGACATTGCGGAACACGTCGTAAATTTTACTTCCGGAGCGAAAATATTCTTGAAAGAAGTACATGACCCGGAGCGCTTCGGTGTTGCCACCCTCGACAAGTACAAACGCGTGACGGAGATCATCGAAAAACCAAAATCTCCCGCGACGAACCTCGCGGTAGTGGGTATCTACATATACGACAACACCGTATTCGCAAAAATGGAGGGGCAACCCAAGAGCGACCGCGGAGAGTTCGAGATTACCTGGGTCAACAATCGCTATGTCGATGAGGGCACCCTCATGGCCGAAAACGTAAAGGGCGCATGGTTCGATGTCGGCAACTTCGATAGTCTTCTCAATGCATCGAACTATATGAAAGAAAAGCACAAGAAAGAGACGCTGTCATGAAATACGAAAAGGTCATTCTTGTAACGGGTGGTGCCGGATTCATTGGGAGTAATTATCTAAATTTCGCCGTACCAAAATACCCGAACTACCAATTCGTGAATCTCGACTCACTCACCTATGCCGCAAATCTCAACAACGTCACCGTCGCAGCATCCCCGAATTATGCATTCGCCAAAGCCGACATCCGCGATGCAGGCAAACTCGCTGACATTTTTGAGCAATACAAACCAACCCACATCATTCATTTTGCCGCAGAGAGCCATGTCGACAACTCGATTACCGGCCCAAACATCTTTGTTGAAACAAACGTGCTCGGCACGCAGAACCTACTTGAGTGTGCAAGAAAAAATGCAGTAAAGCGTTTTCACCTCGTCTCCACCGACGAAGTCTACGGCTCGCTTGCCCCCGATGCAAAGGCGAGCACCGAAGCCGATGTCCTCCTCCCCAACAGCCCCTACAGCGCGTCCAAGGCCGCAGCAGACCTGCTTGTGCGCTCATATCACAAGACATTCGGACTCGACACGGTGACCACGCGCGCCTCAAACAATTACGGCCCAAATCAGCACCACGAAAAGCTTATCCCCCGCTTCATCACCAATCTCCTTCAAGGAAAAAAAGTGCCACTCTACGGCAACGGCAAGAATGTCCGTGACTGGATACACGTCTCCGACCACGTCACCGGTATCGACCGCGTCTTCCGCGACGGAAAACCCGGCGAAGTTTACAACCTCGGCGGCGGAAACGAGATCGAAAATATCGACATCACCAAGAAACTCATCGCGCTCGCAGGTCGCGATGAGGATGCAATCGAATACGTCACCGACCGCCTCGGTCACGACATCCGCTACGCCCTCGACTCATCCAAAGCCACCCGCGAACTCGACTGGAAACCCCTCAAGGATTTCGAACAAGGACTCAAGGAAACATTTGAGTACTATCGCACGTTGGAATAACAAATTATGAAACTTTTTTTGATCTTAGGTGTGTGCGGATAATTCTCCAGAGAGAAACGAGAATCAAGATGAGATAGAGGGGACCGAGAAATAGCGGGTATGCGAGTGCATCCATGTTAAAGAATCCTCCATTAGACGGTATGGCGTTAACAGCAAAGGTCGCGAGAATGATGATTGGCACCATCCATCTTGCGAAGTTCCACCATGCGCGGAAGACTTCGTCGCGCATGCGGTAAGTGAGGATGGACAAAAGAAACATCACGGCACATGGAGCAAGTATGTAAAGCGCTGTCACCAGTACCCCGTCTTCTCGCAGATGGCACCAATCATCATTGCACGATGAACCAATTATAAAAAGTGATAATAAATAAAGAATGTATACCGACGAAATTACCAGTACGTTTTTTTTGTCCCCATATCTCTTAAATTAAAGAACTAATAAGTAATTTTCATTTCCCCATGGCTGGTGAGCATTCCCGGTGCCACCATCCCAGATAATTTTGTGCGTGATGCTCGGTTGTCACATTCGTCATCTGTTTCCGCGCAGATACCAATTTGTCGATTAAACAAGGATATCAAAAAACAGTTACCCCAATAAGTCCGATGAGCAAGATGTCCTTTTTATCTTGATTCATATGCCAACCAGCCTATTTCAGCTTCTTTGATTTGAAATAGAGATAGACCGGCGTCGAGAGGGCGAAGAGGCCGAGGAGAATCGGGAAAAGGGGTTGCCATGGGTTAATCCCACTGAATCCCCCGCCACGCGCAGATGAGAGTGAGTATGCAATGAGCAAAGGGACAATCCACCAGCAAAGAAAGTGTAGCCAGGATTTGAATACTTCAGGGCGAACAAAGAGAGTGAAGAAGGAAGCGCTGATCAATGCAAGCAGGAGCATGCCAAAATTTTCTATGAAATTGTCAACTTCGACTGGGAGTTTTACTCCACCGATTTTTACTACCGCAAAGCATGCGAGTAGCACAAATATGGTCGCAAAAAAAAACTTGACACTTGATCTACATAATATCTTCATATATATGATTATACCCTAATTATTCTATTGTCTAATATGCAATTTCTAATACACCTTTAAGTATTGAAATACTGACCAATTGAGTGTCTGTTTTCGTCGACTTCGTAACACTCTTTTCGCCACCCTCTTTCACTCTGTCGACAATTTTAGTTTGATTTGTACTCCCGGAATACTCGGCACGGATGCGACGCACGCCATTGATACGCACATCTTGAGTGAGTAACTTTAGTGTGCCATTTTTGTTGAGCTCCCATTCGAAATCAAGAGTCGCCCTTGGGGTCGAAGTAGGTACGTCGTTATAGATAAGGGTATTGAAAACAACCTTTAACCGTGTCGGTTTTTCTCTGTACTTCACAAATGGAATGAGGAGTGTATTGCCACCCTTGTCCACAATACGGATCGAGGAAGTACTTTGAGTCACCACTGTTGCACCTTCGGCATCTACTCCTCTCACGACTAAGTCACTCGTCACGAGGTCGAAATTGAATGCAACCTCAGGTGGGTTGCGGTCGGGATATGTGGTGCCACCTAGATTGGGGGTAAGTATTCTGTCCACAGTTCCATTCCCGTCAATATCTACGGTCAGAGGGGTTGCGCTTGTTGGATCACTCTCGGGAGGCATAGTGAATGTTGCAACCGTGCTCGGGGATACGGGGATGGAGGCGAAGGTGGTACTTGCGAGCACCTCGTCGCCGCGTCTGCGTTCTACATCTAAACTAAACGTGCCTGTGGCATATCCGTGAAGGGACAGATGCTGTGCTACCCCTGCATCAGCAATAATGTATTTCACATCCCCCAGTGTGCCATAGCGAGAGCCGGGGATGTTTTGCTCCAGCATTCCGGATGTCGTTGAAATGCCGGTGTGATTTCCTAGCGCATCGTAGAGGTCGAGAGTAAGCGGGGAATGAAGGGTGTAAATGTATTCTGTACTTAATTTTTCACTGAGTGCGGCGGTAGAAGTTGCGATGTAGTTGAGCGGGGGCAACGATGCGTTGGTGAGTTTGGATTTAATTAATTCGATAAGAGACTGAACTTCCGTGATGTTTTTATGATCTCGGTCAATATTTCCCGCTGTTGCTGAGTTATATTTCCACAAATCCACCCAATATCTCTCCACATTCGGAGAACTCGTCGACATCCAAAGAGCGCTCGGCACCACAACCGTACCGTCTCCTTCGGTGGTGAAGTTCGGCCTATATTTTTTCACCTCGTAGTAAGGGCCGCATTCTTCGTGCGAGCCAATCGAATATGTATTTTGAACTATCCTGCAGTCTTGTTTCTCTTCAGTGTAATAACTCACACCAGAAATAGTCGACTCACCCCAACCTGCGATTTGAATTACCCGTGTCGATGTCGCGGGTTGCCAATCGTCGATCTGTGCGTGAGTCATTAATGCTTGATCAAGGAGGCCCTCTTTGAGCACATTTGGTGCATCAGGATCATTGTCGGCGGGCTCGGTGCGACCCTCGCTTCCCAAAAGAAATCCACGGAGTTCTGTCATATTGCTTACCAACAAGCCATAGCGTGCACGCTCATTTGCATACAGGGGGGAATTGGTGAATGTGACGAGCTTGCTCGTGATGGATGAGTAGCTCACTGTGTCAAAATATTTTTGTGACGGCATAAGCGCATAACCGCTCGGCATGTTTTCTCCCAATGTGCGCGCGTGCATCTCATCAAGAAAAACCGATATACCGAGATCAGTGCCGTGCAGAAGTCCGCCAACGGCCTTTGGTGTTCCGATTTGCGGAACCGCAACGAGAATCAGATTGTCGACCAGGTCTTCCCTCCCCATTTCACGCAGTTTCAGCATGAGTCGCTTTGCGACCAAGCCCCCATTTGAATGCGCGATAATCGTCACCTTCTTGGTGCGTGACGAGCTCGCCATGCGGAGGAATTCATCGAGGATATATGTACCCGGTGCCCCACCATAAAATACCTTGTCACCATCACGGACTCCCTTCTCAAGCACATCATCGATAGAAAGCCGCCAGTCGTATGGTGTGACGGCAAAATCCCTAATTATGCGCTCATCATCCCTCCAAGATTTCAGATCTTTGAGAAATGTTTTGTATATATTTGTTCCTGCAATCGGAAGTGGTACTTCCTCGAGCGGTCCGCGAATGATGCTTGTATAGATATTGCCAAGGATACTTGAGCCCATGGGATTCAAATAGAGTTTCTCCGCGTCGGCATCACTGTTGGCAAGCCAGAGTTGATTTTCACAGCTAAGAAAGAGGCAATTTGGATCAGTCCAATATAGTCGACTTGCTTCTAAGCCTGGCAGAAACAGCACATTCGAATTGCAATTCTCAACCCCGGCACACGGGTCACCCGGCGTTTCATCCACGGGCGGCGACAAGAGCCACGGTGAGTAGTCCACCCGCGAAGAAACCAGATTCCCCATGGAGATGATTCCTGCATATGTTGTCGGCCCACCAAATGCCCCCCACCAGTTATTCGTCGCATCGACAACCTTCATGCTTTCATTGAATATCCCATATACGAGATTGTCATAAATACTCGAGTGATTCACCGAGAGCGTACCGTCAAGCACATGAATACCGTATTGCACGGTGTGTGCAATCTCCGAGTTCGTGATGGTGGTCGTTCCTGCCAACTGCTGTATGCCATAGGATTCATTGTGCACAATCCTGACGTGATTGAGACTGAGTATTCCGCCATCGTTCTTCACGAGCGAGCAGTTGGTACGCCACCCATAGGAGTTAAGTGCCGCGCCACCGTAGCGGATGGTGGTGTTCTCTATGGTCGTCCGTGAGCCGGGGTTGAGCATGATGCTGCACCAGTTTCCCGATGCGGGGACGGTTGAGCTACCGTCGTTATTCGTGTCGCCGCCCACCGAGTCGTCACTAATTGAGGTGATGACTACGGGGGCGCCACTCGGTGCGCCAATGATAAGCGTGCCGCTCACGTGGAGTGGAGAACCATCACGCATGACCTTCACAATAGTTCCGGGAAGGATGGTGAGGGTTGCGGCGGGGAGGATACTGACGCCGGTCACAATGTATGGACTGTCTGCCGCGGTCCATGTCGTATCACTCACTATCGGGCCGGACACTTCTGTGGCGGCGAGGGCGGGGGTCCATGCGAGGAGGGAGAGGAGGGTGGAGAGCGCTACGGCGGACTTGCGCATGGTGGTGGTGTAGTTAGTGTGTATTGGTCCTTAAACTACTCCATGGGACGTGGAATGCAAGGAGGTGCGGAATTTGGCCACATTGTTTAACTTTGCACCATTGTGCACATGCCCTCGACTCATCCAAGGCCACGCGTGAGCTCGGCTGGAAACCACTGAAGGATTTTGAACAAGGACTCAAGGAAACATTCGACCACTACCGCGCCTTGAAGTAGTAAAACAGTGTGGCTCGACTCTTCTTGTTTTGCTACTCCGAATTAGACGGTCTTCTTGGCTTCGTTTTTCGCTCGCTCAATCATGAAATGCACCACGGGGAGCATGTTGGTTTCCTGAAGCGCGATATGGGGATATTTGCGCGCAAAGACGCGGTATATCTCGTCGGCAAATGCCTGCCCCACAACCGGAACTTTAGCAAAATCAAAAACTATGACTTTAAATTTTTCCAAACCCGAAAGAATTCGACGTGCCTGAGAGCGTGAAATATGTACCCCTGCCGCCGCATAAAGGTTGACGCGGACTTCAGTCTTGTCAAAACCATAATCACTCTCATCCCCGATGTTCGTATATTTTCTAAACACATCACTTAAATGTTGCGATGCAGAAACGTTAAGTTGAAAGGTGACCCTCGTGCCCTTTTTTCGTTGTTTCACTTGCTCGATAAATACATCTTTAATTGTATTGTCCATGGTGACGCGATACCCAAAGCTCTCTAGGAGAAAGGTATCCCCTATCTTTGAAGTGAAAAATATACCTTCACCGGAATGAGACGTCGGCATTGTCGTCGTTTTCCCCTTTAAGAGATCCTGAATCGCCTCCAACTCCGAGTGGAGAGATTTCTTCTGCATGATATTTTTGAATATACCCACCCCGGAATCCTCGATGATAAACGTAAGTATTTTGCCGCGCGCCAACACGTCAACGTGTACTACTGTTGACCGTGAATGTTCGATCGCGTTGTTTAACATCTCGGAAAATGCAAATGCGAAAATACTTCTAATATTTTCCGGCATTTTTTTTAATTTGGAAAATTTACTTTCCACGTCGTTCAATACATTGTGTTCTTCAAGCGCGACATTTCGAAATGTTTTTGTGTATGACGCGGGAAAAATCTCCGGATGTTTTCGTGCGTATTCCGGAAGTACGTAAAATGCACTTCTTGTAGACCCAATTTTTACAAGTCGCTGCTCACGAACAAGTTCTCCGACAAGTGCGCTTGCGTACTGTCGAGAAACACCAAAGGATGCGACGAGATGGCTCGTGAGTATCTTCCCTACAGCTTTGCCTCTCTTCAATATTTCACCTTTCGTCAGCATGTTGCAAGACAATTGTAAACCAAGATAGGATTAATTGTCAAGTAATTGACAACCCCCCACGGCGTCAGTATGCGCGGAAAACGAACTTCGGAGCAACGACATCCGCTACGCCCTCGACTCATCCAAAGCCACCCGCGAACTCGACTGGAAGTCGCTAAAGAATTTCGAGTAAGCACTCAAAGAAACGTTCAGCCACTATGACACTCTGGGGTGCAGCTACCGATAAACATCCTTGCGATGCTGAATACGAAGGATGATTATGGCATGCCTATCGAGGTCGAAGATGATACGAAAATTGCCGACACGGAGACGATACTCCCCCGCAACATGATTATGTAATTTCTTCGCCACTACGCCAATGTCGCCCAGCGAAGCAAAATGGACGAGCTTTTTATGCAATAGCCGTCGCACTGTTATGTTTTGTTTTTCAATATCCTTCTGCGCCCCCCTTGTGAACAATACTTTATACGGCATACACTAGACAATGTCTGCAAAGAGGTCGTGCATGTTCACCACATCCCCTTTTGCGTACTCTTTGCGCGCAGTCCTGATGCTCGCCAAAAACACCTTGTCTCTTGCCGATAGAAGATCCTCAAACTCATCTATACCCATCAATACCGCAGTGGGAATAGCCCGCTCAGTGATTACAAGCGGCATCTTGCTTGATTTCACGTGATCCATACTTACCTTGAAATTACTTCGCAGTGCTGTGGCGTTGATTGTTTTTATCATATACAGACAGAATATACACTCCAGTTGTACATGTCAAATGTACGGTCTGCGGGGAGGCCACACAGCAAACATGCGGTGAAATTAAGATATTAATCCAAAGTGTTAGTAAATTCATGTAAATTTGTAAAGTTCATATGTGCAATTCGCAAATATCATGCCTTGACGGCCTCGGCCACGATACCTTCCCGCACTACGGCAGACGGGTCCGCTACGCCCTTGATTCGCGTAAGGCCACGCGTGAGCTCTGCTGGAAACCACTGAAGGATTTTGAACAGGGGCTCAAAGAAACATTCGACCACTACCGCTCCCTCAAATAACAAAACATCCGCGAGCGGATGTCTTGTTATTGGCACAATTTTTTATAATATTCAATTTGCTTCTCAATCAAGATGTTCTGGTCATAGTGGACAAGCGCATGAGCCCTCGCTGCATCACTCATATCAGCCCACATTTCAGGATCTTCCATAAATTTGAGAATTGCATTCGCCATTGAATCGGGATTATTTTCTTCTCCGAGGTATCCGTTCTTTCCGTCCTCAACCTGCTCCGGAAAACCGCTGTGGCGTGTCGCCACCACGGGAAGTCCTGTCGCTAGTGCTTGTGAAATTACTGTATTCATAATTATTATTCCATATCACCGTTCGCTGCGGTCTTCGACGTCTGCACGTACAACTGCATTTGTAAAAAATATTGAATGATATCTTCCACCTTCATGTACCCCCTCCACTCAACTACATCCATTACGCCGAGCGAGGTCGCAAGATTGCGTAACTTTTCCTCCGCCTCCTTTGGCCCGCCCACAATGTGACACACGAATTTTTGCTTGGCCTTCGACTTCAGAAGTGCCAGTGCGCGCAACAAATCATCAAACCCCTTTTTCTCAACAAAGCGGCCGACAGAGAGCATGTGAAAGATCCCATCTTTCGCAACCTCGCGCCTTGCAAACGGATACGAAACAACATCGATCGACACCGGCAGGGAAATAACCTTTGCGGGGTCAAACCCGAGTGCGACCACGCGTTCCTTCATGTTTTCCGACATCGTAAAGAAGAGAGATGCCTCATTGCGTAATCGATCGTAATAATGCACTCCTTTTTGCTGTATGCTTTGGCTCACGTCTGCCCCGTAGAAGGTAACGACCATACGTTGAGGTAACTTAAGAATCTCGCGAATGACAAGAAATTTATTCGCAATCGGCCCAAAATGACAATGCACAAGATCAAATGCTTCTCCAATGAAGGGCTCAGCCCAAAAAATGGTTTTCCCCGACAGCGCATTGCGTCCATACTTGAATACGTTTGCCGCTCGTAAAAGTGCCATCGGATTCTTTGCGAGCAGATGAACCTTCTTCGGAATGATGTGTGCCATACGCGACAACAGCCCCTTTGGCATTTCGAGCACCTTAGTTCGTAATTGCATCTTGTGTGAAAAATATCGATCAGAGATATTCTCCAAACTTCCCTGCCTGAAAGTGAATATCGTCACATCAATCCCACGATCGATGAGGTCCGCAATCTGATTAATAATAAACGTCTCAGACACAACGGGAAATATCCCGACAACAAACGCAACGCGTATTTTCTTTGAATCAACTTTCATTGCCTTAGCTTAGCAGAAAAATTCACACAAATTGATTGACATTCTTTTGTATATATGATAAAATTTATGTAGAATTTTTGAACTCAAAATAGGATTTTCCATGAGCAAAGATGTCGTTGACTTCATGCGAAACGCAAGCTGGGAAGAACTTGGCCCGATACTTCAGATTGTCGCAGACCGCGTCAACGAGAGCCGACGCGGGACGGGTGGCAATACGCCTCGTCCGATCTGGAGGGCATGTGTGGAGCTGGGGCCCTCTTATGCGTGTATCGAAATCGTGCTTTGGGTCAAAGATGACTCTGGAGAAACCGTTGGCGTAGCCCTCAAAAAACGCGAAATGAGCGACCAGGGATGGGCTGGGAGCGAGCACGTAAATGGCTGCGCACTACGTCCGAACGATGACCTCGCGCGTGCTCAAGAGCGACTACTCGACGAGCTCACAGACGATGCTTGCCTGCGAGAACAACTCCGTACGTCATTCGAATCCCGGCATGCATTCATCGAAGTGCACCGGGAAGACCCCGAACGAAGCGTCAATTGCATGACCGCTGTTTGGGAAGCGTGGGTTCCCCTCTCTGCCATGACGCTCCTTAAGCCGGGATTTGTCTTTCGTCCGCTCAGCCAAATGTCAGCTGACGCGATTGTTGATCACCATCAGACCACGCTCGCGGACATGTACGCGAGCAGACTACGCTGAAAACAGCAATTCACGCCGAGGCAATCCCTCGGCTTTTCTATTTGCCTGCAAAAAAATCCTTTACTGCGTTGATGACTGCTTGCTGGTCAGCCACTGATAGTTCGGGATAAATTGGGAGTGAGAGTATCTCGCCCGAGATCGCTTCAGCGTTCGGGAACATCCCTATTTTGTATTTCAAAAATCGATACGCCTCTTGTGCCGGAACGAGCATGGGATAATGGACCGACGTCGCAATACCACACTTCTTCAGATGCTCCTGAAGTGCGCTACGTTCTTTTGTGCGTATCACAAAGAGATGCCAAACGGGATGATGCGCCCTATCTTCTGCAGGAGGAAGCACGATCGGTAGATACGAAAATGCCTTGAGATATCGACATGCGATCTGTGCGCGTTTCTTGTTCCAAGAAGGAAGTTTTGTAAGCGACCAAGAGAGAAGCGCAGCCTGCATCTCGTCGAGCCTGCTATTGATACCCTCGATTGCATTTTTGTATTTTGCGACCTCGCCATAATTACGAAGTTGCCACATGCGCTCAGCGAGCTCTTTGCTGTTGGTCCCAACAGCGCCTCCGTCGCCAAATGCACCAAGATTCTTTGTTGGATAGAAACTGAAGCATGCGATATCTCCAAATGTACCGACCATGCGCTTCCCGATTCGCGCGCCCACCGCCTGTGCAACGTCCTCCACGACGAAGAGTTTGTGCTTCCGTGCGACCCGCATGATCGCTCCCATATCCGCAGGATGTCCGTAGATGTGGACGGGCAATATCACCTTGGTTCTTTTTGTTATCTTCGCCTCAATATTTTTTGGGTTTATATTGTAGGTTGCAAGATCGATGTCAACAAATACGGGGGTCGCACCCGCCATGCGTATTGCGGATATTGTCGGTGTTGCCGTGTGCGGAGTCGTGATGACCTCGTCCCCCTTCCCGACGCCAAGTGCCCGGAGTGCAAGGAATATCGCGTCAGTACCCGAGTTGACACCATACACATGTTTTAGTCCCGCGAACTCTGCAAACTTCTTTTCAAACTCCTCCCCCTCAACACCAAGAATGAACCATCCGCGCCTGAGAACACGCCGAATGGCAGCATCGATCGCTTTTTTATTATCTCTATATTTCTTCTTGAAATCATTGAACGGTATCATGGGTGTGCTGCTGCGTAAGTCTTAAAATCTTCGTATTTTCGAATGTAATCTGGTTCGTCAAAATGGTCGGACGCAAGTACCAAGATAACGCAGTCTTTCGAAAATTGTCGCATGCTATGCCACAATTTTGGCCCCAGTCGAACACCAAAATCAGAAGAGTTAAGTATGAACTTCTGATGTGTCGTTCCGTCATCGATGCGTAGCTGAAACGACCCACTTAAACAGAAGATAACCTGATCAAGCGTCTTGTGTGCATGTCCGCCACGCACGGCATAAAAATCAGGGATGTCTTTTATCAGGTAAAAGCGCCTGATATCGAACGGTATACTCTTCTTCCCTTCTCCGGACATAAGTGTTCCTAATTCAGGGTTTTCCATGGAGGGGATCTGTACGATACCAGAATGTTTCACGCGAAGAGCAACTTTCTGCCCGACGGCAAACACCTCGAACCCCAAACGGCGGGAGACTGACCTACCCGAAAGCAGATCGAGAAATTTCGTTCCCCGATTAATGGCACCGCCGATTAGCCTAAAGATTGGGTGGTGTATTTTCCATCGATAGACCCCGTAGGCAAAATAGAATCCGTCGATATTAATATTCTGCATGTAATATCGCTGAAACAGTTCCTGTAGTTCTCCACCTGAGAATGATCGCTCATGCCCATAGGAATATTCTTTCCCAAGTAGCCGTAACCCATTCTTGTACATAGTGTGCGGAAGATTCCATGAGTTCACTGCGGAGAGGATAAGCGTTCCCCCAGGTTTTAATACGCGTATCATTTCTTTTACGGCATTTTGATACTGTGGGATATGCTGAATGACCGCATCACAAAACACAACATCGAATGCATCCTCGGCAAACGAGAGGCGGAAGGCATCTTCTTTTTGTACCGTCACATTAGTGAGGCCAAGTGCATTTTTGAGATTCATCATCCCCAAAATTGCAGTGTCCACAATGTCAGTAAGCGTCACGTGAGCGTCAGGAAACTCTGTGGCAAACTTTAATCCGTAACGCCCACTTCCTGCACCGATCTCCAAAATACTGCGTGCTCCTTCGGGAACGTACTTCTTAAACACAGGATACCCCTCAAGAAAAAGCCGCTGAAGAAAGATGTCATGCACACTCGGCGGATTGCCTCCCCACACCTCGCCCCACACGTCGTTGACTTGGTCTTGGGTGAGCGCTGGTTTTTTGTAATTATCCGTCATTTTGTGCTTTTCTGTTGCGTATTTATAACTCGACCGACCGCGCAAGGTGGCATTTATACAGAGAATACCTTACTTTTTGGCCACTACGTGTTGCCCGAGTGGAAATGCCGTATTTCGTTCGTGCTTGTAGCATAAAAGTCCTGCGACATTAAAAAATACCACAATAGGAGTGAGCGCCCAGTGGCGCATGTGCAATTGTGCAAGTGCGCACATTGAGTAAAGGTATCCATTCGACGCGCGTGTCTTCACCTCGGTGAAACCTGCCTCTTGGAACAAGTGCGCGAGGCCATAGTTCGTATAACGGAAAAAATCGTACGGGGCCTCGTGCACTGGCCACACCATCGGAGTCGTGAGCAGAACTGTTCCTCCCACTTTTGTGATGCGATACATTTCTTTTACCACCAAATGCGGCTGCTTCGTATGCTCCAATGTTTCCGTACAAATGACCAAGTCGGCAGTATTATCAGGCAGAGGAATTCCCTCGTTTACATCCGCAATCACAACGTCCGTAACGCCACCACGATCTTCAATGTCCACGCCAATATATCTTTCGGCAGTGACAAACCTTTTATGAGGGGCGCGTCCGCAGCCAATGTCCACTACCGTGGAAAATTTTTTCTTCGCAGTGTGTGTAATGATAAAATTTGCCTGCAAACGGCGTACCAAAAAGCGCGTACTGGAAACTATGCGTAATAGAGAAAAAATGCGCTTCATGTGGTTCACGTGTGGCACCAAGTGGGCCGAGAATGTAGGCAGTATCGCAAATTTACCCCCGCACGGCAAATCTCACTCTTCTTTATCCCCTCTTTGCCACCACCAGATTGTTTCCCGTGCCGATGGGGAACAATATGTCGAGCCAGCCGAGGAGTTTGTAGAGTGGCATGAGATAGGGGTTGTATCGGCCACCCCACGGCTTTCCATGCAAGAGGTGTTCAATCTCCCATGCGAGGTGTCCCCAAAGTGTAAACGTCTGTCGCGACAGCAGGATCTCAAATCCGGTTTCCTTCATCAACGCGACGAGTGGTGCCATTGGGCGCATCTCTCCAATATGCTCTACGTCCGCCCAGTCGTAGAAGTCTCCGAACCAGCGTTTTGGCAACACAAAGCGCTCGGTGTCTTCACAGGGAACCGCAAGATACAAAATTCCACCGGGACGAAGCGCCTTAAAAAACTCTCTCAACACGCGCTCGTTGCCCGAGATATGCTCGAGTGTATCGATTGAAACAATCACGTCTCGAGTCGCGTCCTCGTCCATCAAAGTAAGATCTGCGGTGTGAAAGTGCATTTGGGGATCTGTGAAGGTTTTCCACTCTTCATCTGCCCTGAGGTCAACTCCTTCGATGTGCGCATTCGGGAAAAGCTTGCGCAGCATAACGGAATGCCTGCCGTTTCCACACGCGGCGTCAAGAATCGATGGCTCGACCGGCTTCACGTATCCTGGAAGATAGTGCCGACAATAAAGGGCACGTATCCAGTTCCCGGTATGCACGGGGCGAAACGGTTCATGCGTCAGTAAAAATTTCTTTATAAGTTTGAGCATATGAGAAAAATATCTTCGTCAGATGCGCACCGGGCGACAATCGCCAAAAGTTGCGCTTCGACAGTATATCAGCTCAACGCCGGACTACAAAAATATGGCAAAAGAGGTTGTAACCGCAACCTTTCATCGTCAGGGATGCTTATATATTGTACGCCACCCACATGAGCTTACTTCATAATCAAATGAACAAACTTATCCGCTGGGGAGAGCGGAAGGCTCAAACTGACCTGCGCTACGTGCTGCATGGCGGTTTTTGGCTTTTTGTGGGGCAGGTGGGGGGGGGTGTCACGGCAATTTTTCTTGCCATCGGATACGCGCATTATCTCCCCAAGGAGGTCTACGGAACATACAAATACATTTTATCGGTCTTCGGAATACTCTCGCTCTTTTCTCTGACGGGGATGGACACAGCAGTGCAACGCGGGATAGCACAGGGAAAAGATGCGATCTTTTGGAAAACATTCCGCCTGCGAGTCATGAGCTGCACGATTGCAGTGCTCGTCTGTGTGGCATTTGGCGTTTATTATTTTACAAACGGGAACAGGGAGCTTGCAACGCTGTTTTTTGTTTCTGCTCCATTCCTGCTACTCCTCGACCCGCTATCCCATTATAACTCTCTCCTAGTCGGGAGAAAGCTCTTTCGCGAGAGCTCGAAACTCAGCATCATTCTTCAAGTCGGATCGGCACTTATTATGCTCGGAGTCATTTATCTTACAAGAAACGTGCTGGGGATAATTTTGGCATATCTCTTTGCAACGCTACTCCTTCGAGGTGGTATTTTTTTGTATGTTACGAGTAGACACCCGCTCAACAAAATTGAGGACAAAGAATCTTTTCAATTCGGCAAACACCTGACGGCAATGAGCGTTCTTGCGACCATCAGTGGCCGACTGGATGCAATAGTCCTCTTTCATTTTCTTGGACCCGCAGCACTCGCAGTATATTCTTTTGCGCAAGCCGCCGTGAGCAATATTCAAAATTCGTTCAAGCTCATCACCACAACCCTAGCATTCCCCAAAATGGCCGCCCAAGACAAGGAGGTCATAAAAAAAACATTGCTCCGCAAGGTGCGGATTGCGCATTATTTCACAGTCCCCTTGTCCATTGCCGCCATCTTCATTATTCCATATTTTTTCCAGATATTCTTTCCAAAATATCTTGAATCAATCCCCTATGCACAAGTAATGACTGGACTACTAGCATTTTCGCCTTTACGTTTTATTTCAACAGCAATCACTGCAAAGGCCTCGGTAAAAATTTACTATACACTTGCGATCAGTAACCCGATCATTACGAGCGCTGGACTTCTCGTCTGCGTGCCACTCTGGGGAATTTGGGGTGCAATCATGGCCCTTGCAGTACAGCAATTCGTCGGAAATGTGCTCGCGCTTTATCTATTTAAGAAAATGTAAACATCAAGATTTTCGCATGATGTCCATTTGGCAAACGTGCTAAGAATACGGTGATTTTCAATTTAAAATTTCCGTGAGTGACGTACGAGAAATATCAGTTTTGGAATAAGCCTCCCAGAGACGTTCGTCGTCCTTCCCGCCCAGCATCTGAAATCGACGATAACCCAATGACTTGAGTTTGTCGCGCAACCCCTGAACATTCCCCCCGAGATTGGCAATGTCTGTGGGATGAAATTCAATAAAGAGCGTTGGTGCATCGTCCCGCACCAATGACTCGGGGAGGTTGTTGATTACAAAATACTCGGCCCCCTCGATGTCCATCTTAATAAGCGTTGGCATACCAAACTCCTGAAAATAACCATCAAGCGCCCTAGTGCGCACCTCAAGTGGAGGGGCAGACGCTTTTTTGTTGACCGACTCTTGCGATTTAAATATCTTTCCTACGCCAAAATTCCCCTCACGGTGCGGATAAAACGTTACTGTTCCTTCTTTACCAGAAACTGCCTCAGGGACAACGGTTATTCGTTCCGAAAGATGATTCAATTCAATATTGCAAGATAGCCACTCTTGCATTTCCGGGCAAGGCTCAAATGAGTAGATGCGTGCACCATGCGATGCAGCAAGGATAGAATAATATCCAATATTTGCCCCAATATCATAAAGTACCGTATCACTACCGATCAAACTAAGAAATATCTGCACTTGGGTATTTTCAAAATCACCGGAATAGTACATTCGCTTACCTAGCGACTCACCGGTAAAGATCTTCAGTTTTATTCCATTTGCATTAACCACGGTAGAAAAATTGCGCATACCAGGAGGCATCATTGTGAGCATTTTTGAAGCAAGCTTCGGATGCACGTTCCGCATTATCCAACCTACCGTCCATGGAATGGCGTGGCCGTCTTTGATTGCGCTTTTGGGAGTCAACATAATGGTCAATTATACACACGACCGGTTTGCGGCACAAGCCGTCTTCCTACTCCATTTCAAGAGTAATACAGTAGCAAATATCGAAATTTTGATTATCTCTTCAGGCAAGTATATAGCCAGTGAAAAAGATAACGTGGATTTTTACTTAGCAAAAATGCTTTCATGAAATATTGTTTTGCTTTTTCTGATTGTCCGGCATCACGGCACCACAGCGCAAGCCAGAAAATAAGCAGAGCGAGCTCGCGTGGATGCTGTGCATATAAAACCATATGCTTCTCGAGGAGTAGCTCTCTCCCCTTGATGCGCCGATCCAAGTTGCCTCCGATGTGCTCACCGCGCGCCGAGAGCATGTTCATACGCACAAGAGGCTTCGCGATGCCTATTCCTTTGTATTTCTGACCGATTCGCAACAAAAGATCGATCTCCTGGTGGCTCGGGAGTGACGCGTCAAACATACCGACATCCGCAAAAACTGAACGCCGAACCACGAGCGAGCTCGTGAGAAATCCTTTGAACCGGATGAGTATGATAGGTAGAAAATTGCGGACTCCGGGTACGACACGATTCACAACCTCGCCATTATCGGTAGTATTTGACACGCTCGTAACGGAGAATCCTACGTCTGGAGCAGTTTTCGTGAACTCCTCCAGTTGCAGGGCCAACTTCTCCGGCAACCATTCGTCGTCGTCATCAAGAAACGCCACATACTTCCCCTTCGACTCACTAATGCCCACATTTCGCGTTGCTCCACCACCACGTTTTGGCGGGTCATTTTTAAGATATCGGATTCTTGGATCATGAAAACTCCCTACGACGTCCCTCGCCCCTATCTTATCTCCATCATCGACGACGACAATTTCGTAGTCGGTGAATGTCTGAGCCAATACGGATCGTAAGGCTCGCGCAACGAGCTCAGGGCGATTGAATGTCGGAACGACGACGGAAACGAGTGGTGATGATGTGGCCATATATTAGGAAAGCTTCACATTAAATTTTTTTACCCAAACTGAGAATTGTACGTTGGAAGTCTGCATTTAGTCTTGCCCTCGAGCTCGCAGCGGTTGAATGTTGAAATTACGACGGAAACACGGAGCATGGTGCTCTTTATAACCGACAAATAAGGTTATGGGTAGTATGGTGATAAACAAAGCACATTCTCGGATATTGTGTTCTTGTTAATTTTCTCCATCAAGAGCGAGTCTGAGAAAGAAAATAGCTTCGGTGCGTAATTTTGTGCGCACCCAATCCTTTTCCTTTTCTGTATGCAAAAGCTCACCAAGACCGGAAAGCATGTCTCTATCCGCAACCAGATCCAAAGAATCGATTAATTTTTGCAGAACGACTTTGTAAGAAAGTCCGGTACGCATCTCAATTATTCGCGCGTTAATCGGCCAGCTGTTCTTGCAAAAAAACCAAACATCAAAAATATCACGATTTGCGGTGTCTCCTCGCTCGTACATAGCCACTATTTTATGAGCAAAGATGTCTTCCCGCGTCATCACCTTCATTGCAATTCCAAGATGCTCCTTGACTTCATATGTTGAGCCAAATTGTCGGGAACTAATGTCTATTTTTACATTCTGTGCCCAGGCCTCTTTGTTGGCATATGAAAGATTAAAAAATAAATTTTCGTACTTGTTGTCTTGATTTTTAATTTCACCGTACTGTGCCAATATCTGCCCAACTCGCTCAAATACGTATTCTCTTTTCTCTATATCGAGAAGGTCAAAATCGAGATCTACAGAAAAACGAGGAAGGTTGTAGAAAAGATACACTGCCGTTCCTCCCTTAAATCCCAGAAAAGGACCGATGGTTGAATCAGAAAAAACATCCTTAAGAATCCGTATCAAAATCGCCCTATGTGTGGGAATGTGTAATGTCATACTATTTTACTGACTTCGCTAATTTATTAACGGTTTCTTCCATGCGCTTATTTCCGTCATAAATAGGCAAAAGTGCGTAAACCTTTTCCCAATTAATGGGGCGTAAATTATCAAAATGATAGCGTTTGTTGAGGTAGAGTACATCCAAAAATGCGCGCTCTGTGGATGCAATACTATATCCTGCTTCATTTGCCATTCCGAGATTGCTCGTGAGGATATTTTCTTTCACCCTTCGAAAAGAATATTTTTGACTACCAAGGGTTAACTCTTTTGACTGGTATGATGCAAGAAATATTTGTGAGTAATACTGAAAAGTAACACCGGCGGAACCGAGAACCGTTTCGAAGCTAATGTACGATGGAATGAATATTTTCGTAGCAAGTTCATTCTTGTTATAATCATTATCTTTCGCGTAGAGACCCCGTCGGAGCCGCAGGAGTTTCCCCGCTTTCGCATATGAGTTTAATCGCACCCTTACTGCGTTTGTTCCCTCTTCGCCCCAAAGCAAAGCGATCTCTTTGTTTGAAAAGACTGTTTTTGGAGACCGAAGTAAAATTTCCAAATATTCACCCTTTGTAGCTTTTTTGTTCATAATGTCGCTGGAAGTTAGCTTAAAGCTAACTTCCAACTCTTATTATTGCATATTTTCAGAAACATTGCAAGTGCGGGGCAAGATTGTCCGCCCGGCCATGGGGGCGATTGAATGTCGGGATGACGACGGAAACGAGTGGTGATGATGTGGCCATATATTAGGAAAGCTTCACATTAAATTTTTTTACCCAAAATGGGAATTGTACATTGGAAGTCTGCATTTAGTCTTGCTGTAGTCACCATGTCGCGCAATGACAAAATATATTTTCTCGCACGGCATCCTTACTCCGAATAAAAGTATTTGCGAAGTGTCTCATCGGACACATAGGCAAGTGCTTGCACATATATTGCACGAAGTGTCCCCGCTCGAATAGTGGTATGGTTTGGAATTATTAGGGTTTGCTTACGTCCGTCAATCGTGCGCCTCAATTTTATGTGCCCGCCACACTGGTTGAGCACAAGGAAATCGTTTGACACAAAAAATTTCACCAGATCACCGCCGGAAACATCTTTTAACTTAGGCATAATCAAGCTGTGGCACTTCAATGTTCATCAGTAGTGAGGGGTGACTCGAAAGCCCAAGCTCGGCAAGATTCTCACCTTCCACGTACAACAAGGTCGCCTCGCGAATATTTTCCTGTAAAGCATCGAGGGTATCCGCCTCGGTAACAATGGGATGACCAACGGCAGTGGCGACATAGTAGCCCTCGTGTTCTCGTGAAATAGAAAATTGAATAATATTTTTCATACATGCATCATAACACGAGTTCAGCAGAAAATCAAAACTATTTTAGGAAAGCTTCACATTGAATTTTTTTGCCCAGACTTGGAATTGGACGATGGGGAGGAACTCCATGAGGTCTGCTTTCTCGAAGTGGACTTTTCCGTCGAGCGACCGCTTCTTGAGTGTGACAAAATCAAAAAGCTCTGCTGTGGGAGGGTAATACTCGGGGGTAAGAACGTCTCTCACCATCGCTCCAAATTCCCCCGACATCCATTCCGCTATCGGGGCGTTCCAACCGGTCTTCTTTTTATTGAGAATATAATCAGGGAGTTTTCCTTTGTATGCCTCCCGCACAAGTGATTTTTTCCCCATTCGCAATTTTTCCTGAGACGGTATGCCGTTCGCATAGCACACGAGGTCATTCGCGAGAAACGGAAACCTCCCTTCCATGCCAAAATGCATAATGACTTTATCGGTCCGCATGAATTCTTCGTTCGCAAGCCAGAACCATCGATCAAGTTCTGCAATCGCATTTACACGATCCCCGAGCGGGTCACTGAGCGGAGGAATGTCGGTACCGAGAAAACTCCGCGTCGCATCCACCATGTCAAAACCATTCATAAAACGAAATGCGGGATTTCCGGAAGGAGGCGTAATTTTGTTCACGTATGCCCACAACGAAATGTCTTCCCCGAGATGTAATATGTGTCCTGGTTTTACAAACCCACTCTTGAATCCCTCAACCGTGTACCGCGCGTCAAGAAGAAATTTTGGGTAGCGTTCATATTTTGCGGCTATATTTTTTGCATTCTGGTATCTCGGATAGCCCAAAAAGAGTTCGTCGCCGCCCGAACCATTGAGCACAACAGTGATGTCTTTTGATGCCATTTGTGCCAAGAGCCAATATGCGGGAACAGATGGGTTGTACCTTGGCTCTTCCATGGCCAAAATTGCCGCCTCATAAGTATCAATGAACATGCGCTCAGTAACAAGAAGCTCGTGATGAGCGATACGATAATCATCTGCAAGCCTCGCGGCAAGGTCTGCGTCTTCGTTGAACCTTGCATCTTTTGCCTCAAAGCGGGTTGTGTAGGTGTTCACCATCCCTCGCTCGCTCTCAGCGAGCTCATGGAGTATCACCGTTGAATCGAGTCCCCCGGAAAGAAAGAGTCCAAACGGTCGCAGTCCCATGGTGTGCCCACGCACAGAATCACCAAATTTTTGCCGAAGCGCGGCAGGCGAGAACACTGCGTCCTTATCAATGCGGTCACTCCACCCAAACCATTCATCACGCTCCTTGCCTGACGCAAGGTCAACCTCTTTCCATGAACCGGGTGGCAACTTTGATATGCCACTGACGAGCGTCTCCTTCGTCGGAGTATATCCGAACACAAAAAACGAGCGCGCCACTTCAATATTGAGAACCCGCGGCACGCCATAAGCAAAAAGTCCGCGCATTTCCGAAGAAAAGACAAGCGCCTCGTCATGGCGAGCCATGTAAAGTGGCTTCATCCCGGCGCGGTCGCGGGCCAAAAACACTTTTTGCTTTCGTTTGTCATAAAATGCGATGGCGAACATGCCGTCGAGACGAGAAAAATATGAAGGCCCATGACGCATCAGTCCTTCAAATATCACCTCCGTATCTCCGTCCGTGTGAAAAATTGCCCCCTCCCCCTCAAGTTCTTTTCTGAGTGTCTTGTAATTATAAATTTCACCGTTATAGACGAGGACATAATTCCCATCTTTTGATTCGTACGGCTGCTTGGCATTGACCGGAGTTTCTGTGATGGCAAGAAGATTCTGTCCGAATGTCACGTGCTCGTCACGAAATACCCCGACACCGTCGGGCCCGCGGTGCTTCGTCGCCTCGTTCATGCGCTCGATGCCGCCCGTCTCTTTTTTTAATATGCCGTTTATTCCACACATACTAGTTGTCGCCGAATAAACGACGCATGCGCTTCATTGCCCCGATGCGCAGTGAATTTATCTTTTTTGCCGGAGAAAGGTAATGATTGAGACGTTTGAAATATACATTCTCGCCCCCATCAAGCGGGATATAGTTGAAATGAAGTCCGGTTTTCCATGCCGAATAATTAAAACTCATCTGGTCGCGCTTTGTCCATGTGACCAACTCCTGCCACCATGCTTCCATCGCGCTCTGCACGTCAAGCTCATTATGCCGTCGCAAAAGCAGGAGCGTCCAAGCCAATCCTGACGTATCGGGGTATCCCAAGGTGCGATACGCTTCTCCTTGTTTCCGCACAAGCTCCGGGTCTTCCTGGTGTTTTCCTGCGCGCTCCATGCGGAGCAATCTCTCTTCTTCCTCAGCTAGCGTATGTGCCGGGACCTTTTCACAGGCAGCCTGATCTATGACCGCGAGATTCGCGTCGGCAAGATAATCACGCACAAGTTCATTAAAATCTCCGCGAATGAGCACATTACCATCGACCCAAATACTTGTGCGGTACTCCGGAAGAAATTTATGCACGAGGATCTTATATTTGCGAGCACTGCGTGTTGGATCTTTCTCCGGAGGCGAGACACGACGAACTTGCCACATCCGTGACTGAATATCCTGATCGGTGAAACAGATAAGATCACAATTCGCAGGAAGAAATGAAGGGACAACGAGGTCGTCTTTCTTGCCAAAAATCGCCGTGTAGATAACGATGCGATTCGGATCGATGGTGCTGCCGTTTGATTCCATGTTTTTAAATGCTTATCACATACGTGAACCTACTGCCATAATAAAAAGTAGCAAAATAACTAGGTTTTTCTTATGATTTTGATAATAAAATTTTGTGCAAAAAGCCCGGGGAACCAGCCTGACAAGAGCCTCGTTCCACGGGTCGGAACATGATGTGCGACAGAATCTAAAATAAATCCCGATTCGGTGACAAGTGAGCGGAGGCTATTCCATGAAAAGAAGTGGATGTGTCCTCTATCCATGAGCCCACGTTCCTCATACTCGAAGTGGCCCAAGAAGATACGCAGGCGATTTTTCCAAAAAAGAATATTTGGAACCGTGATAATAATGGTCGTTTGCGTATCCGATGACCGTCGAAGTTGCATCAGAAGATGCTCCGGCGCGAAGAGATGTTCGAGCACCTCAGAAATTATAATTACGTCGAAGACCTTGTTGCGAAGCTCTTTTGGCCACGCATCTTCAACTTCGGTATCAAAAATATACACATGATCAAGGGCGCGACGCGCCTCTTCCCCCGCCGCAGATGAGACGTCAATTCCCGTGATTTCACAAGGAGAAATCTTTTTCAGTATCTCCCCCAATGCGCCATTTGCGCACCCCACATCAAGAATGTGCTTGCCCGAAAAATCTCCAAGAAGAGCGAGTATTCCGCGGCGGCGACCGGCACTTATCTTTTCATATTTTTTACCCTCATAGTGACTAAGAATTAATGATTGTGACATGCAAAAGAAATTATGTTTTATAGTGTCTTAAAGATTTGACGAAGATGCTCCACGCTAAAATTGCGCGCAACCACATCCTGCCCCGCACTTCCGACCCGCGGGAGTTCTGCCGTATTATATGCTCTCAAGATGGCATTAGCCAAATCGACCGGATCACCCATATTTGAAAAAAATATATTTTTCCCCTCTTCAAAAAATCTCTCAACCGGGGCGCTCCGTCCCGTTACAATGGGGACACCTAGTGCCGCGGATTCGATGACCTTATTCGCAACAACACGTTTTGCTTTGTCGCTTTTTCCAAAGATCCCAAGGGAAAGATCTACTCCCTTGGTATACGCGAGTAAGTCTACGTACGGCACGCGCCCCATGAAAATGAGGCTGGGCAGAGAAAGAGAATCGACAAGTTCCTCCATTTTTTGTTTCGTTTGTCCGCTGCCGAGAAGCGTGAAGCGAATATCCTTATGATCGCGAAGAATGTGTGCCGCCCGAATGATGTGCTCTACCCCTTGCAGTGGTATAAAGTAGCCGCAAAATAATACTTGAAACTTCCCATCCTCCGCATGCGGGAGTTTTTTCTTCGTTACCGACCTCATGACATTCAGGTCGACAGCCACAGGGACAATGAGCGCGGGGCGTGTCCTGAGCGAAAATGTGCGGTCAAAATATTCTTTGTGCTCCATGGTGTCAAAAAAGAGGACATCGCAAAGATGCGTGAACACCCAGTCGAGGAGGAAATAATATGCGGCCTTAACGCTCCACCTACCGGCAAGCTTACGATCAAATACGAACGAATCATACAAAGAAGTAAACGCATCGCCGATATATTTCCCCCTCCAAAAGGGACGAATAATGAGGAGTGGGAATACAAACTTTTTAGTTGGCTGGACGGCCAGTAATGCATCATAACTATTTCGCGCACTCCATAGCGATTTAATACGAGACCAAGTCGAATACTTTGCCATGTCACATTCCGTTGTTTTGTGAACATCTGAAAGTGCGCTCAAAAGCACATCGTTGCGCGGATATCCCCTCAGGCGCTCTCCAATAACAAAAATATGCATGACATTCATTCTAACACCCCAAATTGCCGTAGGGTCACTTATTAAGACTAACGGTTTCAATAAAAAAACAGCGCTGGTGCGCTGTCGGGGCTCAGAACTTCTTCATGGGGCAGACGGGGTCGAAGGCACCGAACTTACTACGTGGCCACACGACAGCTGGCGGTTGGCTGGCGAGTTCGGCGCGACGCTGTGCGATGCGGCGCTCGAGGTCGTCGAGCTCGAGCTTGGTGCCGGTGGCGACGAAATCTTGAATGGCGACTGGGGATGCACGATTCATGGAAGAACTCCTGCTGTGATTGATCCGATTGAACTACCACAGTATACACAATAAGCTGAGGTACGTCAAGCCACCTCAACCGACGAACGTCATCAGCCTTTTTGCGCGCGCATCCCAACTGTAATCCCGTACAATCTCGGACGCATTTTTTGCCCGCTTCAGTCCTTCTTCTTTATTGCGAAGCAACATCGCTATTTTTTCCGCCAAATCGCTCCGGTCTCCCGGCAGAAACAGCACCGCATTTTTCTCACTCAAAATTTCGCGCATGGAGGGTAGGTCTGACGCAACGATAGTCCGCCCAGATGCCATGTACTCGAATAATTTTATCGGCGAGGTGAATCGTATGGATTCCTCGCTCACCGGCTCGTTGGGCAGTAGAAGCATATCTGCAGCACGAAGGTACGTGGGAATTTGCGATGCGGATACGTGGGCGCGAATGATACAGCGTGAGTCGGTGCGCACCTCCTTGCATTCGGGAAAACGGTCGAGCTCTTCGTGCGTTCCGCCAACCATGACGAGATGTGCGTCCGGAAACTGACTTCGCACATCGGCCCACGCACCACAGAGCGTCGCGACACCCTTCCAGCGAGCGAAGGAGCCGACGTACATGACGATGTCACCATCGACAGGAAGATCGACTTTTTTGCGCGCATCTTCGCGTGAGATCTCAATAGCAAATTTTTCAAGATCGGCGCCGTTGCGAATGACTTCCGTATGTGTAAAACCATTTTTTCGAAAGACCTCTGCAGTGCCGTCTGAATTTGCGACGACCCCTTTCACTCCGCGAAGAAAGAACTTGAATACCCCACTCTTCGAGCTCGGCCACAGATGCGCTTCGTAATACACATCCGCACCCTTCAATGCGAGGAGCCATGCGACCTCGGCATTACGTGTGTAATACACAGACGACGTGTCTACTCTTTCTGCGGCGAGGGTGAGTAGAAAAAATGCGGCATCGATCCAATATGCGATCGCTCCGATGATGCTCTTTAGCCTGAGGGCGGGGAGCACCGGTAAATATCGAACGGGAAATTGCTCGGTCAGTCCATAATATGCGAACACATCTTCACTAATGGCGTTTGTTCGCTTCGCCACCCAAAGCTCGACATGCCCCCCCGCTCTTGCGAGGGACTGAAGAGTGTTGGCTATTTGGAGCCCGTGCGCCTTCTCGGTCGGCATACGCAAGTGCATCACAAATCGCCACAAGCGAACATGTTCCAATGCGTGTCGTGTCTTCTCCTCGTTTTCGGGGGTCACCACCATCGTGGTCATGGGAAGTTCATTGCGCACCACATACAGCGCCTCAAAGTTCTTCTCTCGTGCACTCTCCCATGCGTCCCTCATTTCTTCATTCATGTCTTCGCGCGCTCCATATCCACGGGACTGGAGTCTTTCTGCGCGCACACCTTCATCGGTGACAAAAAGCAGAAGTACGTCCGGGCGAGGAAGCTCGGCAAGAAACGTGCGCACTGACTCTTCCGAGAGAGCCCCATCAAAGAGTGAAATGACATTTTGATGATGGCCTTGGTCTATGATTGCGCGCGGAAGTCGCGACGCCTTCATGTATTTTGCATTGTGGACCAAAAAAAGATTGACGAACTTTGTGTACCAAAAAGGAGATGCACCGCGGAAGCGAATCACGGCGACAAGGCCGTTAAAAAAATACACGGGGTGGCGTATCGCAAAACAGAGATTGTTCCAGAGAATATCAGCGGCTCCATTCGTGTGGACGACACGCCAACCCTCTTCGTCGGCAAGCTTCCTTGCAAAAGTGCTTTTTCCGCTTCCCGGCAATCCTACAAGCTCAAGAATCATGATGAACCGGGTTATGGCTTACGAAAAGTTACGCAATAGGATTCGGCGAATAACCCACCAAAGAATCCAAGTGGCCTGCCCTCAAATAACTTTCCCAAATACCTATTCGCGAGTGCCGAATGGAGGAGCGGAAATACCATTGTCACGGGATAACAATCAACGTCGATGAACCCAGCCTCAAGAAATACGCTTTGGAGCGCCGTGGGGGCGATTTGCCCCTGGTGGAGGTCGCTTTTCGCCCGACGGAGGAGCTGTTCACGTTGGTAGTGGGGCATTTTGGTTATCAGAAATCCCCTTCCCTTTGATTCGAGTACGGAAAAGATCTTCTCACAAAACTGTTTTTTGTCGTCGATGTATTCGATGACGCGTGACGAAAAAAAATAATCGTACTTTCTCTCAGGCTTCCATTCGAGAATATCTGATTCGACGTAGTGCACATTTGCATTCTCGCCGACGGCTTTTTGCGCACGCAGAAGCATCTCTTTTGAAATATCAAGAAGGTAAAACGATGCATCCGGAAAACGTGAGAGGAGGTGCTTTGTCCACGTGCCTGCTCCTGGGCCGAGTTCGAGGATAGAAGACGGATCTAACGCCGCATCGTCGAGAACGTGCACCGTGATCGCATCCTTGGTCTGCGCGTATCCCATCCGCTGAATCTCGTCTTTGAACCAACGCGTATATTCGTAATCATCGCCAAATTTCCCCGGCATGGTTTCGTTATAAAAATTTTTGACCTCGTTGTTTGCCATATGGTTAGTCCTAAGATAACACGATTTTCTCACATAATGACGCAAATGCCACGCCCACTTGTTCGACATACCGTGGTGTGGCTAGAAATGGCACATATTTCTTGGTACACTCATCGAATGACAACGCACGACGAACGCTACCGGATGTGGATGGCATCAATATTTACAAAAAACGTTCCCAAGAAACTGGTGATAGACATCGGTGGAGGACTGCGTCTCAAGAGTACTCAAGGTGACCGCTACAATTCGGATACCGCGTGGCTTTCGAAGCTCGCAGAAAACGTTGACTACAAGATAATGGATCCCGTCGACACATTTCACCCCGACATTGTCGGAGACATTCACAAGATGCCATTCGGAGATAACTTCATCGATGCCATCATCTGCTCATCGGTACTTGAGCACGTAACGAATCCTTTCCTTGCGGCAGAGGAAATATATCGCACACTCAAGCCCGGCGGCCAGGTATACCTCTATGTCCCCTTTCTGTATTACTATCATCCGGAACCCGGCTACTACGGCGACTACTGGCGGTTCACCGAAGAGGCTATTCGCGAACTCTTCAAAAAGTTTTCCTCATTTGAAATAATTCCCATTCGCGGCGCACTTGAAACTTGGGTGATACTCAACCCGCATACGCGCTTTCTCGAGCCTGTTGCGCGCGCCATCGACCGCCTCATTGGAAAGAACAAAACAAAGCAAGTAAGTGCCTATGCCGCACTGCTCACCAAATAGCCCCTGCGGAAAACCATGTTGTTTAATTCTCTCAATTTCCTGATATTCTTCCCGGTTGTGTCGACGCTTTTTTTTCTGCTTCCCCATCGTTTTCGATGGGCGCTGCTTCTCGTTGCGAGCTGTATCTTCTATATGGCGTTCATTCCAAAATATATTCTTATTTTGGCAGCCACAATTGTCGTAGACTACTTTGCGGGGATACAGATCGAGCGCTCCACCGGAAAAAGAAGGATGGTATTTCTCACAGTATCCATACTTTCCAATATAGGATTTCTCGCGTTTTTCAAATACGGGAACTTCATAGAAGTGAACGTCAACGCACTCGCACAATTTCTTGACTGGAACTACTCTCTTGCGGCACTTAAAATAATATTGCCAGTCGGACTCTCGTTTCATACATTTCAGGCCTTAAGCTACATCATAGAGGTCTACCGGGGTACCCAAAAGGCTGAGCGCAATTTTGGTATCTTTGCGCTTTATGTCATGTTCTTCCCTCAGTTGGTTGCCGGTCCTATAGAGCGACCGCAAAACCTGCTTCCACAATTCCGCATCGAGCACCACTTCGACCTCGAGCGGGTCGGATCGGGCCTACGACTCATGCTTTGGGGTTTCTTCAAAAAAATGGTTGTTGCGGACACGCTCGCAGCCGGAGTAAATGTCGTATTTAATAATCCGACAGACTTCACCGGAACCGCATTCATTGTAGCGACAATATTTTTTGCATTCCAAATTTATTGTGACTTCTCCGGATACTCGGACATTGCGATCGGCTCAGCACGAGTCCTCGGTTTCAAGCTCATGCAAAACTTCGACGACCCGTACCACTCACGCTCAATTTCAGAATTCTGGAAACGATGGCACATCTCACTCTCAACTTGGTTCAAGGATTATCTCTACATCCCGCTCGGAGGAAACAGGGTTCCCAAATGGCGTAATTACCTAAATCTTTTCATTGTGTTTACTGTGAGCGGACTATGGCATGGGGCAAACTGGACATTTATCGCATGGGGGGCACTTCATGGTGCGTACCTCATCCTTGCTATCGTTTTCAGAAAATGGCGCGAGCGACTCGCATCGCTCTTACACCTCGACCACTTTCGCATTCTTTCCGCGGCGCTCAGCATTGCCACGACATTCTCACTTGTCTCGATCGGCTGGATATTTTTCCGCGCAAATTCTATTCAGGATGCAATATATATTGTTTCGCACCTCTTCATGGGACTCTCCCTCGATAGCTACTCCCTCACCCTCACAAAGGGGCGCACGTGGCTCATCTACGCTCTCGCTGCAATCGCGGTTATGGAGACGGTCCAGATCCTCATCAAGAGCCCCCGTGCTGTAGCCTATTTTATGAATTGTCCCAAATATGTCCGAATAGCGATCTACGCTGTCTTGACCCTCACCATCCTCCTTTCGGGAAACACCAATGAGGCACAATTCATCTATTTTCAATTTTAATGCTCCGGACAATTCTCGTGTGAGTTGGAGTAACCAGCCGAGCATCACAAGCACTACTTCGCTCCGGGGACCTCGTAAACAGTAAAATACTGATCGGCATATACCATGCTCCATGCGACGACCTCCTCCATTCTCTGAGCCTGCGCATTTGGAACAACGACAAATCGTACGTGATATGCACGAAGCGACTCCGCCGGTCGCACGAGAATCTTTTCTCGATATTCCTTTTCCATTTCGCGAAACCGCGAGTGATCGGCATCATTGTATGTTGGTGGTGGACTAATGCAGCGCTCACCTGAAGTAAGCTTCTTGCACACAGAGAACCACAACTCGGCATTTCTTGTATAAAACAACTTTCCCCCGCTCCAAAAATCATTTGCGGAACGTTCAATCAGGTCGATATCAACGGGTGACGGGAAGCGCGAAAGGAGCCATCGTTCTTCGATCTCCCTGTTTGATGCAAAATATCCAAGTCCGTATCGATTAAAAAGGATGGGATTCCCCGTCTCAATGGGGATATATCCACTCATTCGCTCCGATGCAAGTACGACAGATCGTTCACCCTGAGCACTCAACCAGTCAAATACTCCGGAGTAAGACTCCACCTCAAGCACGACCTCTCGGGACATGTTTAGCGGTTGAAGTGACCTGGGCAGCGAAAGGACAGCTTCTAATGCGAGCAAGAAAAAAAGTCCGAGCGCGACAATCCGGAGAAACAATCGCTTCCCGAAAAAATCACGACTAAGTGGTGTCCGACAAAAAAAGACAATGACGACTGAGAGGAACACCCAAAACATCGCAAACCGACCAACGTGCGTAGCGTTTTCAAAATCGACACCGGTGATGTTGCTCGAGACAAGCGCAAGGAGTATCCCCGTCCCACAAATGAGGAGGAAGTCAAAAACCGAGGCCATCCTATTGTCTGCACATGATTTTCGAAAAATTATGCACATTGTGACACCGACAAGGATCCATCGTCCGTAGTAATATTCCTCAATTTGAGGCAGATGAGAAAACAGGGGCGCGTACCGCAGGAGTGTTTCATGATAAAATTGATCTTTTGCTCCAAAAAATGCAAATATGGCAAATGGCACCACAAACAATGCGGCACACGCCGATGCCCAGAAATATTGCGGGAGATGCTCGCGACGGCGGACAAAGAGGTGTACAAAGATCACCGCCCACGTCGATGCAACAAGCACAAATAAATGCGGGTATACAAAGACTGTTCCCCCGACCAATGATCCAAGGAGTGAGGCGAGGCGAAAGTCTCTCTTTGCCAGCCATTCCGACAGGAGAAGGAGGAATAAGACATACACCGGCAAATAAATTTGCATTGACGTCTGGCGAAGTACGTACGAGTACGTACCGAGCAATATCAAACTCGCCCCTATCACCGAACCGCGAGAGGATATACCGAGAGATTTAAGAAGAAGAAAAAGTAACGACACATACACAAGACACCAAAGAAAAAAATTTAATAGTACGGCAAAAAGAGGCGGGAAGCCCAGAAAAAAAGGCAATGCAGCCAACATGTCGGGGAATGGCGTGGACGGAAACTGTTCCCCGATATGTTCAAGAAAATAGGGATTGCTCCCAAAGATATATCCCTCTGAGACTACCATTGCCCGAGAAATATAGAACTGTGCGTCGCCGACCAATTCGGGAAGGATCCCCCGCCACGAGTCACCCGCAAGTACCCGTACTTCAACATAGGGCACAATTGCTGCAAACAGGACAACAGCAACGAGGGCGCCGAAGGCCCGCAGTGGGAATAGTTTGGATGGAAAAAGTTTTCCCCCTTCGCAAGAACGCCCGATCTCCTCAGTGAACCAATTTCCGAGGCGGTGAAAATTGCCGGACATCATTGTGGCATTGTATATATCATGCACGGACCATGTCAAACAGATATATTTTCACTTTCAATAGAAAACTACTGTGCACTTAATATAGACGAGATCTGGTCTGCAACGAGTTTCGCACCATACGCAGTGACGTGTCCGTCGCCCTCAATAAAAATTTCGCTCATATTAGGGTGAGTTGCAATGATGGGTTCCATGGTGGCACAAGTGAGGCCAAATTTAGCACAGGTGTCTTCGAAAAGTTTTAAGTTTGCACGATAGAGCTCGGTGTTCCCCACTTCTTTGTAAAAAGGTATTTCGTATATTAGCAAACGCGCACTTGGATGTTCTGCCTTCAATTTCTCAAAAATCCTGAACACACTCTCCATTTTTGTTACATCAAAAACCTGCGGCTGTTTTGCGCTGACCTTCAAATTGAACCCGATGGCCTTGCGCACGAGGGGGCGCAAAAGTGTGTAGGTCGCAGTATTTCGTACTTGCGCAACAAGCCCGGAAGGCTTTGAGCTCGGTGTCGCCGGAAGAAGCGGCATATTCGCGGGTACGTCAAACGAATCTTTAAAATATGGCTTCGCGAAACCCTGATATTCGTCTGATTCAATCCCTGGCAAATCATTGATAGGAAACAATACTGCAACGATGTCAGTCACATTATATACGGGCAGTGCGGCTCTCGCGCGTAGGAGATACTGGTCAGGCGCATAACCGCTTACGCCAAGATTCAACACCTGCTTGCCATTTAATTTTTTCTCAATTAAATAAGGAAAAGATTCTTCATAGGGCAGGTAGTAACTCTCAACAAAACTGCTCCCCAGCATCGCGACGGATTGTTGCGTCGTGGAGGCATGCTCATGCCAACGAGCGGCAGTCGTCGGAAACCCTTCCGGATTGTAATAATTGAACTGTCCGTAATAAAGAGACGAGCGATAAAACTTATAATCACTGCGCGTCTTCCACCCGAGCAAATCATCGAATTGGTACGTAGCCATTCGGTCGGTCGTTGGATCAATACCAACAACGATGCGGAGAAAATACTCCGTACAAAAAAAGACGGTCCCAAGTCCGAGTACCCCGATGACGCCACGTGAAATGAATCGCTTGATGGACATGAAATGTAGGATAAATATACACGCCATGCATAGGTCAAGCAACACTTGTGGGTCGCGGTGCTCATCGGTATAGTTATGTGCATGAATCTCCATGAGTACGAAGGTAAGGAGCTCCTCAGGCGGGGTGGCATTGAGATTCCGCGTGGGAAACTTTTTGACGGGTCAGATGCCCCCCCAGAATTAGCATATCCCGTCTTCGTGAAGGCTCAGATACTTGCGGGCAGGCGAATGAGCTCAGGTGGAATCATGATTGCACGAGACTATGAGGAATTGGCTCTTGCAACAACCAAGCTGCTCGGAAGTACGCTGGCGGACAGGATAGTCAAGGATGTGCTCGTTGAAGAGGCGGTTGCCTTTACCGGTCAGGAACATTTTGTCTCTTTTTCATGTGACACAAAGACTAGGACGTTCGTGTGCACAACCTCCGATGAGGGCGGTACGGGAATAGAGGAGCGGCCGGTGCAGAGGTTTGTCATTGATTACGAAAATCCTCAATTCGACAACAGCGCAGTTCCGCGCGCGGTTCTCGAAAAACTCTTTGATATATTTTGTGTGAATGATTGCATTCTCCTTGAGGTCAACCCACTCGTTCACTGCCTTGATACCGACACCTGGGTAGCGCTTGATGCAAAGATCGTCATCGACGATTTCGCGTTGCCACGACACCCGGAATTCACTTTCTCTGAGCGCACGAACACTCCAGGAAACATCAGAACATCACGGGAAATAGCCGCTCAAAAAATTGACCATGGAGATCATCGCGGTAGTGCGGGCTCATCGTATGTCGACCTCGACGGGAACATCGGGATGCTCCCCTCCGGTGGAGGGGCATCACTCATTGCGATGGATGCACTCTTTCAAAATGGCGGGAGGCCGGCAAACTATACTGAATATTCGGGAAACCCCACAAAAGAGAAAGTGGAAAAACTTGTTTCCATCGTTATATCAAAACCCGGACTTCACGCGCTGTGGGTGGTTGGAGCTGTCGCAAATTTCACCGACATTTATGAAACTCTGAGTGGCCTCGTCCTTGGACTACGTGCCGCACGAAATAATTTATCACTTCCCATTGACTACCCCATCATCATCCGCCGAGGGGGGCCACGTGATGAGGAGGCATACGCGATGCTTCGTGAGGTAACGGATTTCGACCTACATCTTTTTGGAGAAGAAACAAGCATCGAACAGTCGGCGAAGGAAGTGATGAAATTAGCCCAAGCGTATGCAAATAAACAAACTCATACCAAATAATCCGCGTGTACTTATTCAAGGAATAACAGGCAAGGAGGGCATGCGTGCGATGCGTGCGATGCGTGCTTACGGAACAAACGTCATCGGTGGGGTCACCCCGAGGAAGGGCGGGCAAATCGTGGAGGGCGTCCCTGTTTGGAACACAATTAGCGAAGCGATACGCGAAGGCGGGCCAATTAACATGGTTGTCCAATTCGTTCCACAGCAAGGCGTTCTCAACGCAACAAAAGAAGCACTAGATTTCGATATCCCCTTCATTCTCGTTGGAGCAGAAAAAGTTCCAATACACGACACTATTCACATACATCGCCTTGCGAACAAAAAGGGAGCAATTCTCATTGGGCCAGGCTCGGTCGGGATGATCGTCCCCCACTTGAGGCTCAAGATCGGAATGATTGGCGGCGATACCCCTGAACGAGTATTTGCACCAGGTCGAATTGCCATACTGTCAAAGTCCGGTGGCATGACTTCAGAAATAGCCCTTGCGCTCAAGCAAAGTGGACTCGGAGTGTCTCTGGCGTGCGGAGTCGGAGGAGAAAGAATCACCGGAAGCGATTTTGCCGACCTGTTAATCGCACTTGAAAATGACGAAAGTACCGCCGCGACCATCATCTTCGGTGAGGTTGGTGGATTCGCCGAAGAGCGAGTTGCCGAAAAGGCTTCTCGTGGGTTGTTCAAGAAACCTATTATTGCGCTCACTGTCGGCGAGTTCATCGCGAATCTTTCGCACGAAGCCCCCTTTGGGCACACCGGCGCGATAATGGAAAATGGTCACGGCGGAGTCCTGGAAAAACGGGATGCCCTTAGGAGGGCGGGCGTGCACGTCGTGGAGCGTCTTGATGAAATTGCGCCGCTTCTTGTGCGCCTATCAAATAATGAGTTATCCTAATTATATGACAACCGTAACTCACAAAAATGACGAACCCTGGTTCGGCGACACCCCCCTCATCAGCGCTGCACAGGACAAAACTTTTATTGCAATGATATTTGAGATGTTCTCCGGAAAAATGCCGACGAAATACGAAGGTGAGCTTTTCGAGCTTTTACTCAAGCTCTCAATCGATCATGGGACCAATACGCCCTCCGCAAAAACAACGATAATGCGAGCGGGAGAAAAAAGAGCAATGGGTGATGCGGTCGGCGCAGGAATTGCAGAGATCAATAATGCCCACGGAGGTGCAACGGGGCCTGCGATGAGCATGTTTTATGAAACGAAAGAATCAGGAAATTGTGGGCGTAATGTTGTTGCGAATTTTGAGATACACAAAGAACGCGTACCGGGTTTTGGTCATCGTATATACAAAAAAGACCCACGTGCCGAACTTATTCTGGAAACCATCGTACGCCTGGGCTTC
Organism: Candidatus Lloydbacteria bacterium; assembly: GCA_043719805.1. Taxonomy (GTDB): domain Bacteria; phylum Patescibacteriota; class Minisyncoccia; order Phycocordibacterales; family UBA6899; genus MHLP01. Next base: position 247,292 of record JAYSTI010000001.1, read on the forward strand.
CCCGATACGTACATCGACCTTGCCCGCGAACTAGAAAAGGAGCTGGCGGAAAGTTTGCCTCATAAGATTCTTCCGCTCAATATCGACGGGGCGATTGCCGTCGCGCTATGCACGCTCAGATGGAGGCCGGAGTGGAGTACTGCAGTCTTTATCTCATCCCGCAGTGCGGGGCTCTGTGCTCACTATCTCAATACTGCGCGATGATGCGCGGAATGAGTGAGGAGATATCGTGAGAGGAGCTAACAATATCCTGCAATTTTGCACCAAGTGCTTGTCGCCCTGCCTGATCTTTGTCTACAAAAGAGCGAATATGGGAGACAAAATCGTTGGTTTCACCCCCTGAAAACATGCAAATATCACGAAGCGGTAGAAGTGTGCTTTCCAGTCCGGGATTTGAGGTAAGCACAGGAACTCCCGCCGCCATTGCTTCGAGTACGGCCTTATCAAGACTTCCCGTTCCGGACATATTCACAAAAAGATCTGCCTGCGCGAGATATGGTAATATCGCGTGATGAGAGACAGGACCGACCCACACCACATCCGTATCGAAACCCCTCCTGGCCACATCCGCGCGAAGTGCATTCATGTATATCTTGTCCTCGTCAGTGAGCGGACCACCAACAATGTGGGTGCGGATGGCGACTCCCTCTTGTTTCAGTATTTCTAACGCATCAAAAAGAATGTCATACCCCTTCGTTCGCGAGACGCGTCCGATTGAGATGATGCGAAATACCGGATCGGGAACAAGCCCAACCTTCCGATAGTCCGCGACGTTGATGCCGTGTCCCATCACGTGGCGTTTTATTGTAGGAATGCGAAAACTTTCAATCGATGCGGTAAAAATTATATCTGCGAAAATCACCGCCGTGCGAAGCGATATATCTACCTGCTTGTGCGTATACCAAAGTGCGACTTTTTTCCCTATGAGTTTCCAGAATATTCCACCAAGGAGAACATAGACCTGATTCATATGCACGAACACTGCATCATAATTTTTACGTTCGTTCCAAATGATGCGGAAAAAATTCCAAAGATATTTTATGCGGGAAACTCCCCCCTCCTTTCCAAGTGAATACACGCGAACATTTTTGGGGAGATCATGCTCCCCCACAAAAAGCCCCACAGCGATGACCTCGTCACAATGTTTGGCGAACTCGGCTATCCACCCATGAAAAAACCCGAGTACATCGTCGTTCCGGTCGATTTTTTGTGTGAAGATGAGAAGTTTCATGATTTGTGTGAAGAAAAAATATATCGCTCGTAAAAAAAGTAGCTCATGATTGAAATAATACCCCCGACAATAATCTGGGCAACAACGTAATGTAAGTGTGCATATTCCACAAGCAGATAAAGTGCGGTCGTATTTAAGGTGAGGTTGCACAATATGATGACGGAGTACGAGAACAACTGTTTCGTAATGGTTTCCATGCCTCGGTCACCAAACGTCCAGAACTTCTGTAATAAAAAACTCACGAAAAATGCAAACAGGAAGGCAATGCCTGACGAAAGAAGATACCACACATGAAGAAAGTGTGTCAGCAAAAAGAGTATTGTAATAGCAGTAATTGCGGATGTACCACCCACAATAATAAATTTCGCCACCTTATAATATTTTCCGATATTTGAATGCAGTGTGCTGTTCATGGCAAATATGAGAATGTAAATTATGCGCGCTTTTTCATAAACGATATGATTTTTTTTGCGATAAGTTCCGGTGCCATACCGACAGAGCGCAGGAGGTAATCGCGGTCACCCACGAGAGTCACGAAAATATCCGGAAACCCAAATGCGTGAAATTTTATTGGCGCCAATCCACCTTGCCACAAAATACCGGAAACAATAGACCCCAAACCACCGATGGTGCTGTGCTCTTCAACGGTAAACACTCCTTTTGCCGTTTTTGCTTTTTCAAGAATAAGATTTTTGTCGATTGGCTTTAGGTTTGGCATGCTAATGACGCAAGTCGACATGCCCGTCTTCTTTTCAATCTTCACTGTGGCCTCCATTGCGATATCAAGCACATTCCCGGTCGCAATTATAATGATATCCTTCCCTTCTTTTATGACATATCCTCGACCCGACGCAAAGCGAAATGACGGCTGAGTGTAATCCACGCCCGGACTTTTGCCTAATCGAATATATGCCGGACCCTTGGTGCGGAGCATCGTTTTCGTTGCCTCACGTGCCTCCCATGAGTGCCCCGGGGAATAAATTGCCATGTTCGGAAGTGCGTTCATAATTGCATAGTCCTCAACGGTATGGTGCGTTACGCCGTGTGCGGGGTAATTGAACCCGCCTCCCGTACCAACGATCTTTACATCAAGGTTGTCGTAGCAAACGCCGGTGCGTATCTGTTCGTAAGGGCGCATGGTTGCGAATGATGCAATAGAATAGGCGATTACTTTTTTCCCCTCAAGCGCAAGTCCTGCCGCCATGCCCACCATGTGCGACTCGGCGATGCCAACATTTATGAACCTATCGGGAAACTTTTCCTGAATCGGCTCAAGGGCATTAAAGCCGAGGTCACCCGTCAAGAACATAATGTCCTTATTTTTTTCCATTTCGATAAGCACTTGTTTGACAAAATCTCGTCTCATGACTTTTTCATTTTATCCCGTGACACGGCAACGTCCTTTGCGTTGGGAACATAATAATGCGCATGGAGCGTGTGTTCGATGTGAGGAATGCTTTTCCCGGCAATCGTATCGGCAATGACCACCACGGGGACTCTCGATTGTTTCGCCGCACGAAGCACCTTCACGAGCGCCACTGAATCGTGCCCGTCCGCACGGAGCACCTTCCATCCGAATGCCTCCCACTGCGCACCAAGGTCCTGCTTGTTTGTTAATTTTGTGGCGCCAAATCCCTGGAATTTATTGTCGTCGATGATTGCGACAATATTTCCAAGCTGGTGATTCCCGGCGAACATGACTGCCTCCCATACCGACCCCTCGTTGCATTCGCCATCACCGATAAGGACATACGCCTTGCTCTTTGTTCCTCGGAGCGCGTATGCTATGCCAATCGCGATGGAAAGCCCATGCCCAAGAGAACCGGTCGATGCCTCTACTCCCGCGCCCGCGCTGCGCGATGGGTGGGTATGAAAATGCCCCCCGTTCACCCGATGACCAAGGAGTTTTTTTAGCGGAAAATATCCACGTAGTGCGAGTGTGGCATAGTATGCCGCGGCGGCATGACCCTTCGAGAGCACGAAGCGGTCGCGCGAAGAATCATTCGGGCGCTTCGGGTCAATGTTGAGTATGTCAAAATAGAGTACTGCGAGTATGTCACTCACCGAAAGCGACGAACCCGTCTCACCAGAGCGGCTGCGTTCAGACATCTCTATGACGAGGTGGCGAATGTGGCCCCCGATTGCCCCAAGCTGCCTCGGATTCATCATCTTATTTTTTATACTTGTCGGCATGTTGTGTGAACCACACGATACTCTCCTTGAGGCCTTTATTCAAGTCATATCGAGGAGTAAAACCAAGCTGCTCTTCTGACTTCTTCATGTCTGCAACCCAGCTGAATGTGTCAAAACTGCGCTTTTCATATGCCCCTTCAACAAGATTCGATGTACTTTTTGTTTCATTAATGACCAAGTCGGCGAACTCACGGAGCGTAGTCTGTGTGCCGCTGCCAACGTTGAACACCTCACCTGCGAGTTCAGGCTTTTGCGCCGCAAGAATGAATGCATCGGACACGTCATCGAGGTAGACAAAGTCACGAGCTATACGCGGGTCAGCAAGTTGGATGTCTTTATTTTCAAGTGCATTCATAATAACAGTTGGCACGAGGCGGCCGGATTCCTCAAATTGTCCGTACACCGAAAAAAGCCGAAGCGTAAGTACGGGGAGTTTTTCCGCGCGACCATAGTGCTGGCATAGAAGTGTCTGTGCCGCTTTCCCAACGGCATAATAACTGTTTGGGTCGATGCGTTCATCCTCCCGCATCGGGTGATCTTTCGTACCGTACTCCGACGAACTCCCGGTATTTACAAGTACTTTAACCCCAACTTCTTTTGCGGCTTCGAGCAGAGAAAGTGTCGAGAGGATAGATGACTGAAGAATCTTTTCCTTGTCTTGTTGCGTGGAATAGGCACCATATACTCCGAGATGAAACACCACCTCCGGGTGTGCGGCGCGAAGAGCGCGAACGAGCGATTCTTTTTCTAGGAGGTCACCTTCGTGTAAATGGAGAGAATCCGTGACCCCTTCGAGTCTCCAAAGATTTGATGTGGGACGAACGATGCCATGTACTTCATGTCCCGCACCGAGGAGTCGCCTTGCCAAGCCTGCTCCGACAAATCCGGAGATACCCGTGATGAATGCTTTCATCAAGAAATATTACAACGTGAATCATAGATTGTCGAATGCCCCTTATTTCGCATTTGGCTGCTGCGCTTTTTCGCAGACGAGAATGATCTGGGCGCTCAGAAACTCACGCACGACGGGAATCCTTTCAAGTAGTGGCTGAAAAAAGTGAATGGCGCGCGCGAGGGGTGCCGGGCAAAAGAACGGCACAAAACCCACATACTCGTGGCGCACGACCCTTCCTCCTACTTCTTCGCACCAGCTTTTTAATTGCCAATATGTATATGACTGTTCTTCGTGTTCGCGATGATAGAGAGATACTTTTTCTATAATTTTTAATATCGGATTATTCCCATTTGGCTCAACAATAATTAACGTCCCTGAAATTTGAAGAGCGTTGCGAATTGCAACCTTTTGATCAGTCAAATGATGAAGTACTCCACGGAGAACCCCAACATCAAATTGATGCGTCGACGAAACGATGTCGTCCGACAAAATGTTGCGCACACTAAATATGATCTCCGGATATTTTTTTTGAGCAAGCAATATTGCATCTGAGGCAGGATCAAAACCCTCAACGGCAAGGTTTGGAAACTGCTGTTTGAACTCGGACGTATATGTGCCGTCTCCGCACCCGATATCTGCCAGGGTGCCATATTCAGGGAGCACGTAAGAACCAACGGCGTCAGAAATGCGCAGATTCGAAAGGATGGAGGAGATTGGGGCATTTGTTGTGTAGCGATAACCCTCATTTACCCTGACGTCATCATTGAATTCCGCTACATTTTTTTTCGAGAGTTCCATGGTGTGTGTTTATTATACTATGAGTAACGGAGATTCGCCTAACACCACTTAGTTACGGGACGCCCTAATAAATATAGATTGTGAGGCCATGCTCACAAGTGGAATTTTTTCGAACAGGTCGCCCATGACGATCGACGGGCGGATCAGGGATGCCGGAATCCCCGGTAGAAGAAAGTCCTTGTAATCAACTTGAATATTTTTGTACCCCGCGTGGTCGAGTTTTCTTGCTATAAAATTCTTTGAAAAGGCCATTTCGTCAGGTTCTAACTTTGCCTTATTGCGCAACCATGGGTAGGAAAATATCAGGTATACATATGGATTGTAAAAATTCGGTTCAAGAAAAATTATCTTGCCGTTCTCCTTAAGCAACGAACGCATGTTTGTGAGTGCTGCATCGAGGTGGTCATACAGATGATGCAAGATACCGTTCCCGACAATATAATCAAATTTCTCCCCTTTCCATTCCTCCGCCTTATTAAAATCTAACGTCGCATAGCGCAAATTCGGCAACACAAATTTTTTCTGCGCCCCCTCGATAAAGGACACGGAGAGGTCGGTGCCAAGGACACTTGCCGGTGTTTTTTCTGCGATCCAAAAAGCAATTTCGCCCGTCCCGCACCCAATCTCAAGGATTGTCGTTTGTTCCGTCAGATTCATCTCGGAGAGGATCAGGTCGGCCCTTCTTCTCATCCGAACTTCCGTACTTTTGACGAGCCGAAAACCCTGATTGTACCCTCTCTCATCTCTGATACTTGCCATATCCCCACACTATAGCAAATGCCACTTATTCGACAATCTGTTCGACTTTTCTTGACTCTCGGTGAATGCTATGATTCCCATACTAATAACCCATCAATATTATGCCTATTAAGGAAAAGAAAATCTCTGCAGTAGTCACATGCTATCGCGATGGGCAAGCTATTCCGGTCATGCACGAAAGACTTACAAAAGTCTTTCAAAAAATAGGGTGCCGATATGAGATAATCTTCGTGAACGACGGAAGTCCTGACAACTCGGAGGAGGTCTTGCGGGGCATTGCTGCAAAAGACAAGAACGCCATTGCAATATTCCACTCGCGAAACTTCAGCTCCCAAAATGCGTTTATGAGCGGAATGACTGTGTCGACGGGCGACGCAGTAGTTCTGCTCGACGGCGACCTTCAGGACCCCCCTGAGCTTATTGAACAATTCGCTGAAAAATGGCAGGAAGGATTCGACGTGGTGTACGGAGTTCGTACCAAGCGAGAGGCTCAACTCTTTCTCCAGATCGCCCCAAAACTTTTCTACCGACTATTCCGAAAGCTCGCGTACATTGAGATGCCACGTGATGCGGGGGACTTTTCGCTGATGAGCAGAAAGGTTGTCGATATTCTAGTCGCGATGCCCGAACGCGATATATTTGTTCGCGGGCTTCGTGCCTGGGTGGGATTCAAGCAGACTGGGGTTCCTTATTTTCGACCTGAGCGCATGTTCGGAAAAACCACCAACAACATGGTGCGAAACATTCGGTGGGCAAAAAAGGGGATTTTTTCTTTCTCCTATGAGCCCCTTGAATTTGTGTTTTACCTAGCCATTACCATATCTTTTCTTTCACTCCTTGCCATCATCTACTATGTTTCACTTTACTTTTATACGCCATCCGCACCGCGCGGCATCCCGACCATCATCGTGCTCGTTCTCTTCTTTAGCAGCGTTCAGTTATTGAGCCTTAGCATTATCGGAGAATATCTTGGTCGAATTTTTGAGGAGGTAAAAAGCCGTCCAAAATTCATCGTTAAAGAGATTCTCAACAATCCGAGGAAGAGCGACGAGGGCGCACGCACTTAATGCTTTCTATAAATTTTTTATCATATACGTTCCCTCGAGGACATATCCCAGCTTGCGGTAATACTCACGGACGCCGACACCGGAGATAACAGCTATTTTTTTGTATCCCCTTTCCTTGGCGATACGTTCTGCTTCCGCGAGAAGCCTTCGCCCGAAACCGACGTGCTGGCTTTGACTGCCGTCGCCGCCCACGCGCGTATGCCTCCCGTACGTGTGCAACTCGCGGATGAGTGCCGTGCCGCGAAGCACCGGCAGCACTGCGTCATCGCCATGATTATCCGGTAGACGAAGCCGCGTGAACGATACGAGCTTTCGCGCTGCTAAATCCTCGAAACTCAAAAATTGTTCTTCGCCCGTTTTGGTTCGGTATGTGATGTTCGATAACGTAAAATCATCCGGATTAACCTCCCCCTCGCGTATCTCTCGACAGCGAATGCATTTGCACTGCCAGCCATTTTTTTTCATGTCTTCGTCCATAGCCTGACGAAGATTCGAGACGTGACTTCCCGCCATGATGTACGTGGCCGGAATGTCACGTATAACGCGTAAAATGCGCACATACGGAGGAACTTGCTGCTTTGCGCCCCGAAGCACGTCTATGAGCTCTGAGTCGGTATATGGCGTAAATCCGCCCGTTTTCCACGTCTCATACAGCTCGCTATTATCAAGGACCATGCATGGGTAGATCTTGAGCATATCCGGCTGAAAATCCTCACCGGAAAATAGTTCGCCGAACATAGAAATGTCCCGAGCGATGGTACTCCCGGGAAGATTCGGCATCATGTGGTACACAATCTTGAATCCGGCGTTACGAAGCAACTCTGACGCACTTTTTACGCGTGCGATTTTCATGTCGCGCTTTGTGAGCTTGAGTACGTCATCATCAAGATGCTGCACTCCAATCTCCACCTTCGTCACGCCAAACACGCGGAGTCGCTCAATTTCAAAATCAGTAATGTAGTCGGGGCGCGTCTCGATGGAGAGACCGATAATGCGCGATACTGCGCGTTCGTTCTCGTCCTGGAGCTTGAGGAGATACGCAAGCCGGCCGCGCCCGTCCTGCTTTGCGGGATCGGGGTCTTCATATACTTCGGTGCGCGAGTCATTTCCCGTCCCGTAATCATTGCACGCACGATAGCATCCGATCAAAAACTCCTCCTGATAAACTGGATGATAAAAACTCCACGTGCCTCCGATCACGATCATTTCGATCTTGTCGATGGGATGTCCGTTCTGCTCGAGCGCCTTCAGTCGGCTGGTGATCTGCATGTACGGGTCAAAGTCATTCGCGAGTGCACGTGCCGCAGCGGGCTCCTTGGCCAGATAGCTTTTGGGCATCGACACGTCGGTCGGACAATACGTGCACCGACCGGGGCACGCGAACGGCTTCGTGAGGAGCGACACGACGGCAACACCGGAATTCGATTTCGTCTTTATTTTCCGCATCGCCATTTCCGCATCGATGCTGACTTCTTCGACGCCCTCTTTGACGAGCGCGCGATAAAGCGCAAGCACCTCGGATTTTGTCGGCATTTGAATGCTTCCATCCTGTTCATTTTTGACATTTCGGGATTCTCCCGTCTTCGTATAACTGTCGCCACTCTGTCGCATTTCACGAAGGCGCGCCGAAAGTACCGCGTCTTTGACGATGCGTTTCTTGAGCTTTTCGACATCCAGATCAGTTTTGATATTTGCGAATAGCATGAATTCCATTACACTAGCAAAAAAATATACAAAACGCACCAGTTTCAGTAGCGTGGGCCCATTGAGTTAATTTTTTGCATCAACTTTCTCGCATTCCCGTGTTTCATCATACCCAGATACGACTGCACGGTTTCCTGTCTACCTGCTTTCATTTTGATATTTTTGATCATCCTCCGCTTCGTCGCCGTACGCAGCACTCGATGGTCCGGGAAATGTACCCAACCGAGAAAATCGACACCCGAGGCAAGCGTGCTAATACTCACCTTGTTGGGATGGAGCGCGAGGTGCAATCGAGACGAAAGAAATTTCTCTATGTTGGGTAATGGCTCAATAAGTTCGTATCTGTCATTGCTCATAAATACGAAGTCGTCGGCGTAGCGTATGTAGTATTTCTGTCCAAGCTCGTGCTTCACAAATTGGTCAAATGCATTCATGTAAATATTCACGAGGAGCTGCGAGGTGAGATTGCCGAGTGGTAATCCCTTTCCATGCCCCGTGCTCTCAAAACTTTTTATGACACACTCGAGTAGCCACATCGTATCGTGATCGGGAACGCGTTGCACTAGGACAGTGAGCATTACTGCATGGTCGATAGACGCGAAGAATTTACGAATATCGCACTTCAGTATCCAGCATGTGCGTGTGTTGTTTTGGCTCACCTTCTGAGCAAAGGACTGAAAGCGCATGGTTGCCTTAAGTGTGCCCTTATTAACACGGCAAGAGTACGAATCGGCGATGAAAGTACGGTCAAAGAATGGATAGAGCATGCGGTGAATAGCGTGATGCAGGAGTCTATCGCGCACGGTGGCTTTGTGGATGTTGCGCGGTTTGGGGTCGTTTATAGAAAATGCTACATACGCACCATGTTGGTACTTCTTTGTGCACAAATCATCATGAAGCACGGAAATGTTGTGCGCAAGATGCAGCGCAAACTCCATGACATCTTTTTTGTGCTTCTTGCCACGCACAAACTCACCCCATGCCTCATAAAGATTTTGGAGAGAAACGATGTCATCAAAGCAAGGTGGTGTATTGTTCTTCATAATTATAGAATGGCCGCATGACACACACACCGAGAGAGCTCCCATCCGTCATACTTAAACAAAAAGATGCATATGTGCTTTGGCTCAAACTGCACAGGGATTTCCCAAAGGTTGAGCGGCTCGGCATTGGACAGAAAATAGAGCAATCATTTCTTGCGGTACTCGAATATACGTTTACCTCAGCTTATCTTCCACCCAACCAAAAGATTGTCCTTCTTGGAAAAACTATTTCTCGGCTCGATGTACTCAAATTTTTTCTGCAGCTCGCATGGGAAAGTAAGCTCATCCCGACGGAAAAATATGCCGATCTTTCGGAGCGACTTGAAGAAATCGGTCGCATGCTCGGCGGATGGCGAAAAGGATTGCTCAACAAAACTCCCACCTGACATCGGTGGGAGAAATAGTTAGTTTCGGAAGCACCACGCGATTGCGGTTCTCGGCATTCCACACGTTGTCGTTCGCGAAGGGGTTCACGTTCACCCTCAATCTCTCATCGGAGTTCCGGTTCACGTTGGCGACGAAATTTTCTGTGCGATACACCATCTGTGCCACCACCCATTGAGTACTCTTTGGGCTGTATCGTATCTGAGACTTCAAAGTCCTCCAGTGTATCGCACCAACTGACTATATTTTTGTTTCTTGAAAATAGATCCACCCTTTTGCGAGACGTATCCGGCAAAATACCCAAATATATTTTCACACAATCATCGTGCCCGAGCCATGACCGGAGCACTGCGGATATATTGCCCTATAATGATACACGAGTATACAAAAAACCCTCAGACCTTGCCAATGCAAGTGTCCAAGGGTCGAAGAGTCAAAGGGTCAAGAGCTCTGCGCAGAAGCGTCCAGTTGCGGAAGCACCACGCGATAGCGGTTCTCGGCAAACCACACGTTGCCGCTCGCGAAGGGGTACACGTACACCCCCAATCTCTCATCGGAGTACCGGTACACGTCGGCGACGAAAAACTCGGTGCCCACCGTGAACGGAAGGAAGGTCGCCCAACCCTTCGGATGGAGCCACTTTGCGTGGTGCTCGACGAATGCAATCACCTGATCTTGGTTGAAAAAATTCGTGACGCCAGCGAACATATCCTTGAAGGTGCTGTTGCGCACAAGCTCGTGGACCGCAATGCGCGTTACGCCAGTTGATGCCGACAGTACATCGAGTGCCGTGAAGCCGGAGTCGATGTGCCCAGGGAAGGTGCGCTTCGCCAGCGCAATCGACCGCAGCCCATCGGTTGCAGGGAGCATCAGCACGTTGTCACCGGAGAGGAGGCGGAGGTGGGGTTTGGGTGCCACGGGGACAGGTCGCGCATCGAGTCCGAGAAGCTTCAGTATCGCAGGCATGTTGCTGAAATCTGCCATGGGGTTGAGCGCAGCGGCGATGATTCCACTGCCGTATGCGCGCTGAATGCTTTCGGCAGTTGCGCCTTGCTCCTCTCCTGTTTCGATGTACTTCTTCACTTGTCCGCCTGTCATTGTGCTCATGTGGATTCTCCAGTATGAACGCCGTCTCTTGCGAGGGGCATGTGCTCGTGCCTTACCGAATTTGGTTGCGCCAGAGCAGAAAATGGCTGACTCTGTGGGGGATTTGGAGATTAAAACTCCAAATACCCCGAGTGGAACTTAGTCCGCAATTTTCTGCTCTGGCGCACACTTTATACTCAACGAACATATGTGGAAATTTACCATAATTTAGCCATTTTGTCAACTTCTTTTCATGGTTAGCTCAATTACACTAGTGGAACAAGCATGAAGCGTGAAGTAGCAGAAAAAAAGGCAAAAGAAACCCAACATTCCTACGACCAAATGGCGAAGGAATTTTCCGACAGCCGTGCGCACTTTTGGGATGAGCTGGCATTCCTTGCCGAACACATCCTGCGCGATGACCACGTACTCGACATCGGATGCGGGAACGGACGTTTTGCGCCGCTCGTAGCCCTGCGTCACGCACACTATGGCGGCGTCGACTATTCAACGGAGCTCATAAAAGCAGCGAAACAAAAATTTCCGCAGGGCACGTTCACCGTGGGTGACGCGACGGCACTCCCCTTTCCAGATAATAGTTTTGATATCGCATTTTCCTTTGCGGTCATCCATCACATGCCGGGCAAGGAGGCCCGAAGCGCATTCGTTCGAGAAGCACTCCGCGTGCTACACCCCGGAGGAAAACTCATCATCACTTCTTGGGACCTGTGGTCAAAAAAATATATCGGGAGACTACTCCAAAGCGCAATCGGCTCCATGCTTCAGGTCAATGCTATGGACCTGCGGGATGTCATGCTTACCTTCGGACAAAAGAAACAACCGCGCTATGTCCACGCATTCACCGTGTCCGAACTACGCGCACTCCTAGAGTCGAACGGGTTGGAAGTCTTGGGTATCGATACTGTCTCCCGCGGAAGCGGAGAAAGAAATATTGTTTTGGTCGCACAGAAGCCGATATAGATGCTTATTTTTGATTGGAGGTGAGGGCTTCTATTGACGCAATGTCTTCGCCGGTCTCTTCGTAGACGTCGGCGAGCTTGACGAGGTCTTCGCCTGCGCGGGCGTATGCTGCTTCAAGGGTCGGTAGGTCGTCTTTTTCGCGCGCCAGTCCCATTGCTTCGATGTCATCACCTTCTTTCATGAACGCTTCCTGCATGTGTGAAATGTCCTCATCGACTTTTCCGTACACCGCATCAAGAATATCGAGATCCTTTCCGGAACTGCGGAGCAACTGATTATTTTTTGTTTCAAGGGCACGAAGTAGAGTAATTGCCGCTTTGTCGTGTCCGAGATTTTGCTCAAACATCTGCCTAAATGCGGCGAAATCCTTGAGGAAGCAATGCCCACCCGCACCACGCCCGGCGACTTCTCCCATGTGTTTGATCTGGTGAAGCGGCTGCATGTGTGACGTGCCGATGCGCGGATCAGCGGTCATGTTCTTGGCAACGGTGTCCCACGTCGCACCGTGCTGCATCGCGATGTCGTACATGAGATTCATAAAGATCACTTTGACGAAAAGAAAATTATTGCTTCCGTACTTCGTGAGTTCCGCTTCGGAGGCTTTGCAAATGGCGTTGTAGGGAGCTTCGGGAAATATGTCCATCACTTCCTGTGCCTTTACCTGCCATGTTTCATGATCGACGAACGGAGAAGGGATGCCGACGATGTTGCGATCAGGTTTGTCGATATCGCGACGTACTGATACTTCGCGCAAAAATTCCGGGGAATGCATGACGAAGCGGTCGGGGTAGAGCGCCGCGAGTGCATCGGTCGTGCCGGGGAGGATGGTGGACTTGATGACGGCGGTCTTTCCCGGACCGACGATGGAAAGAACGGAGCGAATGATCCGGTCGTCGAAACCCTCCGGAGTTGAAGGTGTGGGCACCGCGATGAAAACAATGTCGCAGAGAGCGATGGCGTCTTTGTTGCCCTCGAACTCCGGCTCTTTGGCATAACGAACAATATCAAAACCACGGTCCTCAAAATGGTCCGCGAGATTTTTCCCTATCCACCCCTGTCCGATAAATCCGATCTTTGTGCTCATATGTATGGTAACCGCGCACAAACGCAAAACGTCACGCGCGACTAATGTCGACATAGTAAATGAGGATGTTGTGTAATGCAAACATGGACGCATGGAAAGGTGTGCTCGAAGGGCAAGGCCCAAATTGCGAGAATCACATACTTGGTATATTCTTTTAGGACTTACGCAAATGGATAAAATTCGAGGCGTGGGGAAGGCGTCGAGGAAGACATATTCATATATGTTAACCGAGGTGCCGGAGCCCCACAACAAAGAAGTTCGCCATTTTCGAAAGTCCTACTATGAAAATTGTTCTCGCAACGCCACTATATCCCCCGGAAATCGGCGGCCCCGCAACGTACATCATCGAGCTCACGGAACGCACGCACGAGGCGCACGAGATAACCATCGTGGCGTTTGCGTCGACATCCAAACCTGCAAAAGGGGCGCACCTTGTCACGGTGAGCAAAAGGCGTGCGCTTCCCCTCCGACTCCTCAAGTTCACGTGGGTGCTGTGGAAAGAGTCACGCGGCAAAGATATCATCTACGCACAAAATGCTGTTGCGGCCGGATTCCCTTCGGTCATCGTTGGTATCTTGCGCGGAATCCCCGTTGTCATCAAATTCGTCGGTGACGAAGCATGGGAAAAGGCCACTCAGCAAAAACTCACCACAAAGCAGCTCGAGGAATTTTTGGAACATCCCGATCCGGTGCCTTTCTATATTGCACTCGTAAAGAACATTCAGCGATGGACGCTGAATCATGCGGATGTTGCCACCACGCCGTCACAATACCTTCGCGACGCGATTGTCCGTGCGTATAACATTCCACCCGAACGCGCGCTCGTCAACTACAATGCCACGGAGAATGCCGAGATTCTCCCCTTCTCGAGCGAAAAACAAAAACATCAGATCGTCGCGACGGCACGACTCGTCGAGTGGAAAGGAATAGATGGAATCATTCGCGCGGTGGCACTCCTCACAAAGCGCTTCCCTGATATCAAATTGCTCGTTGCCGGCGACGGTCCCGACGAAGAAAAATTAAAAAAACTGGCGCACGACCTAGGTGTCGATGCGCACGTCGAATTTCTCGGGCGCGTTTCTCGTGCAGAGACATGGCACATTCGCAAAACGTCGCAGGTGTATGTCTTAAACTCAACCTATGAGGGATTGCCGCATACCGTACTCACGAGTTTCTCGGCGGGAATCCCCACTATTGCGACGAATATTCCGGGGACGAATGAAGCGGTCATCCATGAGTCGACTGGCCTGCTTGTGCCAGTCGGAGACGACAAGGCGCTTGCAGATGCGATCGCGCGGCTCTTCGAAGATGAGGCACTCTGCACACGACTGGTCATGAACGCGGAGCAGATCATCAAAGACAAATTCTCCTGGGAGGCGCACCTCGCGATACTCTTTCAGATATTTGAGAAACTCACCGGTAAAAAATCATAGACGATTCTCCCGTACCCATTCGACGAGACGCCTGATTCCCTCCTCCAGCGACACCTCCGGTTTCCATCCGAGCTCGGTGTTTGCTTTCCCGATGTCGGCAAACGTATCCTCGACGCTCGCTTTGTGACTCTCGCGCTCACGTACTTTTGCCTTTACGCCGATGACTCTCTCGAACGTCTCCAGAAGTTCGCGCAGTGAAACGGGATTGTTGTTGCCGATATTAAATGTCTGATTGCCGTTCGGATGTTCCAGTGCGAGAATTGTGCCGCGGACAGTGTCGCCGACATAAGTATAGTCACGCTTGCGGTCCCCTTTTCCGGACATTTCAATTTCCTCTCCGCGTAATATTGCCTGCGCCCATTTGTATGGGACCATGCCGGGGCGGTTGTGCTCGCCGTAGACATTAAAAAAGCGGAGCGAGGTAATCGGGATTCCGAAATTGTGATGATACGAATGCGCAAATAATTCAACCGCCCGCTTCGTCGCGCCATAGGGAGATATCGGCTTATCGGTAATGGTCGACTCACTCCACGGTGTAGGCATATTGCCGTAGACCGAAGACGACGAGACGTTCACGACATGCTTCACGTCCACACTACGCGCTGCGTCAAATACGACCAACGAGCCGTTGATGTTGTTATCGACATACGGATACGGGTCGAGAACTGCAGCGCGCGTATCTGCTTTTGCGGCAAGATGGACGACGGAGTCCGGTTCCTCCCTCGCAAATAGCTCGACCATCGCCTCTCGGTCGCGAATGTCGATGCGTTCGAGTAAGAAACACTCATTGGAAAGGAGGCTCTTCACGTGCTCCTCCTTAAAGCGCGTCTCGTATGTGTCGTCGAAATTGTCGATGCCAACAACGCGATACCCGCGTACGAGTAATTCCTTCGAAAGATTTGAGCCGATGAAGCCTGCGGCTCCGGTGACGATAACTGTTTTCATGATTATTTTTAGTATATGATACTCATACTATGCGAGCAAACGAAAAGCAGGAAACATGGGAAAAATGGCGCGATGAGGAACTCCTGCGAGCACGGACCTACCTCGCGCGACTCCACTACACACTCGACGATGAACAGGCGCATATTAGCGGTGAGCGTTTTCTCGTGAGCGGACATAAGTTGGTACTCACCGGAGTTGAGACAAGTAGCAACACGCCCGTCGTCATCAAGTGGAGTACCGACAAAGAGAGTATGGACGAAATTCGCGACGAGCGCACGAGGCGTGAGATCCTGCGCAATATCCATTTCGCAAACCGCGCGATGCGTTTCCCTGATGAACAATATTGGGAGGGCAACGGAGCAGTGACCATTCTTGCGACAAAATTCATCCCTCAAAAAAATATTTTCATTCGGCTCACTATCTCCGAGCAATTCTTCTTCGCGCTCTCTGCACTTGAATCTCAGGAAGGCACACACGTTGCAACGCACGAACACGAACGGATTCTTCTCGCCCTTGGAAGAATGATGCACGCGGAAGACTACCTTCTGCAATTTGACGTGTGGTGTGAACATATTCGCGCGCGGACCGCGACGGAGAATGCCCTTCACCAGTCGCTTGCGCTCGCCGGAGAATTCCTCCGTACGCACCGCACGACCATCGATCGCTACTGTGGAGTGCTCACACACACAGACTTTGTTCCGCACAATTTTCGCATCATCGACAGGCAGATTGTCATCCTCGACCACACGTCCCTCATCATCGGAAATAAATATGAAAGTTGGGCGCGTCTCATCAACTTTATGTCACTCTACAATCCGGAACTTGAGAAGATGCTTTTGTTGTACGTAAAAGAAAACAGGGGGGAAGACGAATATCTCTGTCTGCGCGCAATGCGCATCTATAAACTGGGGTTCCTCTTGGACCACCACACCGCCGCTCACAACGTATCCGAAGGAGACTTGCACCTCCTCACGGGTGAACGCGTCACATTCTGGGGACATGTACTCGACAGCGTGATTAACAACACGCCTGTCACACCGGAAGTGGTCGCACACTACAGGTCGCGCGCCATCGCACTACGCACCAAGGAGGAAGAGCGTCGTCATCAAGATATTTCAGGATGGAAGCAGGTCGAGACGAAGTAGAGGTTTCAAGTGCTCAAATAACTGCGGCGAAGCGACGGCGATGATGGTCTGCGGCGTGAGCGTAATTGCGACGGGGACGCCGCGCGACGTGTACACTTCTCCTCCCGCCTCACGTACCATGCCGATAGTGCCGGAAATATCTGCTGTGGTCATTCCACCATAGATGACAATTTCGACGGAGCCTGAGGAAAGCAGCGAGAGGTCATAAGCCGACGCACCAAAGTTTCCTACTTTGGCCACGGCACCTGAGGTAAAATCTTCGACGACCTTAAATGCCCACGGTTGGACCTTCTTATTCCTTCCGGGACGAACGACGGCAAACGCCTCCTTGGGATCGCTTTTTGACGAGGCATGAACGCGCACGCCATCTCGCCACACGCCTTCTCCATTCGCGAAGATAAATGTTTCCCGTGTTATCGGATGATGCACGACGGAAAAAACGGGTTCGCCGTTTTGCACGAGCGAGATGACTGTCGTGAAGAGCGGAATACGTCGGGCAAAATTGGATGTGCCGTCGATGGGGTCGATTGTCCACAGGTGTGCGTGACCTGCGATGGAAGTAATATCTCCATGTTCCTCTTCAGAATAAATTTCGTGTTCAGGAAAATTCTTTTTTAGTTCTTCTGCTATCCGGATGCCGATCTCACGATCGGCGGAAGTCACTTCGTCCTGCACATCTCCATTCTTGTATTCAATGGCGAGGGACTCCGAATAGGCCGCGCGGATACGCTCGCCCGCAGACGTGGCAATGGCCGAAACGATATCCGCATACCGCGCCATGAGTGGACCGGTGGAATTTTCCATATCTTTCATCATAGTTATCTTCCCACAAAAATCCGCAAAAGAAAAACCGAGCAACTTGTGCTCGGTGATGTGCTATGAGATGGCAATGTTTTCATTGATCCATTCGAGGGTGACTCCGGCGCGTGCGGCTTCCTGTTCCTGTCTCGCTCGCTTGGTGTCCTTCACTTCTACGTGATGTGCTTTTCCGTCTTCAGAATCCCTGATACGCAGGGCGGTTTCTTCACTTGGAGAAATGAGCACGGCGCATTTTCCATGCTTCTTGATAAGTCTCGCAAGCGGGGCAACCTCCTCGACGCCGATCACGCTGTCAAATCCACCCACATCAAGGAGGGCCTGCACGTTCCAAAATGCCATGGTGTTTTCGATGGGCATAGCATGCACAACATCAAGTTCGCTGATGCGCACACCGACAACATCAAAACCGGACAGAAGGAGGTTTGCTGCGCTATCCATTACTCCGAAACTCAAATACTCCGAAGCTTTATTGGAAACAATCGCGACAAATTCGACGTCACCGCTCACCGCACGAAGTGCCTGATTGAGCGCTTCGCCGCTATGGTGACCCGTCGCAGGGCAAACTTCCGCCCGCAAACCCTCGCGCTGAAATGCCTCAGTGAGAGAGGCAACTGTTCCCCCAAAGTCATAGTCCGTTGGCACAACGACAAGTACGCGGTCGAACCCGCACAAAATTGCTTTTCTGACGCTTACAAGCGCCCGCTTCGCGACTTCAGCGAGCTGCGCCTCCGTCTTTGCGTACGAACGAAGAAAAATCCCGCGACGTGCTTGGGTCATCACTGACTCCTTTGTAAGAACAAAAAGTTGACAAACATTTACGACTCAGCCAACGACAATCATAACACAAACGTTAAACTTTGCAAAAGAGCTACTGCAATATCCCCTGCTCTATTATCTCGAGTGACTCGCCGATACTCTTTGCCACATGCTCTTGCCTCTTTTCTTTTGTTGCAAGTTTTGCGAAATGCCGCCGATGCGCAACGGGGTCAATGGTTTCGTCCAGCTCTTTCCACTTCGCCCCGTCGCAGGGCAACACAATGCCGATAGACGGACCAAAATATTTTACGAGTCGAATGAGCGGAATTATTTCTTCACCTCCGACGGCGGGATATTCAATGTTTTTCCCCTCCGAGGGAACAGAGACCGTTTCACTCATGTGCAATCCTTTCTTCTTCTGCGCCGCACGAAGGTCAAATCCGCCGACAGACACGAGGCTCTTGTTGTGCCAGATAGAAAAAACATTTGACACCCTCCCCTTTACGACAAATCTTTCGAGCTCACGAAGAGCGAGTCCGGCTACACGAGCCCTGTTTTGCATCTGCCCGAGTAACCCAAAAACATTCTCTTTGGATATATATTCCGTAGCACCGTGAGAAATGATCATCGAATACGAAATACGATCTTCTAGCTGATTCGCAATTCCGTAGTTGAGCAACACGCAGTAAATGTCCCCCTTTTTTATTTCCAGCACGTGCACTGGTGCATCAGGAAATCGTGACGAAACTTCCGTACGCAGTCGCTCCCCCGAAAGCCCGCAATCACTATCAACGTAATCCCGATCACTCGACACCAGAAGGTCGATGCGGGCAAAAACCGGGCGATCATCAATTTTTATCGCAAGCAATTTTTCAACTGCGTCGAGTGCGGATTCCGTTTGATATTCCACCGCCTCGGGCGTCGTGGCAAACACACGAAGGAGCGCACCCACCCGATTGCGCTCCAATAATTTTGCTGCGAGCTCATTTGACATACAAACAGTATAACAAAATCCCCCCAAGTTTCCTTGGGGGGATTACAGGAACAAATTCTATTCGAGAAATTCCCCTTCATCCCGCGGTGCATCAACGGTAGCGGCGAAGGCCTCAAGCGTCAGCGTCCCAAACGGGAGAGGAACGTAGACGGTAAGGCTTGGCCTCACGACCATGGCGAGGTTGGGGCAATCACATCCCTTGTTATAGCGGATGATGGCAGACACGTTCTCTGCTCCAACTTGATTAACCACGTCGAGTACGCGGCGAGACCGGAGCCTGTTCGTTACCTCGAAAGTCATGATTCCCTGAGAAAGTCCAACCAGCCAAAACCGGTCACTATACCCCCACTCAATCGTGTTCGGCTTCACCATGAGAACCGATTTGTTGATTGCACAGAGCCGCGCGTTAGACTCAAGGTCTCCGCCAACTTGTGCGGCGACCAGAGCGAGGTCAAGGTGGGTGGCAACGGGGAAACTATCTCCGATATTCAGTGTCATATCATTTCTCCTTCAGTTTAGATGTGAATGACGCGGCCGAACGGGATATTCGCAAGCGCCATTTGCTTTGCGGCACGGGTGAGCGCCGAGGCGCGCTTGTGCTCGTCGAGCACTTTGCGTGCTCCGACGATGCCGGAGGCATCACGATCTGCTCCGGTGACGTGAACGAGTTTCACTTTCGCATTCTCCACCCCGAGCATGTGCTGGATGAGGGAGAAGGTCGGCACCTCCTTGATTCCGGCCACCTTCATGCCGGGGTCATTCGGAGCACCGACATCTTCGAAGCGTTCACATCCGATCCACGGCGCTTCGCTCACGCCGATGAAATTGTAGAGCGCAAGCATCTGCACACGCACCAGCATGAATGCGTCAGCGGGCACGCGCATGCCGTTCATCTCGTGTTCGCCGGGAACGTGGTCGTGGAAACCCTCGAGTGCGGCGCCAACCACGAGGGTGTCCTCGGCGAGATGTGCGTCGAGCGCGGCGATGTTCACGTCGGTTGGCACATGTTCGGTATTCGCGAACAAGACCTTCTCGTGACCGTCGAATGCCGCCTGCATAACGAGCGCATTCAGCGGCTCGACATAGCGACCCCACGGAGTGACAGGGAGAGCGAGCAGCTTCTTTCCGCGAGGCACAGGGAGTGTCTTGAGGAAGGAAAGCGTGTCGCCGATATCACGCACGGTGTTCACCGCAACATAGGCGGTATCGATGGCGTCGCAGCGGAAGCAGGCCGACACAAAACGGACAATCTTCAGCAGGCCGGCGTCGATGCCGGACATGTCGGAAATGAAAAAACGCGTCACAAGTGCGGTCATGGCTTGCCTTTCGATGTGCGCTTTTGCGCGGGGTTTGAATGGAGAGTTCTTCTCTTCACTGAGTTAAACCTTCTCGACAAAGTTGAGTCGATAAGGGATATGAATCAAAGAACGATACTGTTGTATTATACATAAAATACGCTTTCTGTCAAGAAGAAGTAAAAACCGAGCAGCTTGTGCTCGGTGGGACTACCGTGATTCAGAATCTCCAGGCTTCAACTATCGCTTCTTTCTTCATTTGTCCGAATTCATTGATCACCCCGAAATACAGAGCCCTTGGGGCAAATGTGGTTCGAGGAAGACGAAACTGCTCTACCTCCACGACATCAGCACTGTGTTGCAGTCGGGCGATGGTGACGTGTGGGTGGTAGTACTCCCCCGTTGCAAGCATGCCGTAACGCAAAATTCGATCTTGTTCCGTCGACGTTGCCGTGAGCATGGCCTTACTTGCCTGCGGAAGTAACCGGCCGGCCGCAAACGCACTCATGTGTGATGCGACGAATTCATGAAGGCGGCAGAGTGTGGGTGCTACTTCCAAATTCCAAAATACATTGTTGTTCTTTCTCACCTCGAGTCTGTCGACGAGAATAAGTTGCTTTGTCTTTGGCTTATTTACGACCAACTCCATTTTCAGCTCTTCCCATGCGCAGAGGGCATCTCGCATATTCGCGAATCGCCCCTGATACAGCGTTACGTGAGAATGGTATTCCGGGGAGAGCTCATACAAAAGCAGAATGCGTTCGTCGTAAAAACGAGAAACGGTGCGGCGAGCGGAAGCATCGACGCGCCCAGAGAGTGCGAGTGCAACTCCACAATCATAGGTCATGTGACCTCCTGTTTTATTACCAATGAGGAAGCGTTCTTCTCTTCACGAAGTTGGGCCAGACCGGCAAAGTTGAGCCGGTTGGGGGCATGAATCAAAGAACGATATGATTCAGAATTACACGAAATGTGACTTATGTCAATATACTCGCAAGGACGGAGGCAAGCTTGTCTGAGTCGTGGCGAATAAGTGTGCGACGCAGAAGGTCCTTCTTTGGGGTTTTTGCGACTCCCTCGGCGAGCAGATCACGACCGATCAATCTTTCCTTGTCGCCCTTCACGCACTTGTCGGTGCAGACCACGGGCTCCCCTTCGTCGGCATAGCGCCGCACGAGGGTCTGCGGAGGTTTTTTTGTGTTGTACACAATAAGATCAAATGCTTTCTTCCCGATATATTCTTCGAGTGCACGGACATAATCGGTCACCGAGAAATTATCGGTATGACCCTGCTGACTCATGAGGTTCGTCACAAACACTTTTTTTGCTTTTGAATTCATGAACGCACGGGAGACGCCGCGCACGAGAAAATTTGGAAGTATCGATGTGTAGAGCTTGCCGGGACCGACAACAATGAGGTCCGCTTCTTTGATTGCCTTGAGTGCCATCGGATTTGCATTTCCCGTCGGCTCGAGAAATATTTTTTTGATTCCGTATTTTGAGACGAGCTGATATTCCATAAATGTACTTTCGCCGTGCAGGACCTTGCCGTTTTCAAGTTCAGCGTGCAGCGAAATCCTATCGAGCGTCACCGGGACAACGCGTCCGCGGATATTCAAAATCTTTCCCGCAACGTCGAGTGCTTTATCGATACTTCCGGTGACTTGCTCTAGTGTCGAAATGAAAATATTCCCAAAATTATGTCCAGAAAGTTCGCCTTTCGCATAACGATGATTGAAAAGTTTGCGCATTACCTGATCAGCATCAGAAAGCGCGACGAGGCACTGGCGTAGGTCACCGGGAGGAAGCACACCGAACTCATCGCGGAGTCTCCCCGTAGAACCTCCGTCGTCCGCCATAGAAACGATTGCGGTGAGATCGAGTGGATAATGCTTAAGGCCGGAGAGCACGGTAAAAGTACCGGTGCCACCACCCATCACAACCACCCTCGGGTTAGACTTCAAACGGCGAACTTCCTTTGTGTTTTTTTTACTATTTTTTTGTTTTTTTGTGTCCATAATGATGTGCGTTCACCCAACTCGCTTTGTACGCAGCAAGGGTTTCGGCGTGGGTCGGCAATTTTGCCACTTCAGCAAATGCCGCCTCAGGGAGTGACTTCCGCAGTGTAACACTTGCAAGCATTTCAACCATTGCGCCGACGAGCGCCCTCTCATCGGCAACGGGAATGACAAGCCCGGTCTCTCTGTCGCGCACCAACTCCCCTGCGATGCCGACGTTCGTCATGAGTACCGGGGCTCCCGAAGCCATTGCCTCCACCACTGCGAGGCCCCATCCTTCATATAACGAAGGCTGCACATAGAGGTCGCAGGTCTTGTAATACGACACGACGTCGCGCGCCCACGGAAGGACGATGACCGACTCGGCAAGGCCAAGCGAGGACGCAAGCAGCAGCAGGCGCTCGCGTAATGGACCGGAACCGACAATGAGGAGTAGCGCATCGTTGTGGCGCTTCTGCACTTCGGCAAACGCCCGGATAAGTCCGTGAAAATTTTTCTCCGGCTGCAGTCGGCCGATCGAAAGAATTATTCTTCCGAACATTTTGTACGAGACATGGAGATCGAATGTCGGGACCGCGTTCTTCCACATCGCCACATCGGTATAGATAGGTACACGCGTCACGCATTCCCTTTTTATTCCCATGCGTAATACGCTCTCCTCGACGCGTCTTGATACGACGCGGATACCGGATGCTTGTAGCAGTAAAAAATACATGAGCGCAAACCTGACGCGATTCATCGCGCGTTCATGTTTCCACTCCTCGCTCCATGGGTCGGTATGTATTTGCAGATGAAGCGGGACGTGAAGGACTTTCGCGATGAGATAGCCGAGGGCCCCCGTCTCAAAAGGGTCCTGCGTACTCACCAGCCATTTCTCACGATGTCCGTGATGGGCAATAATAGATTTCGCCAGTCTGAACGCGTCCGGAAGATACGACCACTTCCCGACTGAACTCGTCGGATAGATGGTCAGATGTTCTCCTCCGTGAAACTTTTTGAACCGCTCTCCTTTTGGAGTGAACACGACGACGTGCAATTCCGACACGAGACCGGCCTGCTCCTTTAATCGCGAAAGGAGTGCGGAGTCGGCGTCGAAGACCGACTTGTCGGTAGATATCATTAAAACTTTTATCATAAGGGGTTTGTCGCCGCATTCGGATGCGAACCTAATGAGAACATCATACACGAGGGGGAGGTCACTGTTGAGAGTGGGCGGCATGACGCCTCAGGAAATGCATGGTGTGCAACTTTCGGCATGGAAAAAGGTTAAAACTTGTATATAATGCCTACCAACCACACCATGCCCCAAATGAACAACAAAAAACGTGTCGTCGCAGTATCCGGGGGGTTCGACCCCGTGCACATCGGACACATCCGCATGTTCGAGGAGGCGCGTGCGCTCGGTGACGAGCTGGTCATTATTTTGAACAACGACAATTGGCTCATGGCAAAAAAGGGTTTTGTTTTCATGCCGGAGAATGAGCGTGCGGAAGTACTCCGTTCGCTTCGCGTCGTCGACCGCGTGGTCATCACCAAACATCTGCCGAACGACCCGGACCGCTCGGTTATCAATGCACTCGCCGAGACCAGACCGGATATTTTTGCCAACGGCGGAGACCGCAAAAATGAGAACGACATCCCCGAGGCGGCCATCTGTCGGGAGCTCGGTATCGAAATGGACTTTAATGTCGGACACGGCGGCAAAGTGCAAAGCTCTTCCTGGCTTACGGAAAGCTTGCGCAATCATCACGAGGACCGACCGTGGGGATCGTTTGAGAATCATGCGCATCGCGATGACTGGCATCTCAAGGTGATCACCGTCCACGATGGAAAACGTACGAGCTTACAGCATCACAAGCATCGAAAAGAGACGTGGGTCGTCGTCGAGGGGACCATTCGCGCAACTGCGGGAGACAAGGAAGTGCTTCTTTCTCAGGGAGGAATCATCAGCGTAGAACCTGAAGAAAAACATCGCATCCATGCGGTGGGCGGAAACGCGAAGCTCGTTGAAGTCTCACTCGGATATTTTGATGAAGACGATATCATCCGCCATGAAGACGACTACGGTCGCCTGGGGGCATAACTCACGACGACACTCCGCACTATCGTGGAGTGATGGATTTGATATAATATACGGATGAACACAACAGAAGACGACAATCTCGAGATAGTTCCGAACTTGGGAACATTTCACGAAGACCCGACGCACCACATCGAACGTGTGCGATTATCCGATGAGCAATATGCACTCGCGACACAGGCACTTCCCGTCGTCTGTACTGACGTCGTACTCGTCGACACCGAGGGAAGGTTCGTACTCTCCTATCGCAACCATCCCGCCGCAAAAGGATGGTGGTGGAGCGGGGGATCGTGGAAAGCGGAATACTCTCGCGAAGAATCAATTGCAAGGATATTACAACGTGAGCTCGGCTTTGTGCCGGATAAAGTAACAACGCTCGCCATCTTTGACCACTTCTGGTCTTCGCGCGGTGAGCTACCTCATGAGACCGGTCGCCACGACATCATCTTCCTCCACTATGTAGAAGTCAGCGAGGAAACCATTGCACACATCAGACTTGACCCGGGCGAATACGATGCCGACCGCGGCCTCATGCGCTATGACGGCACGCAGGACGTCCGCACCGCAGTAAAAAAGGCGTACAAACTCTATTGTTGCCGTCCCGCTGCGTAAAAAAAGCGGAAAGGGCTAAAACTTGCGCAAATGACTAATTTGTGCTACTATTTTGCGCGGACCATGGAAACAGGATGTAAGTTCTACTCAAGGAGCAAGAAATGCAAGTACCACAAACGTTCTGCGAAACGCCCGGCAAGAAGCTGGCCTGCGTCTTCATCGACACACCCGAACTCTCGCGCGCGTACGACCGGCTCATCAGCCTTTGCACCGACGTGGTGTTCGTCGACGCAGAGAACCGCTTTGTCCTCGCCCACCGCGTCATCGACTCGGCGCAAGGGTGGTGGTGGAAGGGCGGCGGCATGCGCAAAGGCGAAACAATCGATGATTCCCGCAATCGTCTCATGAAGCGCGAAGTCAGCTTCGTTCCCGATGGAATCCATCTCTTGGATCAATTCTTCCATCAGTGGGACCGCCGCGCCGAAGCGCCCTTCGAGAACGGCAAGCATGACTTCATCTTCCTCTCTTTCGTGAAGGTGGACGAAGACACGATCGCGAAGATCAGGCTCGACCCGGGCGAGTACGATCCGGCACGCGGCCTAATGCGCTACGATGGCACGCAGGAAGTGCGGCCCGCAGTGAAGGCAGCGTACGAGCTCTATTGCAAGCTGCACGCTCCGAGGGCGCAGTGGGCCACGGGGATACTTGGGGACGAGGAGTGCTGACCTAAAGCACTGACGAGAAACGACACGGGCTCGCGATTGCGAGCCCGTTTTTTTATTTACAATTCATGCCCAGAGTGAGCGTTTGCCTCCCTCTCTCCTGCGCTTGATCCACTCTGCGGTCACATTGAGTCCGTCCGCAAGCGGGGTTTTCGGCTCCCAGCCAAGGGTGGTTTTAATTTTTGCGATATCCACTTCACGGCGCAGTGCAGTATTTGCCGTCGTCTCAACGACTTGATATTTGAACTCGCGGCCGTCGCCGAACATTTTCCAGACGATCTCGCCAAGTTCGAGAATTGTGTAATATTTGTTGTTTCCAATATTGAAATCATTATTCCTGACACTCTCGTCTCCTCGCGCAGCGCGCTCAACTATTTCTACGGTTGCCTCTATCGCGTCATCAATGTACGTGAAGGGGCGCGTCGATGCGGGGTCACCGAGGAATTCGAGCGGATACTGTCCGCTTATCACTTTCTCGAGGAGTGCAGGAATGACATGAATGTCTCCCGGCGTTGCGCCCTTAGAATCCTCTCCTGCTCCGTAGATATTGTGATAACGAATAATGGTGTAGTCGAGGCCGTACTGCTCCTTGAATGAGCGGCAGAAATATTCGCCGCTGAGTTTCGAAAAACCGTAGACATTCGTCGGAGGATTAATTTTTGTGATGTCTTTCTCCGTATACGGGAACTGTGGCGGATGCTGAAAGACCATCGAGCTCGATGAGTAAATGATGTGCGGAATCTTGTTCTTCACCATTGCCGGATAGACCGATGCATCAATGGCGCTGTTGTTGGCCATGATTTCCGCCTGATGGTCGCGCATATAGGTGAGCGAACCGATGTCCGCAGCAAGCTGAAGGACGACGTCACCGCCAGCGAGCGCCTTCTCGGCCTCACCGGCAATGCGCAGATCGTGCTGTCGGAATGCAATTCCCCCGGGAAAAGTGATGCCGCGTTCTTCGGGTGGAACGATATCAACGACCACGACATTGTAGCCGAGGCTCGCCAACCTTACTGCAGCGCGACTCCCAACGTACCCTGACCCACCGGTTACGATAATAGTCTTTGCTTTTTCTGTTGCCATATGAAAATAAATTATCTCCTAAAATGACCGATATCCAAGATTTGCATACGCTATCCCTTCGGCGATGATGTCCTCACGCAATTTGTTGTACATACCCCATGGATCAAGTGCCAACTTCACTATTGTGGAACGATCCTTCCCAAAAATTAATTTATCGTGATCGAAATAATTCTCATGTCGATGCATGAAAATCACAATGTCACCGCTCTTTGCGATCTCATCAATGTGTCCTATTCGCCCGATTTGCCAAGCCTCAAATACCTCCGGTGCAACATGTGCATCATAACCGCTGATGTTCTCATACCCGAGGCCGCGAAGGTCCCGAATGAGTGCCTCACTCGGAGAAAAGCGCACATCTGATGTTGACGGACTTCCTTTGAATGCAAGACCGACGACAACAATATGCGGTTCAATATTTTTGCCTGACTGCTTTACAAATTCATGCACGATATTGGCCACGTGGCTTGTCATGAGCTTGTTCACCGTACGCCCTTGTCGGAGCAACTCTCCCGCATCTTCATGTTTTTCTGTGCCATGCGTAAGCAAAAGCGGGTCTTTCGTCAGACAATAGCCGCCAACTCCCGGCGAAGGAAGAGGAATGCGATTTCGCGCGTAACCTTCGTTCGCGGCCTCAATGACCGTGTTCACGTTGACGTTGTGCACCGATGAGATGAGTGCAAGTGAATTCGCAAAAGCGAAAGTGAGATCGCGGTAGGCGTTGGAAATAAGCTTGATCATCTCTCCTTCTTCGAGCGTATCAACCAACACGATGTGCTTGGCAAAGCGCGCAAACAATTTTTCAGCAACGTTCCTGCACTCCGGGGTCAGTCCCGCTACCACCTGCGGAAGCGTGCGCAATTCTTCGAGTGCCTTTCCCTCGATGGTGCGCTCAGGGGCGAATGCAACATGAAAATCTTTCTCGGCCTTCAGCCCCGAAGTCTTTTCGAGAATCGGGATGACGCGATTGCGGGTTGTTCCGACAGTGACCGTTGAGCGCAAAATAACAATATCCCCCGCTTTGAGTACGCCACCGATATCCTTCGATGACTGCTCAACGTGAGAATAGTCAGGATTTCCCTTCTCGTCGACATTGCTTCCCACGGAGATTACAAAAGCGGTCGCCTTCGCGGCGTCCAAAATAGAAGTTGAAAAAGTGAGTCTGCCCGCATGCGCGGCAATCTTCTCCTCGAGCCCCGGTTCAAAAAAATGAGGCATCCCGCTCTCGAGTGCGTCAATAATTGCTTCATTTGAATCGATGCCAAAAACAGTTGCGCCCTCTTCTGCAAACGTGACCGCAAGAGTCAGCCCAACGTAGCCGAGACCGACGACGCAAACGATGCCTTCCGCCCAAATTTGTTGATTTGTGTGTGCCATGTTCTGTGTGAAAGATAACTTGCCCCGCATTGATTATGTCGCAGAAATCCAAGCTGCGAGTCTACCATCGGTCAATCATACTACAATTGCGACATCGTCCTAGTTTACATACAATGAAGCCATGAAAAACGAAATCATGCCAGTCATCTACGTCTCGCCTTATTACGACCCGAAAGTATATTCCGGGGGTAACCGACGTTTCGGCGAGCTCGTCTCGCGTTTTAAGCGGGACCTCGGCGGCAAATTCACGCTCGTCGTTACAAAGGGAAAAGCCCCTGAAAACTGGGATGGAAAACTCGTTGAAATCGCATACGAATTCAATCACGTGAGCAAATTTAGTGCGGCAAAAGAAATAGCGGAATTTCTCGACTCGCAGCCGCCGTCAATTGTCATCCTCGAATCCGTGCCCATCCCCTTTGCGGCACTCAAGCGTCATGTGCATTTTCAAGTCGCATATGATTTTCGCTACTTCACCGGCGACAGCAAGGGCTTCCTCTATCGCATGGCATTCTCGCAATATCTCAAAAACCAATGGAGCCGCTCACAGTTTATGGTCACATGCAGTGATTTCTCCATCGATGAACTGAAAAAATATGTCGGCTACGATCCGAAACGCGTCGTGAAGAGTTTCTTCGGCATCGACGAGAACGTGTTCGACATCGCAAAAGAACCGGCCCCCGCGAAAGAAATCGATATCATCTATGTCGGCCACTACGAAAAGAGGAAGAACCACGAAGCGCTCGTCCGCGCCGTCGCACTTATCGACAAGAACCTAAAAGTATTTTTCATTGGAAGAGACAACGGCCTGGAAATGTCCCTCAAGGAACTCTGCAAAGAGCTCGGTCTCACCAATGTCGAATTCGGGAAGTCCGTCGATGACAAGACCTTGTGGAATCTCTATCGCAAGAGCCGTGTGTTTGCCTACCCGTCGACCTACGAGGGATTCGGCATTCCTACGATCGAGGCACTCGCGCTCGGCGTGCCGGCGGTCATTTCCGATGTACCAGTGTTCCACGAAGTGGGTGGCGACCTCGTCACCTATTTTGACCCACTTGACCCAAAAGATATCGCGGAAAAAATAAAAGCACGTCTCGCGGACGGTGCTGTTCCTCCACCCGAAAAAGTGCGCGCACATCTCGAGCAATTTTTCTGGGAAAATATCTACAAGACGTTTGTGGATGACCTGCAGAAATTTTCTGAAGAAGCTGTTGCCAAAAGAGCACTCCGATAGACAGTCGCACCAGACGTGCTAGATTGCATAGAGATATTCTGCGCCAAGACGAAAGGAGCGAACAATGACAACAAAGCTGATAGAGGTGCTGTTTTTTGACTTTGGGAATGTGTGCGCGACGTTCGATTTTCGCCGGTTTCTTGGCCCATTCAGTGCCCGTATCGGACAGAGCGTCGCCGATGTTCGAGCGGCGCTTGTGGGCAATGCTGCAGGCAGATCATACGGGCCGTTCTTTGAGCGCGTAGAAAGCGGGACCATCAGTCCGAGTCAGTTCTTCCACGAACTCACCCGCACGCTCAACTGTGCGCACTTGGTCGACTACGAAACGTTCGCGCGCATGTGGTCGGACATCTTTGTCGCCGAGAACACCGAGCTCGATCACCTCCTCGCGAAAATTCCCTTGCGAAAGTACTTGCTCTCAAATACGAATCACATCGTACACAGCCGATATATAGCCCACACGGCCATCGTGCGAAATCATTTCCGTTATTGGGAGCAACGCGTCCTTTCCTACCTCGTCGGCGGAATCAAGCCCGATGCGAAAATCTACGTCGAGGCACTCCGTCGTGCCGGCATCGATCCGTCGCAATGCCTTTTTGTCGACGACCTCGCCGAGAACATCGCCGCATGGGAAACCCTCGGCGGTCGCGGCATCGTTTACAACGCACACCACGACTCAATCGAGATGTTGCGCCGCGAATTCGCCGCACACGGCATCACGCCCATATGAGCAAACACCCACGCATAATGCGGTGGGTGTTTTTTGCGTCTCGAATGTTGCTCTTAGTTATTGTCCTCGTTGCCCTCGATGATGATATATTCATCGGCGGGTAGCATCTTGCCGCCCTGATTGCCAACAATGATAAAGCCCGCAAGGACCAAGAGTGCCAACACGATCAATCCAAGGACCCAATTCATGATGTTGTCGGAAAATAGCCCAAAGGGAGAATTTTTTTGTGCGGTGCCTCCCTGCCACAGTATGGTTGCGGCGGTTGCTGTCGCCCCTTGCGTGGTCGGTGCAACGGCTATACTTGGTGCAGACGCAACACTTCTACCCGTAGCCACGCTCTTACTCAATCCCTGCGATACGACACGCGAAGATGCCTGCTTACTGACTCCTGCAACCGAAGTCGGAATAGTGGCGGACGCCGACGGTGCAAGCGTCCCCCACGTGAAAGCGACGGTGCCGTCAGGATAACGAAGGGAGATTTGTGGCGAGTCAAAATCGATGCCGCTCACGCGATGCGACAATAGAAATGTTTTTTTCGACAAAACAATTGTATTGGAAGAAAACACGAACGGTGTCCCGCTCACACCAGAAAGAGACCACCCCGAAAGATCCATTTCACTACCGGTCCGATTGGTAAGTTCAACGTACCCCTTCTCGCCCGGAATAACTTTTGAAATAATGATATCGGGATTCACTACCGAAACGGACAGTCTATCTGCGCTGTGATACTCCGCCAAAAACACTTCGAGTGTCACCACGTACTCCCCCGGAAATTCGTACACATGTGACACATTGCGCTCATCTGAAATAGCACCATCACCGAAATTCCATCGATAGGTTGCCCGGGTGAGCGGCTCATTGTAGAGGCCAGTAGAACTTCCCTGAAATGCGACAGGAAAGGCAGTGAATGCGCGTTTATCCTCCCCCGCATCAACGACAATGTTTTTTCGCGGATATGGAGACTTCACTCCTGTGCCGAATGCGCTGCCTGCGGTAGCATTCGCCACTGTCTCGGCCGTGGTATTTGTCTCCACAACAATGCCCGCACCAGCGACCTCGCCGACCGTTCCACTGTTAAGTGCGCGCGGAGTTGGCCGAGCGGTCGCCCACGCACTTCCTATGCGCTGTGCAGTATCTTTTGTTGTATTGTCTCCCCCGACGTTAATCCAACTTGCTCCTCCAATGACGACATTAACATCGACGCCATCTTTATCCTTGAGCCGAAGTGTTTCGCCGAGCTCATTGCCCAGTGAGCCAGTATAGATTTGATCGGCAGCAACAGAAAGAATGCTGTCATCGCTGGTACGCTCAAGTAGAAAATAACCATTGCCTGCAATTGTGCCAACGAGAGTAATCACCGGAGAACCGTCATCGGCCTTAAGCATCCAACCGGACAAGTCGACCGCAGTTGAATCCGGATTGTAGAGCTCTATCCATTCACTATTGGCGGACACCGTCGTCCCCATCCACGCAATCTCATTAATGACCACATTGGCATATGCGGTGCTTGCGCACGATGCCCACAACACAAAAATGCCAGTGAGTATGTTTCTGTTCATAGTTCGGATTTTACTCGTAAATATGCGTGGCGCAAGGATTTTGTGTAACAAAAAACTCTTGACACGGGTGTCAAGAGTTGAAACAAATACCTCACCGACATTCAAAAAACTGTTACCGAGCCAACAGGAGCGGACCAAAAACGAGTTCAGGGGATTGCCCGTTCCGCACATGCTCACCAGTGAGGTGGACTTTCACGACCTTGCGAGTACTGCGCTGAAGCGTCGGGAGCCGAAGGAACGTTTGGTGATAGATACCGGCGCAAATGGTCCGAAGACCACGCGCGCCCATCTTTTCACGGATCGCTCTCTTCGCAATCTCCTTAATGGCTTCGGGGTCACAGACGGACTCCGCACCTTCACGTCCGATGATCTCGGCGTATTGCTTCAAGAGCGCATTCTTCGGCTCAGTCAGGATTGCTTCCAGCATCGCTTCGGTCAGCTCATCGAATGTCGCCCGGACAGGGAGACGAGCGATAAACTGCGTATCGAAACCAAACATCGCGAGATCTTGCGGAGTGACCTTGTGAATCAGCGCCTTGGATGGGTCCACATTGGAACCCAAGTTCAATGCGCCAAATCCGATTGCCCCTCCGGTGTTGTCGCGCATACGCTTTGCGATAATCTTTTCGAGACCGTCGAACGCCCCCGCACAAACAAAGAGGATGTTCTGTGTGTTCAGGCGAATCGGCTCTTGATTCTGCGAGGAGCGCTTTCCGTCGGGAAACACTTCGACAACCGCTCCTTCGATCATCTTGAGAAGTGCATTTTGCACACCGGTGCCAAAGCCCTGGTTTGCGCCCGGACCTTGATGACTGCTCAACTTGTCCACTTCGTCGAGAAAGACGACACCAAACTCTGCTTTGGAAACGTCACCCTTTGCACTAGCCAAAAGTCGTACCAGCACGTCCTCAACGTCCTTCCCCACATAGCCGGGATTCGTCACCGCAGTGAGATCTTCCTCGGCAAAGGGAACGTTCAAGATGCGCGCAAGCGTCTTGGCAATGTGCGTCTTCCCTGAACCGGTCGGTCCGATGAGAAGGACGTTTGATTTCTCGACTTCAACTCCGTCTTTCGTCTTCCCGTTACTGCCCATGCGGCGGTAATGCTGATATGCCGCAACCGCGAGCACTTCTTTCGGGGAGTTCTGCCCGATGACATACTCGCCCAAACGCGCAACAATGTCTTCCGGCGTCGGAAGGCCTTGTTCGACCACGGGTCGCTTTTGCTCTTCCTCGCCGTGGGTGATGTCGTTGCATGCCTCGATGCACTCGTCGCAGATGAAGACTCCGGGGCCTCGAATGAGTTTTTTGACCTCATGCTGACTCTTTCCGCAAAATGAGCAGTGAAGCGTCTTCTCGACTGATGTGTCCTGACCCTTTGCCATGATTACACCTCTTTTTTGAATGAATGTAAAACTACATCTTATCTGAGACTAAGGAAGTTCAACACTATTGTCAAACACAAAAGCGCTTATCTGTGTTGTTTTTTGGGGCTAATCTTCGAGCAGGCCACGAAGCACATGTTCTGGCACCTCATTGCGTGCAGGTACGCCGAAATCTTCACGGAGGAGCTCTTTTGGTGCTTCAGTAGGCACTGTCTTTGGAGGAGTTGGTACGAACCTTGGGACGGGCTGTTCTTCCTGCAAAACGGGGGCGGCGGGGCTCTCTCCGCTTGGCGTCGCAGTCACACCATCCTCCACCCCCTTTTCCTTTCTTATGTTCGATGCCATGGCGGCCAAGAGCGCTTCTTTGAGTGAGGTGAGATTTCCCTCTGACGGACCCTTATCTTTTTTTGGTTGCGATTTGAGAATTGATAACGGCGCACTCCCTTCTGCTTCTACTTTTTTGGGAGGGCCACTTGGGGTGAATTTTTGTTGGATTGCAGCAAATTCTTTCGGTGGTGTTTCAGTTTTTATCTGCGAAAAACTTTGCTTGAAAGGTTGATGCACCTGTGGTGGCACTGTGGTGAATGGGGGTGCCACGGGCATCGGCTGCTCCACGCGCGGGACAAATGCCGGAACTTCGCGCGGAGGTGGCGGAGGAGAGACGTCTACCACGACATCGGGGCGCAGATCGGGAGCGACATAGGGAGCCTTGGGCACAATAAAGGCGGGGCGCGAAACAATCGGCGGGGCGCCGGCAGCAACTACTGGTGCGGGTACGCCCACGGGAGGTGGCACCGGCATCGCTAGTGGCGTCGGGACAAACTGAGCAACGGGGATAGCAACGACCGGCGTTGGTGCGGGAGGTTGCGTCCGTGTTGACGGCGGCGCAAATGAAACAATAGGGACGCTGACGTCCGTTGCCGGTGGCGTGGGGAGAGGTGTCGGAGGCGGCACGAGCGGGACCAAGGGCACCACGGGGGCAATCGTCGTTTCCGTCGGAGTCGACAAGGCACGTTCGGCATCAGGCGCAACAGTCATAACACTCGGCGTAAAGGCCCGCACCGCGGAGGGCGTGGGAACAAAGAACGGAGGGCGCGTGGGACGAAGCCCCGGGGCGTATTTTTTTGTTTCTGGAGGCACGGTCGCGTTCGGATCACGTGGAGGCGGTTGCACCGGCTCATGCCATTTGCGAATTTCGTCTTCAACTTCCGCGCGTGGACGGGCAAATTGTCGACGCGACGCATCAACCACTTCGGGTACATAGCTGTGGACCGGGAGCTTCGGCCGATTCATCGTCGTTGCGGAAAAAGGCGGGGAACCAACGCCGCGAATCATGAGCTTCATGTACACTTGAGTAAAACCGAGATTCACCATGTCCTCCGCCAAAAACACTGGGGCAAATTCTTTTTCGAGTACGTCAGCATCGAATGCACCGACGCGAAAAGCAATTGTTGTGCCGACGTTCCCAAAGACGGCAGCCCGCACCTCATCGGACATCTGCTCTATATACTGATGCGCCACCGTGAGTGCCAACTTATACTTGCGCGCCTCAGAGAGAATGTCGGCAAATGACTCGTTTGCAAATGATTGAAACTCATCGACGTAAAGATAAAACGGCGCAAGGTCTTTGGTGTCGCTCGCGCCTACATCGGCACGGCTCATGGCGGCGAGGTATATTTTTGTGATGAGCATCGAACCCACGAGGTTGGCATTTCCTTCTCCCATGCGCCCCTTTGAAAGATTTACGATGAATATCTTGCGCTCATCCATGACCTTACGAATGTCAAATGTGGACACCGGCTGCCCGACCATGTTTCTGATAAGCGGGTTTGCGGCAAACTGCCCTACCTTGTTTTGGATTGCTGCCGTTGCCTCAGTGGCAAATTTTTCAGAATATTTTGCATACTCATCAACCCAAAAAGCCCGGACGGACGGGTCCGTCACATTGGCGACAATTGCATCGCGATAATTCTTATCCGAATACATGCGATTTACTCCGAGGAGCGTGGTGCCCGGGGTCTCCATAAGTGCGAGCATCGTATTGTTCAAAATATATTCCATGCGAGCGCTCCACATGTCCACCCAGACCTTTTTAAACGAACCCATGAGTCCGGAAACCACCAGGGGGCGCTTGTCGCGACCCATGTCTTCAAGCACGTTAAGTCCGACAGGATATTCCTGATCGAATGGCGCAAAGTAGATGACGTCCTTGATGCGATGCTCGGGAACATAGGAAAGGAGTATCTCTGCGGTGCCACCGTGCGGGTCAATAAAGCAAATCCCCTCCCCGTTTTGAATGTCCTGAATTGCGAGGTTCTCCAAGAGTGTAGACTTTCCCATCCCCGACTTGCCGATTATGTACATGTGTTTGCCTCGGTCGTCGTCGCGAATACCAAATTTGATCCGCTTCGAACGGTAATCCGTTTCGGCGAAATAGGTAATCTTATCCGGGTTGTTACTCAAAGGTGGCATACTCGCCTCATTATAAACTAATCACCTTGTCAAAGCACTAGTCTCGTGCCTTGGCGAGCATAAAAATGCCGCCGAAAAGAAAAACCCCGCATTAAAGTGCGGGGCCGTATCACTGCCTATTCGACGAAGTGTCGCTCAAACCATTCACGAAAATGCGCATCACCGGCCTCAAGCGCACTGTGCACAATGCGTTCGAAGCCAATGTCGCGGCGACGATGTGCAGCCCAAAGCTTCAAACACAGCTCGTCGTCCTCATCCGCACTTTGCCGATATGCGACGATGAACTTGTCGAGCGCTTCTGCGCGATAGCGTTCTGGTACACTCTTGTGCACGTAGTACTCGACGTAATTGCGATTGACCATCTTCCCGTCGTCACACTCGAACGAAACGAGGTACGATAGTGCGAGGAATCGTCCGCCCTCATACAGCTCGGGCATGACATATCCGTCGCCGTAGATCATCGGCCACACGGCGAAAATGGTCTTATCGATTGGCGTCACTGGATTCGGCATCACGTCTTCAAGCCACAGATGGAAGTCGGCCCAACCAAGGTCGGACAATTCCAGCTTTCGACTTTGCACAAATCGCTCGATGTATGCGCGCGCATCAGGCCGCTCGCGAATAAGCTGGATGCTATAACTGCAACTTGTGTCTCTTGGACCGAACTCCCATACATAGTCATCCGCATTCACCACGGGACCAAAGGTCATCTCGTGATATTTCGGAACATGCAACCCATCAAAGTAGTTGATACCCATCAGTGGGCATGGGTACGGAAGGTCGTATGCGATTTCCCGGCCGAACCAAAACTGGTCGGCAGACAAAAACCCTTGCGGTAAACCGAGCGACAAGCCGAAACCTTCGAGTGCGCCTAGCTCCTCAGCGGAATAGCCAAGAATGTATCCGTTCCATATTGCAAACTTTGGCCGAGCGAGGTGGGCATCGAACTTGCAGAACTTTGGTGCCGCCTGCAAATTACCGCGCATGTCGTAAAGCCACTGGTGACCCGAACAGCGAATCTCGCGCTTCTTCTGCGTACCGGCGACGCTCAAGATTTCCATACCCGCATGCAAGCACACGTTCTGGACGACCGACACCTCACCGCTCTCAGTGCGTGTCACAATCCACTTCTTGTCGAAGGTCACGAAGACTTCGTTGGGGTAAAGCGATGCGAGCGAGCCAAAATATGCACCGAGGGAGCGCGTTCGAAGGTCGCGGTACCAATTTGGACGACCTCCGTGAACAAGCAAACTTTTTTCCATGTGGAAACGCCTTTCAAAAGAAAAGAACAAAAAGAGACTTCGACCAATCTACCACGAATTTTTGAGATGTAAAGCAAAAAACATCCTGCACTGTCAAGGACTCTCCTTGACAAAAAAGGGTGAAAACGTGTTGAAAAATATGCGATGCGTGTTAATACCATCCCCAAATAACCTATCCACAATAATCCTCCAATTTCGGCACCGACATCGAGAAAATTTTGCGACATATCTCGATATGCCTTAAAATTTT
>JAYSTI010000002.1:0-5962 GCA_043719805.1 Candidatus Lloydbacteria bacterium
CTTATTTCGCAGCAGTGCTGCTATACAAGCTCGGTCTTGTTTATTAAGATGTCGATGCATATCCCCGTGTTTTTGAATTGGTTTCTAACAAAACTATTCTGGCACGGGGTTGTGCGTTTGGGGTGGGGATTCAAGAGTAATATTTGACATTTTAATTATTCAATGCATAATTGTAGTGTTCTTTTACAAGGAGACAAACAATGTCCACAATCGAGGAGATTGGAACTGACGCGCGAAGTGCCGACGGGTATGTCGTCATCTTTCGTTACAGCAAAAATGTCACTGGCGTCTTAGCAGTCCCTGCACAGCCACCGAAAAGTACCGCCCTCAGAAAGCTAAAAAAAGTCATAAGTACGCACGAATCGCTTTCTGTTGTTTTGGAAGGATTTGAAATTGAACCTCGCTCGGTAGGAAGAGTAACTCCTGCGAAGCTGTACGAAATCAAGTTTGGAGTGAAGTCCGGTAGCGAGGACAAGTCTATCGCCTTGTTCCTAGAGTTTGCACGGCAATGCTGTGTGCTCACGAATCCA
This sequence comes from Candidatus Lloydbacteria bacterium, assembly GCA_043719805.1. Lineage (GTDB taxonomy): Bacteria > Patescibacteriota > Minisyncoccia > Phycocordibacterales > UBA6899 > MHLP01. The sequence continues at coordinate 531 of JAYSTI010000002.1, forward strand.
ATTGTGAGCGATGTCCGGCATTTCAAGTTGAAGTGAACACTACGTTCAAAAATCAGGCACCACACGTGGTGCCTTTTATTTTAAATTAATCGAGAGCTTCTGCATCTTCAATTGCAAACTCCCCTATTTTTGTGCGACGAAGATTCTTAAGTGTTGCCGGATATCCTAGACGTCGCCCAAGTTCTTCTGCGAGCGAGCGTATATAAGTGCCACTACCCACGAAAAAGCGTACGGTGAGCACACATCGATCACCTACATACTCTGTTTTTAGAAGCTCAATATCTTTTACAAGCATCTCACGCACGGGAAGTTCGGTAATGGCCTCACCCGTTTTCTCTGCTTTCCGTGCCCGTTTATACATTGGTACACCATCTTTCTTAATTGCCGAATACGCTGAGACCGGCAGTGTGATCGTGCCCTGAAGAGACGCTACTGCTTTTTCTACTTCCTCGCTATTAAGATGTTCGACTTCTTTTTCTTCAAGTATGTCTCCTTCCATATCTCCCGTACTCCGCCGTTCACCAATGAGTACTTCCGCAATGTACTCTTTATCTAATTTGAGATAATTAGTAAGAAGTTTCGTACCTTCATTCTTTGCAATAATCATAAGCCCTGACGCTAGTGGGTCGAGTGTGCCTCCATGTCCCATCTTTCTGATACCGAGTTTTACTCTAAGCGTCCGAATCACATCAAATGACGTGATTCCTTTGGGTTTATCAATGAGAAGAATGTTTGTGGGGAGTTCCATTAACTCACTATACGCAAGGCGTCATCATTTCTCAAATAGGCGATGCTTATCTCTTTCAGTGTATTTTTCCGCTGTATGTAGTCCGGAATCGCACGCGCTACATGTGCCCAAAATTGTGGTCCATGGTTGAATTCGATAAGGTGACAAAGTTCATGGACAATAATGTAATCCGCAAGTTCAACCGGCAAAAATGCAATACGGTAATTGAAATTTAAATTGCGCTTGGTAGAGCAACTTCCCCATCGGGTTGATTGATTACGAATTGCTACACGTCCATACGTAAGATTAAAAAATTGGTTCCAGTATGAAAGTCGATCAGTGACGAGCGCCCGCGCGTGCTCGCGGTATGTGGTGTAATGTGCGCTTGAACGCGCGGGCGCTCGTCTTCTTCTTTTTCTACGCACTCTTCGTCGTAACACACTAAAAAACATGTTCTTTATTTGAGCGTATAGAAAATGCGTCCGAGGCGGATAACATCGTAATCATATCTCTCCCCGAGCGCTTCAAAAACGGGTTTAAGTTTTTCTGTTCCCTCTTTCTTAAATGCCGCACTCATTTCTCCGTAGACGTCCTCCCATGAAAGACTACTCGGAATGAGTGGGTGGAGATGCTCATGTGAAAGCTCGCCATCATCTGCAAGTTTCTCAATGTGTGCCCAGATCGTAGAAAGAGCCATATTTCGCTCTCGGGCAATCATTTTGGCATCGAGACGCTTCATGAGAAGCTCTTTTGTTGTTGTGTACGTACTTTCGTTTGTTATCCGACCACTCAACTTTCTTTCACTTGGTGAAAATGTTCCTTCGCGCCATACACCACCTGCAGCGCGTACAAAATTTTTATGCATCTCTATAATTTCTTCTTCACTCATTTCCTCAAATGCTGCACGACCTTCATCAGATTCACTTCGGAAATGCTCATCACGATGTACGACACGCGGATCGACGAGAAGCGCTTGTGGATTTAAACCTAACACTTTCATTCCCCGAAGTGACCGAACACGTGAAAGCGCTACGTAACCCTGTCCGTACGTAAATGCATTTCGAAGATCGATTTCGGCGGCATCAAGCGACATTCCTTGACTCTTATGCACTGTAATTGCCCATGCAAGTCGAAGTGGTACCTGCGTGATTTCGGCGAGAGGTTTCTTACCGTTTTCATCAGACACACTCCATGTGGTCGCTTCAATTTTGATAGTACGGCCATCACTCGTTTCTATGAGAGGCAACCGATCGTGAGGATCAAAGGAAACAACCCGTCCAAGAGTTCCATTTACATATCCCCCTTCAAAATTGTTTTTTGTGCACATAACCATCGCATCGATACGAAGCTCGAGTGTTTCGGGCGAGAGACAATTTTTCTTTAATCCTTCAAGGAGATGCTTTGCACCCTTCCCTTCCATCGTGTATTTGGATCGCGGAGTGTCGAGCATGGTAAGTCGTTCAGTGTTAAGTCGATCGACATCACTATTGTGTGTGAAGAGCCGAGTTGGTTCGATGTCGGTATAGTCTATATCGGTTTGCTCACCAAGAAGTGTGTAGTGTGATTCGTCCACATCATTTTTTCTAATCGCACCAAGGAGGCCGAGGAGGAGTTCATCTTCTTGTCGATGTTGTTCGGTGATGTATGCAGTTAGAAACTTTGCCCGCTCCCATGCAGAGGATTCAAAAGCAAAACGGGACATCTCTCCCCTACCCGCTATGGGAGGAAGTTGGAAGAAATCTCCAACGAGAATAACTTGCAGCCCGCCAAACGCATCGCCACTTCCGCGTCCTACTCGGGCAATTTGTTCCACCATATCAAGAACACGTCCGTCGAGCATCGAAATTTCATCTATCACGAGCACGCGCGCTTTTTTAAGTCGCTTTAACGTCTTCTCCGTACTCACAATTTGATCGAGGTCGTACTGCGTGAGTACGTCACGTGCACCGACGCCACTCCACGAGTGGATGGTCATACCGCCTATATGAGTCGCAGCAATGCCCGTTGATGCAGTTACCGCAACAGGGATTTGCTGTGCTTCGAGCCATGAAATGTATTGATTGAGCACATATGTTTTACCTGCACCCGGTTCGCCCGTAAGGAAGACATTGCCGCCCGTTTTAAGTACTTGGAGAGTTTGTTCCTGTGTCATGTTCTCTAGTATACATCACCTTTGAAAGTGCACTTTATAATAAAAAAGCCCGATGCTGCGCATCGGGCTCGACGTAATTCATTCTTCCTCAATCAAGGCTAGCTTCCCACTCTTAGCACGGCGAGATGACGGAGCTGTCACCTTTACAGAACTCTTCGAAACCCTTGTTGCACGAAAGATGGCAAGTTTAAGCACTTCATCATTCTGTGCTTCCATAAGAAGTAGCTCAGGATTTAGCATTGAGGCAAAAAGAGTCATAAACCGTTCAATACCAATGCGACGAGCAAGATCGGCAGGATCAACAGCGAGAGACATACTCGTTCCTACGAGTGAGTTTCCGTGCCGAGACTCGATTTCTGAAATTCCAGTCTCTCCCCAATACGACTTAAGTCGAAGTGTGTATCGCTCTTGTTCATTTTGGAGATCATTGATTTTGCGTTGCAAAAGCTCGTGTGCCGATGCTACGCGACGAACTCTTTTACTTGATGGGGGTTCTGTCGCCTGCTTTTGCTTTTTCTGAAGCAACTTAATTTCTTCTTGAATGATGCCTTTACTACCCTCTCTAAACCACTTGTGAACCTTCTGAAGGTCAGCACTAATTGTTACAAGTTCCGGTTCTTTTGCCCTGATAGTTGCGGGCTTTCCTGGAACCGTAACCCCAGCTTTTTTTGTTGCCATAACGGCCTCCTTTTTCCCAGCATGGTCTTCATGCTGGATTGGTTAAAAAAAACTTCTACAATCCGATTTGACTATAGCAGAAACTGGGTCTTCGTCTAGCTTCGTTTGCGCTACGATAGAAGAAAGGCCTTCCGCGGAGCGGAAGGCCTTTAGGGATCGAGTTCGACACTTAGCTATGTCGATGGACTCGTAAGGGTGTGGTCGAAACCGATATCCCCACCAGAGCCATTACTACCTTCACCGTGATGAGTGGTGCGGTGTAAACAAGCCACCCGATACTGGTGGTAATCATGGTGACTACTATCACCTTTGCGCGGAACGGTATAGAACGATGCTTCTTCCAATTACCGTTGTACGGTCCAATATACCGATTCTCCAAGAGCAAACGGAGGAGCTTAGGGGAACCGCGATCATAGCAAAAGTACGTAAGGAGCCCAAATGGTATCGTCGGGAGTAGCGGCGTAGAGATATCAATAATCCCAAAGGCGAGGAAGAAGTGCCCACGGCGACATACGCCATTCGACGAATCCTTTGAAGCATCACAGAAACCCCATGGTAATAATGCTGTACATCCATCGGTGTTCTGGGAACTTTTCGACAAGCAAGATCGTGCCGGTCGTAAGTGCTGCAAGATAGAAAGCGACAAAGGCATAGCCGAAGCGCCAATGCGTCTTTGGATCTTTAAGTCCAGTACGACGATAGCCTGCATAGACGAGCGTCGTGAGCATGCCAAACGCAAGCGTAAGGTGAAAGAAGAGGAATACAGGATCCCCCCACAATCCTCCGACTTTACGAACTGCAATCTCCATACCGATCACCCCAATGGCAATGAATGTCACGGAGATCAGATGACATCCCCGATGCATTCCTACTGCATCCTTCTCAAATGTCGGGAGTCCCAGTCGAACTCGTCGTGCCTTCCTTCCGTAATAGATTGCATAGGTCAGTGGCATAAGACCTGAAAGAAACGACATCCACCCAAGCATTGCCACGTATTCAGATCCACTTCGCAAGAAATGAACGGTCATCAAGCCGATCACCACACACATTGCCATCACATACATCATTCTGAACCCCCAGTCCTGAAAATCTACGTTGAAACGCCAAGTAACTACCCGTGAACAATACTAGCATGCAAAACATCACCTCACTACTTGTTTAAAAAAGCTGATTTCCAGAACAAAAATCCACTCAAGAGCGCGAGTGGCCATAATACGACAAGGATGAGTGTTACGGTCTATGTAACCTAAAATAGTTCTCACCACGCACAAACGAACGTTCTGCAGAAATAAACAGAATCATGCAAGTGTAATAGATGCAAGTGAAATAATGCCATGCAGTACCGCACTGAGTACATACGACGGCTCGAATGCCATATGTTCACTCACATGTCCTGTCGTATACACCGTAATCAGAGGAACGTACTTATATAGCTTACAAGTACAGCTACTATAAGCCGTGTGAACCATGGAGAAAAAGAGCCCGTGCGATATCCACGCGAGACAATTCCTGTCACCATGATAGTACCGAAGACAAAAAAGACGCGCCCAAACTTACTACAAAGATGGTTTCCATGTACAAATAAGTATACACGGCCAAATCCCTGCTCTTTCAGGAAAGTCATGAATCTGGTATAACTATCCCGATTTGCGCTTTCTTTGGGCACGCAATTCACACAGGTACAATATAGAGATACGGCCCCATCGTCTAACGGCCAGGACACTTGGTTCTCATCCAAGAAATCGGAGTTCGATTCTCCGTGGGGTCATGTTATAAAAACGAGCGCACGTTATGTGCGCCGTTTTTGTTAATGACCCCACGAGTGACACGCTGGGAGCGTGTCACGTGAGAATCGAAGCTGTTGCCAGATAGTTT
>JAYSTI010000011.1:0-5368 GCA_043719805.1 Candidatus Lloydbacteria bacterium
CATAAGGCTGCCTTATGTAGTTTTGTCGCTTGCTCCTCGGCAAGGGGCCGACGGTGTGATTTATTTTTGAACATAGTCGAGAGAGAAGATTTGCGGTAAAATAGAATCCATGGAAGACATGATTAGGCCCGAATCGAAAATAAGAGCCCCACGCGCGGCTGCACCCGTAGCGCAGACTTCGACGCGACTCATGGCGCTCATCGTCATCCTCGCGCTTTTGCTTTGTGCGACAAGTGTCATCGCCTGGGTTCTCTACAAAGAAAAAAAACAGAATGACATCGTGCTTCGCATCGACGACAAAAAAACTATCATCATGAATGTGGCAAAGCACATTCTTCTTCCGGGGGGAGAGGAGCCCATTTTTGCGACCGTCACCGACCCAAAGCAGCTTGCCGACCAACCCTTTTTCCAATATGCACTCGCAGGGGATAAAGTCCTCGTGTATTCAAGCACCAAAAAGGCAATTTTATACCGTCCGTCCGTCGACCGCATCATTGAAATGATTCCCTATGACCCTACCGCCGGCGCTCCCATTAAGTAGTTTTGCGTAGGGCCATTTTGTGACGAGAGCAAAAAACGGAAGCCCGCTTTCTTTTTTGGCTACTCGCATTAGGGTAAGGGTCGTGTCCCGTTGCACTTGTCTATATATAGTAGTGTACCCCTGTTTTCGTGGTAATTAAGCAATTTAAGAGCACCTTCCGCCTCAAATCCGAGAGGATGATATGAAAAAGCCCAATGAAACCGCGATTACGTCATACTCCGTGAGCATTGCGCAGACAGCGCGTTCGTGTTGAGGATGCTTGCTCTTCGGCTTGATTGTGCTTATAATCCCCATATTATGTGGAGAAAACGATTCATCGCCCTCATGCTGCTTCTCGCAGGTTTTGGCGTCGGCTATTTTATTTATATTGGTCAATATCAGCCCGATAACGCATTGGCGAAGTTCCCATTTCGATACGGACTCGACATCCAAGGCGGTACTCAACTTGTCTACCAGGCGGATACGTCAAAGATTGCCGAGAACGAAGTGCGCCAGACGATGGATGCGCTCCGCGACGTCATTGAGCGCCGCGTAAACATGTTTGGTGTTTCAGAGCCGGTAATTCAGATTGAGGTTGCAAATTCACTCTCGGGTGCACCGGCACAGCGCTTGCTCGTTGAGCTTCCTGGCGTGACCGACATCAAAAAGGCCGTCGAACTCATTGGGCAAACTCCACTGCTTGAATTCAAGACTGAGCGTCCAGAAGGAGACGAGAAAACCGCGATTGCCGCAGCATACTCAAAAGCTCAGGAGTTGCTGAAGAACTCGGAGCTTACTGAAGAAATGAAGCAGGCGATTGTCGCCAGCGACCCACTTCTTCAGCTGGACCCGAACTACATCAATACTCTCCTCAATGGTTCAAAGCTCGCGAAGGCATCGCTCATTTTTGACGATCGTACAAACGAGCCAAAAGTACTTTTGACCTTCACCGAAGAGGGGCGGCAGATGTTTTCCGAGCTCACAAAGGCAAACATTGGAAAGTCCGTTGCTATCTACCTTGATGGCGCTCCTATTTCGACCCCCGTTGTTCGTGAGGCGATTCTCGATGGCAACGCGGAAATCTCCGGCAGCTTCAAGATTGCCGAGGCTCGAGAACTTGTCGGACGACTCAACTCCGGCGCACTTCCTGTGCCAATCAGCCTCCTTTCAACGCAGACTGTTGGTGCAACGCTCGGTGCGAGCGCGCTTCACTCCGGCGTGAAGGCGGGACTCATCGGCATCATCATCGTCGCCATCTTCCTTTTCCTTTGGTACCGCCTCCCTGGACTTGTGGCAACGCTTGCACTCGCGATTTATATCGCCATCATGCTCATGATATTTAAGCTCATTCCCGTTACGCTCACCGCCGCAGGTATTGCCGGCTTTATTCTCTCTATCGGTATGGCTGTCGATGCAAACATTCTCATCTTCGAGCGCATGAAAGAAGAGCTGAAGAAAGGAAAGGATATCACTGACGCGATGCACGACGGATTCGCACGCGCATGGCTCTCCATTCGTGACTCCAACATCTCCTCGATTATCTCGGCAGTTATTCTCTTCTGGTTTGGAACATCACTGGTAAAAGGATTCGCACTTACGCTCGGTGTGGGTGTGCTTGTCTCCATGTTTTCAGCAATTACCGTTACACGTACATTCTTGCTTGCACTCGGAACACGCGGGAACGGAAAGGCGGTGAAATTCTTATTCGGCAACGGCCTAAAATAAAAATATATGTTTATCATTAAGCACAAGAATTTCTTTTTTTTCCTCTCGATAGCGCTCGTGCTCTCGTCACTTTTCTCTATCGCTTTTTTCCACCCTTGGCGCTTTGGCATCGAATTCACCGGAGGGTCATTGCTTGAAGTGGGATACCCCGACGGACGACCGGACGCAACCTCACTTCGCGAGAAGCTCGCATCGCTCAACTGGGTGGGAACGCAAGTTCAAGAAACAGGCGAAGATGGCTTCCTCGTGCGCACCAAGGATCTCTCGGAGCCGGAGCGCCAAGAACTGATGTCTATTGTCTCTGATAACGGTGCAACGAAGATTGAAGAACGCCGATTCAACTCCATCGGACCGACCATTGGAAGCGAGCTTCGCACCAAGGCGGGCTGGGCGATACTCTGCGTTATTATCGCTATCCTTCTGTATATTGCTTTCGCATTTCGTGGTGTTTCTCACCCGATTTCATCCTGGGCATACGGACTTATTGCCATCGTCGCGCTTGCGCACGACGTGCTCATTCCTGCAGGTATCTATGTCGCACTCGGACACTTCTACATCGACGTGCAGATAGATGTGCTGTTTGTCACTGCTATTTTGACGGTCCTCGGTTTTTCAATCCATGACACTATTGTGGTGTTCGATCGTACGCGTGAGAACCTGAAGCTCCGTACGTGGAAGGAGTTTGATGCCACCGTTGGTCACTCCATTGAGCAGACGTTTGCCCGTTCCATCAATACCTCGATTACCGTGCTCCTCGTTATCCTTGCCCTCTACTTTGTCGGGGGAGAGACTACGAAGAATTTTGCGTTTACACTAGCAATCGGCGTCATCACAGGGACATATTCCTCGATATTCGTCGCATCACCACTCTTGGTTGCCGTCGAGGAATGGCAGCGCAAAAAGGATGCGAAGCATTCAAAGAAGTAATCAATAGAAGCAATAAACAAAAAACTACCTTGAATCGAAGGTGGTTTTTTGTGCATCGCGAGTGTGTACAGCGCCTTCGACTCCTGCTCCTGCGAGTGATAAAATATAAACATATTCACTCCAAATTACTTTATGCCACCGCAAGTCAATTCCGCACCGTCCTCCGCCTATCAGCCCATGCCAATCATGCCACCCGCGGCAGTTCCACCGCTCACGATGGGGAAATTTAAAGCAAGCAAGACCATCGTCTTAGAATCATGGGCAATACTGAGGCAGGATAAAGAAATGATGTGGTTTCCTGTTCTGTCCGCGCTCGTCAGTATCGTTGCGTTGATTATATTTTGCGCACTCTATTTCGTGTTTGCGTATGATTCGACTGCTGCGACAACTCCAACCATGCAAGGATATGTCCTCCTTTTTCTTTACTATTTCATGATGTTTTTTATTACCAATTTCTTCCAGGCCGGTCTATTCATCATCGCGCACGCACGCTTTAGCGGACAGAATCTCAGTTTCACCGACGGCATCAACGGGGCTATGGCGAAAAGCGGGAAGATAGTGGTCTGGTCCGCAATTTCGGCAAGCGTCGGAGTTATTCTTCAGATGATTGCTGATCGTTCAAAGTTCATTGGGAAAATGGTCGCGTGGTTGCTTGGGGCGGCATGGAATATTCTTACCTACTTCAGTCTTCCCTCGCTCGTCATCGGCAACACCTCCATCACGAATTCATTCAAAGAATCGGCGGCGGTCATCCGGAAGACATGGGGGGAGACAATCATCGTGCAGCTCGGCGTCGGATTATTTTTCTCGTTGCTTATCTTCTCAGGGCTCGTGTTGTCTATCGGCGTTGTCGTCCTTATTCCCGATGTGGTGGTGGCCATCGGCGTGGGTGCGTTGCTCCTCGTCTACGTTATTGTGCTCACGGTTATCTCCTCGACACTCAGTTCGATATTCAAGCTCGCGCTCTATGAATACGCGACGACCGGAAAAGTTCCTTCTGGATTTTCTCCCGCACTCATCCAAAATGCCATCAAGACAAAATAAAGCTGTTGACATAACTCTAATTTAGTGTATAATTAAAAGCATCAGAGCGATTATTAAATCATCTACAAACACCATGGAATCACCAGCACAAGAGTTTCAGTTTCCCGAGAGTAGCGTAAATATCTCAGCAGCCGTTGAGGTACTAAAGAGAGCCGAAGAAGGTTCCGCAACGCGTGAAGAAATTAATGCGACCATTAAGGACCTTCGCGATCTGCAAAACCAAGGCATCACCGAGCAGGCACTCCAAGTAGCCATCATGCGCCTTATTGCCGCTCGAGGGGGCTAAGTCATATTTCTACCGCTTTCGTTGCGAAAATAAACAACCCCGAGCGACGCTCCGGGGTTCTTTATTTGCGTCATTTCTTATTATATTCGGGAGAATAACGCTATTTCATCCACAGCTTATGCACAGTACGCGAAATATTTAGATAATTTCACTAATGCCGCTATGTGGTTGAGCCACCAATTTCCCCTTGACCGAAGAAAGTCGGCATGTATAATGGCCAGTACGTTCCTTGGAATAGCCGAAATATCAAGTATATCAAGGTGATTCACGGAGGGAACAGTACGGTCTTTGAGAAGCCGTTTTTAATTTGGTCTGACGCCTGAAAGGGTCTCGGAGAAAATATAAAACTATATAGTGTGTTACGAACTTGTGTAAATTTCACGACAAGATGAATTTATACAAGTTAGAATAATCAAGTTATGCAAGTTTTCAGAAATGAAACAATGCAAAAGATGATGCTGATAAAGTGTTTTCTTTTGTCTCGTTTCACTTTTCTATAAGAGTTTGATCCTAGCTCAGGATGAACGCTGGCGGCGTGGATAAGGCATGCAAGTCGAGGGGGTCCCTCACAAAGCACATGATACTATCAGGATAGTATCGTGATCTGTGTGAGGGATCACCGGCAAACGAGGTAGTAACACGTAGGAACGAACCGAGAAGTCAGGAATAACCCATCGAAAGATGGACTAATACTTGATGGTCCCGAAAGGGTAAAGATTTATCGCTTTTTGGTCGGCCTGCGGAATATCAGCTAGTTGGCGGTGTAATAGACCACCAAGGCTATGACGTTTAGGGGAGGTGAGAGCCTGACCCCCACCGATGGGACTGCGACACGGCCCATACACCTACGGGTGGCTGCAGTCGAG
>JAYSTI010000012.1:0-2020 GCA_043719805.1 Candidatus Lloydbacteria bacterium
GTGTGAAACGTTCGGATGGACATATCAACAGTACATTGAACAACCGACATGGTTCATCGAACTCATACGAGAAAAGATGAAGATTGACTCGCAAATCGCTGATAAAGCAAATAAAAACAAACATTGATATGGCAGAAACAGCAAAAGTAGGCGTCATCATCGAAGCGGAGGATAGAGCGTCAGCAACACTGAAGGGCTTTTCCGCGAACCTCGGTGGTCTAGGTTCAGCCATGAAAGGTCTTGGGGTCGTTGGTAGTGTCGTATTCGCGGGCTTGGCCTCAGTTGCCGTTTCCTCACTCAAGGAAATGGCTTCTGCACAAAGGGACATGGTTCAGGCGAACAATAACCTTGAGAACGCGCTCAAGAATATGTCGGTCGCGCAACTCAAATCGACAACTGGACTAAGCGATGCCAAAAATGCGCTCGTCGAAGTCACGGATAAAATGAAGCAAGCCAGTCAAGCGGCTCTCCAACTCGGCTACGATGACGAATCGGCTTCAGTCGCCTTCTCAAAACTGTTCTACGCATCCAAAGACCTTGCGACCGCACAAAGCGACCTCAAGTTGGCGATGGACTTAGCCGCTTATTCGGGTCGCTCACTCGAAGAAGCATCGGACGCGGTGCTGAAGGTTCATGCGGGCGGTACGAAAATCCTCAAGGAGTTCGGACTCGCTGTCGAGGAAGGTATAACGGTTCAGGGCGCGCTACGCATCGCGACCGATGCAACAGCAGGAAGCGCAGAGAAGGCATCAAAAACATTCGAGGGACAAGGTCGCATCATGTCTGAAACGTTTTCTAACATCAAGCAGGCAATCGGAGAATCGCTTGTCCCTGTATTGAATGAGTTACTGACTCGCATTAAACCAATCATTGAAATGTTTGCTACATGGGCAGAAGAAAACCCAAAACTTCTTTCTACTATCATGTTGGTAGTAGGAGCGATTTCGGGCTTGGCTATTATCATTGGGGCAGTCACTCTAGCAATGCCTTATTTGATTTCGTTAGTTTCGGCTCTCGGCGTTGTTATGGCATCTGCTCTTGGTCCAATAGGGCTAGTTGCTGTTGCGCTCGGAGGGCTTGCGACTCTTATATCGACGCGGTTAAACTATTCCTATGACGAATCGACAAAGGCAAGTATGGCTCTCGCAAATCATTCAGGGCAACTCGCCGACAAACTTAGGAGTTTGCGAACTCCAATCCAAGCGTCCATTGTAGAAATGGAAGGATTTGCTAACAAGGTAAAAGACGTAGATAAGTCGATTCAAGCACTTCAAATATCTATAGGAAAAACCCGTGAAGCAGGACTCAAGCAAGAGCAGGATTACAATGAAGAACGCGCTAATGCGATTGTTGAACAAGAAGAAAGAGTATCAAATCTTCGCACCGAAATAGGAAATAAAACAGCAGAAAAAATAAAGTCTATTGCAGATGATGAAAGCATTGAAAGACGCGTTGCTATTGAACAAGACCTCGCAGTATTGAATCAACAGTTAGTAATCGAGCAAACGGCACTCACTCAATCATCAGAACTCAAGAAACAACTTTCAGTCGAGGTTACGGAAATGACTAGACGAGCAAACTTGACGGACTTCCAAAATACACTTGAAATGTTAAACCGCAAAAGAGTAGAGGAAATAAAAGTGCATGTTGAAAAACTCAAAGAGCAACTACAGCAAATCACCGAACTTCAGACACAAAAGTCGCTTTTACTTGCCGAGGAACAGAAATATACTGATAACATAAAGAAGCAAGAAAACGAACGACTCGAAGCATACAGGCAGACGACATCACTTATCAAAGCAACTCTAGCGGAACGCGCACAAGCAACTGGTAATGCTTCTGGGTTCACTTCGTCACCATCATTTTTTTCTTCGCTTATGTCACTTGGTCAGTCATCGACACCGTCAATGATAACGAAAGTTAATGATGCGGTCATATCGCCTCAAGGGAACGTCATTTCAACAAGTCCACAGGATTACCTCATTGCAACGAAAAATCCCGCATCGCTCGTTGGTGGTGG
>JAYSTI010000013.1:0-5080 GCA_043719805.1 Candidatus Lloydbacteria bacterium
CCATTTCAGCGCCGGTGGCGATGAGTTGCGCTTTGTATGTATATTTTGGCATGACTCACTCTATTATATATGAAAACAAACTAGACCACATCTCTTTTCCGCAGTTCACTGCAGAAAACAAAAAACCGGATGAATCCGGCTTCAGCATTGCAAGCTCACGACAAGATATTTTGTACTAAATGTCGATTTCGAAGGGGGATATATTCGGAAAAAGACGGATTGATTACACCTTGCCGTTTTGTGGGCAGTATCGCGTGCCATCACTAAATATCAGAATCGGCAGACAGGCCCGCTAAACTAAAATTTTGGATTGTACGCCGGATCATCGTACTGACGTGGTCGACGAGCAATCAGCAAAATCACAGGCAGGAGGTCTTCGACTGAGCATCGTTCCGCTTGGGCAAACTTTCTTATCCGGAGTACAAATTGCTCTGCCACCAGGAACCATTATTATCGCGCGCCGCGCGTTCTGTGGCTCGAATGAGGGGTCGCCCGGTGTGAGTTGCACGGGCGTAGGCACTGATGCCTGTGGTATCGGCATATCTGAAGTTACCGTATTCGGGACCATGCTCCCTGCAGTAATGTCTGGGGCCGTTTTAGACGTCGAGGCAAAAAAATCCACGAGGAGCACGATGGCTATTATGCCCACTGCCGGAATAATGAGAAACCTCATGACTGCTTTCGCGAGAATGCGGCGATTTAGTGTGTGCTCATAGCGTACAAATCTTTGCATGTCTACCTCTTCCTTTTCGCGACTACTTTTCGCCTGAGTGAGCTGAAGGAAGTTCCGTGCAAATTTCAACGCACTAGGTGTCCACGTTTCGAGGAAAAGTTGTTGTTCGACCTCCCGATCGTTTAATCCGCTCGCACGGCCCTCCTTGATACGCTTCGTAATTGATTCGTACTGATCATCCATGTATTGATTATATCAACAATAATGTAGCCCGACCAAGTCAGTAGGTCTGTTGCTAGATTTCATCCCAAGAAAGACTCTGGTATTTATCAGTAGTGAGGGGGAATGAGGGCGGAGGGGAATAGAGAAGATTTGTATCATAATTTGATATTTGGGTTGCATACCCACTCGAACACCCCGCTCCACAGTACCAAGAGAATGTGTAACGCTCATTACTAATCAGTGAACCATAAGTGGTGATCTGCGCACGCTTCGATCCAGCCCCGCAGAAAGGCTCGTAATAAAAATCTCTCCAAATTGCGCCGGATTGTGCAATAAGTGCTGCATCAATACGTAGCGTATCTGCGCTTGCGAGACCTACTCGCACATAGCCCTGCGCGATGAGACCTATGGAGTCCGAACCATCGTAATTCGTATAGAGCAGGCTGTTATTCACAACAATGCTTGCGCGCGTTGTCGCATTGTCCGGAAACCTTGCTGCTGCTATTGTAACGCGCGAAGTATCTATCTGCCCCTCCACCCACACATCATCCTCAGTAAAAATGAGGCCATTTGCGGGAATATCAACGTCTGCCGTAATTAGCACTTTTGTTTGGATACTCCACGTCCCACCGTATGTATCTCCCCCTGAGGTATACCATGCCGCACAGGCGCCACTTGGTGGAGCAACCATTGCAGTCACCCTATAAATATCAAATTTATCAGTATTCTTTAGTAAAATATAGTACCCAAAGCCCCCCGAGGGAGCATAGTACCCACCGCCGGACTGCGCATTTGTGCGTATCGTCGAAAGGTCAGACATCATCCCAGTAAAGTCAACGGCAGGAACGCCGACGCTACGACCTGCGACAAAGACGTCGATGCGATCTGGGTAGGCGGTCGGTGGCTGAGGGTCTCCTGCTGGAAATGGCACACTTGGTTTACTTGTAAAAACTCCCCAACGATTCCCACCGGGTGGATCTGGGTCGGTATAATTTGTCTGAGCACTTGTCACGATATTGTGAGCCACTACGTTACTGAAGTGTACGCCACCATTCGAATGATATGGTCCGAAGATTTCAACCGCATCCTCCCACACGTCCGAGTTGGTGACAAGCGCATACTTTGCAAAAGAAGGCTTTGCAAACCTCGCTTGTATTGTTCGCGTCGCAATGGGGTCCGAAAGAAGAGCTCCTGTCGACCTCACCACCACAAGAGTTGAGCCTACGGGTGGTGCGGTTATATCAAGTGAAAATGTTCCTATTATGACCCCACTTTTATCCAAAAAATCATGCAGGTATGGACCCGCAACGCCTGTTCCATCCTGAAAATCGGTTGCATCATGTGCCAAATGCCATCTGTAGTAATCGATTCCAGCCTCTGCGATGATGAGCACCTGCTCACGTGCTTCAGCGTGGCGCGCGGCGCGCAGGGACATAATGCTCCAGTTAATAAAACTTGAAATGAAGAATATACCAATCGACATGAAAGCGATGACTTGTATCAAAATACCTCCTTTATTTTTTTTGCATGTAAAAAAAGTACTCATAGATTATCCTTGAGATTACGAATAGACACCACTGTTTCGTGTGTTTTATATACGTTTGACCCGGCAATATTGGGGTCAACGACAAGCGATATCTTCACAAGTCGAACTGTGGGGATAACTACTGGCCAAGCAAGCGGGGCAGTGGATGAAGCGAGGCCATTGTAGGTTGAATCAAAATACGTAAATATCGGAGTAGCCGCATCGTTCTTCAGATTGCGCACAACGGCGCTCACAGACTCCACTCCTGTTACGTACGAAGTGCCGCTCGGCTTCGTCACACCTTTATACAACGCATCGTAGACACCACCCGCGTCCGATGTGGTGCCAAAAAAATATCTTACACGCTCGATAGCGACGTCATTGTCAGCATTTGTGTAAAAAACGATTGATGACGTTGCGATCGATTCAATGGCAAATGACCCGTTTGCTGACTGTCCAGCCGCACGCAATTCAGCAGTAAAGGATGCAAGCACCTTCCTAACCTGCTGCTGTGAAATCAATCCGCTCTGCAGTACCCGAGAATTCGAAATCACGCTTTTTTGAAAAGCAATTATCCCACCACCAATTAGGGTCATTATGGCGACAGCAACGATCGCCTCAATGAGCGTAAAGCCTGCGGTAAGGATATCCCGAGACTGCGCACTAATTTGCCTGCAATTTATTATATTCGTAGACATGTCTTATTATACGCACCGAACTCGCTTGCTTACCACCATGCACCATAAACAGTCACTATGGCGCAAGATTTATGACAGCATCCTGCCATGCCGTTGTGGCGTCCACGGTGACAGTCCCCGCATACGGCACATATCCTGTTGCAGAAACTGAGAGCGCATACGTCCCGAATGGCAAACCCTGAAAGATTACCTGCCCTGGGGGCACGCATGATGAAGTAAATGTAAATTGGACATCGGAGATGCTCGGAGTCAGCGTGGTTGAAGAAGTATGCAAATACATTTTGTATCGCAGATAGCGACGACCATCGTTAATTGCGTGAAAATTTGTCGTTGTTGAATTGTAAAAAGTACTCGCCGTTCCATCAGGGCCAAGGTATGTCCATGAGGACGTCGAATTTCCTGTAGCAATCTGAAACTCAGCACGCGCATCCCCCAATGTCGGGTCAGTTGGCTGGACGGTTGGCTGATAAGTCAGCTGATAATAGTTTGCAGGAGAACCAGTATCAAACGTTGATGACTCAAGAACTCCATCGTAGGGATATGACCCAAGGATGTCAGTGAGCTTCGCTTCTCCGGGAGAAATGTCTTTATCAATATTTCCATCACTCGACCAATAGCGTGTCTCATCGGTATATGCTTCCTGCCCTCCACCTCCAGACCAGTCCGTTTGGCTTATGTGTCCCCTGCCGGTCGTCTTCGTAATTGCCGGATTAGTGCCGTCGTCTATCGTCACCACCGCTCCGGTAATAGGAAGTCCACCAACAGCATCTTTAACCGTTACCAAAACTGACGGGGAAGCTTTTGGTACCATCACCAACTGAACATTCTGAACTGCACCGGCAACTACTGCCAGTGGAAAAATTGGCGTTATCCCCGCAAGCTCATATGCTGTCGACGTGGCAACGACTGAATAAGAATCCCACTCAACATCAGCCAACGTCTTAAGGCCGGATGCATCTGTCTTGAAAAATGCATCGTATTTCTTAATATCGGGCGAAGAAGCAAGCAACTTTGCTCCAATCAATTCAATCTGTGTATTTGCAATAGGCACGCATGACGGAGACACGCTCGAAAAATTCAATGTTGCAGTGCGGTCGATTGTGAACGTAATCTGTGTCACTGACTGTACGGCGACAGTCGCGTGGGGCTTCACTGGATTTACTGTCGGCGGGCCGTATGTACGCTCTGATGAGTAGCCCGACTTACTAACGCTTATCTCATACGACTGTGCACTTGGCAGTGCATCAATTATCTGCAACATTCCTGACGCATTGGTGACGTCCAAGGTGTCGATGGTTGGAGTTATCATACTATTCACCACGCGCACAGTAGCACCAACAACAGGAACACCACTTGAATCAAGCACTTGTACGAACAATGCCCCGTTTGTTGATGCGCTTTCAAGATCACGTGGGCCGACCATGGTCGTAAAAATAAGTGGGCGGAAATTCTTGCAACTCGTACATCCTAACTCGACCTCTACAAGTTTACTGTCAGCGGGAGATAGGTCGTTCGGCACACCACCAACTGTTCCGTCAAAAGGCAAGTCGATATTACGCACCGTCGTTGTCGCAACATAAGTCTTATTGCCATTTACGATAGTGCGCACTGGAGGTATCGGTCCCGCGACAAAACCTCCGACAGTACCTATGTTTGCGTAAGGAAGATTGCGTATTATCTCAAGCTGCGCATTTGCAACCGCGACCGCATCCACTCTCTCTTGCGCCGCCCTAGCGACAATAAAAACTCGCTGGTAAGTTGAGTATAATGCTATGGAGATGAACGCAAAAAGCGCAGCACCAATCACCGTCTCGATAAGAGATAGGCCCGCTTCTTTCTTTATAAATGAAAACAATCGTTGAATATACATACTGCTAGATGTTCTCCATCATGGAATACATCGGAGTAATCATCGCAACAGCAAATATTCCAACGAAAATGGCGATGACGGCCATAAGTATC
>JAYSTI010000014.1:0-5044 GCA_043719805.1 Candidatus Lloydbacteria bacterium
GAGCGACTCGCGAGGCTTGACCCCCGGGTATGCGAACTTGATATCAAGCCCAACCCCCACGCACTGCACGGGAACCCAATCAGCTTGATTGCCGATGAGATACTCCGACGAAGTGAACTTGATTGCATCTCCGGCATGTCCCGGGCTGATGGTCTGCACAACACCCTTTCCAAAGGTTTCTTCGGTACCTGCGATCACCGCGAGTTGCTTGTGCTTCAGTGCCTTTGCAACGACCTCAGAAGCTGACGCGCTCCTACCGTTCACGACAACAAGAATCGGGAGTCCCTTTGCGATATTGCGCGGCACCCTGTGGAGCACGCGGCCAGCGTTAGGAACGTAAGACTCGATACCGTCGTTACTGTGGGTGAGGATGATGTCCCCGGGCGAATCATCAAACAGCCTGATGAGGTTGTAGGATTCATCGAGGAGACCTCCCGGATTGTTTTCGAAGCTGAGAATCAGCCCGTCAAGCTTGCCGCCCGCCTTGCGCTTCAAATCCGCAAACTTCTGCTCCACAAAGAAGGCAACTTTTTGCTGGAACTGCTTAGCCTTGATGTACGCGTAAGTCTTTCCGTTGAAAACGATGAGTTCGCCTTCCACTGAGACCACCCTGATCATTTCACGCACAAGCGTAAACTGCAGGTCATTGGCGACACCCTTGCGAACAACGACGATAGAAACTGACGTACCGGCATCGCCACGCAGAAGCGCGATGACTTGGTCGATTTGCTTCAGTGAAGCCGTCGGAACCTTGGTGGACCCGCTCACGATGATATGGGTGATGTAGTCACCAGGAAGTAGTCCCGCACGTTCCGCGGGGCCGCCCTCGATGGTGTTCACAATGAGCACGGGTGATCCAACCCTGCTCGGCCTGCCGAGCTCAAGGCCAACGCCGGCGAACGTTCCCGATGATTGTTCGCTAAACTCCGCAAATTCTTTCTTGTTGAAATAGTTGGAGTGCGGGTCGGCGGAAGCGCCAATACCATGCTTAACCCTATCGATGCATTCCTCGACGGTCGGCCTCGGATAGATATTGTCGCAAAAGAATTGTGTAAGAATGAGGATGTCCATCATCCCCTTTTGCATCGCATCTTTGTCTGACTTCGAAGTGTCGCCCGATTGCGGCAAAACAATGGTAATCCCCTGCGCAAAATTCTGCACAATCGGATCAGACCTTGCATCAAAGGACGACGGGCCACCGCCGGCATTGCAAGCCGAGACAGAGAAAAGAAAGGCGAGGGCGGCAAACAGTGCGCTAATAGAATGACGCATGATCATTTCCTTTTCAAAAAAACTCGATAGGCTCTATTACTCAAAGTATACTACTTCCTGAGTTACGCAAGGGGTACAGAAAATTGGCAAATCTGCTTCCCAAATTGGTGCTTCTTGCTGCCTTGTCGAATATGATACTTTTTGTTAGTATCTCTGTATTCGGGAGAAAGTATGGGCTAAAACATTTTTTCAAAAAAATGTTTGCCCAAACGAATTTTCCGAAATTTGTTTTAGGGCGGTTAGCTCAGTTGGTAGAGCGCCACTTTGACGTAGTGGATGTCAGAGGTTCGACTCCTCTATCGCCCACAATGGCTAAAAGCACCCCGTAGGGGTGCTTTTGCTTTTCCATTGTGAGTGCGATAGAGGAGTCGAAAGGCGCAAGCCAATATCGAGGCTTTGCGAGATGGCGAGCCGGGGTCGAGAACACTTAGGATTTTGACAGCTTTGTGTCAAAAGACTTAGTGATTCGTGACCGACTCCTCAACACTGCTTGGCTTTCGCTATAGGAGTCGAAGCCCGTTCCGTTATTTGTGGGGCTTTCTTATGCTAAGCAAATCGGAAGGGGGTACTGACCATGTAATGGTCGAACCTTCTCTATCGCCCAATCATTGAATTTCCCGCACAATTTTGTTAGCATTTACTCACGGGCGGTTAGCTCATTGGGAGGAGCTGAGATGCGAGTTCCCCAAGCATTTCGGGGTCGGAGCATGGAGGTGCGAGTCAGGGTCGAAATGAATTAAGCAGAAAATTATTTGCGACTTGCATTCTCTCAGATAGAAATTTTGGTGGGCGGTTAGCTCAGTTGGTTAGAGCATTGCATTCACATTGCAGGGGTCACAGGTTCGAATCCTGTACCGCCCACCAAAATTTTTAATGTCGACGTTATTGCAGGAATCACAGGTGCGAATCCTGTACCGCCCACCAAATCGTCGACGAAGTTGAACAACCAATACATAAATTACATAGTCACAACATGAATGAAGCAGAGCCAATACAGAGGAGCGAGAAATTCAATGAATTTGCAGAGGCCGTTGGTCAGCTGATCTACGCTGCGGGAGAAGAAATGCACAGCCCGGTACAAACATCACAAGATGTGTGCGACCTACTTTTTGACACGACCGATGGGGATGCGTCGAAAGTCACCCCCGAAATGATTGTCGTGGCATTCCGCGAACTTGGCGTTTAATTACGCATTACTCGCACTGCTACGAAATTCACGACGAGACGCGTTAGCCCACAGTACTCCGTCAAACCACTCCCCCGGACACGTTGTTTTTTGATTCACCTGGCGATGCGGGATGATGCGCTTTCCTGCGACGTGCGCATAGTGTTCGTCAATAATTTTTCTCGCCCCCTCAATCATCGCATCGGGCGGTGCGCTGTGCTCAAAATCTCCATCAAGACAAACGCCGACACTGCGACAGTTGATGTCCCAATCCCCCGCTTGCCAACCTATCTCATTATCATTGAGTAATCGCTCCGCAGTTCCATCAGCATGCACCAGCCAGTGATACGCATAGAACACCATTCGCTTCTCCCCATTCTCGTTGCGAAAATGGTTAGACCAGACCGGCAGTCCCTCAATCTCTTTTTCCGTCGTCGGCGACAGATAGGACTTCGCGTAAAGCCGCAGGAGGTGCATCGCATCGAGTCGCTGCCAGGTGATGCCGCTCTCACCTTTTGTATGATGAATGACCACCGTATCGACGAGCTTCCTTTCTGCATCCCAATCCTTGCCCACTGCACCAAGAAGCACCTTTCCGACCCCCAAAAGAGGCTCAAAAAAGCCATATACCGCATTGCGTGCCTCCTTCCGAGTATTGAGGTCTGCGCACTCGTATTTGGCCAAAATAGCATCAAATTCGGGGTACAGAACGCGGTACCAGTCATAGCGCCCCGCTACGACCTTACGCCACTTTGTCTCATCAAAAAAAAGGTTTTGAAACATGCAAGAATTATACCACGTTGTGATGAGAGGAATTTCGACCGTTACACGGTCAGTACCCCCACCCTCCGATTTACTCAGAATATGAATTCTTCGTAAATATTGGAACGGGCCTAAAATACGACGTATTGGAAGCACTTTTGCTACGTGAGAAATTTGCTTTACAAATCACCATTAATCTAATATAATCTCCCATAATCAATGTATTAGATTAGCACACTTCACCCATGAACCACTTTAACAAACGTTTCAAAAATATACCACAAAATATCTGGTCACTCATCAATCAGATCGATGAGCTCAAGGGACGTTGGGTAGGTGGTGCCACGCTCAACCCACAGGCGCTTGGTCGTCTAAAACGCTCCGTGCTCGTCACATCAACGGGCGCATCAACACGCATTGAAGGTGCGCGACTTTCTGACGAAGACGTGGAGAAGCTCATGCGTGGACTGCGGATGCAGAAATTCGCTGATCGAGATAAGCAAGAAGTGCAAGGGTACTATGAACTACTCGATAATGTCTTCAACGCATGGAAGCACATCCCATTTTCTGAAAGCACAATAAAACACTTCCACAAAGAGCTACTGAAATACGTCAAAAAGGACGAGCTCCATCGTGGAGAATACAAGAAAGTAGAAAATAGGGTTGAGATGGTGAGTGATGCCGGAGAATCCATCGGAGTCCTGTTTGATACCACAGCACCATATTTAACCCCAAAAGAAATGCAGGAACTGGTCGAGTGGACATATGAGGCACTCTCCACAACCGAGCAACACCCGCTTCTTGTGATTGCAAATTTTCATGTTGAATTTCTCAACATCCACCCATTCCAAGACGGGAATGGTCGCATTTCGCGCATCCTGACCAATCTTTTTCTGCTTAAATCAGGTTACGCGTACACACCATATGTTTCCCATGAAAAACTCGTCGAAGATAGCAAGGCCGAGTACTATGTCGCACTTCGCAAAAGCCAGAAGACTCTGAGAATAGAGAAGGCGAATATCACACCGTGGCTCGAATTCTTTTTCAACATATTGCTTACACAAGCACGTGGTGCCGTTGACCTACTCTCCAAAGAAAATATTGAGAAGATTCTGTCCCCCAAGCAATTGCTTGTTTGGCGACATCTTGAACTCGGAAAAGAGACAACACCAGGAGATATTGCAAAAGCAACGAAAATCGCTCGGGCTACGGTATCTCAGGCAATCGAAGTATTGTCACGACTGAAGAAGATCGAGAGGGTCGGGCAAGGAAGAACGACGCGATATCGGAAGGTGTAACAAATAAATTGCCATGTACGAACCCAGCGCCGAGCAGATAAAACTGTACGCTTCGTTATTTCAGGGCGACCCGATGTGTTCGCGCGATACTGGGAGAAAAATGGCCACTCAGGATACAGTCCTGCGTATACGTTTGATTGGAATGAGTTTCTTGCACACAAGCAGAAGGGTGGCTCGATCAAAACATTCGAGAATAAGGCGCTCATCCCGGTTTCGGAAGAAATTCTCAAACAACACTTGCTCGGCAAGAGTGCCCGCGGTATATATCCGATTCTTGTAATTGGGGATAAGTAATTGGGGATAAGTACAGTTTTTTCACATTATACATGGTCTAATAATATCATGACTTTTTTGGTCGCCCTGGCACGCGCACCGTACTCTCCATCTGGTGTGTGCGCACAAACTTCTCCACCCAGCGGTCTTTTCCGTACGGCGTCCCCCGTTGTACACGCTGAATTCAATAAGTAATTGCAACACCTGTACATTCGAATAATACCTCGAGTGGCGTTTTGCCACCATGTCGCTTCCTCGGACGCGTGTTAAGAAG
>JAYSTI010000015.1:0-93737 GCA_043719805.1 Candidatus Lloydbacteria bacterium
TCTTCTTAACACGCGTCCGAGGAAGCGACATGGTGGCAAAACGCCACTCGAGGTATTATTCGAATGTACAGGTGTTGCAATTACTTATTGAATTCAGCACAAATATTTTTTTGAGACAAAAGACGATGGGCGGCCTCATGTGTTGACTTTTCTTCTAAAATAGTGGATAATAAACTTCGTTATTCTTTCACATATTCGTTCATATACATGTCCGGAGGTCGTCATGAAGTTTTCGCGTTTTTTGATTGCGCTCATGATGTGCGCACCGCTTTTTGCCTCTGCCACGGAACTCCTCGTTCCGGGCCCCGGCTCCGCGTGGGTCTACCGCATGCACTATGCCACGACGGATAGTACGAGTGGCCAGCATCACGTTTTCGTAAAAGAGATGCGCTACGGTCGCCCCGTTTTTTCCGCAGACCTTGGTGGTCGCGAGTTTTCCATCTTTGAAGAGAGCGACTACGTTGTTCTCCTCGAAAAAGATTGCGAAGAAAAACATGAAACGGCACCACCGCAGTTCGCACCGAATACGTGCGGTTGGGTGCCATGCACCATCGAGGTGGGAGAGACCATCGAGCGCAAGCTCGTCGTCATTGCCAAACTTACCGAGTGCAAGAAGGCTGCCGGTGTCGCGCGATTCAAAGGGCTTGAGGTGGGGATTTCCCATGTCCTCGGGCAGTCGATTGCGTCGGTGAAATCCGAGGCATACATCAAGATTCCCGGAATGGGTGGAGTGACGTGGTATCCCCACGTGAGTAGAGGCAAAGGAGAAGTCTTTGCTGAATCCTCCGGTGGTCGCGAGGCACGGTACGACAAGGTCCTTGTGGTGGAAGTCCCGTACGTGTTCGTTGCCGACTCGCAACAAAAGATAGTTGCCCCTTCTTCTCCTGTGGCAGACGCTCGCGTGCACTATGTCGTCCGACAAAACGTCACTGTGTGGGTTGCATTTGGCGACTCACTCACCGAAGGCGTCGGCGCAGACAAAGGAGAGTCATATCCGAGTGTGCTCGAGGGTTTGCTTGCAAATCGCCGCGTGCAGATAGTGAACGCCGGAATTGCAGGGGAGAAAGTCGCAGGCCTCATGGAGCGCGTCGAGGAGATATTGGTCCTCAAGCCCAAGATGGTATTGCTTTGCGCAGGGGCCAACGACATTCTTGGTGGCACGCCGCCGTCAATCCTTGAGGAACAGCTTGTTGCGCTTGTTTTGCGAATCAAAGCATCCGGTGCGGAAGTCGTGCTACTTGGCATCGAAATGGACGTGCACTCGCCCTATGCCGGGGTGTTCACACGCGCAGCCCTGCGTTCTGCGGTGCAACTTGTACCAAACGTTCTCAAGGGAGTCTATGGGATCCCCGACATGACCAGTGCTGATGGGCTCCATCCCAACGGCAAGGGGTATTCCGCCATGGCAAAGAACGTCTTAGAAGCCCTTGAGGCGCAAAAGGATTGAGGTATCGCATGCTCACAACCGACACACCCGTGTCGGTTTTTTATTGACAAAAAGCCAGATTGGCGCTACTGTACACAACGGATGTCAATACTGACCAAGGAGGTCATATGTTCAAAATTCTGACTGCGGCGCCACTCGCGCTGCTCATTTCCTTCAACGTGTTCGCGCAAGCAGTCACTCCGACACCCAAGATTGCTGAGCAAGAAGTGTGGGTGTACGAAAAAATTGATGGGCGCCGCGACACGCTGGAAGACCGTTGCTCCGAAACAGTAACCGGAGTAAGCGCGACCCAGATGACGTTTCGCGTCAAATGTGAGAAGGGTGCTGAGTACGACGCAGTCTATACCCTAGAGGGAAACTTTGTCTCGGGTGACGGCAGAAAGCACTCTACTTATCTTCCATCGCTGCATTTCCCGCTCGGTGTCACTTCCTCGTGGAACGAGAAGTATCAATTAGTCAAAGATGGGGTGACCATCTTTGGCAACCTCGATGTCAAAGTCGTTGGTTTTGAGAAGGTCACGGTTCCTGCTGGGACGTTTGATGCGTTTAAGCTCGAGTACAAGGGGTACTACTCTCGGTCGGACTACCCAGGCTTTTCTGGTTTTATGAAGCAAACCTACTGGTATGCGCCGGCTCTGAAGCGACTCATTAAGACCGTGTACGAAGACAAGTTTGATCACACGGAAACTGTCTTGGTGAGCTACCGGGATGAAAAGGGGGTGGTTCTTGCGCATCAGGCGTCACCCAGCGATACCACTCTTGGTGGAGCCGTCGACGATATCATGGCACTACTACGCAAGATACGTCCTGCGCTCGGCGCATTTGTCGGCAAAATCAGGTGATACGAGTTATAAACGGGCCAACAGGCTCGTTTTTTTATTTAAATAAACGGCATATGCGCCGTTTATTTGCCTCTATTTTCCGTAGTGAATACCTTTTCCGGCAAGGTAGATTTTAAAATCTGGGTCAAGCCTTGAGAGTCGCGCTAGGTCCTTCTTGTGCAAATGTTCATCATGAATTGCGCTCACCTCATTGGCGAGAAACTCATCAAAATATGTTCGTTTGCCGAAGTGGGGGCTCTTTGGGTCGTAGGTTGGTGCGAGTATTTTTTTGATGTCTTCGAGCCGCGTTTCCGGGAATTCACGCGAAAGAAATGCGGCATAATGGAAACGCAAGAATAATTCCATTGTGTATTCGTGTGCACCATGCCCTATCATGAGTTCGGCTAGACCAGTTTTGTAGCGCACCTCAGCAGGAGCAAAATTTTTGTCAGTATTTCGGGCTAGAGTAACACGTGTCATCGCATTGAGCTGGAACATATACCCGATTCGGCTCGCCTCATATCCAAATTTACTAATATCTGTCATGGTCTCCTCACCTTTTGCAACCCATTCCTTCAGTTGCGATAGGTTGTGATCATAGTCGGGCGAGGTTCTTGGTTTTGTGTCAAGCGCCTTACCATACCACTCGGCTATGCGGAATGCCGCAATAGGGGTCGGGTAGAGTTTGTAGGAATATTCATATGAATGATTTAGGGCTACATCAAGGTCACCGTTTGCAAGCTCGAGAAATTGCTGAAGTGGTGCGCCCTTAAAAATAACGTCACGCGCGATGTGTTCATCGTGAGTACCTTGGTAGAGATCAAGCATTTCGTTGAGCGTTGCTGCTCGCTGAAACGCAGTGAGCGTTTCGTCAGGAACCATTTGCTGGTAGATATGCACGGAAGCTTCGAGGTCACCCGGTTGTCTTCTGGCAAAGTAGTCAGCGGCAATTGCGAGGCTAGATTTAACCTTCATCATTTGCGGGATATCTAGTTGCGCAAGGATTGCCTGATGCGCTGCGATAGACTCCGTCGTTTTTCCTTCGTGATGTATTTCTTGAGCTCGATTGAATTGGCCGAGTGTTTCGAGTTGTTGTGCTTGCTGCTGCTTCTGCATAATAGTGTATGTACCAAAGATTCCAAGAAGGACAGCAAGGAGCACGCAGACAACGATACTAATTTTTCTTGTACTCATTTGCGTAGGGATGATTAAATAATTTTTTATGAACCGCAACTCGAACTTGATTCGCAGCAGCCAGACTCTGAATAATCAGTAGGGGCTACGTCTGCGAGTGCAACATTTACGATAAGCAAGGGGTCAAGCGTAGTCCCTAGGAGGGCAGCGTCCTTAGAAGACTGTTTGGTGATATAGCCGAGGAGGATCGCGATCAATCCCAAAAGAACGACCGCAGTGAAATTTAGCAGTGTGTTGAGTGTTGGCTTTTTTAAGGTATGTTTCATATGGAGCGTATAATTAATATGTTACCCCGTAATTATACACACGCATCCGTTGCGGCACAAGCCTCCGTTATAGCTCATTAAAACTGTTACCAACCCCTCACTTGATAGCCTCCTCACAATTTGTGTTATGGGAAGGGGTGTGGAAGAGGATTCGGGCTTTCGAGAGGCGTTGCCTCTAGCGTGAGGCATGCATCTTTGATGCGGTCCGCTCCTAGCGGGGCGAAAGTTTCGTTGAGATAGAGAGGAACGAGTGCGGGGACACATACGCGCACGCTGTGATATCCCAGGTGATCGAGAGCGGGATTTTTTGCGTGATATACAAACGCTTCATATCCTGGCCCCTTATTTTGCAGCGTTTGCAGTACTGCCTTCAGATCTGCCTCTTCATCGCGTTCGCCCTGCGTTATGCTTTGCCCTACGTCCCTCATCGCTCCTTCTAAAAAGAATGAAAAGTGTTTTGACATTGCAGGATTTCCCCAGAGGGTAAGTCGACCTTCTTGTCCTAGTGGTTCTTCGAATGGAAGATAGTTCGCGGGGAGCGCCTCCCTAGTTTTCTGGTGCTGTCGGAGCCAGTATCGAACCCCCAATGCTTCCGAGAGTGCCCGTTCGATAGCACGCTCCTTCTCTGGCTCACAGCCTCCTCCAACGGAGATCGCACTTCCTTTCCCTGTTTGATCCGAAAGTACTACGACATATGATGGCACGCCAAGATCTATGGTCGTCTCGAGGATGTGTACATCGAGCAGGTAGCGATTACAGCTTGCGAGCAGTGTTTTTACCTTTGTGCTTTTGATTGATTCGTGACGAATGCGTGGAGGTGCAATTTTGTTCAACCATCGGACGAGAAACGCATCACGCTGTATGAGCTCGTACAGGCCCGAAAGCGTCGCTCCGGTGAGCGTAAACATCCCCCCCGCCCCATTGGTTGTGGGCTGCTGGATACGCGCTTCTCCCTCAGCCGTTATGTAGTTCCAAAAGACGAATTGTGCTGGAATGAGTGCCTTCTCCCTCGTTGCAAGCGATGTGCCTTCTACCCATTGGAAGATGGTGGTATCGTCGAAGCGGCGTGTGGGAAATTTATTTTTTTGCCACTCTGCGCTCTGTGCAACCAAATGTGGATCAAGAAAGTTCATTTTTAACAATTTAAGTTTGCCAATCGAGCTGCGCAAAAGATCCTTGTTTTTGTAAATAGTAAGCGGGTACCGCTCTAATAGTTCCCCGACGACCTTCGAGCATGCTTCTTCAATGTCCCAATAAGAAACACCCCGACAGTATGCGCCGTTTTGCAACTCCGTTGAGCCATCAGTTATTGTGCCGTTCACGCTTGCGAGGAGTCGCAAGCCGTATAGCTTTGGCTCGTCGTTCATCATGGTGTCAAAATTTGCGCTTGGGTATTGTGTGATCCCCTGCTGGAAAAGATAGGCAAACAACGTTTGCCATTTGTCGGGAATAGGATAATCAAAATTTGGGAAACTCCACGCCTGTTCCCCGGCGATGATGGGTGTAATTGTTGTGCGCACGGTAAGCAGTGCGCGCATAAGCGGTGAAAGCGGGCTATTAAATCTTCCCGGGGAGAGGCTGAGGTGCCGCATCGTTTCGGAAAATAATTCCGGACTTACCCGCCTCTCAGGAATAAAATATTGACGGTCATCAGTAGCCGCCTCATTTCGGATTTTTTTTACCTCAGGATTTGATGATTCTTTAGTATTTTGCATATGTGTTTATCGCAGGCAACATGCGGGTGATTCCATATAATACATGACCGGCAGCATCAATCCAAGCGTTGGGGTGCATCGGGTCATGCCGAAAGCCACCCCACATCCTCGCCTGCATGTCTTCCTGTATAAAAAAAGTATTTTCCTCGTTGTATTGCATGCGTTGTAGCCAACCTTGAGTACGCGCCAATACTTCACGTGGTACGAATTCGTTACCTGCAAGTACCTCGAATATTTTTCCAACACCACGCGTGTACACAAACGTTGAGTTGCTGCAATTTGGAAAAGAGCCATCGGGACGTTGGTGTGAAAGAAGCCACAGCATAACATCAGCGTGAACTGTTTTGTCGACATGGAGGCTTGCGACAGCAAGCTCAGCCCATAGCGCGAGACTAGGGGAGCCATCCTTTCTTGCGCGTGTGAAGCGTTGATAGAGCTGCGCAATACGCACTTTGGAAATTGCATGCGCACGTGCGGTTGGACTTTCAGACATGATAAAACTCACAGTTTGGCATAAACTGATGGGGTCAGTTGCTGATGGGGAATCGAGATACGGGAGCAATTTTTCTTTTATCAACACGTTCGCACGAGTGTCGCCAAGTGCGCTTGCTAGTTGCCCGGTATAAGCGAGAATGAGCATAATATTTTCCCCTGCCTTTTTCTCTAACTCCGGAAGGTGGGTCATGAGGTAGCTGAAACTTTTTTGCGCTCCAGCTACGAAGCGAGCGTTTTTGGTATGTGCGCCAAAGTGTGCGAGTGCCAGGGCGGTAAACGCGAGTCGCACCCAGTCGACTTGTGCGCCGAGGGCACCCCGCACATTGAGAATCGGGGGTATATTTCCGTCCTTGTCCTGTCTGAGGAGTAGCCAGTCTGCCGCAAGTATCCCCATTTTTTGTAGTATTTCTATACCCACACCCTTCGTTGTCGCGATCACCGGACCATGCAGTGTAAGTACTGAGTGGTGGTCGGTTGACTCGATGAAGTCGTCGACTTCAAAGATATGCACTTCACTTTGAGAAATATCACCATGGTTGATTCCCGCTTTTTCCCGGCCGAGCGAAGCGATTAGTTCAGTGAGCGTCCCAAATTCGCGAATATTGAAAATTTCAGGTAAATATAATCCTGACTGTTTTCCATTTTTTATGAGATATCCCTTCTCGACGTAGACCTCATTTCTTGCCAACTCCTCTTTCGTGAGTGGAAAGGCAAGTGGGCTAAGGATGGTAATTTCAATACGGACGCGCTCAAGCTCTTCTCGCGTCACCGGTTTAAAGCGTAGGTCCATCATGGCCTCTCTAGTGGAGGAGCGTATTGCCGCGTCAACGGTCTGCCTTGAGGTGACATGTGACCCACGCATACAGCCTCCCACCCAGAGTGCGACTCCGATATGCGCCATTGCATTTTCGTGCGCCGCCGCCGACTCCGCAGCCTCGCTACTGCCCGGATTTTCCCAATACTCCTTCATTGCCGCACGCGCAGAAGCAAATGCATGTTTTTTTTCTTCTATTGAAAGTGGAAAACGGAGCGGTCGAGCGCCATTGCTGCGGTCTATTTTTTCTTCCACGGAAATTAATGGAGACGCAAAAAGCGTTACAAAACCCTCGGTGGGGAGTAATGCATCGAACGAGAGGCGAAAAGTCTCAACACCCTGCGCCACCGCGCTGTGCCATTTGGGGTTTCTGGGGTTAAGAGGAAATCGAAATTGGTAGTAGGCGTTGTGAGCGTCTTGCGTGACGCACACCACATCGTCTTCTCGTGCGATAGTGCCAATCCATCGCATTGCGTGATTGATGAGCGTGCGACGTGCGGCCCGCCTTCGAAAGTTCATATTATTTTCCTAGTGCAAACCCATAAACGATAGACTCCGTAGTCCCATCGATATCCAGCAGTTGTTCGAGCATGTCGTCTATTGTGCCTCCAACGGCACAAGACTTAATGCCAAGCGCCGAAGCAACGAGGCTGATATTTTGTCCGATATGTCCCGCTTCGAGAAAGATATAGCGATATCCGCGTTCACCATATTTGATCATTGACCGAGCGAAAGTCGCAGAGAGAAGTAGTACGCATCCAGCGTTGCCCACCCATCCATATGTAAATAATTTCGACATATCTTCGTCGGTGAAAGTTCTTTCCCAGAGTGCAGTGAGTGAATGTGCTCTGACATCATAATGGTAGAGCCCGGAAGGAAGTCCCGGCGATGGAACGATATTGAGGAGATATGACTCAATAGGATAACGGCTGCCCCCTGAAGGTTGCGCGCGATGGCCACCTTCACTCACTATGCCGCAGGAGTATTTCAGAAGTGTCCCCAGCTCATCTTTGAGAATGGGTTTTCTGGCAAAATCACGAACTGAGTTACGCGAAGCGAGTTTTTCAAAGAGATCTGCTTTTTGTACGTGGTCAGGGAGGGGGATCTTCTTGAATCGCGGATAAGATTTATGGTGTATTGTACGCCATTCTATCGGCCAGTCGTTTGGGTCACGTGGAAAAGGAGAGACATACCCATCCCTTATCTTTGAGGCGTGGTGGAAAAGCATAGCGAAGTTCTTAGCATCCATTATCGCACTATAGCAACGGCATAGAGTTTTATCAATATCAGCATGCTATAATCACAACCTATGCAAATGTTGAAAGAAAAGATTTTTTTCGTCGCAATAACATACATTTTTCTTTTGGCGATGCTTGCCATTTCGTACGTTTGGTTTTTTCCGAAAACTATAGCAGGAGAATTATTCTTTGGTGGCTATGCACCTCTATATAATATCAAGCTGGCGAAGTTTAGTTATGAACAGTCGCTTCGCTTTGACGCTGTAAACGGCATTCCGCCGCCGTATGCACACTATCAGCTTTCCCGCATTGCTTTTATCCAGGGCGACCTTCGCACGGCACTCAATGAGATCGACATCGAACTCGAGGTATACCCCGCCCACATGCACGCAAACTATGTTAAAGGTTTGACGCTTGCATACATGCGTCGCGACCAAGAGGCGATTGACGCATTTGCGAAGTTCATTGTTTACAAACCGCTGAGTTGGGCGGCGCGTAATGACAAGGCATGGCTCCATTTTCGCCTTGGTGATATTGACGAGGCCCTCGACACCATCATTCCTGCAGTTGTGCCGTACCCGGAGAACCCGTGGGTGCTCAACACCTACGGAGTTATGCTCATGAATAAGGGGGAATATGCAGAGGCCCAAAAACAGCTATCGCGCGGTTTGTTGGTTGTTAATCAAATGACGGAGAAAGAATGGGGAGAGTCGTACCCAGGAAACTCTCCACAAATTTGGGAACGGGGGCTCGATGTGTTCCGCAAATCTTTGGCAGAGAACCTTGTGCTTACTAATCAGCATTTATCAACCCAGGGGGGTGGTCACTAGTGTTTATTATTCTCCGATGCTATATAATATATGAATATGGAAAAAGGAAAAAACTTTCGTTCGCATGTTAAGAAATTAAAGTCTAGCCTATTGCCTGCCATTGGCGCGGTATCGTTTACGCTGTTGGTCGTTTTTTTGGGTAGTTTTGTGATTGCCGGAGGAGGAGCGCCCGCACTTGCTGAATTACATTTTGCGGGCCACTCAATACTTGGAAGTCGCGCGGGGTCGGTTGTTCCCGCAAGCTGCGAAAGCAATCCTCCAACAAACCATTTTGACGGAGACTGTCCATCGGTGGTAACGGTGGGCTTAAGTCCCGGTGACCCGCGCGTGAGCGCATGGATTACCGCAACTCCTGACACGCCGCGGCCAGGAGATTCGGTCACTGTTGCATGGGGGTCAACTGGTGCGACGAGCTGCATATCCAGCTGGACGCGGGCGGAGGTTGGGATAAGTGGAGCGGTGGTCCTCGGCGCGCCGAATATTTGCGAAAACGGTTACGCGTATGTTGTTTACTGTTCGAACGTGCAAGGTTTTTATAGTAAGCCTAGTGCAGACATTTATGTCGAGTGGGCTAATCCTCCATGTTCAGGACCTCAGCGGTAGGCGCGACAGCATGCCCAAAAGTCATGTCTCTAGCTTCAGGCGCTTTTCTTGCCATGTAGCATGGCGCAAAGTGAAGACAAATTGTACTCAAAAATCACAATGCGTTGTTTTAGGTAGTTTTTTCTTTGCCCTTTGTGTTTCCACCTTGCTTTTTTCTAGTTTCGGTTTTTCAAAAAAGAGTAACCCTCCACATCTTTTTGTTTCGTACAACAATGCCACAGTAAACGGAGGACCGATTACTGCGATCGATCTCTCAACGCTGGTGGCGAGTAGGCCGGACATCGACGCTTCGGTGTGTGATGGTATGGCATATCTCCCCACGCTCTCATCGGTCAGTTTTTACTGCCAAGGTTCTCGTTTGGGTCGTCAGTTTTGGACCTTTCATCTCAACGCGCTTGATGCTCGTCCTGCGTTCGGTGGATCAAGCGCGGTATTTCGACATCCACGCATGGTTGTCGATACGAGAGGTAGCGCCTTCTTTTCTGCGGGCGGCCCGCTTTCTTCACATGGGAACAATGCTCATGTTGTTATGCGGGGAGAAGACGGGTCACATGAAGTTGCAATTTCTGACGCACATCATAGTTTATATATCACGGAGCTTTTGCTTGATGAGGTGCGGGGCAAGCTGTGGGTCCTCAGTATGGGAGAGGCAGGGTACACGCGACTCGACCGAATGGACATTGCAACACATCAGATAGACCTCTCAGTTCCGCTTCCCGTGCATTCTGCGTGGGGAATAATGAAAAATGGCGATCAGCTTGTGGTGGGCACATATCGGTCCTCTTTAGGTAAAGATGCATTTGTCTTTGATCTTGGTACGGGAAAAGAATCAGTATCGTTTGCCCTTCCGGTCGGAGGTGCAGGATATGTTGCGAAGGCGATGCTTGTAATGCCAAATGAAATCCTTATTGCAACCCAAGGTGGAGTGTTTCACCTCGACAAGGCAACCTACGGCATAATAGGTTTTTCCACGACAAGTCCTGGAGATGCATTTACCAGGATGGTTGCTGACGATGCCTACATCTACGCAATAAACAGTTACGACAGCATTGTGCGCCTTAATGCGTCGGGCCTTGACCAAGAAGAGGTAATCCTGGCGGGGAACGGTGCTGGTGCGATGGAGATTCTCCTTGTCCCGTGATTGTGCTTGGAGTGCAAGCGAATTTCCCAACAACCTGAAAAAGTTGTATTATTGGGTGTATAATAAAAAAGCTATGCAAAGAAAATACCTACTATTTTTTTCGATGATTGTGATCTTGTTTTTTGGAGGCAAAGAAACTGTCTTCGCGGGGAATACTATTGATATTGAGCGCGGCACAGTGTCCTATATTGCCTGGACAGTTACACTTGCAGGTGCATGTGCGCCTTCGACAACATATCCAGACCCTAACACTCCATCTGTTTCACTTCGCGATGCGTGGATGAGTGGAGTAGGTGGGGCATCAAGTGGGGCAATTTTCCTTCCTCCGGCTAACAACGTCGGCACGTGGACGTTTACCTGTACGCATATCGCAACAGCACTGGATACGGCAACTCCTTCGGATACTTCGACGCTTAATGTGCGCGATTGTCCTTTTTATGGAAAAACTTGGGATGGTTCGACGTGTACGACCGCCCGCACCGTCACCTTCGACGCCAATGGCGGGTCGGGTTCAATGGCCAATCAGGTTGCGAGCGTCTCAACCGCACTCACTGCGAACTCCTACACACGCGCCGGGTACACATTCAATGGCTGGAACACTGTTGCAGGTGCCGGGGGAACAGCATATGCAGACAGCGCCGCATACTCTTTTGCTGCAAATGCCACCCTCTATGCACAGTGGACAGCGCTCCCCGTATACACTCTCACCTTTGACGGCTGGGGCAGTACCGGTGGTGCAACCGCACTCATGAATATTCCGCAAGGCAATACTGTTCCACTCAACCTAAACGGCTACACCCGCACCGGATTTACCTTCAACGGGTGGAGCACAATTGCAGGTGGTGGCGGGACCTTATACGCCGACGGTGCGAACTACACCATGGGTGGAGCAAACGCCACTCTTTATGCGAGGTGGGTGGCAGTTCCCGTATACACCCTCACCTTTAACGGCAATGGTGCAGACGGCGGCGCAACCCCACTCATGAACATTGCACAGGGCGCAACGACACCTCTCAACTTAAACGGCTTCACCCGTACCGGATTCAATTTCAACGGATGGAACACCTTGGCCGGAGGCGGAGGAACCGCATACGGCAACGGTGCGAACTACACCATGGGTGGAGCAAACGCCACCCTCTATGCACAGTGGACTGCTGTTCCAGCCCCCGTCGTCACCGTCACCGGCGCAACAGTAAATGGAGGCACCGGAAACGGCAGCCGTTCCGCATACTATGGAGAAGCGGCAACTGTGAACTGGGCTGCAACCAATGGCGCCACTTCATGTTCCGTATACAGAAATGCAGTACTCGTCGGCCCATACGCATATCCCGGTACCTCGTCATACGTCACACCTGCACTTACAGCAGATGACAACTACCGCGTCGACTGTACGAACGGAACACTGGGAACAGGAAACACAATTACCTTCATTATACCTCCGGTCCCGACAATCGTTGATGCTACGTGTCCTGTCCCTGGCAACAGCATGACCCTTAACTGGACACTTCCCGGCGTATACACTGAAACGTATGTCCGTGCATACCGGACTCCTCCCGCATTCATCGATTGGACATCTGCCTGTTCACCCGCACAAGTCGCACCGAACGGCACCTGTTCCGTTGTGGTCGGCACCACGTTCACCATGGCAGCTACTCCGGGTCAGCAATACTATTGGTATATTCATACCAAGCACGCGAATACGAATTACAGTAATTCGGTGGGAGCAGGTGCGCCGTTTACGTGTACGCCCACTGCGCCAACAGTAACGGCCACACTAAATGGAGCCATTGCGCCGGTCACCATTCCCTCCGAAGGTTCCTTCACGCTCGCCATGTCCTCGACCGATGCAACTGCCTGTACGTGGGAACGTATCTCGACAAATAATCTCTTAGTTCCCTCATTTGCCCCGGCGCCGATCCCCGTGCCTCTTGGTGGGCCATTCCAGCTCACTCCGCTTCTTCTGTCCGGTTGGCAGGGACCGGTAACGGTAACTCATAAGTTTGTTTGCTCGAACTTATCCGGAAGTGACTCAAAATCGGTAGTGGTCACCGTGAACACCCCCGTTCCGCAGATAACAACAAACCCAGTTAATAATCTTGCTTTTGGTGATGTTCCACTCAACAACATCCGCACAATGACATTCACCATGCAGAATACCGGACAGATTGGTTCAACACTCGCAGGTACGGTTACTACCGGAAGCGGACGCTTTGTTTGTACCGCTGGATGTGTGTACAATCTCGCCCAAGGCGCACCGGCGCAAACGGTCACCATGGAATTCACTCCAACCGCAAATGGAACTCTCAGTTTCCCCGCACTCTTTAATGGAGTCGCAGAAAATACCCCGATTAATCCACTCGTGCTTTCCGGAAAGGGTATCCCCGCAGTCATCATGTTGCCTCCGTCAATCAATTTCGGTAGCGTCCCCATCATCCGCACCAAGGACATCACCTTCACGATTGTGAATATCGGTGCAGGCAACCTCGGACCTTCGACATTCGGCTTCGCTCCCCTTGGCGGGCCATACACCTGTGTTTCAGGGGCTACTTGCGCAGCCGGTGGCATCAACCTCAATTCCGGAGTTGTGAACACGGTCACCATTCGCTTCACACCAACCGCAGCTATCGTGTACCCCCTATACAACGGAACACTGACCGGGCAACCGCTCTATATGGTCCCCATCAATGGTACGGGAGCGCAGCCGGTATTTGATGTGAAGGAGAGATAGCAAAAAGATGAGCAAATCAAAAACCACCCTTCGGGTGGTTTTTGTTATAATGGGGACATGGCGAAAATACTTTTTCTCGTCGCGCAGACAGGCTTTCAAACCAAAGAATACAACGACTCAAAAAACGCGCTCACGCTTGCCGGGCACACCGTGACAACCGCATCGCGCGACGGCGGCATTGCGGTATCAACCGCAGATGAATCAATAGAAACCGACCTCAAGCTTCCTGACGTGCTTGTTGCTGATTACGACGGAGTGTTCATCATCGGAGGCCCGGGGTGCCTTACTCATCTTGATACCGAAGAGACGGTGCGCATCATGCGTGAAGCAAAAGAGAATGAGAAAATTATCTACGGGGCTATCTGCATTGCTCCGCGCATTCTCGCGAAGGCAAAATTGCTCAGCGGTGTGCATATTACCGCTTGGGACAATGACGGCAAACTTGGAACGATCTGTGAGAGTGGCGGATGTGTCCATGATTTACGCCCCGTCGTGCGCGATGGTCGCGTCATCACCGCAAATGGCCCGCAGTCGGCAAAAGATTTTGGAGAGACGATAGTCGCGACGCTTGCCGCGTCGGCTTCACGATGACCGACTACCGCATCAAAGTGCTTGCCGAACAAAGAAAGGAAGGCGTGGTGCTTGCACGCGACGGACGACTACTTGTATCAGTAAAAGCGAAGAGGGTAGAGTGGCGAGCGAATGAACGTGCGCTCTTTCTTATCGCAGAGTATCTCGCCATTCCCGTCGCCGACATTTCTATCGTTTGCGGTCATAATTTGCCGACTAAGACGATACGTGTTGGCACGAATTAGCAGAACTCAGGGCCACTTTAGTGGGGTGAAATTGTTCTGGCGTACGGCAGTGAAGCATTGTACAATACATTCGTTTTAATTCGCCCTCATTCCGCAGAAACATGCATTCGTTAAGGCCTCATCCATTAGTGTGTTGCTAAAAAAATGGATGATGCACAAAGGGCACGTGAGTGAGCTGATATGCCAAACCATCGACAGCAAAAAACCGGAGACATCCAACTCGCCCGCACCCTCGGCATTCCCGAAGTTACGCTACTTGGCATAGGCGCACTCCTTGGTGGAGGAATTTTTACATTACTCGGGTCAGCCGCAGGGCTCGCGGGAGGCGGTCTTATCTTCTCGATGCTGCTCGGATCAGGAATCGCATTCATTAATTTGAACGCCTATGTTGCACTTGCGACGACGTTTCCACAGGCAGGAGGGGGCTACCACTGGGTGAAAGAAGGGCTTGGTGATTTCTCAGGATTTATGTCGGGCTGGTGTTCGTGGATGGCCTCGGCCGTTGCGTGCGCACTCTATGCTGTTTCTTTCGGATATTTTATGCAGGAACTGGCGTTTGATTATCTGCAACTTCCGCATGCTTTTCTTTCGGATTCCGGGTGGGAGATTGCGTTCACGCTTGCCGTCCTCCTCATTTTTGGATTAATCAATTATCGCGGAGTGAAACTATCGGGAAAGATAGGCGGTGGCATTGCCATCATCATCGTCGGCATTCTCGCATTCTATGTCACATACGGACTAAAGCACATGGCACTAAATCCGGAATTGCTGCATATCAATTTTTCACCCCTTCTGCCAATGGGCCTCGCAGGGGTAATTCAGGCGGCCGCGCTATTTTATATTGCGTTTGAGGGCTCTGAGGTCCAGGCTCAAGCCGGGGAAGAGGTAGAAAACCCCGCAAAGGTCTTGAAAATAGGTCTATTCGCCTCTTGGGCCGTTGTTTCCATAATATACGTGTTCATTGCTGTCATTCTCATCGGAGCAACCAATGGGGGAGGAATCCCGTCATATCAGTTTTTGGGAGCAGCGTCTGAGCGGGCTATCATCGTGAGCGCAGAGGGATTCATGCCCTTTGGCTACCTCGTCATGCTCATCGCCGGGCTGCTGGCGAATCTTGCTGCGCTGAATGCAACCATCTACTCCTCATCGCGCGTGCTCTTTTCGCTTGGACGTGACCGACTGGTGTTCTCATCACTTGGAAAAATGCATCCCATCTATTTTATCCCGACGCGCGCACTGCTCCTCTCCCTTGCGTTTGTTGCCGTGATTTCAACATTTCTTCCACTCAAAGATATTGCCAGTGTCGCGGACATTCTCTTCATCGTGTTATTCATGCAGTTGAATATTGCGTACATA
The DNA here is from genome assembly GCA_043719805.1 of Candidatus Lloydbacteria bacterium. GTDB lineage: Bacteria > Patescibacteriota > Minisyncoccia > Phycocordibacterales > UBA6899 > MHLP01. Next base: position 15,464 of record JAYSTI010000015.1, read on the forward strand.
CAATTGCGCAGACAGAAGCCGGAAGCAAAGTGGCAATACGTCGTGCCCTTCGAGCCGTACCTTCCGCTTGTCGCCGTATTTTTGTACTTCCTCCTTGCCGTTGCTTTGTTTCATGTCAGTCCAACGGCAATATATTTCCTCTTAATCTGGGTATTATTTGGACTGGTCAACTATTTTGGTTATTCAAAGCGCGTCGAACGCGAAGACCACGCAAGGGAGGTAGTGTATGAGCACTCCACGCGCTTTCATCCGAAGAGCGAGTATCGTGTAGTGCTTCCCGTGGGTAGCGAGAAGAATTGGCATAGTTTTGCGGAGATTGCCTCTGCGATGACAAAAGAAGAGGGCGGTGACCTTATCGCGTTGCGTATCCACGAAATGAAGGGGAACGACGACATCACCGGAGCATTTAACTCTTCACGCGACAAGCGAGTTCTCGAAGAGATCGAAGAGGACATGGTGAGCAAGAAGATGAATATAGAAACGCGCATTGTGGCGTCCCACTCAGTTCCCGAAGCGATTCTCGATACTATCCAATCTGAAAATGCGGATCTCGCACTGCTCAACTGGGACGGTCATGTGAATACGAAGGGGTTCATTTTCGGCCGCAAGATTGACGTAGTGCTTCATCGTGCAAAGTGTGACCTCCTTACCGTAAAGCTCGGCCTCGAGGATAAAAAGAAAAAGGTCATCATCCCCGTGGCCATCGATGCGAATCCCAACCTGCGTTTTACCGGGAAGGTCGCCACTGCGCTGTGTAACTCATTCGATTCGACAATTATGGTCGTGATGGTAGTACCTATCGACGTATTGGGAATCGAGGATGCGCGGTACAAGAAGATACTCGAAGTGCATGTGCGCGAGCTGAAGATTAAAGCGCAGGGGCGCGTCGAATCAATGTTGGTGTACTCCGATTATCTCGCATCGGGCATATTGAAAGCAGCAACGGGTTATGATGTCGTTCTTCTTCCGGCCGCACGCGGTCGCATTACCCGTGCCATTGGCGTCGGTTCGATACCCGAGCAAGTCGCAAAGAACTGCCGCAGAAAAACTGTTCTCATCGCAAAGGGTTACAAGGGGATAGCCCAGCCCTTCTGGGAGTACCTCATGAACCGGCTATAGGTCTTCCATAAATAGCGAGCTTCTTTGTTGCGTTTCCTTACAGGAACTGTACAGCTTTTGGATTTTTAAGAAAAAATCTCCAAAGCTCTTGCCGAACGGGTCCCACCCCGTTCCTCACCCACGCGACGCGGGCAACATATCAGAATATGTCTTCCTTGTCGCGTCTCCCGCGCCCTACTGGCGCAGTACACCTTTTGGATACTTTTTTCGCTTCGCTCAAAATTATCTCAAAAGGTCTTGCTGTGGTCCCATCTGGATGGGTTCCCTTCACCACACCTCACCTCGAATCTCATCCATTTATAGTTGACGTAGTAAATTTGGTCCGCGCGCTTTCAAGTTCATGTTCTGAAAAAGACATATCCATCAACGTATTTTGACATTTTCACGGTGTAGGAAATTGGGGTTGCGCTTTCTTTATTAGTGTGTATAATATATGCATTCGTGTGTTTCTCGGGTGCTGCTGCATTAGCTGCGTGCGAGTCGAGAAGGTCGTACGCGAAGTTTTATGCAACTAGTTCTGACACAAAATGGCTCAAAAGCTATACATTGGTGGATTGCCTTACTCAACGACGGATCAGGAGCTTGGTGATGCTTTCGCATCGGCAGGTTCTGTAGTTTCGTCTTCGATCGTCACAGACCGAATGACCGGCCGCTCACGCGGATTCGGCTTCGTCGAAATGGCGTCGGAAGCTGAGGCAAATGCCGCTATTGATATGTGGCACGGCAAAGAGTTCGGTGGGCGTACGCTCACAGTGAATATTGCCCGCCCAAAGGAAGACCGACCACAAGGTGGTGGCGGTGGACAAGGTGGACAGCGCCGCGAGTGGCGCGAGCGCAATTAATATTGCGATCCAGCATTCAATCAAACACCCCGCACTTACGTGCGGGGTGTTTGATTTTGTAAGCATTTTTCTGCTCCTACCAAGTCCTCATGGGCGATGTCTCCCGAAGTACTATTTAGCCGCTATCGCGGCTAAATAGTACTTCGGAGTTCATTAGACTTGCTCCCCAATAACTCCCACTCGTCAAAAAACACACCCCACGGGTGTTTTTATGTTCGGTAACTCAAGTGATAGTTCCACAACCCCGCAGCGAGTTGAATGAAGAGGTCATCCAATTTCCCCAGTCGATTGCGAAAGGTCTCGGATACTGCACGAAAGCGTTTCATGCCACCGATTGCATGCTCCATGCGGACACGAATGCTTGAAATGAGTTTGTTCTCCGCTTTTTGTGTGGGTGTCAGTGGATATTTTTTTTGTTCCCTTTGTCGGTATACACACATTGGGGTGTTGTTTCTGTATTCCCTTAAATCCCGTGTCGACCCATATGCCCACCGAGGGTGGAATATGTGCGATTAACGATGCTTTGTCTGCCAGCCGTTTGTCATGCCGTCTTCCTGCTTTGGTGGGAGACACATAGAGAATGCGTTTCTTTTCATCGGTCATAATGATGTTCTTGCGTGTGGTGGTCTTCTTCTTTCCCGAGTATTGCTTGCGTTGATTCTTGGGTTTCTTGGGACGCTGTATTCGTCGTTCGGTTCCATCAAGAAATACATCCTTCACTTCCGGAAAGAGACGAAGAAACTCGTCGATGTCACCGATCCTCCGCTTGGGGAGCGTGTGCTTCACCTCCATACTGCGATTGAGCACTTGCGCAAAGAAGTGTACCGCCTCACAAGTTCTTCCTCGTGATTTCCCTGACAAGAAACCCAGGATATCAAAGGTGGGGTATGTTTTGAAATAGAAAAGGATGAAGAAGAGCTTTGCTTCGGCGGTGGAGAGATGCCCCTTTTGTCCTCCACCAGGGTTTCTTTTCCGATCTGGTTTCTTCATTTGAACGCTTTTCAGTGAGCATTCAAATACAGGAAGCAAATCGGTAAATTCTTGGTAACTAAGGCCGGTGAGTGCCTTAATGGCGCGATGGTCATGGGCAAGTTTGGTAATGTTCATTCATCTATTTTCTAATTTTTCTTATTGGGGAGCAAGTCTATTGTTTGCGTAAACTCATTCTTGCACTCCGCATTCAAAAAATAATTTTTTAAGGTACTCAGAAAATGCACGCATTTCTTCCTGATATTCTTCAAGGCGAGTTTGTCGCGTTTCTTCATCTTCAATGGCTTGAATGTCAGACCCGATGCTTTCGAGTCGACTTAGTTTGTGCCCATATCCACTTGTGCTAAGCATCTGGTGGATAGGTACTTTGCGTTCGCCATAAAAGTCATCGAGGATGGCAATGAGTCGTCGCCGTTCCTCAAGATTTTTTCGCATGATTTCCTCGAGTATTGCCTCCTTTTCTTCATCACTGGTCGCGTCTTTCGCTTTGCGATAAAGTGCCGGCGCATCCCTTGTCTCAATGTCGACCCATGGTGCCCGAGTTCCGTGGTCAAGGTGGCCTTCGCAGGAACCGGTAGAATGGAATCCGCTTACAATGAGTCCGGCAAGGGCTTCTTTGATGCCCTCATCCACACCCCTTCCCAATTTGTCTGCAAAGGATTCTATATCTTCCCTCACCTTGTCCCAGACAGCCATCTTCTCAGGATTGAAGCCACCTTGATCTTCCGTATGTGTTTCCATTTATTCATAATAGGACTACTACTTCTTATTTGCAATGTTCGCATGTGGCACAAAACACATAAGACACATAAGGCAGCCTTATGTGTCCGCGACCAACTATCAAGAAAATGAAAGCTATGGTGTCACGATCGAAAGAGTAGTTTTTGCGTCATGGATGTCCTGATTCCAGACGGCGAGTGTCGTGATGAGGCGATCGTATGCGGTGTTATTTTTATCAAGCGACTCTTTGTACGGCGCCGCACAGGCGTCGTTCCAGTTGGCGCAATTTTGATTGAACCCTGCTACAAGTTCCACGGATTCGTTTTTGATACGCAGCATCTCCTGTGAGAGCCTATCTGCGGCAAGCGTCTTTTCGTTAATCGTGGCTTCAAGCGAAGCACGGACGACCTCCGGAGAGGGGAGAATAATTTCTGGTGCAGAAATATCAGCTCCAACATTTGCTTCGTCGAATACTTCTGCGCTCGAGGCATCCAGCGCACTACCTTCCACCTCTCTGCCAGTGGCGCCCTGATTGTCCGGAAGTGCACTCCCGACTCCCGCAAGCTGCCCCGTAGGGCTTGTTGGCATCCAAAGGGTAAGATTACCCGTCGCGCCTATTCCGAGAATTACGCCAACGAGGAACGTTCCAAGGATAGCGCCAAGATGCACCTGTGACACGAGCGAAGGCTTTTCTTTTTGAATGACGATTGGAATGTGTACCATGAGAGCACTGTACCACAATATTTAGTATAACGCAAGTAATTATGGACGAATCGTAGACCATGTTCCCTAAAATATAATCTGTGTGTTTATATAGGTATTTTGATGGTTCATAATATGCAGATAAGTGTTTTTTGTTCAAAGTAAGTTTGACACTCCCGCAAGTTTCTTGTTTGGGGATAACTTTTACAATTGCCTTATTTTTCAATGTAGAATATATAGATCGACCATCGATATTTAGTGAAATCTCGACCATCGAGTTCCCAAAATGACCTCAGAAGTGCAAAAAAAAGCAGGATTTATCACCCTCAAGGAAGCGAGTGAGCGTTTTGGGTATTCACCGGACTACATTGGACAGCTCATCAGAAAGGGCAAGCTCGAAGGAAAGCAGGTCTACGCGAATGTGGCTTGGATGACGACACCGGAGGCGATGGAAGAATATCTTGCCAAGGAAAAACGCACTGGGAAGACCGACAAGGAGAAAGTGAAGTGGACGCAGGATAGAGTGATGCAGACACTCTTCGAACGCGACGGAAGCCGCGTATTGTCATGGGTACTTTATGCGACAATGGGAGTGCTTGCACTTGCGCTTTTGGTGGTGTTTTATTTTCTTTCCGTAGCACTCGACAACCGCATGCAAGAGAGCGCGAAGGCACGACTTATCGAAACTACTTCCACCATGACAATACGTGTCGAGAAAGAAACACTCTCCGCATCCGGGTTAATTCCACATGAGTTACTCTTTTCTTCCCGGAAGATATGATCGAGAGAAACAACAATCATGTCGTGAGGTTGGGAGTACGCAGTGGCGCATCGCGTCCCACATTTGCTGCGGTCAATCTTTCATCGCACGTGTTTGGCGCGCCACGCGTTGCTCCGACAAAAAAAATAACAGACGTACCTCGTTCGTTGCGCGGCGAGGAGAGAAGTGAAGAAGTTTCGACGCGGTCTACTTTTTATACCAGTACCATCGTAGGAGTTTTCTCGAAGGTCGCGGTATTACTCATTGTCCCCGTGCTTATTTTCCGCCCCCTCCTTCCGCTCTATGCCGCAGACGAGAGTGTAGCCTCACCGGTTGAAGTTTCTCCTGCGCCGGAAGTGGCGTCGCCTCCCGTCACACCAGCACCTACCGTGGATGCTCCTGTTGATAGTGCGGCCGCAGATGTTCCTGCATCTGACGCTACTGCCATACCAAGCGACACGGAGGAGGTCCTGGTCGAAGAAACCACGGTTGTAGTGGACGCGCCTCTGCCTCCTGCTGATGTTCCTCCCGCCATCGACACTCCACCCGAAGAGATCTCAGCGCAAACTCCCGGTGCTGCAACGACGAGTGGCGCGACTCCGGCAGACGCTCTTCCCGCAGGAGGGGAAGTGCCCGGAGATTCGGGTGAGGCAAGTAGTACCCCTGTCGTGACAGAAGTGATGCCGACCGAAGAGGTTCCGCCGGTAACAATTGAAGAGGTGCCCGTAGTCGAGGAGGTTGCGCCCACTGAAGAAGTAGACTCCATTGAACCTGTCGCACCCGAGCTCACCAAAGAAGAAATCATTGCGCGTGAGCTCGAGAGTCGCTCTATCACGATGCGCCAAGAGTTGAAAAAAGAGATTGAGGCTGATGTGCTGAAGGGGTGTCTGACGCTCGATGGTGTCGGATATTATTGCTTGAAAGACAATGCACGCGCGGTCGCCTCCGGCACTCCATCACAGGCTCTTACCGCCGTCCACGCAGATGTTGTTGTAGGGGGTACCGACAAAGAGATAATTGCGGACCGTGGTACCGAGATGATTCGACTGACCGATAACGATGTTGAGGACGCATTTCCTGCGAAAGACGTTGGAGGCACGCACGTGGTGTGGCAGACAGAAGACAGCGGGCGCTGGCAAATATTTTTCGCTGATGTATCTTCGAGTACTCCAACCATCTCACAGTTGACACACGGCACCGAGAGTAACTTCAATCCGCGCGTCGATGGTGGGAGTGTCGTCTGGCAAGGCTGGGTCGACGGAGGCTGGGAGATATTTCTTGCTGACCAACTTTCCGCATCATCGCATTATGCGGCGGACAAGATGCCACAACTAAACACAATGCTCGGCATCGATGCATCGTGGCACGTCGTCCGCATCACACAAAATTCCGTGCACGATATGTTTCCGGCAATTGCCGGCGGCCTTGTGACGTGGCAGTCATTCGAAGGGGGAGTGTGGAGTGTCTACGCCTACAGCGTGATGACCGGGAAGACAACCAAGCTTTCCGACGACGGCACAAAGAGTGAGAATCCGCGCTTTGCAGTCACGTGGGACGAGCGCGGTGCGAACGGGGAAACGCGCATGATGGGATACGATATCGCAACAGGCGGAAAGGTCGACATGACACAGGCCGCACGCAATGTGCAGGGCGACAACAAACCCTATGTGCCGCAAACTCCGCAGCAGGCCCCCGAGCCGCTCGCACTTCCGGGTACTGCATCGACAACGGGCACAAGTACTGCGATGCGGGGTACAGGCGAGGGTGGTGACACGGGCGCCGGAACAAGCACCGATACAACGATATGAAGCAACTTCATTTCAATGTAATAAGGAGTATCCGACGCCGCGCACGGCGTGTGCTTCGCACATCGGGAATATTTTTCCTCACTTTGCTGACAATCTTTTACAGTTTTGGCGGTCTCGACTTCTATCTTGGGCTCATGACGCCATTTGCTCCCCGTGAGGCAGAGGCGGCATACACCGGAAAGCATCTCCGCACCGTTGAATTTATTTTGGGCGGAGGCACAGAGGCATCATCACGCGCGACGACACTCCTTACGTACTTCGGGTCAGCGACCTCGACCACAAAGGGCCCCGCAGGAACAATGCCGGTCAAAATTCAGGGCTCCAGCATCGAAGTGAAAAGTGCGTATATTGACGTTGCGTATGTTATCGCAAGTCAGACAAATATCACCAACGAAGACGTTACTATTGATGTTGGTGGTTCTTCCTCTGGTGGCACAGATGCTCGCGTCGCAGAACTTGTTGGTGCGAGCCTTTATGCGCAAAGTGGTGCCTTTACGAGCTACGTGAGACATCAGTACGACGTGACATCCTTTTTTGACCGACAGAGTGACGCAAGTTTCAATGCGGGAATACCCGTTGTGGCAAGTGTGGCCGTTACTGGCCCTACGCGTTCGCTGACCACACTCAGATTGGTTGTTACCTACGAGCAAAATTATTCAGCGAGTGTGCACACTGAGACGAAGACTGTGCGCTTCCCACTTGCTTCGACTGCAGCAAGCGACCGCGGTACGCGCGGGACGGTGTGTGCAGCCGCTACGACATGCACATTTCTTGCAACGTCTACTATTCCCGATGCTGCGCTCGATGCGGATATCGTGAGTGTATATGTGGAGATGCATGGTGAGGTAAGCTCAAATCTTTCATCAAATTGGAGAATAGGAATCCGCGGCGGGACTGGAACAAACGCGACGTCGTCTCCATTTGCGTGGTCGGAGTTGCTCACCGATGCTCCCGTTTATACAACCATCTGGAGTCCGACGGTGGGAAGTCCGAATTTTCAGAGGAATGCCGTGATGACTTTCGACGTACTGACCGGTACCGCCCCCGTCAACGCACTTGGCGGTGAGCTTGTCATTACCTACAGTTTTTCTACCAATGCAGCGGTGCAGACGGAAACGGTGCGCTACTTTATGGACCAGCGCACCGCAGGCCCCGGTACAACACGCAATAACTTCGCCACGACATCGATGACGATATCCAACGGTGGGTTGTCTATGAAAAACGTATGGTTCAAAGTGCATACTGCACCCTTTGCTGCGAGTACTTTCACTTTATTCGGCAAGGTTGGGACGTCAACGGAGGTGACGAGGGGAATCACTATTGCAGCCGGAAATACCCGTGCAGGTAATGACCATACGATAATTTTCGACATGTCCGACAAGGCGGGGAATTTCTTTACGGCCGCAACTGACGTAATGGGAGCAACACAATTTTCTGCAGGCGGTGCACCGCCGGGAGTAGAGGCCTATTTCACATTCACATGGAGCGGAAGTGCGGGGGGTGCAGAGACAAAAACGGTGACGTTTTCGGCCGCACAGCAGGGAACCAACGCAATCACAGGGGACTTTAATAATCGCCCCGCATATCTCTCACTCCCCGAGACGGTCACAAAGACATACCGCAGTGCATACCTTGAAACGAAGTACATGCATTCCCAGGCTTCCGCGTCCTTTGCTATCGGCACTCTTACTATTGCCGTGAACGGTTCTTCAACGGTGATAACCGAGGTTGGAGATACTGAATCATATGCGTCGACCTATTTTGCTCAAATCGCGTCGTCGACATTTTCGGATGGAAACACCATCGCATGGACGGAGCGCGCCATAGAAATTAGTGAAGGAAAAAATGTGGCAAATCTCACCTCGTTCGCGAATATGGTGGTGGTGACGTACGATGTAGATTTTTCTATCACCCAAGTAACCCCACCAGCGAAGCACCTCCGCACTGTGGAGTTTGTATTGGGAGGGGGCACCGACACGACATCACGCGCAACGGCGGTTTTGGCATATGGAGGGGCGACATGGAATACAGTGAAGGGTACAGCGGGGACTCGGTCGGTCATGATAAAAGGCTCGGGTATCGCAGTAAAAAACGCTTACCTTGACGTGTCGTATGTCATTAATACTTCCGCTGTTGTGACGAATGAAAATGTTTTTATTGATGTTGGTGGTTCATCATCGGGGGGTACTGATGCGCGAGTTTCGGAGCTACTTGCTGCGTCACTTTGGGCAGCAAGTGGCCTCTCCGGATACCAGCGTCATCAGTACGACGTCACCGCATTCTTCGATAGACAGGGCGATGCAAGCTGGAACACGGGTATACCGGTCGCGACTGCGGTCTCTGTGACCGGACCGTCGCACTCACTCACTACGGTGAGGCTTGTTATTACATACGAGGAAAATTATTCACTTGTTCCACACACGGAAACGAAGACCGTGCGCTTCCCACTCTCCTCAATGGTGGCCGGGGACAGGGGTACGCGGAGTACGGTATGTGCCGCGGCGACAACATGCTCATTTCTTGCAACCTCTACAATTCCCGATGCAGTCGCCGATGGGGACATTGTGGATGTTTATGTCGAAATACACGGCGAGGTAGATTCAAATGCTGCGTCGACTTTTCAGGTAGGCATTAGAGGCGGAAGCGGTGGAAACGCAACATCAACAGCATACAATTGGACAGAAGTGCTCCTCGACGACAACACAAAAACCGCTATTTGGCGTCCGACTGTTGGTAGTCCTAATTTTCAAAGGAATGCAGTGATGACCTTCGATGTGCTCATCGGGGCCGTGCCGATGAACGCACTCGGGGGTGAACTTGTCGTTACATACAATTATTCTACAGGTGCGGCGTTGCAAACAGAAACGGTCCGTTATTTCATGGACCAAAATGCGACCTCTACCCCAGGAAATGCGCGGAGTGAGTTTCCTACGACAACGATGACGATATCGAATGTGGGTTTATCCATGCAAAATATTTGGCTCAAGGCACACGTTGCGGCAACGTCGACTGCCAACATCACCATTTACGGAAAAGTGGGCACCTCGTCAGAAGTATCGCACGCCATTACTATCGGTGGGGTAAATCCGCGCTCGGGGGATGACCATAATTTAATATTAGATATGTCGGACAAAGCGGGGAATTTCTATACTGCGTCGACGGCACTCGCGGGGGCAGAGCAATTTAGCGCCGGTGCGGCCCCTATGGCTATCGAGGTCTATTTTACATTTACGTGGGCGGGAAATTTTGGCGGACTACAAACGCGAACCGCAACATTCTCGGCAACACAGCAAGGACTCAACGCACTTGCAAACGATTACAACAACCGCCCCGCGTATATTAGCCTGCCTGAAACAGTGACGAAGACTTATCGTAGTGCATATCTTGAAACGAAGTTTATGCATTCGCAGGCGGCAAATATTTCCGCAGGAAATCTCACGATTGGCGTGAATGGTTCCTCTACGGTGATTCAGGAGTCTGCCGATACAGTGAATGAGTCCTACGCCTCCACATATTTTGCTCCGATTGCCTCCTCGACGTTCTCAGATGGGAATACGATTTCATGGACGGGGCGCGTCATTGAAATAAACGAATCAAAGAGTCAGGCGAACTTGGCGGGTTTCGCGAATATTGTGGTAGTGACCTATGACGCAAATCAAGAACTGTTGGTCCCAACCTTCACGCAAAATTATTTCCAATTTTATCAGGACAATGACACCATCACGCCAACCGTTGCATGGCCGTCGAGCTCAGGGCCTATAGGAGAAAATGCGGAGATAACGGCCGCGGACAATCCTCCCGCAAATGGTGACCGCGTGCGCATCCGCATGTCACTCAAAGTCGCGACGACAACGATGACTGCCTCGTCGACGCAATTTAATTTGCAGTTTGCACAAAAAATTTCTACATGTAGCGCCGTTGCCTCATGGACCGATCTTGGCGTACCTGCGTCCGGTGCGCTCTGGAGAGGGTACAACGCAACTCCTGTTTCAGGGGTACAACTTGCGGGTGGTGACCCACCCCCGGGAGGAACGGTGAAGCTTTCTGTTTCTGATTCTGCCGGAACATATCAAGAGTCGAATCCGACCGCGGTGAATCCGTTTGCGGTCATTGTTGGAAACGATGTTGAGTACGACTGGAATATTCAGAGCAACAATGCCGCAACAAATACGCCGTACTGTTTCCGCATGACGAAGTCTGACGATAGCGCATTCTTTAGTTACGATTTTTATCCCGTCATCACAACAAGAGGATTTTTCCCTGAAGAAAAAAATTGGCGCTGGTATGACGATGAGACGGTGGCGAACCCAACCGTGCCGCTTTCGGGTGCAGGAGAGGGTGTTGCGCCGACGAACGTCGCGAACGGAAATACCATCAAACTCAGGCTCACTATCAATGAAGCTAACGCATCAATCGGCCCGAATCAAAAATTCCGTTTACAGTTCTCGACCTATTCTGATTTTTCCGCGAATGTGAATTATGTTGAGGCGACTTCAACGTGTAGGGCCATCTCACAGTGGTGCTATGGCGATGGTGTCGACTTCAACAATGCTCCGGTGACGGCACCACTTCGACTGTCGGACTCGACCGCTGGTGGCACACACAACGAAGATGCCACAAGTACGACGTCATTCTATGCGCCAGCGTCAACTGCGGTAGAGTATGAATTTACTCTGCGCGGGCAGCGGGCATTCTGGAACACGACATATTTCTTCCGCGCATATGACGTGAATCATTCTCGCGCCGTTTCGCTCGGGAGCGGGGAAAGCTACCCATCACTTTCTGTCGAGGGGACAACGCTTTCGTTTAGTATCGCGGGGATATCGACCTCGACAGTAATCGTTGGTGAAGGGGTGACGACGGACATCACCACCTATCCGGCGGAAACAAGATTCATGTCCATTGCTCCGGGGTCGACAAAGATAGCTGCGCAGACACTTTCAGTCACGACGAATGCGGAAAACGGATATCAGGTATTTTTGGGCACCGATGGGTGGTTTATGGGGTCGGGTGCACATGTTCCCGACATAGTGAGCACGAATGCGGTTCCGCTCGACTGGGCAGCTGCCTGCCCCGGTGCGCTCTCCGGATGTTTCGGCTATCATGCGGGTGATGACACACTCTTGGGGTCGACGCGATTTGTTCTTCCCGACACTTATGCGCCCTTTGCTTCAACGACACTCGAGGAGGTGATGTACAATTCCGGCCCCGTAACTGCCGACACCGCCGACATGGTTTATCGCCTTGATATTCGTAACGCCCAGCCTGCGGGACAATATTCCGTTCGGCTCACTTACCTCGTAGTTCCCACCTTCTAAACATTCCACATGCAAACATCTGCCACCCCAAAGTGCATTTCAGTCGTTGTCCCCACTACTTCTTGGGAATCCTACTCTATAATAAGAAGCATGACGGAAAAGAGGAATCCGCGGGCATTTTGGTATACGATGCTGTTTTCTTTTTTGCTCTCACTCATGTTTGCACCGCTCGCGCATGCTGAGGATTTCTCAGTAATCCCTGCAGTCATCGACGGGAAGGGGAAGTCGCGTGAGATTCTTCGCTACACGCTGACCGTCGAGAACACCACAAAGCACATGCTCCAGCTCTATCCGTGGGTCGCCGACCTCGACGCCGCTTCCGGTGCGACGGCGGGAAGCGATCTTGGCGGCGGGTCACCGGGAGAATCGCGTATGGCCTCACCTTCCCGCTGGATAGAGATTAGTCGAGCAATGATTGACCTGCTTCCCGGTGAGAAGAAGGATATTCCGGTTCTGATACAAATAGACATGAATGCGGAGCCGGGAATTTACCATGCACTCATTCACGTGAGTGACGGCAGCAATCGCGCCGTTGCAGAGGCGAATGTCGCAGGTACGCGCGACACCGCGGTCAACATCGAAGTGCTTGATGACATTCACGAGCGGCTCGAGTTGAATACGTTTATGCCTGATAAGAATTTTTTCAGCGGCACCAACGCGTCATTCAATTATCGCATTGAAAACATCGGCAATCGCGGAGTTACTCCAACGGGCAAAATTCATATTTTTGACCGTAGAGGTGAAGAGGTTGCCGCCATCGACGCAAATCAGGACAATCGTCGCCTTGAGCCGAACCAGAAAGAACTGCTCGCCTCAGTGTGGTCGGCAAACGGACATTTTGGACGGTACAAAGCGATGCTCGAGCTTGATTATGGCGCGCGTGGCGTTGTGCAAGATACGGTGTATTTTTGGATTATGCCTTGGACGAAACTGCTCGGCATGTTTGGGACCATCTGTTTGATGGGAGTTATCTTGGCGCTTGTGGCGCAGTCGTGGGGAATGGCGCAGCGCGGACCGCGACGACGTTTCGCTTTCTCTTTTTTGAGATCATCGCGTGGTCCCCGTGAGCTTGAGTTCTCGCCGGACGAAGAGGACAAAGATGCGCGCGAGGCATACGTCGACGGCATCACGGAGGTCGCAATTCCTCCACGCACCCGTACGCGCTACAGCGTGGCCGAGCGAGAGCCGCGAACTCACGCACGCGAGACTCATGTGATTCATGACGAGTTGCACGCACTCGCTAGTGCAGGGAGGGGCGCGACGCATTCAGATGGTGCGCACACTGAGGGGCACAAGGTGCATCTGACCAAGAAAGAAAAATACATCGACCCGAATCATATCGTCACATTGGGAAGGAGGAAGTGATGCGTATCGCGGCATTTATACTATGCAAAAAATGAAACAGTACACATTGTCTCCGGTTAGTTCGCTCACGCGACCCTGCTCCATTGCCATTTCCGCAATACTGTTTTTCGCACTGTTCCTACTTGTTCCCTCCGCCGCCTTCGCACAAGTCGATAAGAGTAGTCTCTCCATCACCATCGCCCCTCCGCTCTATCAGCTTACTATTGCACCGGGCACATTGTGGAAGAGCACACTGCGCATCGTGAATACAAATCCCTATCCGCTCTCCATTCATACGGAGGTCGCAGATTTTCATCCGAATGGGGAAACGGGAAATGCGGTGTTTGATAATTTGTCTCAGGGTAGTCCGGAAGACACTCGCCTCATGTCGGGGTGGATAATACTTCCCCCAGGTGATATCACGGTGCCACCTGACCAATCGTATGAGATTCCATTTTCAATCATGGTCCCACCGAATGCGGACCCGGGAGGGCACTACGGCGCCATTATGGTGGGCACACTTCCGCCGGACAACGTAGGTGGTAGCGGCGCGAGTGTCGGTACGATGCTCTCTTCGCTTATCTTCTTGCGCGTTCCCGGAGAGGTAATCGAGGAAGGGCTCATTCGTGACTTTTATGCCGCGAAGGATGTGGTGCCCTCGCCACTGCAGTCGTTTGTGTTGCGTTTCGAGAATAAAGGGAATGTGCATCTCGTTCCTCAGGGGCAAATCGTCATCACGAATATGTGGGGGAAGACGCGCGGGACAATAAACGTAAATGCAAAAAGTTCATTTGGTAACGTACTCCCCGGTTCAACGAGAAAATTCGCCTTCGAATGGAAAGGGGAGGAGTCTATTTTTGATATCGGTCGCTACAAAGTGGAGGCGGTGCTTTCATATGGTGACCAAAACAAGCAGAGCGCCGTGCGCATAACGCACTTCTGGATTATTCCGTGGTTCAAAGTTTCCGCCACGCTCTTTACCGTCTTCTTTCTTGCGTGGTTCTTTACGTGGTCTATCAAGCGCTATATTCGCAATGCACTTCGGTTGGAGCGACAACGAATTTTTGGAGATGAGGGAGCGGAGCACAAAACAGCACATCGCGACACCAAGGCCACACATCATCCGGCTCCTCATCACGAAGCTATGCCTCCGCGACTTACTCTCGACGTCCTGCGGCGCCCGCTTGTCGTTGGTGCAACGGAGCTGTCTCGCGGCAGATCAATGCCCGCTCACGTGGCGCACGCGAAGGAGAAGCACGCAAAACGGACCAAACACTTCTCATACATAGAGTGGGCAAAACGCTACCGCCTCTTCATTCTCTTCGTCCTAGTATTTGTCATGGGCTGTGCATTTATTTCTTGGTACTTCGTCGAAGTCTTCAAGGAGGAGCGCACTTACAACGTCACCGAAATCCGCCCGAAGGGGTAGTGGGCATTAATCTCTACTTATATATAGACATTTCATTCTGTCTTGATAGAGTAGAGTGATGAAATTACAATTGAGTCCGTGGTTGAAATACAATCAATAAGATGACACTTGTATCAAAAAAATATGTCGTTATGTGTGTTGGGTACACGCATTCAGGTAAAACAACGTTCGCAAAAAAAATTGCAAAAACCGTTAGCAATCTCGTGCTGATAGATACAGACGAAATTGCAAGCTTCGTTATGGAGCGTTACCCGGCAGCCGTCCTCTCTTTGCACAACAAACAAAAAAGAGATTTCAGAAACCCGAACCTCAAATTCCTTCTCTGGAAAGGCGTATTGAAATTCTGCTTAGATGCAGGCGTTAACGTCATGTTGTCCAATGGAAATCTTGGGAAAGATATCCGCTCACTGATTTGCCGTACAGCAAAAGCAAATGGGTACAAGGTTGTTACGGTTTATTTTAATATTCCGACCGAGACTGTTGCGAGCAGGATTAAGTCTTCAAAGAAAAGCACGAAGATGTTTGTTCATTCGAAAAAATGGCAAGTGGTTTTAGATAAGCAGAAAGGATATGCAGAGCTTCCGCCTTCCAAAAAAGACACCACGTATTTTGAAATTCAAAAAAACGCAGACTATGGTTTG
Organism: Candidatus Lloydbacteria bacterium; assembly: GCA_043719805.1. Taxonomy (GTDB): domain Bacteria; phylum Patescibacteriota; class Minisyncoccia; order Phycocordibacterales; family UBA6899; genus MHLP01. Next base: position 31,137 of record JAYSTI010000015.1, read on the forward strand.
GTTGAGACAGGCATAGTACGGCTTCTATGCAAGTAGAGCGCGAGGGTTCGATGTCGCGTATGCCACTGTTTTGAGGCGATACATGTTTCAAGTGGAAGGTGACGAGGGAAGTTCCCTTGTTGAGCGTGGATAAAACTTCCTGGAGCCTCCACAGACGAACGGCTTGGTCCGCACGGTCCTGCGGGCGGCATTCGTCGAGGATAGTTTTGCCCGCCGCTGGAAGCGGGCAAATGAGCTCCAAGATGTTTTATCCGAGCTGAAAGTTACCCGCAGTTTGTCCACCATTTTCCACAGGCAGAATATAATTAATACTAGGTTCTTTCTATGTATTCTCGGAAATCCACACTCTTCGGTGTGGGTGCGGTGGGTGGTGCTGTCGTGACGCCAGTACTCGCCCTTGTCTATGCTGTGGGTCTTGGAACCCTCTGCGCCATCTCACTTTTGGCATCACTCTTCGCTCGCTATTTTCGTAGTAGAAACCAAGAAAATCTATTTATTTTACGTATGCACATGCTCGGCTTCAACGGAACATATAGAGCAGGTGTCACAAATACTTGCGCCATTCCTGAACGCTTTCCATGCTTTAGATAATGGAAGAATTCTCATAAACATGCAGAGATCAACGAGGCGACGGATACCCCAGCCAACTCTTCCATAGAGGGAAAAATTTCCGATAAGTACACCAGCCCACTTGGGGCCTGCGGGGATGGCATTAATGGGCATTGTGGGTGCATAAATTGTATAGATTGGAAGTAAGCCATTTCCCAGAATCGTCTGTGCGACGACCTCACCCGCATGCCTGCCGTCATAAAGTGCCGTCTGTGCCCATCCGGAAAATTGCGTTGCCGCTCCGTCGCCAGCAACAAATATCGCAGGGTAATCTTTGATTCGTAGATGTGCATCGACTTCTACCTTTCCGCGTTTGTCGATAGGAAGTTTCCAATTCTCATAGCTTGCATTTGCGCGAACTCCCGCAGTCCAGATCACGGTCCGTGCTTTTATTTTCATGTCTTTTAAGAATACCTCTTCGCATTCTTCACGCTCAATCGTGCGATTAAGAAAAATGTTGATGCCCAATCCGCGCAAGTGATGCTCGATGCGGTCAGTAAATGATTTCGGAAGAGCGGGGAGAATTTTAGGAGCACCCTCGATAAGATCAACGGATACCAGCCCAGGGTCAATGCCGTATGCGCTTGCGAGTTCTCGCGCGTAGACAATGAGTTGTCCTGCCATTTCGACCCCCGTAGCACCAGCACCGATGACGACAAAGTGTGCGTCGCAGATCTGCTCGACCTTGTTGGTAAAATCTATCTTGCAGGTGAGGAGTGCTTCAGTGATGTGTTGCTTCAGCTTGAGTGCCTCGGGGATGGACTTCATGCCGTATGAGTACTCCCTGAGTCCGGGAATGCCAAAGTAATTGGTCTCAGATCCAAGTCCCAGAATAAGATAATCGTAGCGATAACGAGAACCAGAAGAACCCGTGAGCGTTTTCTCCTCTCCGTGGAGTAGGGTGATGCGGTCTTCGACCACCTCAACATGTTTTCCTTGGAATATTTCTCGGAGTGGAATGCAAACTTCCAGTGGGGAGCTTCCCGTCACTAAGCGATAGAGGGCTGCATGATATTCAAAATGTGGCTTATCTGCGACAAGTATGATTTTTACATTTGGAAGGCGTTTTTTTTCTAGCGCTAGTGCGGCTGCAACTCCAGCAAATCCACCCCCCACGATAACAATGTGCGTTTCCATCATGCCGGGGATTATAACATAGCAAGACATTCATTTTTACGGCAGTGCTTTCTTTGCAAAAAATACGGCATAGTCATCGTGCTGTCGATGTTTCCTATTCATGCATTTGCTGTGATTGCTTATCTCCTCAGTCTTGCGGAGGTTATGTGGAAAAGGTAAGTAGTGTGGTCTTCGCCTTTTGGCGAAGCAGGCCCGTCGAGCGACCTAAAATTTCATCGAGTCATCGAGCGCTGAAATTTGGAAGTACTCGCAGTGGTACAGAATCACAATTTTTCGCAGGAAAAATTGATGATGAGTTTTTCGTCTCACGAAGCGAGGGCGACAAGGTTGCTCTGAAAAGACTTGCTGCCCGAGTGGAAAGTTATCCACAGTTATCCACAGTTTGTCCACCCTTTTTCCACAGTCGTTGTATAATAAATGCTAGGTGTATTCTATGTATTCTCGGATATCCACACTCCGAGGTCAAAAGTACAGGTGAGTCACCATCCCAAATTATTGCATTGAAAAACGCTCCAAAAGTTTTTTAATGATTCGGCTTTTCAAGTGGTACTCGCCCGCGAAAAGTCAGAATTGAGCATTGTTTTATTGGAATGTCGGTTTGCCATTATTCATCCCACCGAGTTGCGAAACTCTTGGATAATGATCTGCGGACTCTGTGCGCTGACGGGGGAAAACGAGGGGCATGAAGCGTGTGCCACAAAGGGTTTCTCAGTGTTGGAGCCAAAATTTGTGAATCGTTAGACATTGGTTGTGTCAACTTGGAATTTATCCCACTAGTTCTTTATGAGCTATCTCCACATGTTTCGATATCTTGCCCGATTGAAAGGGCTCGGAATCGTACTCCTGACCGCTACTATCGGTTGGGCAGTCGGTATCCCGTTTCTTATTAATACTGGTTCGGCAGCGCAACTCACATTTGTCTCCGCCACTGCGTCTTCGTCTGCACCGTCCGTCTCGACGAGTTATATGGTACGATTTACGACAACTGGTACACTCGGCAGTGGCGTTGCGGGATTTGCTTCGTCAACGAGAATTACTTTCGATCCAGTGGGTGATTCGTTCGACGTCACTTCGCTCGCTACCACTACTGATGTATTTATTTCAGGTGGCGTTACTCAGGTGGCAAATCTTGCTAGCTGTACGGGGCCAACAACTGATGAGGTTTACGTCTCGCAGATTGGTCGTTCGCAGCCTGCGGACTTTGTCGAGTTTACCACTTGCATGGGAGACACGGTTCCCGCAGGTGCAAAGATCGTAAATCTTCCAAACGCACACGTCACCAATCCTGGAGCGACAGGTTCCTATGTCGTTCGCATCGGCGCGGGGTTCACCAACGCCACTACGACCGGAATTGCTGACTCCGGAGATACTCGCGTGGCGATCATTAGTTCAGTCACTATGACGGCATCTGTCGATAGCAATCTGACCTTCGCAATCACCGGTGTTGCATCGAGCTCCATTGTGAACGGTGACACAACTTCAACATCAACGACTCCATCTGTCACGGCAATTGGGTTCGGCACGCTCTCTGTCGGGACTTCGTCTATTGCTGCGCAGGACATTTCCGTTGCAACGAACGCCGCAAATGGCTTTAGTGTCACCGTCACGCAGAGCCAGGACCTCACTGCTTCGAATGGTGCGACAATCAATGCATTCAGGGATGGGAATGCGGCGCCCGCAGGTGTATTGGCTGCCCCCGCAGCTTGGGGTGCTGCCCCGTTGGGTACTATCGGTAACGCGAATTCTTACGGTCACATGGGAATTACCTCTGAGGATGCAACGTTGCCGGCCGATGACTTCGGCTCCGCATTCTACGGAGGACTCACGTCGACCTCAACACGCACAGTGCTCTATCACACAGGCCCTGCCGATGGAACGACCGCAGATATTGGAAGGACGCGAGTTGGATACCGCGTGCAAATCACGTCACTTCAGGAGGCGGGATCTGATTATACGAATCAGATCAGGTACGTTTGTACGCCGATCTTCTAGGATGCTGCCCACCTAACTTATCTAGCAAACAAAAATACCAGTGAATTATTACAACCCACTCATGCAATTTGTTCGTTCGAGAACATTGAGCGCCGCAATCATCATTGCGATGGTTGGTTTGGTGTTTCCGGCATTTCAACTCTTCACTCCAACCTACGCAGCACAGCTAAGCCTCGTAAGTGCCACGGCGTCTACGTCAGCCCCGTCGGTTTCGACGAACTACATGGTGAGGTTTACGAACATAAACACAATAGGCCAGGCAGTGACGGCATCAACATCGAGGATAACGTTTGACCCTCTTGGGAACTCATTCGATTTTTCTTCACTCGTCGTCGGCGATATTACAGTCTCGGGTCCTCAGGTGACGACAAGAACCGGAATAGGTGGCTGCACGGGGCCGACAACAAATGAAATGTATCCGTCATCAATTGGCGTAAATCCCGACTATATTGAGCTTTCTACTTGCGTTGGCGACACTGTTCCCGCAGGTGCCATTTTGGTTAATATGGCAAATGCTCATGTCGTGAATCCTGCAGCCGTTGGCTCGTATATTGTGCGCATTAACGGCACAATGACCGATTCCGCCGACACCCGTGTCGCAACCATAAACTCCGTGACAATGACAGGAATCGTCGGCACCAATCTAACTTTCACGGTTGCCACTGTCGCCTCGAGTTCACTGGTCAACGGGGATACAACCTCAACGTCGAGTTCGGCGACGGCAATTGGGTTTGGCACACTTTCGGTTGGTACCTCGTCTATCGCCGCACAGGACATCACTGTTCAGACAAATGCATTAAATGGTTTCAGTGTAACGGTAACCGAAAACCAAGACCTCACTTCTTCCAACGGTGCGACTATCAACGCGTTTAGAGACGGCAATCCAGCACCAGGTGGCATCCTCGCTGCCCCCGCAGCTTGGGGTGCCGCCCCGTTGGGTACGATTGGTAATGCGAACTCCTACGGTCACATGGGGGTTACCTCTGAGGATTCAACGTTACCGGCCGATGACTTCGGCTCCGCATTCTACGGAGGACTCACCTCGACCTCAACGCGCACGGTGCTCTATCACACTGGTCCCGCAGACGCATCAACTGCAAACATCGGAGCTACTCGTGTGGGATTCCGTGTGCAGATTACCTCACTCCAGGAAGCCGGAACTGACTACACGAATCAGATCCGCTACGTCTGCACCCCGATTTTTTAGGGTTACATTTTTAAACTCCGAATAGGTGACAAAAAAGCAAGCTCAAGCTGAGCTTGCTTTTACGTAAAAAAATATATAGTGACTTATCCACTCGATATTAACAGCCTTATGAACAAATCTAAGGCGCAAATTTCTGGGGGGGGTGCTAGTGTGGGATAAGTTTGTTAAACTATTATTTGTGATATGAATATTTTTCAAGTGAACAAGATGACACAGTTGTCAATCTGTATACTAGCAGGGTTGTTTAGTTTTTCTATTGTTCACGCTCAAGGCGTAGCAGCATTTCCGCAGCGTATTAGCGTCGCCACTGATGGTACGCAGGCAAACGGGTGGTCATATCAACCACTGATTGGTGGCGATGGTCGCTTTGTTATTTTTAACTCAGGTGCGAACAATTTCGTTTCCGGAATAATTTCTACAGCTTCAGCGTATGTTCATGATAACCTGACTGGATCAACCGAGCCAGTAATTTCACTTAATGGAACGGTGAGGTATGCATCTGCTAATTCAATTAGTAATAATGGAAGATATGTTGCTTTTAATTCTAGCGACTCCAGCCTTGTTTCTGGTGACACAAATGGTCAAATGGATACTTTTGTGCAAGACGTGACGACTGGCATAACAATTCGCGTAAGCATGGCAGCGGGCAATATTGAAAGTAACGGATATTCTACTCCATGGGCAGTAAGTAATGACGGAAATTTCACACTTTTTGATTCCAGTGCTACCAATCTTGTGCCTAACGACACGAATGGAGCATCTGATATTTTTTTGCGAGATATCAGTAATGGAGTCACTACCAGGGTGAGTGTGGCAACTGATGGAACGCAGGGCGGCGGCGCATCCACTGGTCTTGCAAATTTTTCTGTTGACGCGCGCTTTGTCGTTTTTACATCAGACGCAAATAATCTCGTTTCAGGTGACGCTGGTGGTAGGGATGTTTTTCTTCACGATAGAATAAGTGGCGCTACGACGCTTGTGAGTACCGCTTCCGATGGTACTCAAGGAAATGGACAATGTGGCTATTGCGAGGGTTATCCAGAAATTTCTGGCAATGGCCGATTCATTGTATTTATTTCTAGTGCAACGAATTTGGTTTCTGGCGACACGAACGGTGTCACAGATGTTTTTGTAAAGGACTTACTGACTGGCATTACTACGCGCGAGAGCGTTGCAAGTGATGGATCACAAATGCTTGACTCAGTAACTCAAGTTGGTGCGATGTATCCGCAAATTAGTGACAACGGACGATTTGTGACCTTTTCCACATTTGCTGCGAATCTTGTTGGTGACGACACGAATAATACCGTTGATGCTTTTATTCATGACCGAGATACGGGGATGACCTACAGAATTAGCGTAAACGGTTACAATTTGGAGGGTAATTCACATTCCCATCATCCTGACGTGAGTGGTGATGGACGAGTGATAACTTTTTATTCAGACGCTACAAACATGGTTCCGGGAGACACAAACGGAGTTGGGGATATATTTGTGAAGCTAAATCCTGCACTGGTTGATGCTCGTCCGAATGCTCCAATGGGCTTTGTTGCAAGCATGGTCTCGACCTCGTCCCTCTCTCTTGCGTGGACAGATAATTCGGCGAATGAAGATGGGTATCAGCTCGAACGTTCGTTTGATGGTGTCGCATATACGCAGATTGCAACGACGAGTGTTGATGCTGCAGGCCATATTGATAATGGACTTTCCCCTGCGACTTCATACTACTATCGACTCCGTGCATTTAATGTTGGCGGTGCATCGGAGTATGCAACGACTTCGGCCGTTACCGAAGTGGATAATCATGCCCCAGTATTATCCCTAATTGGCAATCAAGCAGTAAATGAGGGTGGAGTGCTTTCGCTCACCCTTTCGGCCTCTGACCGAGATGGCGACAGTATAACTTACTCCGCATCAAATCTCCCCACAGGCGCAGTGTTTGATGCGCAAACCCATGTATTTTCTTGGACTCCCGCATTCACGCAGTCCGGGGTTTATCCCAACGTAGTGTTTACTGCGACTGATTCAGGAAATCCTACTCTGTCCATAACGGAATCCATTACAATCACCATAGACGACGTTAATCGTGCGCCGCTGCTCCTGCTAATTGGCAGTCGAGCAGTAAATGAGGGTGGAATGCTCACGTTTACCCTCTCGGCAACCGACCCCGATGAAGATAGTTTGACCTATGGTGCCTCCAACCTTCCACTGGGTGCGACGTTCGACGCGCAAACCCACACATTCTCATGGGTGCCGAGTTATAGCCAAGCAGGAAATTATACTAATATAGAGTTTACGGTCACCGACAGCGGAGGCCCTATCGAGCTCGCCGTGGAACTTGTCACAGTCACGGTGGGTGACGTGAATCGCGCGCCAGTCTTTGCGCCACTTAGTGCGCAGCAGGTACTTGAGAATGCCCCGCTTAGCTTCACTGTTTTCGCGACCGATCCGGATGGCGACACAGTCTCGCTCATGGCAACGAGCGCTCCTAGCGGGGCGACATTCAATGCATTGACCGGTTTGTTCTCCTGGACACCCGGTCTCATGCAGGCGGGAGTCTGTGTCGTTATCTTTGTTGCAACGGACAACGGTCTACCGGTTGAACAGGCAATGATCGACGTAGTAATCACGGTTGGCGACGATCCCACCCCGGTTGAACAGGCGGCAGCCATAGTAGGCGTTGTGGTGGGCTATAACTTTCCGACAAATATAGAGAATTCTTATCTCGCTAATTTGAAGAAGGTTGAAAACTTTATCCAGAATGGACAGGTTACCTCTGCGCTTAACCAGCTGAACGCCTTCATCGTCAAGGTGAACGCTGATTATGGTCGCAGTATTATTACTCAGGTTGTACGTGATAATCTTCTCGCGATGGCCCAGCTACTGATTGCCGTGTTAAACAACTAATCTGAGGCTAATCTGAATCAACAAAGTCTCCGCGTAAGCGCGGAGACTTTGTTTTCTGTTGGCCATCGCGTGCAAATAACCTCACCCTAGGAGACAGGAACATATTACGCGAACAAGATCAGCTACGTTTTACCCCGTTTTTTTGATTTTTTCGACCGAAAATGATCAGTTAAAAACTATTTTACTATTCAATGGTATAGTTGGGTATTTTTTTGCCCCTATGCTTATCCACTTTTGTGGACAACATTGTCGAATATAATGATATTTTCACGATTGCGCGATTTCCGAGGAGAAATCGCAACAAAATATGAGTTATCCACAGTTATCCACCGTAAGCGCACCACTTTTCCACAGGAGCGGTATAATTACTTGTAGGTGAGTTCTCTGTTTATGGAAACAGAGAACAACACAAAAACATCCCATTCGCGAATAACAGAAGCGTTCTGAATATGGACTTCCCACAGGGACATATGCAACATCAGAACATTAGTGCTTCACTTTCTCCCGCTGCAAATTCTCCAAACTTGCAAGCAGTTATTCGTTATCAAAATAAAAGTTCACACTATGGACTACACAAACGCATTTCGTTCTTTAATTCGCATGAGGTGGCTCGCCACGACGCTTGTCGTCGCGACCTTCTCTTGGGCACTCGGCCTACCATTTCTTTTTAATACGGCATCGGCATCTCAGCTCTTGCTGGTGAGTGCAACTGCATCATCATCTGCACCACTGGTCTCTGGAAATTACATTGTGCGATATACGAACATAAACACAATTGGTCAGGCCGTGACGGCATCAACAACAAGGATCACCTTTGACCCTGGGAGTAATTCATTCGATTTTTCGACGCTCGTCGTCGGCGATGTAACCATCTCAGGTCCTCAGGTGACGGGGAGAGCTAATATCGGTGCTTGCTCTGCACCGACCACAAATGAAATGTACCCCTCATCAATTGGCGTGAATCCAGACTATATTGAACTTACTACTTGTGTTGGTGATACCGTTGTCGCCGGTGCGCTTACTGTGAGTGTCGTAAATTCACATATAACAAATCCATCAGGTGTTGGTTCCTATGTGGTGCGTGTCGGCGGCACAATGGCGGATTCCGCAGACACACGCGTTGCCATCATTAGCTCAGTGACCATGACCGCAATTGTTGATACCAACCTTACCTTTACAATTGCGGGTGTTGCCTCTAGTTCGCTCGTGAACGGCGACACAACCTCGACTTCGACCTCCGCAATAGCTATCGGGTTTGGCATCATCTCCGTTGGTACGTCGTCCATTGCGGCGCAGGACATTACCGTTGCTACAAATGCCTTCAATGGTTTTTCGGTGACCATCACTCAAAACCAAGACCTTCTTTCCGCGAATGGTGCAAACATCAACGCGTTTAAGGACGGCAATCCCGCACCAGGTGGTGTTCTCGATGCCCCCGTAGCCTGGACGACGCCACTAGGAACACTCGGAGTGAATAATGCATATGGTCACATGGGTGTGACATCAGAGGATTCATCATTACCGACAGGTGACGCATTTGGCACTTCACTCTACGGTGGACTCACGTCTACGTCGACACGCACGGTCCTCTATCACACTGCGGTGGCAGACGGTACGACTGCGCACATTGGTGCAACCCGCGTGGGATACCGCGTGCAGGTCTCGGCACTTCAGGAAGCAGCCGTCGACTACAACAACGTTATCACCTACGTTTGTACCCCAATCTTTTAAAAGCACAATAGAAGCCGCCTCGCCTTGCCGTGGGGCCACTGTGATTTGGTCATACATTAGAATATGTCTTGCCTTCTACAATCCCCATGCGTCGTATCTGCGTTCATCTGATACGCTCCACGGCAATGCAATCTAGTGTGCGTATCTTGGGTGTTCGGGCTACCCGGAAGTGCTCGAATGCAGTCCATAGTGAAAAATGCACCAATCAATTTGATTGGTGCATTTTTTTGTCGTTTTACTGCACCGTTGCCTTTCCAAATGTGATTTATAAGATCACACTTTCCACATAGCCAATGATTCGGTACAATGGTAACTAGTCTCACTGAGGTGAGTTGTGGAAAGGAAAGAATTTATACATAGCTTATACGCCTCGCCGTGCGGGAGAGGTCCAAAATTTTTTATGTCGAGATCCAATATGATTTTAAAGAGTGATTTGGTCCTTGCCGCGTTTGTCGGCTCTGCGATGCTCATCGCACCACTTTCGGCACTCGCGCAAAATAAAGTGAGTTTCAATCTTTCCCCTACGACTATTGAAGATAAAGTTGAGCCGGGCACGGAGCACTCGTACTCGGTGCGTATCGAAAATCGTGGCGATCAGGGGACAACTCTTTATCCTGTCGCACGCAACATTTCAACAATCGGAGCCGACCATCAGCCCGTCTACATGGAAGGAGCTGACGTAAATGCGACGGAGCTTGCATCATGGATAACATACGATGAGTCAGTGCTTGATGTTCCTGCAGGCAAGGGGGCAGTGCTCCATTTCACCATCAAATTTCCCGCCGATGCACGTCCCGGTTCGCACCTCGCGGGTTTATTTTTGACACAGAAACCGCCCGACAACCTCAAGGAAGGTTCTGCGGTGGGTTTCGATATTGGTGCAATACTCCATTTTCAAATGAAAGGGGATATCGTTGAGGACACACGCATGAGGGGATTCCGTACCGACAAGCTTATCTATGGTTCTGCGAACGTCGTCTTTAGTGTGGAGGCGGAGAATAAGGGCAACACGCTTTCGCGCCCCCAAGGACTGATTGATATTACGGACATGTTCGGAAAGAAAGTCGAGTCACTTCCAGTGAATGAGACAGCTTACGTCATCTCACCGAACGCCACCGGAAAGTACGACGTCAACTGGAGTCCGGACGGGTTTGTCATCGGTCACTTTGAAGCGGTTGTGGCGCTCGCGGTACCTCTCGTTGACGGCGGAAATCAAACCATTTCATCGGTGACTTCGTTCTGGATACTCCCAATGAATATCATTGGCCCGGTCTTGGGGGGTCTCCTCACGTTCATTCTCGTACTCTATTTCATGATTCGCCTCTACGTTAAACGACAGTTAGCGGGAATGGTGGGTGGACGCGGAAGCTCGGCTGCACGTGGCGCACAGGGCATTTCACGACTTGCTGCGGTGGCCATCGGACTCTTGTTTGCGATTATTGTGGGTCTACTCATCCTCTTCTTCTACTTTGGCTAGCGAAGAAAATAGAGAAAGTTCACTTTCTCTATTTTTCTGAGCGACGCCAAAGCAAATTCATCATATCTGGATTGTGCCAGATATGATGAATTTGTCATTGGTTAGCGAGAAATACTTGAGTGTGAGCACTCAGTCATTTCTGAGCGACGCCAAAGCAAATACGCAGTTGCGGGGCTTTGCCCGCTGCTGCGTATTTGTCATTGGCTAAAATGCGAAATTGCACCCCAATTATGAAAGTTTTTACGACGTGATGCCAAAGCAAATTCACCGCAGCGACGCGGTGAATTTGCTATTTGGTATCATACGAAATTTAATCCGTCTGCTTTGCTGGAGGTTATTCTCAGCTCACTTGGTATAATCGTTCCATGGAACAAGCACTAAAGAAATACTGGAAAGAAAAAAAGCCTACGAGTAATTGTGATATCTTGGTTGTGACGCTTTTGGCTCCCGGACAAAGTACGAATCATCTCAATTACAAGGTGGCCACAACAAAGGGCACATACGTAGCAAGGGTGAGCAATCCAAAGGAGGTCCTCCCACACGGAGATCTCGCGGATGAATTTGCGATCTTGAAACTCGCAGAAAGATACAACGTGGGACCACGTGCGATTTGTATAGACAGTAAACACTTTGATTTCACGCTGTTGGTTGAGGAGTATCTCGACGGTGTTCCTTATTCGGAGCTGAGTGAAGCCGATGCAAAGGAGTTTCAGGGCGCCATTGAATTGTTGCTCAAGGTGAGTAGTATGGAGATTTCTAAAGAGCGGTTTCCGCATAAGTCTACTTATCTGACGTATGTGACGAACTTCACCGTATGGCATGAGAGACTTCTGGAGATTTCCCGGGCTGTTGGAGAAGAGAGTGCGCTCGTTCGGCAATTCGGGCAAATTGCAAAAGAAGCTGAAAACATTCTTCAAAAAAAAGAGCATCTTCTCGCGGGTGCGCCAAAGGAGTTCATTTATAATGACGTACATCCGGGGAATATGTTTTGGATGCCTCTCGATCACAGCGCAAAATTCATTGACTGGCAGAAGGTGAGCCTTGGTGATCCGACTTTTATGGCCGCACTTTTCGCGAGACGATTTGGCTCTATTTGGAGGGAGGATAATGCACAATTTGCCACGAGGGTCATGAAAGCATGTGTGGACAAGAAGCAAGTACCAAATTTTAATGAATTGTTTCATGCTCGACTTCTTGAGAGGGCAGTGTCGGACATGATTTGGGTCGTCTGGGCTGATGTGAAAAGAGGGAATGAGGCGAATGTTTCTCCCGCAGAAGCGAACCCATATTATCTTGAGGCGAAGTCGTTGATGTCCACATTTTCGATGTGAGTTCCATGTGGTTGCACTCCCAGTCATTAAAGAGATTTCCCGACGCTGAGGGTGCGTGAAAGGTCTTTACCTAAGGGCAATTTAGCCATAAAATGAGGCCATATGGCCATTTGGAAGGATAAGGTGGGCAAAAAGGCAACAATTCAATATGCAGCGATACTTATCGTGGGCTTTGCCGTGCTTACGCAGCTCACTTTTGACGGATTCGCGCCGATAAAAAATATTGCACTTCAGGCGACGGAAAATATTGCCGGAGTAATTGGTATTGCGGGATCAGTTGCACCTAATGAATATAATGACCTCGCCGCACAGATTGACCAGAAAAATGAAGAGCTCACGCTTCGCGAGCAAGCATTGGCGGTCCGAGAGGAAGCGCTTTTCTCGGGGAATGACCGCATTACCCTCGACGTACTTTTCGGTATCACGGGGCTCCTTTTACTGCTCATTTCGCTCAATTTTTACTACGATTGGAGGCGCGGTCCTTCGGTTGATTATGTTGGACCGTCTCATCGGGACGAAATGACAACTCGACTGTAACAATTACAATGCACGAACGAACAAACATTACAGCCACGCCGGTCAGGTTGACCATCCGGAGAGAAGGTCGTGCGCAATACGCACCCCCGCTCCCGCAACCACCACCGAAGAAAAAGCGCGGAGGAGGTTTTTGGAAAGGGTCGCTCATCGTCATCGGGGCGATACTGCTCACTACGCTTGCGAGTAAGGCGAGCGATTCCCTTAAGATAAGTGACGCGCTTTTGCTCGCCGGAACAGGGAAATCGACTGAGGTGTTACGTTGCCCAAAGGAGATGGTGTATGTCCCCACATCTCTGGGTGGATTCTGTATTGACCGTTATGAGGTGACGACGAGTGTGACCTGCCCGCGCACGAGTCCGTCGAGTGAAATGCAGACAAGGGAGAATCTTGCGGTTGCGACCTGTGTCCCCGAGTCGACGAAGGGGATGTATCCGTGGGTAAACGCATCATACGCTCAGGCGATGGCGCTCTGTGCGCGAGTGGGGAAAAGGCTACCTTCTCCCGGAGAGTGGTATCGTGCAGCGCTCGGTACTCCCGATACGATAGGCGACGTGAAGGCTGGGTGTGTCCTTGGTCGCTCTGGTATGAGTCAGGGAGAAAAAGCCGGAGTGCACGAAGAGTGTGTTTCCTCGTTTGGTTCCTACGATATGGTGGGAAACGTCTGGGAATGGGTAGATGCGGATGTTGTGGACGGGGTCTACGGTGACCGCACGCTTCCGCCTGAGGGGTACATCACCGAAGCAGATGCGGACGGAGTCCCTTCGCAAACAGCCACGACTTCTTCGCCGGTATTTGGCGAAGACTATTTCTACGCTGATTCGACCGGAGTGCGCGGAATGTTTCGCGGAGGGTTTTGGAATTTGACCGACAGGGCGGGAATTTTTACCATCAACGCCACCATCCAGACCTCGTTCGCCGGCTCTGCCGTCGGGTTTCGTTGTGTAAAATAAGCAGCAAATTTGTAGAGCGCGAAAACAGAACATATTCATGACACAACAGAGAGTACATCATTCAGCGATACTGCAAAAAAAGGACCCGGCACCGATGGCCGGCATTCTTCTTTTTTTAACCTTGCTTATTCCGTTGTCATTTGTGCATGCTGGTACGATTTCGTTTGTGAGTGACACCGTCTCGACATCGGCCCCGAGTGCAACGACGACGTCGCACACAATTCAGTTCACCGTGGCGACGGCAATACCCCCAGGCGGGCATATCGTGGTGACCCCCGAGGGCTTCACCATTCCCGTTGCACTCAGTTTTGCGGACGTTGACCTTGCTGTCGCGACATTGCCGGGCGCGTTTACTAATCGCATACTTGCGGCTGTGCCCAGTGTGACTGATGTCGGGGTGACGGTTACATCAGGACTAACGGGGCAGATACTGTTTACACTTAGTTCGGGTGCAGGAATATCTGCAGGAGACACCGTAAAAATTTCCATAGGGGATGTTGCCACATTTGGCGGTGTGGGGACGCAATTTATTGAGAGCCCTGGTACTGTCGGTTCGCGCCACGTGCGCTTTTTGACGACGAATGCCGTCAATGCGAATCTTGATTTCGGGTCCACGATTGTGGCCATCATCGCTCCGGTGGGAATCACCGCTTCGTTGCCGGTATTTGAGCCAACTCGTACGAATGCACTTCCTTCTGGGCTCTTCCCTGGGAGTACGCGGAACATCTGGGTGTCGCTTAACACCGATATTCCCGCAACGTGTCGCTACGCTACCTCAAGTGGCGTGCTCTATACAAACATGCTGGGAAGCACCGCCTTTACCGCTGCAAATGGTGGCTTGCTGCACTATCGCAACGAGGCGGTCGCCACAAATACTGTGTATAGTTTTTATGTGCGCTGTCAGACGCCTTCATTGATAGTGAACTCCAGCGACCTACTTATCCGTTTTGAAATAGGAGTAGAGGCGGGTGCGGCAACCGCGACGCCACCGCTTCCGCCTCCACCACCTCCGGGCGGGGGAGGCATTTCGGGGCCGGGCGGAGGAGGAGGGCTTTACTTGAACGGTGGAGACGTAACCCTCGAGGGTAGGGCGGCACCGGGCGCGGCAATGGTTTTCCTTAAGGACGGCGTGATTGCGCGCGAGACGACCGTGTCTCAAGTAGGAGATTTTTCAGAAAAGTTCACGAACCTCCAGCGCGGTACCTATACATGGGGTGTATATATCCGAGATACGAACGGGAGGCTTTCCTCGACATATTCGTCGACTATTTACCTCATCGCAAGAACAAACAACATCATTGCACCTGTATACATTTCTCCGACGATAATCGCTGCGACGACAACGGTTGGCCTTGGGGATAAGATAAAATTGAGCGGATACGCAATACCGCTAACTCCGGTTCAGGTGATAATGAATGCACAAGGAAATGCACTTTCGGGAAAGATAGTCACCGGCACGACGACGGCAAATGGGAACGGCTCGTGGAGTTTGGAACTATCCTCCGATGGATTAGCGAAGGGGACATACGAGGCGAAGGCGCTCTCAAAACTTCTGAATAAAGATCAGAGTCTCTTGAGTCCAATACTCTACATCGGTATGGGCGTTTCTCCGACTCCCGATTTTACGAATCGTTCAGACTTGAATAAAGATAAAAAGGTGAATCTCATCGACTTTTCGATATTGTTGTTTAATTGGAAAAGTTCGGACCCGGTGTCGGACATCAATCAGGACGGGACGGTGAATTTGGTGGACTTTTCTATCATGCTCGCCAATTGGACCGGGTAAATACCGCTCGGGTTTATGGCTTTTGAAAGGCACACAGTCGGCCCCTCCGAGGTAGCACACCCTTTGAGCAATTTCTAAAAAAGCTCAAAAGGTCTTGCGCAATGGGCCACACCCATCGTTCACCTGCCGGGGCCGCTCTCGCTCACCACGGAGAGTACTTTTTGCTTTCAAATTCACTTCGCTCATTAGAATACGAAGTCGCCCGGTAGTTGCCACATCAGAACGAGAATTAGGCCAACCGTCCTGCGAGGGGCCCTAAGAAGTGGTAAATCCTCGTTGTTGAGGAAGTGCTACATTCTGTATTCTCTAAAAAAATCAATACCTTGCTTCCAGGTTCGTTTCTTACGCTAAGTGAGTATGCGCAATTTTTTGTAGAGGAGAAAATTCGTGGTGTTTTTTGACATTCCTTTGCAATGCGCTAGTCGCGTAAAGCTACACTTTATGGTTGGTTTTGTTTTCGAAAAACACAAAAAATATTTTCCTCGACAATGCGTTGATGTGTGTTAGTTTTAGCAAGGATTACGTACGTTGAAAAAACGTTCACCACAAGGAGAATTGAGTGAAAACGAGAGACGATGCGATCGATCCCGTGCACTATTTTGGGAAGCTGCTCGGCCTTGACTCGGCCGGCATGACGGCGCTCGTCAAACGCGCACTTTTTGGTGCGGAAGACGGCGAGCTCTTTCTGCAGCGTTCGGAAAGCGAAAGTGTTTCGCTCAACGATGGCCGGGTCCAGTCGCCGTCACGAAGTGTGGACCAAGGATTTGGTCTGCGCCGCGTGAACGGGGAGTCGGTGCTTTACGCACACGGCAATACGATCTCGACTCGGGCTATCGTTCGCGCGGGCAAAGAGCTCCGCGAAATCGCAACGGCGAAGCAGTCGTACGTGATGCGGGAGGTGCTTCCGCAACCGATGGCTCGTTATGCCGGAACGCTCACCCCACTGTCGCTTGCGGCTCGGGTAAAGGTCCTGCGTGCGATCGACCGTTACGCGCGAAAAGACAAAGTGGTGACCAACGTCAGTGCTTTCATTGCGAGTGGACTCACCTATGTCCTCATCGTGCGTGCGGATGGAACTGTTGCGAGCGATGTTCGCCCGATGACAAAACTGTTTGTCTCGGTCCAGTGCGCCCTCGGTGAGAAGCGTGAGAGCGGAGATGGAAGTATCGCCGGACGATACGATTATTCGCGCCTCATCGCGCCGAATGTGTGGATGCCGGAAGTTGATCTTGCGATACACAACGCAAAGGAAACGCTGCGTGCGGGACCATGTCCGTCGGGCATCATGCCTGTCGTCTTGGGTCCGGGTTGGGCCGGAGTATTGCTTCATGAAGCTATCGGGCACGGACTGGAAGCTGACTGTGTGTGGCGGAAGACAACCGTCTTCGCGGACCTCGTCGGAAAACGCGTTGCAAGCGAACTTGTGACGGTTGTCGACGATGGCACGTTGCAAGACGAACGTGGCTCACTCACCATCGATGATGAGGGGACACCGACCGAGCGCACCGTGCTTATCAAAGACGGTATTTTGGTCGGCTTCATGCACGACAGACAGAGTGCGCGTTTGCTCAATATGCGTGCGACCGGCAGCGGTCGTCGCGAATCGTACGAACATCGCACGCAGGTGCGTATGCGCAACACACTCATGGAGAGTGGCGTGACTCCACCCGAAGACATCATCGCCGCAACAAAGCACGGTTTGTATATGCCTTCGTTCAGCGGCGGACAAGTTGACCCGGTAACGGGGCAATTCGTGTTCGGCTGTGAGCTTGCGTACAAGATTGAAGACGGCAAACTGACTACGCCGGTCGTTGGTGC
This sequence comes from Candidatus Lloydbacteria bacterium, assembly GCA_043719805.1. Taxonomy (GTDB): domain Bacteria; phylum Patescibacteriota; class Minisyncoccia; order Phycocordibacterales; family UBA6899; genus MHLP01. The sequence continues at coordinate 48,619 of JAYSTI010000015.1, forward strand.
AACGCTTATCGGCAATTGCACTACGGTGCTCACGTTCGTTGACCTCGTCGGAAATGACAGTAAGTTGGGCGGCGCGGGAACGTGCGGCAAGGGAGGGCAAAGTGTGCCTGTTGGCATCGGCCAACCGACACTGCGGCTTTCCGGCGGAGTGACCGTCGGCGGAACTGAAACAGCAGCGGAATAAAGGAGACGACCATGAATCAAAAAGAAATGCTGCGTGTCGGCAGGCAACTGCTGCGTCACGCGAAGTCCGCCGGCGCGACTGATGCCGTTGTGTCACTCGACACGTCGATAGAGCGTGGCGTCACTGTTCGTGACGGAGTGCAAGAGGATGTCACGTTTTCGAGCAGTGCCGGTTTCACTGTAACGGCGATTGTCGGGGACAAGCGCGGACATGCGCAAAGCTCCTCATTCGCGAGCGAGGACCTTGCTCGTACCGCAAAAGAGGCGGTACTGTCTGCGCATCTCGTAAGTGCAAACCCGCACCAGCGGCTTGCGCGACCTGACGAATGGCCGTGTGCGATGGAGGAGCTGCCCGCCAAAATGGCGCTCCTCGATTGCTTGGACCGCAGTCCGGAGCCGACATTGAAAGAACTCGTTGGACAGGCGATCGTACTTGATCGCATTGCGCGGAAGTTCCCGGGAATTTCCCGCAGCGAAGGGACCAGTTTTGGTTTCCAGTCTGATGTTTCGGTACAACTTTTGTCGAACGGTTTCGCAATCGTCTCTCCGTCGACACAGTATTCAAAGAGCACGAGTGTTATTGCGGAAAAAGCCGGTGAGATGAAATCCGGTTCGCATTGGCACGTGGCGGCTCATCGTGCAGACCTGATGGAAGATGAGGAGTGTGCCTACCGTGCAGGAGACTATGCGGTGCGACAGCTCGGTGCGCATTCGATCAAAACGGAAGCGATGCCGGTCATCTTTGATAAGCGGGTTTCTCCGCGACTGCTTGAGGCGCTCTTTGCCGCCATCAGCGGTGAGTGCGTATATCAGAAAGAGACCTTCCTACTCGACCATCTCGGTTCACACATCTTTCGTGATGATGTGCACATTGTCGAGCGGCCGCATATGCCGCGCCGACTTCAGTCAGAGCTCTATGACGACGACTGCGTCAAGACCTCGCCGTGGACCTTGGTCGACGAAGGGTTGCTCAAGATGTGGGCAACATCCATCGAATCGGCGTCGAAGCTCGGCACGAGCGGCTCGACGGGACATGCATCGGGTGCACTTAATTTGCTCCTGTGTCCTTCGATGAGTTCGTTGAACACAATGATTCGGAAGATTGATCGCGGGTTTCTTGTTACCGATATCATGGGCGACGGAACGAATGTTGCGACCGGAGCATATTCGGTCGGAGCGGAAGGTTTCCTCATCGAGCGCGGCGAGATTGTCTGTGCAGTGAACAAGGTGACCATTGCAGGGAACTTGCTCAAAATGTTCCGGCACATGATTCCCGCTGATGATTGTTCCGATAACACTTATGGTGCGAATGCCCCGAGCTGCCTCATCGACGAGATGATGGTCGCAGGGGAATAGGTAGTTGTGCGAAAGGCGCTGTATCCACAGCGCCTTTTTTGTACACACAAATCTGTTTCTTCACAGGGTGAAGATCAAAGCATTTACCTAATAAATAGCGAGGGTAAAACATTTTGGGAGCCCTCGCAGGCGCAAACTTTCGAGAGCGAGGGCATTCTCCTTTTGAAATGGCCCTGCGCAAGCCCGACGGGGCGAGCAAAGCAAAAATTCAGCAGAATTTTATGCGTGCCTTTCAAAAGGAGAATGCCCCAGCGAGCGTTCTCCCCTTGTTGTTCACAGTTTCATTGCGCAAGATATACAATTTCACGTATAATGTATTCAACTCTACCGTGATGAAAGTTTGGGCTAAAACATTTTTTCAGAAAAAATGTTCGTCCGAACAAATTTAGGAAATTTGTTTTAGGAGGCGGGTTACTAATTAATTGTACTTTTGATTATATGAGTTCTTTTTTACAAAAACTCAAAGGAAAGGGAATTGGAGTATCAGACGAACACACTGTTTCGACGACGAATCTTCCCGCAAAATCAGACATTCCCGCAGGCGTAACGCAACTTCCGGTTGACGTTAAGCAAGGTGACACGGAGATCACCATATACGCACAAGTACCGGGGACCGAGATCAAGGATCTCGATGTGTCTATCGAGGGGGACAATGACGTCATCACCATCCAGGGTACATCACGTCGCCCCGAGGACCTTATGCCGCATGCAGCAGAGGGCAACGTGTCTATCAATCAGGGCGTGCAGCACGAAGAAGAGCATGACGCGTTCACGCTTGAGGAGTGTGTTTGGGGGAAATTTTTCAGACAGATTATTCTTCCTCAAGAAGTCGACGCCGCCGCCGCACAGGCAAAGGTGAAGGACGGCGTCCTCGTGCTTCATTTGCCGCTCAAGGGTCACACCTCAAATAAGTTGCGCATGCATGTCGAACGCGTAGATTCTGCTGCATAGGTGCGTTCATGTTTGCGTAACTCATTCTTATGCGCCGCTCACTCCTCACACAATCAATAGGATTTTTTCTCAGTGTACTAGTGGTCATCGGTGCACCGATGGTGGTTTTTGCGCAACAGGCGGGAGACGTACAGACCGGAGGAGCAGTGCTTTCGTTCAATCCTCCCTCCGGGATTATCGGAGTAGGGAAGACGCTGACGGTGACCATTGCCGTCGAGTCTCCTGCACCATTCAATTCAGCAAACGCACTCGTCAGTTTTGATAAAAATATTCTGACCATGGACGGCGTTTCGAAGGCAAGCTCCGCATTTTCGTTTTGGCCCGAAGAGCCGACTATCTCCAATGCGAATGGAACGATGAATTTTGGCGGTGGCGGCACCGTGGGACTTGTTGGGAAGAAGACCATTCTGACAATCACTTTGAAGGGAGTCAAAGAGGGAAAAAGCGATGTGGTGTTTACCACCGGCTCTGTTTTGGCCAATGACGGAAAAGGTACGGATATTTTAAGTACTAAAATTATTGCCAACTACACGGTGTCCGCGACGGCCGCAAATAATACGCACCCTCCGATACCGGGCCTCCCTGATACCGGACTATTGGGTCCAAAGCCCGAATTGCCGGATGTTACTTCAACGTCGCATCCCGACGAAAATCTTTATTACAATGCACCCAAAGGGCGATTTTTATGGGAATTACCTCCTGACGTATTGATTGTGCGCATGGACCTCGACAAGAGTGCCAAGACCGACCCGAAGACAAGTTATGACCCGGCGATAAACGAAAAAGAATTCGACCAGCTCACCGACGGGGTGATGTATTTTCATTTGAAATATCAAAATGATGCAGGTTGGGGGCCGATTTTGCACAGGAAGATAATGGTGGACCGAACTGCACCGCCTCCTTTTACGCTTGACATTACGGTGCCTGCGTCTACGACGGATGTAATAGTGAAATTTTCCGCAACGGATACGCTCTCGGGAATCGACCGCTACGAGGCTGTCGTCGATGCGGGGGATGCCATAAAAATAGCGTTGAGTGCCGTCAAGGATGATACGTACAAGCTTTCCGGACAAAGCCCCGGCGAGCACACACTCACCCTTAAGGCGTATGACAAAGCAGGGAATTACACTCCTGCTGAAGGAAAGTTTCTGATTGAAGGAGAGCTTCCTTCTGATGCCTCAAAGCTCGTTGTTGACGATACACCGAAGCCGACGAACTGGTCGCTCATTGCGAATATCTTTCTCGTCGCGCTTGTTGCATTCCTCATCGGCTATATGTGGTACGAAAGAAAATCGTTTCGTAAAGAGAAGTATGTGACAAAGCGAGAAGCAGATGAGCTGCGCGATAGCCTGGGAAATATTTTTGCAGCACTTCGTGAGGAGATAGGGGAGCAGACCGGTGCACTTTTCCAAAAACCTAATCCGTCTGCGCAGGACAGGGAAGTCATGGAAAAAATCAATGAGGCGATTGATCTTTCTGAAGAATTGATATCCAAGGAGGCGGAGGACGTCCGTAAACTCCTCATGTAAAAACTTCCAAATTTGGCACACTACAATTTTTTCATCAACGAAAGGTTTGGGGGACGTACCCCATGTACGCCCCCGCAAACACTTTCATCTTGAAAAAATTGCAATGCGACTGATTTTTCTTAGCGGTAGCCGCTTTAGAAAAACGAAGTGCCCTTGTGGTATATCCAAATTATGAAAGTTTTTGTAAGTCCGCTCGAACATCGCCACCTTGTCGCCTCGCAGCTTATCCCAAATATCACGCTAGCTTTCAGCGCCAAAATATTAGTTTTAAAATTTCGGCTTGCTTGCATATTTCTATTTTGCCTCGCACTACATCTCAATTTTGTAAATAATTTAATGCGTAGGTTTTTCAAAAAGATATAAATACTCGCTTGAGAGTGTTTTGATTCGACCCTTCTGCTACGGTGGTGCAACGATGATTTATATAATGTGTACGGTCGTACACATTATATAAAATTGAGAAAGAAGTCGAAAAAGAAAATCGCCCCAGGATGGAGGGCGATTGATACTTGGTTGGTCTTAGAACCAGTTGCTCCAGAACCGTTTGGCTCGCAGTGCGTCAGCATCTTCGGCATGGTTTTTGATGTACCAATTGCTCCAAAAGCGTTTTGCCGGCGGCACGTCAGCGCCTTTAGTGCGGTATGTGTCGAGCCAGCCAATCCCCCAGGTGCGTTCGTGGCCCGAGGCACTTATCGCCTCTGGTGTTTCGGAATAGCCCTTTTTCTTGAGTCGCCAGATGCCGATGCTCTCTCCGAGGCTGACGCCGGTGAGGAGTATGACGAAAGAAAAAAAGAACTCAGATGCCGGCGCAGAGCATATCGTCGTGAGTGCTACCGTACAGCCCGCTGCTGTGCCAAGATTGTCTAGTGCACCGAAGCCATTTTTTGAAGGTTTCATGACCCCAGTGACGAGCAACCCCGCGGATAGGAAGGTCGCATAAATGAGCAGACCTGGTGGCAGTGTCCTCATCAGCATCCATGTAATCCAAAAAACTATTGAGCCGATGATTGCGTAAGAAAGGAATGCGGCGACGCAGTCAAACAACGTTGCGCGCCTCAGCAATTTCATTTGGTTTGTTTCCACGTATGCTCCTTGTGTGTGGTCAATGAATCTATGAAAAATCTACATAAGAAATGGCTTTTTGTCAATTTTTGAATAATAAGGACGCGCGCGCGAGGGTAACCTGTGGAAAACTTTTGCAATGAAGCAAATGTGGTGCGGTTGAGCCATTGTGCCGTACCCGATTTTGCGTAGAAATGAGGCCATTTTTAGGCATTTTTTTGGTAAAATAACGTGCATAACCGATCCTGTTGGAGGACTGGTATTTTGTTTCATGCACAATCAATTTTCATTCATTTTGAGACGCCTGAATATCAGTTTTTCCGTGCGCACGCGCCTCGTTTTTGGGGCACTCGCACTCGTCGTAACGCTGTGGGCATTCACACAATTTGTGCTCGCAGAAAAGGAAGCGAATGTGTATATTTTTCCGAGTGCGATGGGCAGTGACGGCTGGGAGAATGATGAGGCATCACTAATGCAAGACCTTTCTCCTGATGCGGAGCTTGTCGATTTTACGCGTGACAATTCTTCGCAGGTATTTTTTGGAAAACCCGTTTCGACTTCTACGGTCGACACGTCCGTCATCGAGACGCCTGCTCCTGCGCCGGCAGAGGCCCCCATTGTTGAAGTAACAACAACACCTCAATCCGATGCTCCCGCATCGGTGACTGAAACACTTCCGTCTTTTCCAAATCCATTTGTTCCGTCGGGAATAAATATTGAGACGCCTGTCGTTGCACCCATGCCTACAGTCGAAGAGACTGCGCCAAGTGGTATTCAGTCAAAAATTGAACAGACGTTACGAGATTTTTTGACGCGTGTGTGGAGTCCCCACTCAGCAATCGCATTGGAAGTGCCAACGACAACGAGTGAGATAGTGAGTGACGCACCGAACCTCTCTCTGGTAACGGACTTATTTATTTCAAGTGGTGTCGGTTCGCTCGAAGTGCCTCCGCTTGTTGAGGGCTCGAGTGCAAGCACCGCATCGACATCCACATTCAGCGAAATTATTATCAGTGACATCGTACCTACGGGGGACACTGCGACGACGGCCGACGCTTCTCCTCTGCCAATTTTGCCCAGCGTTGAAAGTGCAGACCCGTACACCGTTGCACTTTGTACAACGCTCGGAAAAACGTGCCACGTCATGGAGTTCGACGGGTTTGGTCTAGGCGGCGCTCTCGACAAAAATCCTCTTCTTGGCGCGACGCTGGAAATTTCGCTTGCGGGGTCCGGCGCATTCACCACCGGCGCATATGACCGCGTTATTGTGCGCGCGTACCATGCGGGGCATTGGCAGTTTCTTGGGTCGACGGAGTTGCGTGGAGAAGTGTCAAACGGTAAGCACGGCGGATACCGGAAATACGAACTTCCGGATATCGCAGAATGGCAAGACCTTTCGGACCTCAAGATTGTCGTCGAGTACGACCGCACGAGTGATGCGGATGCATCTGCATACGTCGACGGCATCTGGATTAATGCGCGTTACGCGAATGACGCACTTGCCGATGCTTCCGCTGAAGATGTTGCGCTCTCAGGAATGAATATTCGCAGTACGCTTCTGGCAAAGGACGCTGAAGCAAGAAAAGCACGACGCGACAGATTGATGCTTCCCGAAGGCAAAGAACTCTCCTTCGTCAACAGACAAGATTATGCAGGCGCAACGCTTTCCGTCAAAACCGATGATGCGGTCTATCACGCACTTGGGGATGGACGTACGTATTTCAATGTGACGAACGAGAGTGCTGACCCGCAGGTGGTGCGCGTGCAGTTCCACTTTCCCGTTGAGGGTGCGAACGTGAAGTCGCTTTCTCGGTTTGCGCACAACGTTCCGTACAAAGTGGGGCAATTGAAATACAATGACATCGGATATTTTTGTGATGCAGGATGGGAGTCGGGAACTTCTCCCTCGACATTTCGTTGTGCGGTAAACGAAGAAGTGCGCTCGTGTGACCGATTGAACGATGACAAAACAAATTGTATTACCGTCGGTGCGCGCGTCGGACTTACCGAGGGGACGGAATACCGTGACGGATGGATGGAGGCAGCACTTCGCCCGGGCTCGATTATCGATGATGCGGGACTCTTTGCAAAGGCGGTCGATCTCCTGTTGAACCAGCTTCCACCTGACATCATGCCGTCTACCGTTCTTCCTGTCGCACATCTCGGTGACTCCGTGCTCCTTCAGCCCGGGCAGACGATGTATTTCCGTGCGGACATTACTGTTCCCTTGAACGGTCGTGGAGACTTTTTTGTGGAGGCCGCGGCACAGTCCGGAGCATACGGATTGGTCCGTTCTGGTTGGGACGGTTCGTGGAATCATCGTGCGCATATTTCCATCGACAATGAAAACATCACTACAGACGGCACATTTGCAATTCCCATCTCACTTGATAATGCACCGTCCGGTTTTTGGGAACACGTTTCGCGGGACGGAAGCGACATTCGATTTGTCGATGAGGCCGCTGCCGCCGAACTCCCATACTGGCTTCAAGCTTTTGATACCGAGAAAAAGACTGGGCTAGTTTGGGTTCGTGCGAACGGGAAGGACGGAGGTGCCTCTACGACGATTGCGATGTATTACGATTTTGCGACGACCACTTCGCGTTCGGACCCTGCGGCACCATTCCGCACCACAGAACCTGAACCGCGCGGAATAATATTTGGCGGGAGTCAGTCAGACATGACACTCCACGTCATTGCACTCGATGACAATGTGCGCGTTCTCGCATCGGACAAACCCGAGGTTGTTTTGAAGAAGGGAGAGAGTGCACTTTTCGACGGCATGAAACCGGGAAGCGTAATTTCTGCTGACGGTCCTATCGCCGCATCGGTCGAGGCGCCGGGTGCGAATGCAATTTATGTTCCGACGGGATATGCGGGTGACGAGTTTATTATTCCCGGGATAGGAGGGGAGCGCGAGCTTTCGCTCGGTGTGACCGCACCGAACGTTACACATGCGGGGCTTGGATTCACAAACGGCCCGGAAATACTCGATCCGGTACGAGGCTCCATCGTTGGGCGCCCAATTGCTCTGGATGAAAGCGTCACACTCACCGGTTCGGGCGACATCATCCCCGTACTCGGAAGCAACAGCCAATCATTTCCTACGCCGATTTATCCTGCAACTACCGAGGAGCTTTTCGGATTCCAAGTGGGGAGGAGTGTCGTCGGCGTAGCGTGGGACGCAACGGCATTTACGGTGGCATGTGGAAATGGTGCACGTCAGGAAGTTGACGGAAGACGAAAGGGGATGACCGTGAAGCTTGATCACTGCGGTGCAGGCGAGGGACTTCTCTCTGATGCAGTACGTGTTATGGGTGCAAGCAATCCGATAGGCATCGTCGGCGAGGTCAACGAAAATCTCACCGTCGCCGTGCCACGCAGTGAGTTTGCTTCATCGTATCTTTCACCTTACGATGCGACGGGCGTCTCGATACTTTGTGCCGGAGAAGACGGTGCCATGGATATCGGCGTCTTCGACCCTCAGGGCGGGATACTTGCCTCTTCGACTTGCGCAGGTGCGGGCGTGTATCCGGGCAGAACATTCATTGCTCCGGTGAAAGATATTTTTGCGGCAGGGTTTTCGGTGCGGACGATATCTTCTCTGTCGCCGCAGACATTTCTCGCAGCAATCGTTCCGAGCGTGAAGGCAAGTGTGGACGCCAAGGTGTCACACGCACTTCTCCCGCTCATTTCGCCTCAGCTTTCTCGCGTATCGGGAGCACGTCATCCCGGGGCGCAGATCGGCGAAGAAGAGTTCGTGGTTCCCGGAGAGCATCGTCGACTTGATGTTGACGCAGACGGTCGTGATAAAGATCATTTTGGTAGATTGCTTTCAAAGGATCGCGAATTTTCTATTCACCAATTACCTGCGTTCGTTTTTCAGTACAAGCGTCAGGCAAACGGATTGTTGCAGAGTGTCCGCGACGTGTTCGGGGTGAAGCCGTTCAGCGTTTCTCGCGTCGTGCTGAAGCATGCAACCATGGGTGATATCCCCGTCAATTATGACATCAGCTACGGCAACAACAATGAATGGTCAGTTGCGCTGAAAGACATGCATGGTGCGGTGCGTCCGGGAAAATATACGCTGTACGTTGAGATCGCGGAGGGCGGTGAGGTGTATGTTGACGAGTACGATTTTTATTGGGGGGTTCTTGCAATCAATTTCAATAAAACTGTTTTTACGGAGGGTGAGAAGGTTGCAATTTCGGTCGGCGCACTTTCAAACAACGGCAACACTATTTGTGATGCGAATGTGAAATTGTGGATTACGGACACAGTCGGCGTTGAGGATGAGGTTTTGATGACACCATCCGGACTTTGTAATGGGAACAACGTCGTCGACGTGCCGGATTATTCGGCCATGTACGCACTTCCAAACGCGACGGGAACATATAAGGTGAAGCTCGTGCGCTTTGATCAGTACGAAAATGTTGCGAGCCAAGTAAGCGACAGTTTCGAAGTGAGGGAGAGTGTTCCGTATTCCGTGGAGCGTGATGGTCCAACGCGCATCTATCCGCTTGCACATTACCCGATGAAGATTCGCATTCATGCAAATGAGGCATTCGAGGGGAATATCGTGGAGCGCATCCCGGGGGATTTCACTGTTATCGACAGAGGTAATGCAAATTTAGAGTGGGGCGATGCTGAGCATACGTTTATCACTGCGACATGGCCGGTGAAGCTTTCTGCGGGCGGCTCCATTGACCTGCAATATACATTTGACGCACCGGACCGCTCGCCGTTCCTTTTCTTGCTCGGGCCACTCGAGATGACGAGCACGAGCGGTGGGACGAATTTCTCCGAGTTGAGACAGTGGCAGATTGCGTCCGATGCGGCAGGGAAGATGATTTTGTATTGGGATGGAGGCGCAGCTCCCTCGGGGTGGACCTGTGTTTCATGTTTGGGAAGCGACCCTTTTTCGTTTCGCATTGCCATGGGTTCATCAACATATGGCGGGCAAGGGGGTGCAACAACGACGACACATACGGTTTCCGGAACAATAAATACCGCGACATCGACGGCTGTTGCGGAAAGTACCCAGAACAATTTGCTCCTTGCGGATAATTTGCACGGACATTCGGTCACTCCCAATGTTGTCGCCGCAACAAATACACCGCTTTCCAAGACACTACGCGTCATTCAGTCGACCTCGGCGGGGGAGCCACCATCATTGCCGGTGGGAGCTATTGCAATGTTTGATATTGCCTCCACCTCACTTCCGTTGACGTGGTATCGCTATGCTCCGATGGATGGGTATTACGCAATGGCTTCGACATCGGTCGGCTCGACCACTGGTGCCAATACTCATGCACATACGGTGACCGGTTCAACGTCCCCCGCAACCGGCAATGGATATCGTTCGCGTACTCCGACTATCTCCCCTCAGCCCGCACTACTCAGCCACGTCCACCGGTTTTCAACCTCAACAAACCCCACGGTAAACAATGAGCCGCCATACGTTGAGGTGCTTTATGCTCGACTCACTGTGGCAACGACAACCTTACAGAATTTCAATGGCATGATAACGATGTGGGACAATACACCACCTGCAGGGTGGACAAATCAGTCAGACGCGGGGCAAGTCTTTGATGGAAAGTTTTTGAAGGCATCGACAACATATAGCGGCACGGGGGGTGGTACGACGCACACGCACATCGATATGAGTGGAGGAGCTGTCCAGTCGCCTGATGCGCAGGCAAATGGACGCACGCCGACTTCCCCCGTTGTTGTACAATCAGCACCGGGAGACCATTCACACGCTTTCAATCTCAGCGGCTATTCGACTGATACGAGTTTGCCTAATTACATCGAAGTAATTTTTGCAAAGCGCTTCAGCGGAATTACTGTTTACGCACAAGACAATCATCTTTGGTATGACAACGTAAATGCTAATACCCCGACAGACATCTGGCCTCCGGGAGGATCAACCCTTGGCGAGGGGGACGCTATTACTGTTTCAACGCAGCCGCCAATTCCGGGAAATGTGCTTCGATTGCGCATGACGTTCAACGTTACGAATGCGACAGCAACAGCATTGTCGCAGGCGTTCAAGCTGCAGTATGTTGCAGCGGACAGCGGTACCTGCGCATCGGCACTCATGTGGACCGACGTCGGGGCTATCGGCGCAGGTGGGGCACTTTGGCGGGGATACAACAATGCGGGAGTTACTGACGGAGCAAACCTCTCGTCATTGTTGTTGACGAATTCAAATGTCGGGGAAAGTTATACGGAGCAAAATAATTCTTCTTCAACCCCGACAGAAATTCCGCTTCTCCAAACTGGAGAGTGGGATTGGGTAATACAGGACAATCTTGCGACAGAGGGAACAAATTATTGTTTCCGCATGGTGAAGTCGGACGGTACTCCCCTGGACACGTATACTGACTATCCCGAGGCAATCACAAATAGTGCTCCCGACCTGCCGGTGCAAACTATTCCATTTGATAATCAAAAAGTAAGTAGCGTGACCCCCGACTTTCGATTCGTCGGCGTTGACCCTGAATTGAACGACCTCGACTACGAGATACAGATCGACACTACCGCGACGTTTACTGCGCCGTTCATCGACAAGGAGTCAACAGCAAACCCTGAATTGTTTGACAACATCAATACTCCTGCAAATAAGGCGCCATTCTATTCCGGAGATACAATCCACTTTGCTCCAACTACCGCCCTCACGAATGGTGTCACCTACTGGTGGCGCGTGCGCGCAAAAGATACCAATGCATCCAATACATATGGTGCGTGGTCGGCGATACAAAGTTTCACTATTGATACGAGCGTTGTTCGCACGACGTGGTTCCAGACACGACAGATACAATTTTTGAATGATACTTTTGATGGTGCGACTACGACTGGTGCGAATGATGTGCAACTTGTTGTGGGTTCATCGACGGGTTACATTTATTCACAGCCGATATACTTTAGCGTGCGCGGAGCGGAAACTGTGTGGGCGACTACCTCATGGAGTAGAGACGAAACGAACGGCACAGTACGATTGCAAGTTGAATATTATACGTCGACCAGTTCATGGGCGCTTATCCCTGATGCGGATTTGTCCGGGAATGCCGCGACTTTTGGAGGTGGGTCGAAGTCGCTACTCACACTTGATCCGAATACGTATTCAATAATTCGTCTCAAGGCTACATTGATCAACATCAGTGGTTCGCCGATACTGCAAGATTGGACCGTTTCATGGGGGTATAAGGTGGTGACTCCGACACAATATCTTCCCTTTGATAATGCGAAAGTAGGCACGACGACGCCGTCATTCGAGTTCCGCTCGTCCGACCCTCTTGGGGGAGACCTCTACTATGAAATTCAGTGGTCGACAACCTCTGCATTCACCTCTTCCACAACGCGAAATTCGCAGGCAAGCACCACGGCATTTATAAATATTCAGAATGCCACGGACACCCAACCGTTCAATTCCGGTGACCGTATTCGCTTTACGCCATACGGGGGCGACACACTTTCTGCAACAACAACCTATTATTGGCGTGTGCGCGCGAAGGACGTCAATGGTACGAACGTCTTTTCTTTCTGGTCTTCAATCTGGAGTATCACGACCGATTCTGCGCTGACATATACGACGTGGTTTCAAACTCATGACGGGCAATTCTCGACTGACGCCCTCACGAGCATGGAGACGTTTGCATCAAATACATTGCGAGTCGCGACGACGACCGGGGATGCGATGTTTGCGTATGCTTCAGGGGTAAATCAGGCGCCGAAGTATCGTCTCTGGGACGGTGCTTCGTGGGGTTCTTCTGCGGCATCACTCAGCGCATCTTCCACCATCCAATGGGTAGTACTTAAGGCATCGACACTTTATGGCGAGTATCTTATGGGGACGATTGGAGCCAATAAGCATGCGATTTTTCAGGTTTACAAAAACGGCGCTTGGGGAAATTCCTTGAGTCTTACGACGACCGTGGCGAATGTTTCGCGACGTGGAATTGCAATTGCGTATCAGACGTTATCCGGTAATGCGGTTGTCGCCGCATGTGACGGTGATGCGGACCCGAGATATGCGATATGGAACAGCACGTCATCCTCCTGGTCGGCAACGGGGACTATCAACGTGGCAAGTGTGAACAACTGCGAGTGGCTTCGACTTGTTTCAAGTCCTATTTCAAATGAAGTCATTGTCATGGAGCGCGATACGGGTGCCGCGTACGAGGCACAAGTGTTGAATGGGACTACGTCGACGTGGGGGAACGCAACGACGTTTGGTGGAATGACCGAAACGGGTCATGAGGGAATGGCTTTGGAATATGAGCGAAGTGGATATCAGGCGATTGCGTTATCTTCGAGATTGAACACGGCAAATTTTGGTTGGCGTTCATGGGATGGTTCGATTTGGTCTGCCGCACTCACGAATCAGTCAATAACCGACGACTTCGAATGGGGGAATCTTAAGGTGCCGGGTTACGCGACGGACACATTAGCACTGTGTTATGAAAATCAAGTTGACGACCATTACGTCATTCGCTGGAATGGAGCTGCGTGGGTGGGCAATACCGTCATGACGGCAACGGGTAATACAAAAAACGACAACCGTTCGATTGACTGTGATTATGATGCCGCAACGTCGACCGATAAGTCGAACGTTGTTGTTGCATATAGTGACACGACCAATGCGCGCTATAAGGTGTTTCAGTCGACAACAACCCCGTGGTCGTGGTGGAGCCAAGGAACTATTTCCACCATTCCTGCTTCTGCGGCGGTACAAACAGCGCGTACGCTTGGAGGAAAGATACTTGCGGTGTTTCTCAATAAGACCGCGAAGAGTTATGACTTTTCTGCATGGAATGGTTCGACGTGGTCGACTACGCAAACACTAGAGACAACATCGTCGGTGTCCGCATCTCCATACGCCGAGCCTTTTATGCTTGCCGCGAAAAATCCCGCAACGCAAGGCTCCGTTGTTTCTACGCAGATTAATTTTGCAGACGGACTTTCTCCTGCATGGAGGCAAGTGTTATGGAGCGCGCAAAAACCTACGGGAACCACGTTCGTTGTCCAAGTTCAATATTTGGATTCAGGAACGGGGGCGTGGACACTCATTCCCAATGCCCAGATTCCTGGAAATGACGTCGGAACAACGACCTCGCCAATCTCAATCTTAAATTTAAACACCACGACTTATGGCACGATACGACTTGTCGGTAGCGCTACATGTTATTTTGGGACATGCCCGTTCCTCAATGATTGGTCTGTCGAATGGGCGCTGGGAATTCAAATTTCCGGAATAGCCCGCGCGCACGACCTCACCACAAATGTGACATCAGGAACAGTCGCCGTTGCGGTCAACGGAGCGATTCAGACGGGTAGAACAGGAACGATAGCCGCGAACGGAAGTTGGTATATCGATAATGTGAATGCGTTCGCGGGCAACGTAGTTACGGTGTTCATTTCGGGAGCAAATGACTTCAACGAAGCGGTTGCTGTGGCAAAATATACCGGACCCGGAGACATGGGCGGTATGAAGTTGAGCGAGCGGTGGCTCACGCTGGGGTCCGCATCAACTACGGGGCAGACGCTCACACTTACCGACATTGGTCGATATGATAATTCCATTTCAGCCAATGAAGATATTTTCTACGATGTCGGAGTCGGTGGAGATTATACTAATTGCGCGACAGGAGTGTGCCTCGATTCAAGTATCGATGTGTACTCCAACACCTTCCGTCCGTCGACTTCCACGCCGCAGACAGTGAATACGTGGGACATGCGCAACGTCGCATATTTCTACGCAGATGCAAACACGGTGAAGGTGAGTGGTTCCTGGATAAACGTCGGCGGATTTACATCAAATGCTTCAACGATTATCTTCAATGCAACAAGCTCGACGCGCACCATTGATTCGACGGGTGCAGCGACCTCAACGTTCTTTAATGTGACATTCGGCGAGAGTGGAAACGTCGCAACGTGGGGATTGTCCAGTGCGTTCACTGCAACGGGAACAGTCTCTATGAATTTTGGTACGACTTCACCGGGGACCTCCGCGATGACGCTTCAGGGTGACCTCTCAATCGGGGCGTCCGGGACATTCTTGAAGGGGACCGCGACGACGACCTTTTCCGGAGCATTGTCAAAAACGTGGACAGACAGCACGGCATCGAAGCAGGACCTCGGAAATATTTTAATCGATGGAACAGCAAAGACATTAACACTGGGTTCGTCTGTGAGGGCAAGTGCAGTGAAGATCGGCGCCGACGACATACTCAACGCCGGAGGAGCAAATACGATGACTGTTTTGGGCTTCTGGGAGAATCTCGGAACATTCACTGCGCAGACGGGGACCGTGACATTCGCCACGACGACGGCAAGTCTTTCAATTAACCAAGGTATTTCAGATTTTTACAATCTTACATTTAATGGCTCCGGCGGGTCATGGCGGTGGTTGAACACCAATGCAACCGCAACTGCTAATGTGACAATTACCGTCGGCACCGTCACCCTCCCCGGGGGAACTCTTGCAGTCGGTAGCTCGTTTGATAACTCCGGCGGTACATTCGTGAATAGCAGTGGTGCAATCAAGTTTACTTCGACAGCGACGGGGAGAAATGTTCGATTCAACGGCTCCAATGCTTCCACGCTTTTGTTTTCGGGTACTGGCGGTGGATGGACATTCCTTGATGCAAATGCGACTGCAACACAGGACGTCTTTATTACTGCAGGTACGCCAACATTCCCAAGTGGTACGCTTGAAGTAGGTCGCGATTTCTTGAATCAAAGCGGAGCATTCACGGCCAACGGAGGCACACTCAAGATGACGTCGACCTTGTCGGGTCGGTCCATCACCTTGTTTGGTTCTTCGCTCGCGTCGCTGCTTATTGCTGCCGCCGGCACCTTTACCATCACCGACACCAACGCAACTGCAACCGCAGATGTCATGTTCGCCGCCGGAACGACGGTGTTCCCATCCGGAACGTTTGCCATCGGTGGGTCATTCACAAATAGCGCGGTGTTTACGGCAGGAAGTCAGGTTGCATTTAATGCTTCATCGGGAACGAAGCTCGTCAATCCCGGTAGTTCATCGTTTGTGAACGTAAGTGTCAGGCCTTCAACCGGCGCGACCACAACTATCACAGCGAATGCGACCACGACGGGCACATTCACACTCGTCTCCGGCAATTTCTCGCAGACGACGGGAACCGCACTTGCCGTAGGCGGCGCCTTCACCAATCAGACGGGAGGTGCTGCGACGACGTGGACCGGCTCCACGCTTTCGCTCAATTCTGGTACGTCATTCACATTGAATACGAAGACGTTGGGTGGTGATGCATATGCAACAATGCGGCTCGTGGCAGGCACGAACATTCGCATGTGGGGCTCTTCCGTCAGCACCTACCAGCTCGCCAGTTTCTCCTCGATGTATTCCCAGAATAACGTGGGGATAAGCGGGGCGCTTCTCATTGCAGGGGACTACGCGCGTACGAGTGGAACGGATTATTGGGATTACGCAACCGATTTTGACGGGACAGCATTAGGAGGAAGTTCGCGACAGGTAAATGTGCGCTTTACGCCGAATGCGACGACAACCTTTACCACTGGCGCCATCCTCAGCATTGTCGGCACTTCGACTGCAACGACAACCATAGACCGACAGACGACCGGCAGTTTCGCGATCTCGCTTGCGAGTACGACACTGAATGCCTCGTACTATCAATTCCGAAACATGAATTCTTCCGGACTGAGTCTTTCCGGCTCCACGACCATCACATCGCTTTCTTACGGTGATTTTGAGGTCGCAACCGCGGGGGGTAGTGCGCTTACCATTGCGTCGACGACAGTGACGCATAACTCCGGATTACAAATATTCAACGTGCGTTTTGCGACAACGACCGCCATCTCCGCATTCAATGTGACCGAAGTGGGTACGCCGACTTCAGTGTCGTCATACATCCGCTTCAAACAACACTACGGAAATCTTGCCGGTGAAGGATTTGACGTCGATCCGGGAGGGAATCCGGGATACATCCGGTGGGATGATAGTTTGTTCGTCATTTCCATTTCGGGAACGGTTTATACTACTGCGCTTACGCCAATGGGTGCACCAACGTGTAACGATGTAACGCCGAATGTGCGCGTGAAGGTTGACGGCTTGGGGAATTTTACTGCGGTATGTAGTTCTGTAGACGGCACATTTACTGTTCCGGGCGTTACCTTTACCGGCGATACGGTCATGACGGTGTATCTTGATACAGGAGGAGCAGCTAAGGCCGTTTGGGTGACGAGGTCAGCCGCCGCCAGTCTTTCGGGCGTTAAGCTGTATCAGAATCGCGTCATTGTCAGTCATGAGGACGTCACTCCGCTCACGATCGCGAACATGAACGCCTACGATGGAGGGGACGATGCGGACATTCCGTTTGTGGCGACGCTCGGATCTCCAAATACGCTTACGGTAAATCCGGAGATGGAGTTTTGGGTATGGACCGGGAAGACGTTCATTCCCGGAGGAAATATCACACTCAATTCGGGGGGCTCCGGAAATAATTGGGATGGTGCATTCCACATCGATAACAGCTCGACTTTCACCGCGCAGGGGACGGAGTCACATTCGGTCGGGGGCAAATGGACCGCAGATGCCGGTGCGACATTCACTGCTGCTTCGTCGACATTCATCTTTACTGCAACCACATCGGGAAAGGCAATCACCGCAATCGTACCAATCACATTCTGGAATACAACGTTCAACGGCACGGGGGGAAATTGGTCAGTGAACCAGACCGTGAACGTCGGAAACAATTTCGTTGTTACGGCAGGAACAGTTTCGGGTGCAAGTTCTATTAACGTAACCGGAACGAGTGCAAGCGGGAACGGAGTTGTTGCGATGACGGGTGGGACGTTCTCCCTGTTCTACGGCGGAACATTTGGAGGAACGTCAGACTGGAGTTTCAATAATCTTACCTTCGGTACCGGCACGGTGGCGACAACAACAAAGACTGCTTCTTCGACGGTGACGGTGTCGAGTGTATTGACCGTTGCAAGTGCCCATGTATTTCTTGCGGGTAGTCCGTCGACGTGGAATTTGACCGGCGGCGGGACTCCGTTCGTTCAAAGTGGTACGTTCGACGCACAGACGAGCATCTTCAGATATAGCAGTAATGCGGCGACGAACATCACGCCCGCAACGTATCATCGCCTCTATCTTGCACCGAGCGCGTCGGGTGGTCCGACGTATACATTTTCGAGCGGTACGTTCACCGTGAACAATAATTTGAGTATTGGTGACGGAGTAAACACCGCGACGGTGACGGCGACGACCAATGACCCGATTCTCAATGTGCTTGGGGATATGTTCATTCGCGCGACTACGACATTTATCGCGTCAGATAGTGCGGCTCTAAACGCGTCGCGTGACTTTGTAAACGCAGGGCTCTTCACGAGCTCAGGTGGGACCGTCAACTTTATTGCAACAACAACCGGACGCTTTGTTACGACTGCGTCTTCGTCGTTTGCCAACGTGAATTTCAACGGCGCGGCGGGAGGATGGACGATAACGGGGAATGCAACGTCGACAAGTAATTTCTCTCTCACTGCTTCGTCACAATTTACGATGGCGTCGGGTACAACACTTGAGGTGAAGGGGGTATTTACCAATGCCGTGGGTGGCACTGCAACGACGTGGACAGGCACAACGCTCTACATGAACTCCGGCGCCACATCCGCACTCAACGCGAAGTCTGTGTTGGGGGATCAGTATGAGACGCTGAACGTCGCCGCAAGTACTGCAATTAGTATGTGGAACTCAGCTGCAACCTCGACGAGCATCAACGCGAGTGGAAGTTTGTATTCACAAAACCACGCGTCGACGACCGGCTTACTGTACATATTCGGAGCATACGCACGCTCATCCGGAACGGACTATTGGAGTTACGCAAATAATTTCGATGGAACCGCGCTTGGGGTAGCGAGTCGTCGCGTTGATGTGCGTTTTGCCTCTGCGACAACGATGACGGTATCGGGTACCGGAGGACTTGAGGTGATTGGTATTTCAACTGCATCGACGACGCTCGATGTGCAGTCTTTGGGTACGTACGCCATGAGTTTTTCAGGTGGCTCGTCGACGATGCGGTATTTGAATGTTCGTGGAGTCAATGGCAACGGTTTTAATTACTCCGGCACAACACTGGCGAATGATCTCTCGGATGCCGATTTTCTTCTGCAGGTGGACGGGGGAAGTATGATTACCGTCGCAGGAGGGACGATCGACGTGAACCCGCTCAAGATCTTTTCACGAAACTATTTCAGCACCACGACGGGTATTGTCTCTGGGTATAACGTGAAGGCGACCGGTGTTTCCGGATCAATCTGGCGTTTCTCCGGAACTCCCGCCTTGTACGGAAATTATTCCGGAGAGGCCCGTGATTCCGACCCAGGAGGCGACCCGGGGTACATTGTGTGGGATGACTCTGCGAACAACGTTACAATTTCAGGAAATGTGTACGGCGACGAAGGGGTTACTCCTATCGGTGGACCGACATGTAACGGTGTTACGCAAAACGTACGACTCAAGGTGCAAGGGGCAGGTACCTATACCTCGGCTTGTAATGCGGTATCGGGAGCATTTTCAATCTCATCTGTCGTGTTTAATCCCGGAGACACACTCACGCTCTATCTCGACACTAATAGCACTACGTCTGCGGCGAATATTTCCGTTGATCCGACAACGAACATCAGCAACATGCATCTGTATCGCGATCGCGTCATTCTCCGTCACGAACAGGGAAGTCCGATGACTATCGCTGCAATCGATTTGTACGACGGCAATCAGGACACCGATATCGCAGTCCAGGCATCGCTCGGCGCTCCAAATATTCTCATTGTTCGCGCAGGCACAAAAATTATCGTCTGGACCGCGAAAACATTTACGCCGGGAGGAAACGTAACGATACACGGAAATGCCGCAAGTGGCATTGACGGCACGGTCGAGCTTCAGGCGACGTCGACGTGGGCATCAACGGGCTCGGAAACGCACACATTGGCAGGGCAGTTCCTTGCGCAGTCCGCCGCTACTGTTGTTCCCGCAAGTTCCACGTTCATATTCTATGCAACGACGACGGGAAAGTACATTGCGGCATCGTCATCGCTTACGTTCTATAATCTCACCTTCAGTGGCGCTTCCGGAGGTTGGGATATCGGCGGCGTTGGTACTTCGTCCAACGATGTGACCATCTCGGCGGGAAGCGTCATGCTACCATCCGGAACGATGGCCATCGGAGGGACTTTCGATGCGAACGGCGGGACGTTCAACAACAACAACGGCACACTTCGTTTCACGTCAACGTCAGTCGGTAAAAATATTCGCGCAGCGGGTCCGTCCTTTAGCGCGTTGGAGTTCCGTGGTGCGGGCGGAGGCTGGACATTCCAGGATACCAACGCGACGGCAACGGCGGGTGTGGTCATCGTCGCGGGTACATCAATTCTTCCGACTGGAATTCTTGCGGTGGGTGCGGACTTTGATAACCGGAGCGGCACATTTACCGCAAGCGGCGGGACGATAAAGCTTACCGCCACTTCAACAGGACGCATTATCCGCGCAAATGGTTCGTCCTTTGCGGGAATAGCGATTCCAAACAACGGATGGTTCACCTTCATGGATCAAAACGCCACTGCGACAGGCGACGTCTATTTCCCTGCGGGTTCAACCACGCTACCCGTGGCAAACTTTGTCATCGGAGGTAGTTTCACTGCGACGAGCACGTTGTTCTTTGGAACATCAACGGTAACCTTCAATCCTTCGTCCGGTACAAAGAGCCACGTCTTCGGTACGTCAACGCTCTATAACGTGAATGTTCTTGGAGCAAACAACGCGACGACGAGCATCACGACGCATGCCACCTCGACCAACAACCTTACGGTCACAAGTGGAAACTTCGTGCAGGCTTCTGCGTCCTCGTTCGCAGTCGGCGGCACATTCGCCAATTTTTTGGGAGGCGGAGCGACCACGTGGACCGGGTCTACACTCTCCTTGTATTCCGGAACGAATTACGACATGAACACGAAAACCTCAGGGGGCGATGTATACGGTACACTCCGACTTGCGGCAGGGAACAATATCCGCAGCTGGAATTCCTCAGCCAGTACATACCAAGTTCCGGCAAATGCATCTCTATACTCGCAAAACCACGGCGCAGTTTCCGGCTCACTCAACATCTACGGTACCTATATACGAACATCAGGGACGGACTACTGGAGCTACGCGACAAATTTTGACGGCGTGGCACTGGGTGGTAGTTCACGGCAAGTGAATGTGCGTTTTGATGCGAGTGCGACAGCTGAGTTTAAAACAAATTCATCATTACAGATGGTTGGTATTTCCACCGCATCAACGACTGTCGATCGCATTTCGAGCGGAAACTACGGGCTCTCCGTGAATTCAGCAACAATTAATGCGAGTTACTACCAGTTCAGGAATCTCGACATCACAGGGCTCCACCTTCTTGGCACAACGACCATTACCGGCTTGAGTAATGGTGACTTCGAACTTGCGCTCGCCGGTGGGAGTATGCTCACAATTTCCTCCTCAACAATAGACCAAAACGCATCAGCGCAATATACGCTCGTGCGTTTTGCGACGACGACTGCAATCGGCGGAGCGAATGTCAGTCGTATCGGTACGACGACTAATGCAATCACGTGGACATATGAATCCGGAAATATGGCCAGTGAGGCTTTTGACAACGACGGCAACGATGCCTGTGGTTCTATCCGATGGAGTGATAGTTCTTGTCTCATTTCCGACCAAAAGACCTATCGTTGGCGTAATGACAACGGAGCAGAAGGCGCACTTGCGACGGAGTGGTTTGACCAGAGTTGGTCGAAGCGTCAGCGCGTCCGCATTACAAACTATTCGACTTCGACGGTAACAAATGCGCAAGTCAAAATGAATCTTCCATATGACGCCGACATGCAAAACAACTTCAATGACCTTCGTTTTACAGATGCTTCGGGTACGACTTCAATTCCGTTCTGGATTGAAACATATGTGACGAGTGGCTCCTCCACTGTTTGGGTTAAGGTGCCGACACTCACGGCCTCCGCGATAACCGATGTCTTTGTGTATTACGGCAACGGCAGTGCTCCATCTACGTCAAGTGGAACATCAACCTTCAAATTCTTCGATGACTTCGAGGATAATAATATTACGGAGTATACAGGAGACACTACGCTATTTGGAAATAGTGGCACATACAACTACGAACGTACCTACGGACTCGCGGCCTCGGCGGGTAATACGGGGTCCCAAAATACGAGTGGTATCTGGCAGTCCTCCTCCTCGGTTCCGCGCGATACGACATTTCGATTCTTCCAGTACATCAACATGGCGGCAGGTTCAGGGGATGAACCGTGCTTCATGTTTGCGATTCAGTCACCGATTACGGCACATCAAAACTACGGCATCTGTCTCTCACCGTTCGGACAAGACAAGGTAATCATCTCTAAAAACGTTGCCTACAATGGTCGCAGCGGTGGGGCAACAGAACTTGCCACGACTTCCGTGACCTATTCGACGGGTTGGTACGAAGCATCGGTCGATTGGCTGTCGGCGGGTAACCGCATAAATGTGACTGTGTACAATAGTTCCGGTGCTGTGTTCGCGACGACTTCCGTCGCTGATTCCACGTGGACGTCTGCCGGTGGTGTTGGTTTCACCTTCTGGGGAATGAACGGAGGTTGGGATATTCCAACAGCCCGGGAATATATCTCGAGCACTCCGAGTATAGAATTTGGTCTTGAGCAGGGGGATTCTGGGGCAACATGGAAAGCCGCCGAGAATACCGTACTCGTCAACCAGCTTCCTGGTGAAAACATTCGCTTGCGTATGACAGTCAAGAACTCCGGTCTACCGCTCACGAATAAGCAATTCCGCCTTCAGGTCGCCGCAAAACTCGCGTCACCAAACTGTGAATCCGTTCCTACAGGGAATTATACCGATATTACGGCGAACGGTTCGTGCGGAACAAGCCCGGCTTGTATGGCCGCGTCGTCGCAATTTGCCGACAAGGCATCGACGACGCAGTTGCTCTCGATTCCATTACTGCACACATTTGTCAATGGACAGATAATGGAGGACACATCAGTGCAAACAAGTCTCATGGCGCTGCCCGCCCTATCATTCACTGAAGTAGAATACAATTTCCAAATGGTGATCGCCTATGCGGTGCAAAACGCGTATTGCTTCCGAGTGACCGACGCAGGCACGCCCTTGGACAACTATTCAAAAGTCGCCGAGATGACCGTTTTGCACGGGCCGGTCATAGCCAATCTTTCATTCAACGGGGACAGCAGTATCGCGCTCACGGAGGGAACCTCAACGGTCATTAGCGCGACCGCAACAGTTTCCGACTTGAATGGGTATGCGGACATCGTTGCGGCCTCCTCCACGTTCTATCGATCTAGTGTTGCCGGCGGTCGTTCGTGCACCGCAGACAGTAACGATTGCTATCAGATAGGGACAAGTTCATGCTCGCTCTATAATTGTTCCGGGAATAGTTGCGATGTTTCTTGCTCCGCTCCGATGAAGTATTTTGCCGACCCCACGGACCCCGGGAGTTATTTCAACGCTGATATGTGGCAGGCAATCATTTCTGCGTGGGACACTTCATATTCCTACGACATGAGTTCGTCGTCGGAGGAGGTACTGACACTTGCCGGAATGAATGCATCGTCAACAATTAGCTACGGCTCTATTATTGTGGGCGATGATACGGGCGCCACCGACGCGACGACAACAGTGAACAATACAGGGAACGTAGTCCTTAATCTCGGCATTGGTGGTGACCCAATGGTATCCGGCGCGTCGTCTATTTCCTACGACAAGCAAAAATATTCAACTTCAACGTTCACATATTCAACATGTGGTCTGATCTGTAATATTTTGACTGCTTCAACCTCCCCGACGTATTTTCCGGTCGCCATCACCAAGCCAACATCGACCGCCGCATTCTTCCGCGACATCTATTGGGGACTCGCAGTTCCGCTCGGCACCGCAGCAACAACACATTCCGGCGTCAACTACTTCTTCGCACAATAAAAATGGCTGATGTGGCCACTCCTGTTCATTTCTTCCTGTTCTCCTATATAATAGAGTAAGTATGCGCTTCATGAAGAAAACGGGTGTCCTGGCGTCCCTCTTTTTGGTCGGAGGGTTGGTTGGGTATGGGCTTTTTGGTCCCAACTCGTTGCTTGCTCAGGTTTCCGGTGACGGGGTGCCTCCAAAACTCTCCAACATTCAGATTACCTCATTAAACGCGACGACATCCGTGGTGACGTGGAACACCGATGAGGATGCGGACTCGGAAGTAAATTTCGGACTTACCAAAGATTATGGAGTTGTCCGTGACTCGAACCCCGACAAAAAAAAACATCGCATTGTTCTTGAAAGTCTCGAGCCGTCGACAATGTACCACTTGCGTATTGGCTCTTCAGATGAGGGCGGCAACCAGGCGCTTTCGGGAGACTACACCATTACCACCAAGGGTGTGATGAACATAAAAGAACTCGACAAGATCCCACCGGAAGAGCGGGTGATTGTTGAGCGCGCGATTACGTCGGTGCGACAAATAAAATCTATGGAGGGATTGAAGGTAGTCGCTCAAGAAATAGAGGAGGTTGCACAAAAAATTCTTGAAGCTCCGCGTATCATCGGTAGCCCCGGTGTAAAGGAGGTGGGAAGTGATTATGCGATAGTGACATGGTCCACAGACCAAGACGCCGGAGGAGTCGTGCGCTATGCACGTGACAGCGAGTACGGTGCCGGCTCTGATAAACCCTATACGACCGAGTCGGGTGATGCCGGCGAGCGGTCCCGCGACCATTCCGTACGCATGAATGGGCTTTCTCCGGGCACACTCTATCATTTCCAGGTTGTTTCCGATTCTGACCTCGGGCTTTCCGGAGAGTCACGCGATGACACATTCATCACGAAGGCGCAGTTACCGTCAATCATGAATTTTCGCATTATCAAGATTGAGGCAGACTCCGCAACTGTCGCATGGAGGACATCGATTCCTGCCGCCGGTACGGTTGAGTACACAAACACAAAAACAAAGGAGGCCAAATCCGCGGGCTCGCCGGTCTTTGCACTTTCGCATCAGTTGAAGATTGCCGGTCTATCACTCGGTGTCCGATATACGGCAATCGTGAAGGCTGAGAATATCGTCGGCGACAAGGTGACCTCCGCGCCAATTTCATTTACCACAATTAAAGACATCGCGCCGCCCATCATCTCTAAAGTCTCCAATGAGTCGACGCTGTATCCTTCAGCAGACGCGAAGGTGCAGACAATCGTTTCGTGGACAACCGACGAGCAAGCCTATTGTCAGTTCTTCTATCGGGAGGGATTGAACCCGGCCATTGTTCCAAGCGGCCTCGGTGAAGAAAAAGAGCCGCGAACAGACCACGTCTCCGTTGTCGTTGAATTCTTGCCGTCAACGGTCTATCAGTTCTGGGTGGAATGTCGCGATGAGGCGCGCAACAAAACAAAGTCGGAGAATTTTGTGCTCTTCACGCCAAATAAGGAGAAGTCTATAATTGATATTATTCTCGAGAACTTCCAGGGGACGTTTGGGTGGGTCAAGAACATCGGAAAATAGCGCGACTTCCAATTTCGGCGCATTTCAGTGTTGTCCTCGGCAAACGGTGCGGGGACCGTACTCAAAGTACGCTCACCCGCACACGCTCACCTCGACGCCGCCGAACTGCATCCGAAATTCGAAGCCGCTCAAATTCGATTGAATAACCCACCACCCGGACTAGTAAGAGTGGAAAAGTCTTTGTAAAATCAGTACGATGAGTTGGACAAAATATCTTGCGCGCGGTAGATTGTTGGGTGGAAGTTCTAATGCACGAACAGGAGTAGGCATGACGGATGTCAAAAAAGAGCTCGACTTTCTCAGGAGTAGGGCATATATGCTTGGGGAGTTTGAGTCGAGACAGGCAGCATACGATGCGGACGTACTCCGCATCGCTGCGTTTCTTCCAAGGGAAAGCGCGCGGATGCATATTCGACGATCGGACGCACTCATCACCGTTGAGGAAAAGAATGTTGTATTTCAGGCGCTCATTCCTCTTGCGAAGTTTTTTGGAATAAGCGTCAGTGACCTCGACGATATTGCGGAGAATGTCTCGGACGATGAAGCAGAGAGTTTGTCTTCCGCACTTGCGCAGTCGTGGTTGCACGTAGTGCTTGCGGGGTGGCAGCATCGCGACGATGCAGTTCGCGCAACCCCGCTTACGCTGAGGGCCGATCTGACTCCGGACGATGACCTTTCCTCCTGCGGCACAGCCAACCCCTTTGTATGGCTAACGATGGGTGTCATCGCTCTCGATGCAGAAGTCTCTCGGGAATGCTATCTGGAGTTTGCTGACGGCATTCGAAAGCATCTCAAAGACAACCCGACAGATGGGTTGCTCATCGACGGCCACAACAACATTCGACTTTACGAGGACGGAGGGGAGTACGTCGCTCGTCCTGCATGACCAGAACCACCGCGCGGTGGTTTTTTGTTGCTAAGTTTTTAGGAGGAGGGTAGACTTTGTGTACATGCAGGACAACACAGAAAATCCTGAATCTTTCGGGGAGCGCATACCTGGCGCTATCGAGGCTACCACGACGGAAGTCGACCAGCAATATGAAGCATACATACTTTTATCTGTTCAAGAAGCTAACGAATCTATTATGAAGACACCCGAAGAACAAGCAGAGATTGGGGCGCTCGAGGGGGAGCTGCAGGTGGCGTTGGGCGGGACTGCTGCCGAGGTTGCCACCGAGATGTCACCCGAAGCACAGAAAACACAAGAACGCATCGCACTTTCGGAGAGTCTTGAGGGCAAAAAATTTGCGTTTCCGGGAGTTTCAGAAAGATACGCCGCAACGTTAAGGACCGAACGAGAAGAAATGGCTGCGTTTTTTGACGTTACCCCCTGGGACGAGCTGATGCAGAAATTTCAGTCGCAGGGAATGAAGGTGTATATTGGAAAAAATGGAGAAACACATATCCTGCCGGGAGACACAGTAGATGCGGAGAAGGGTGTAGATGCAGACAGTATCATGCCAAGACATCTGGAAATTAGCGATGACATGGACGAGGGGTTGAAGGAGTTGATTAGGAAGAATCAACAGTAGTAATAGAAAAGCCGCTGCAGTGCAGCGGCTTGTTTGCAAGGCCGAGGCCTTACGGGTAACGCTCGTCTTCGAGTGTGCGGAAGTCGACGGTGATCTCTTCGCCGGCCCTGATGTCGCGGCTGGCGTAGAATCGATAGCCGCGTTGCACGGTGGTCGAAGTCGCGGAGTCGTTTCTGATGTACCAGCCGATGGACATCTGGTTCCAGTTCGTGGGGGCATGGAAGCCGCTCGAATCCGAAACGCAGTAGGTCTTTGAGGTGTCCATTCATGGGGAGCCTCTCCATCGTCTTTTTGCGCATCAGGCGATAGTCCTTCGGCGCAAAGAGGGGAAGGTAGGTGCCGGCGGGAACATCCTCGGTGGCATAGATACCGATTTCGATCGAGTTCACGGGCTTGAGGACAAAGATCAATTGGCGCATGTGAGTTTCCTCTCGTATTTGACTAATAATATTATATCACGAATATCAGTGATACGCAAGGCATTGCCCGCGTGGTCGAATGCAATAAGGCCTACCTGTCGTCGGCTTGCCGCTTTAGTGCTACGAAAAAATGAAGCAGGATGTCGGTCGACAATGGTCTTCATCTGTTATTAAAAAACCCGCGAATGATGCGGGTTGTGGTCATCGAGAAACGCAAGTGTCGTTGTCGTGATAGACGATGGTCACCGGGAAGTCGCACGTTGTCATTTCTGAGCGCGTCCGTCCGTCCGCGGTTCCCCCGAATGAAAGAAATGATTGAAGAGGGGGGAGACTTGCCTCGAAGATGTCCCGGTCATGACATTCGATGAGGACTTCACGAAGTCGAATCAGGCGAAGCAGGAGCGTCGTGTGCCCGCGGATTTGGAGTTTCCACGTCGTTGTCCCGCCTGCATGTTCTGCGATCGTAAATCCGACCGTCTGTCCTGCATCACGAGGAACGATTTGTCTCGCGGCCCCAAGGAGTACTTCACGAAGTGGTCGGAAAAATTCGGGTGCATCGAGGACGCGAAGAGGGTTTAGCATCGGAACCTTTGAGTTGAACAAGCCATGGAAAGAATAGCACATTCGTCTGCGCGGTCAAATTATTATTTGGACGTCGGAAGAGGAGTGATGGGGAGTCTGAGTGTGAAACGGGTGACAGTCGGGCTGGAGGTAAAGGTGATGTTGCCTCCAAGCGTTCGTGCGAGTGATTGCGCAATGTACAACCCAAATCCCGCCCGCTCAATCCTTCCGGTGTTACCGTCGCGCCAGAATTTTTCAAAGATATGTTTTTGTAGTTCAGTAGGTATTCCTTCACCGTTATTTTCAACCGTGATGAGAAGTGTATCTGCGCCATCGGTCTCTGCGGAAAACGCCAGTTTGCCACCGGTCTGCGGTGAGTGTGCGTTGGCATTCGCAAGAAGTGTTTCAATGATCGTGCCAAAGTGCGTTTTATCGGTTGTGAGTGACGGAAGGTCCTCTCCGATTGTAATGTCGTACATGTTACTCGTGCGCTTGTTCTCATCCCAGACCTTACCGACTGCATCATTGAGAACAGCAGACAAGGAAATAGTATCAAGCTGCAGGTCAATTTGCTCACGTTCGATGCGGGTGATAAGTAGAATTTGATGGATAAGCGCGACGAGTTGCTCGTTACGCGTGCGTATGCTCGCAAAAATCTCCTGATCGTCGGAAGAAAGCGTTTTATTCATTTCGCCTTCAATCATCTTGAGCCCCCATTTTACCGCCGTCGCAGCCGCCGCAAGGTCGTGCGCTGCGAGATAGACGAATTGGTCTTTGAGATCGAGTACCTCCTTCGTGCGCGCCGCTTCGAGCCGCTTACTTTGTACCACTTTTTCAAACGCATGGACGAGGACTTGCGTGATGACGAGGAGAAAAACAGTGAGGAGCGTCACGATACTCACGACGACCTCAGGTTCGACTTGCCGTTCTGCAACGACATACGTCGTGAGAATCGTGAAGATAATCACAACCCCCATGACGAGAAAAATAAAGCTAGGACAGGACCAAATACCAACACCCAGTTCGTCGCAATTCGCGAGGAGCGTACGGCGTAGAAATGATTTTTTTTGCAAAGTGCTCATGCAGTATGAGTGTGGTGGAGTTTTTGCTCTACTTTTGCCACGATGTCGTCTATCTCCCAGTCAGACTTGACGAGGAACTCATTCACCCCCAAGTCAGAGGTGTCTGCGACCATGGTGCTGCTGTTCATATTAGTGAGCATGAGGATGGGAACTTTTGTGTTGCTCGCCTTCAAGCTCCGCAACATTGCAATTCCGTCCATCTGCGGCATGTCGATGTCGAGCAGTACGAGGTCAGGATTTTCTTTTATGATCATTCGAAGACCTTCAATGCCGTTTTCTGCCTCATGTACAATGATTCCCTTTGCCTTAAGCATGCTCGAGAGCATTCGGCGGAGTATCCTGTCGTCTTCAACAATGAGCACGGTGTGTTGTTCTTGGTTCATAATAGTATAGTAACAATTTACTGCTCTGTAGGAAAGTAACGCTTTTGGCATAGGTGTGCACAGTGTTGAGTGGGAGGAACGCAATTCTTTCTATATAATAGAGTAAGTTATGGCAAAGCCGATTATTTTTGGAGATAAGATCGAAATCACCTACAACCTTGGCAAGGAGAATGAATTCAAGGCGAACAAGGGTGCGACTGTCGAGATATTCGATCAGGAATATATCATTCTCTTTGGGCCGTCAGGCTGTGGCAAGTCGACGCTGCTTTACTGTATGTTCGGCGTGCTTGAGCCGTCTGCGGGAAAGATGTATGTCAATGGAGAAAGTATCTACGATTTTTCGCCGATGCAGATGGTGCACTTCCAAAGAAAGACGATGGGTATTATGTATCAGTCGTTTAATCTCATTCCTTCAATTACGGTTTTGGACAACGTTGCATTGCCGCTCATTTTTGACGGCGTGCCTCCGAGCGAGCGGTTTGATCGCGGGATGGAGCTGTGCCGTCGGTTTATGATCGACAAGGTTGCCCACAAACGCCCCACACTTCTCTCCGGTGGGCAGCAGCAGCGTGTGTCCGTTGCGCGTTCTCTCGTGAATGACCCACAGATACTTATCGCCGATGAACCCGTCGGCAACCTCGACTCAATCACCGCAGCGCAGGTTATGGACACGTTGGCAGAGATTAATTCGAAAGACAAAAAGACGGTTATTCTCGTGACTCACGATGCGAAATATTTGCCGTACGCTCATCGCATAGTTTACATGACCGACGGAAAGATCGAGCGCGTTGTGCCGAATCCTGAAAAGGCGCAAATATTGAAGCTCGCTCCGGGAACGACAATCGTGACCGAAATAGAACAGATTGCGCGCATCTATCCGTATGACTCACCAAACGAGTTGCAGGTGAAAAGCATAGTCAATTATCTTATTGAGGAGCTTACGTTCGATCAAATTACCCGATTGCAGAAAATTACGGAGGCGGTCATTTCCGGGCGAATGGACGGCAGTGGCTATTTGCGGACACTCATGGCGGATTTTGACTCAGGAGGCGTCGGTCTTCCTGTGGCGCGTGCCACGGAGATGGCTGGAAAACTTGTGAGTATCAACGAGCACGCACTCGACATCCAACGTTTTCGTCGGATGAAAACTGGCGCCGGCGTACAAATTCGCAACCTTGAGTTTATAAATCGCATTGCAGAATTTGTCTCCGGTCAATTTGATCTTGCGCTTGATGCGACCGGGAAAGAGCATTTTGAAGACGCTATCGCGCAGCGTATCGGCGGATTTATCAAGAGGGACGAATTTTCGGAGCAGCTCGGGTTGAATCTGAAGGAGGGTGGTGTCGCGCTGAACAAAAAACAGTCTTTTGATGTTTCGCGGTTGATTGAAAAGATGATAGCACTGGGTATCCCTCGTACCGGCGAAGCCCACCATTAAAACTCACACATTTGGCGAACTTCGGACTTGGCTTCCTGTACGGGTTGGGCGAATGTACTATGAGTACATCCGCTCCAACACCGCACAGTTGCCGCACCCGAATTTCATCCAAATCTGAGAGTTTTAAAAAAGCGTGCACAATTTATCGACGCTTCGTAGCTCATCCCGAATAACCCATTTTCTCAAATACTCTCACCGCGAAAAAACAGAAATCCATCAAAATTATGAGTGTTTTAAATATCACTGACTTGCTCCGATATTGCTCGGGCACAAAACACGAATAACGACCAATTTTTCTTAACGTTACTCCGTCTTAGAAAAATGAAGTACTCTTGTGGCGCACCTACGTTGACGGAGTTTTGAGTACGAAGAAATATGTATTTAGAGGAAATTATGTTTTAATCTGGGGCAGTTAAATAATGAGAACTTTCCATGAACAATGAACAGATAATTCAGGCAGTCGCAGATGAAGTGAAGCCCCGACTTCTTGGTGCGGAGGGTGGCCATGACTGGTGGCATATTCGCTGTGTGTGGGCTATCGCAAAGACGCTCGCAAGGGAAGAGCACGCCGACACGTTTGTGGTCGAGCTTGCCGCATTGCTTCATGACATTTCTGACGTGAAATTCAACGGTGGCGACGAAGATGCGGGTTCCCGTATCGCCTGTGAAATTCTTTCGCTGCACCAAGTTCCCGAAGATGTAATACGTCACGTCGAAGACATCATCGACACTGTATCGTTCAAGGGTGCGGGTGTTCCCGATGAGATGAAGTCGCTCGAAGGAATGTGCGTGCAGGACGCGGACCGACTCGAAGCACTCGGTGCGCGCGGTGTCGCTCGTGCGCTTACATACGGAGGGTTTGCCGGTCGTGAGATATACAATCCTGACATTCAGCCTCTCATGCATGCAAGCAAGGAGGAATACCGGAATGCGAAGGGGACAACGCTTAATCATTTCTACGAGAAACTCCTCCTGCTCAATGGTCGCATGAAGACTGTGGCGGGAAGGCGGATTGCGGAAGGGCGCCACGCGTACATGGAACAATTTCTTGAACAGTTTTTTGCCGAATGGAACGGCGAACGTTAGCACAAAGAGGGCAACACGGCCCTCTTTTTTGTGAGTGCATCTCGATAGAGTATTCCACGAGTATTTACGGGGGGTTTACAAAATCATGAACAAATATTATAAAGTGAGAGGAAGTGTTCACTCTCACAAGGAAACCTCATGCAAAAATTTGCACTCGGTCGCAGAGAGCAGCCCGCCTACCCTGGCCCCGCGCCTTGGTACGACGACAAGTTGGAGGTCGTTCGCGCGATGGGTTCACTTGTGGGATTGCGGCGGCTTATGTCCGCGCGCCATACTGCAGGGTACGAACGCGATGAGCGGCTCACAGAATTCTACATTTTCGGTGGTCGGTGGTATTTGGATACTTGTGGGAACACAATGCGTTCGAACAAGGATCCGATGCCGGAACGTTTCCGAGTGCTTTTGCCTGTGGCGACCAATGAAGAATTTTGGAAGTTTCTTGCCGACTGTCGCAACAAGGCACCTGAAGTCGAAGAATCGCTATCTTTCGGCATGGAAGACGGTATTCCTTTCCCTGGATTGCAGTGCGCTCACTGCGGCCTCACGTGGACGATTGAGAATGCGTATGATTCGACAGTGAGGCATTCAACTGAAGTGTTCCCACTGCATCGCTTCGTTAATGGACGTCTTGGAGAGGTGGTCGATGAATATGCGCGAAAGACCGATGCAGTCTACCGTATGCAGCCCGACATCATGCTCCGGAACGATAAGTGGATCGATCTTTCGCCGAAGTATCCTGAGCCAAAGCAGGACTGGGAAAAGCGCATCGTCGTAAATCAGCGCGGTTGGCGTGGGAAGAAAGATGGCATAGATGATGATGCGTTCATAGGAGATGGCGACGAAGCGTTTTTTAATGTGTGGAAGTACTACCACCGTGAGTGCCATGGTGCAAGCATGGAAGAATCGGCAAGGAACGAGTTTTGCGAAATGCTCTCCACTTCTGGATTCGTGGGCGCGCAGCTTACTCCAACACCGAATCTTTACGGGTCAGCATCCTATCGCGGCCCATGGTTCAACGTGAGGGCATTTGGTGTTGACATTCGTATCGGTTGGCGCAAGCGCGTGATCGAGATCGAGTGGGGAAGTCTCCCTGTGTCGACTCAAGACAGGGTCGCAGCATTGTTTGTGGACGAGGAGACTACGCACACGAATACGCTCGTGCATGCGAATGGCCGCGATCACGGAGTCTCGTGCCTTACGCGCATATGTGGTGTGCTCGAAGCGGTAGCGTAGAAATGCACCGGCCCTATGTGGCCGGTTTTTTATTGTCCGGACACGTCTTTCCGTATCGATGATTCTCTTCTATAATAGAGTGAGCCATGAGATTACAAGATGTTGCGATGCTTTCGACGCGTGCGTTTAAGACGAACCCTGCTCGTACGTGGCTTACTATTGCCGGCATGGGCGTCGGCACCGGCGCCGTCGTCACTCTTGTGGGTCTCGGATTCGGACTCCAAAATATCATCCTCGAGCAGATTGTCTTCGGCGAGACACTCCTTTCGCTCTCGGTCAACAATCCGCCATCGAAGGCCGTTCAGCTCACCGACCGGTCCGTCAAGGAATTTGCCGCGCTTCCCAACGTGAAAGACGTCACACCGCTCGCGAGTTTTCCTGCGCTCATCACCATCGAAGGACTTTCTGGTAATGCATTTCTTCAGGGAGCGGAGCCGGCATTCTTTCGTTACTCCGGCGCGACTGCAGTAGCGGGAGATCTTTTTTTGGCTGGGAATGAGGCGAAGGATAAAGATGGAGTCATTCTTACCAAGGCAGTGCTCAAGCTTTTTGCAATAGAAACACCAAAAGAGGCGCTCGGGAAAATGGTGAACTTTCGAGTTTTCATATTGAAAGAGGGGACTGACGAATCGGAGCAAGTTGCCATCGATAAATCATACAGAGTCGTCGGGGTGACAAATGAAGAAAATTTTATTGCCGCAATTATTCCTCTCTCAGAACTTCAAGATCACGTGCAAACAAAGACGTACGACAAAGTCCAGGTGCGTATCACCAAAGCAGACTTCCTTGACCCCACGCAAACAGAGATAGTAAAGAAGGGCTACGTCGTGACGGCGCTCTCAAAAACCGTTGAGCAAGCGAATAAGATATTTCAAGGTATTCAGGCGGTGCTCGCAGTATTCGGAGGAATCGCACTCACCGTTTCGGCAATTGGAATGTTCAACACCATGACCGTTACTCTTTTGGAGCGCACCGCTGAGATTGGTATCATGCGAACACTTGGCGCTTCATCGGGAGATATCCAGATTCTCTTCGTTGCAGAGGCTGTCATCGTGGGATTTCTTGGGGGGATCATGGGTATTATGTTTGGCGCCACAATTGGGTTCGTATTAAATAGTATTATGAACGTCGCTGCGTCAAACTTTGGCGGAAAATCAGTCTCCCTGTTCTCGTTTCCCATGACATTCCTTACGTTTATTGCGGTTTTTTCAGCGATTGTCGGGTTTTTAACCGGTGTTTTCCCCGCAAGGCGGGCGGCAAGCCTAAACCCACTGGACGCTATCCGCTATAAGTAATTTTTTTTGCAGTTTTGGGTGGGATAGAATTTCCGCAAGCGGATGTACCGCAAGGGCATTTCCAAATTTCAGTACTCGAAGACCCAATGAAATTTTAGGTTAAATTCGAGGCGCAGGGTGAGGAGTGGGAAGTGGTCCCCTCCGCAATACCATTTGAGGGATTTTCACAAATCACCAAAAGGTGTACGTCGCATGTAACGCGGGCGACAAGGAAGACTATTCATATAAGTTGACCAAGTCGTATGGGCCCCGCAACAAAGAAGTTCGCCGTTTGTGGGAATTCTGTCTAAACTGTGTATAACTATTGATTTATTTCTGCCCCGCTCCTGTATAATAAAGACACGTTTTTTATGACGCCAGGAAACTCTCACACAACGATCGGGGGGAAGATCACTATCGCCACAACGCTACTTGGGGTGTGCCTCATCGTGCTGGGTGTTGTTGTTGACATGCCAAGAGGCAACGTTGCATTAGCAAACAACGCGACGACATCGGTGACAGTACTCAACACCCCTCCTCAGTGGGACGCGACGAGATACGCATTTGAAGATCCCGCATCTTCAACCTCAACACCAACGAACTCCGGTAGCTCAGTGACGTTCTTTGGTTCTTCGACCGACTCATCTCGCGACAATTATTATCTCCTCATTTGTAACAATTACGCCTCGGCAACAGCGGTCAACGGTGGTCCTCCAGTTTGTGGTGGGGCGGGGAGGATAATCGCCAGATCTGCTTCTACGCTAAGTGGTTTCGCAGCAACTGCCGCGACGACAACTTATAATGGTGATATAAATGAGTTTTTTCTCTGGTGGGCATATGTCTGTGATGGCAATGTGGTCAATGCATCTTGCAACCCCTTTGCATTTGGCACGTCCACTGTCGCAACATCAGGTGAGAGATTTTCTCCCTTTGTTGTGAATCATCGCCCTACGTTTACTGCTTTCGTAAATGACTCACCGACCAATCCCGGGGGTACGGTCAATTGGTATGCGACGGCAACAGACCAGGACAATTATGGAGGAACTGCTACCGATAGTGTGAGGCTTTTTGTTTGTAAGGCCGCCGACTTTACCGGATCGGCATGTGGGGCAGCTGGTGCATGGGCCACATCACCATTTGCTTCTGCCACCCCAACATCAACCGCAGTACTCGCAACTCCTTACCCTGATCAAGCGACTTCATCCTTTGGGTATGTTCTCGATTATCATGGAAATTTTGCTGCGTTGGGTATACAGGGTGCCGCTCGGACGCTCAATATTTCAAATGTAACTCCGACAATTACAGCAGCATCAATAAGCCTATTGGATACGGACGGTGTAGGAAATTTGACACTTACGGGCGTTGCCACTCAGACCCTTGGGTTCAGTGTCCGGTATACCGTTACCGACCTGAATAGCTGTAGGACTTCGTCTTCAACAGATGAAGTTATTTTTGGGCTTACAGATGTGTTTCGCTCGGGAATTACGCAGGCAGGCTGCAATCAGTCATCTATGTACAACGCAAACAACTGCTATCCGTTTGGTGCTGCAACTACGAGCGTGAATTGGAAAGTGAGTTGTGTCGCGAGTTCGACCTCATGTCTCGGAATGAGTGATTCAGATGTAATCTGGGATTGCACCTTCCCACTTTGGTACGTTGCTGATGCAACTGATGGTACAGGTGGCCCTGCTACGGACCCTCCATTCTTTGGGCAAAACTGGCTTGCTTCGGCACAGGCGGGTGACAACAATTATGCAACATCATCCTTGGTCCAGACATCGAATTTGACAGACATGACGAGCTTCCTTGCTTACAATGTTTCAACAACGACAATTGCATACGGTGGGTTACAGCCCGGCAACGACACTGTCACCGTCGGAAGCACCGCGCTTAACCGCACTGATGTTCTTGCAGCTGGAAACGTGGGTCTTGATGAAACACTTTATGGTGTCGATATGTGCGTGGGATACCCCGCGGCTTGCTCGGGTGCACCTACGGACACCATCTTCATTGCAAATCAACGCTACGCAACTTCATCGATATCTTATGCAACGGCGATATCACTGCTCGCCAACCCCGGTGCAAGTTTCCTCGTGCACATTGAGAAGTCCACTACTACAGGTTTTGGAACGCAGTCATTCAAGACAACTCACTGGGGCATAGCCGTCCCGGGCACCATCACCGTGTCGGGTGACTATCTTGGACAAAACACCATCATTGGTATTACCTCTGACCGCACCTACTGGTAGAGATTCTCGTAAGTTCGCTACGTCATAATTTCATTGAAGAAATGCTTGTTGGGCATATTGCACTCACGAATACTCGAACAATCTAGACGCGAAAAAATCGACATGTATCCAGCTGCCGAATTTTTTTGAGTTCAAATTTGAGTTTTTTAGTGAGGCGACTGTTTCACAACATTGTTGCATTGTGTATAATTCATTGATGGACCAATCAATATTAAGCAAGATGTCGAGTGACAAGTGCGGTAAGTGTGGAGGGCCGGCACCTGACTGGAAATGTGCGGATTGCGGAAAGGAATTTAAAGGATACGATGCAGATCATTTTAGAGAGTGCCCCAATCAAGGTAAGTGTCGCGCAAAATGTGAAAAGTGCGGCGAAGCCGAGACAAAGTGCACGTGCGTATAAAAATTGTTAACAATCGAAAGCGGTACGATTCATACGTACGGCTTTTGTTTTACATCGGAGATATTCATGCCCGGAGACATTCCAATTCAAACCTGATAGAGTTTTGAGTATGGACGCCGAAAATTTAAGAAATACATACAACGAAATTGCACAGGACTATTTTGATGACCATAAAAACGATGACTGGGATAATGACTTTGTTGAGTTGTTTTCTAAGAAGCTCATTGCTCGGGCAAAAGTTTTAGATTTGGGGTGTGGTCCCGGAGTTGAAACAAAAAAACTTTCCGAAAATGGTTTCGAGCTGTACGGGTTTGATTTGTCTGACAAACTGCTAAAAATTGCAAGTAGACAAGTGCCACTGGCGCACTTTATTCAAGGCAATATGCTCGAAAAGTTTCCGTTCGAGGATCAATATTTTGATGGCGTGTTCGCTAAGGCCTCATTGTTGCACGTTCCCAAAGATAAAATTACAAAAGTGTTTGATGAGATAATTCGCGTTCTCAAGAAGGGAGGGGTTTTTCACTTAGCAGTGAAAAAGGGTAATGCGGAAAAGGAAATCCTTGAAAATGATTATGGCTATGAATATAAGCGGTTTTTCTCATATTGGGAGCCGGACGAATTGGAACATCTTTTTTGCGAATACGGACTCACCCTTCTTGAGGATGGCTCGTGGACCAACCCAGGAAAGAAAACGCTCTGGCTCAAATATCTTTTGAGCAAACAGTAGCGCATCGCGGGGCAGCACAAACAGCACTACTCAATTGCACAAAGGTCTGGAATATAGATTGTCGCGTCATTTACGAACGAGTGAAGCGAAAAAGAGGCCTTGAGATTACTTGACGGGTTCCCGCCGAGGACCGCAATGACCGGCAAATTTTCCCCTTTCGAGCGGAGGGATTGTGCGTTGAGAAACCGCCACGGAGCAGGAAATGAACGACCCACTTTCTCCTCTTAGGCGAGGATTTTCACCTTTTGAAAGGGCTTGCGGAGGCTCCTGAGCCAGGGCATGGTCTTTGCCTTAGGCAAAGCCTAGCTCGCCGGGCAGAATCACAATTTTTCGCTGGAAAAATTGATGATGTTCCTTTCAAAAGGTGAAAACCTGAGCGGCATCTTGTCCACCTTTAGTCCCCACCTTGCACTTGCCATCCCTCTTCGCGTATTTCCCCGTATGTTACAATATTGAGGCCCTAATTCTATGAAACGAGGCATACTTTTTGTAATAGGTTCAGCGCTCCTTTACGGAGCTTTTGCGCATACTGCTTTCGCGGGTTTTGGCATTACTCCTCCTTATGTTCACAACGAGACACTGCGACCCGGCTCCGAATACACACAGGAAATCATCATTGTCCGCAGCGACCCCGTCGAGGATTTGAATGCCGAACTTTCCCTCAACCTCCCTGCCATTGAGCCGTGGTTCTCTTTTGATCGAGGACTGAAGTTCGTGCTTCCGAAGGGTGAATCCCAGGTCAAGATTCATGTGACGGTTCGAGTGCCTGACGATGCAAAGCTCGGCGGCTATAACGGTAATATCCGTATTCGTACTTTTTCCGCAGCGGGTCAGTCAACTGGTGTTTCGCTTGCACTTGGTGCGCAGATAGACGTGCAGTTGAAGGTCGTGGATCAGATATTTGATTTCAATATCCGTCGCGTTGAACTCTTCGAGGCAGAAGAAGGTCACAGTAAATGGTGGCTAGATTTCCCCGGCAAGGTGAAGTTTGCCATGTATATCGAAAATATCGGCAACGTCCCTGCTACGCCCTACAAAGTTTCACTGAAGATATTCGATGTGTCCGGTCTGCAATTGCTTGAAACGGCCGAGAATTCAAACACGGTTGACTCGGTCCTCCCTTTTGATACAAAGAAAGTCATTGCGTATTTTCCGACATGGCTTCCTCCTGGAGCATATCGCGTGAAATACTCAATTGAAAAGGACGAAAAGCGCAATGCCCAAGCCGGAGAACTCGCGCTCTCCATCCTTCCAAGGGGCACCATAACGGGTTACGAAGAATACGGCTTCGAGGGTCTCAAGATTTCTCACCAACTTTCTGTCATCGTGCCAATCGGCACACTTGTACTACTCATCGTACTTGGCATGTTCTTTAAGATGAAGAAACCGAAACAGAGGAGAGCGCGTACGCGTGATGATGACACCAGGCGTCGTGACCCCCCGGAAAGTGAGCCGCAAAGACGACCTCGAAGTACTACTTCCTCGAGCGGCGTCGTTGACCTCTCTCGGAGAAGGTAGTCCAATCTATGCTTCATCTTCAACGAACTCATTCGCGGGCATTTGCACACGAGCAGGGAGGAGCGTTTCTTCATCTTGCACTTGTCATTTTCATCGTACTTTGCGCGGCATTTTTTGCTCTCGTTCCTGTCCGTGGATTTGCTGCAGTCGCGACAACCACAATTACGATATCAATCTGTAACGACGGAATTCTTAATCCCGGTGAGGTGTGTGATGATGGATTGTTTAACGATGGAGCATACGGCTCAAGCACCGCTGCGCGCAGGTGTAATTCGACGTGCTCAGGATACGGCCCATACTGTGGAGATAACTCACTGCAGTCCTTATATCTTGAGCAGTGTGATGACGGTAACAATGTAAGTGGTGATCTCTGTAATGCAATCTGCGTACAAGAGGCGCCGCCGCTTTCAACATCTACACCACCTGCACCGCCCGTTCCGCCCGTAGTTCCTTCGGGTGGTTCCGGAGGAGGAGGTGTCTTTAATGGCATTGTCCCGGTGCATGCACAAACGCGCGTCATTCTCGAAGGGAAGGCCTATCCAAACGCCACGGTAAATATCCTAAAGGATGGTAGTATCGTCGACGTTGTCCAGACAGATAGTGGTGCAAACTTTTCGTACGAGACATCGAACGTCACGCCCGGACCCACAACGTTTGGTTTTTGGTCAACAGATTCGCGGGGAGTGCGTTCTATTACATTCACCACAACATTTCAGGTGACACAGAACGCAGTCACGTCTGTCTCTAATGTTTTTTTGCCTCCGACGATTGACCTTAAATCTAAGCAGATTCGACTAGATGAGCTGCTTGATGCACTTGGTTCTACTGCGCCGAACGCGAAAGTTTCCTTATTTATCGACAAGGACACAAGGCCGCGCGTCACGGCAACATCGTCCGCATCAGGGCTTTGGAACGCCACTGTTCCTATTGCCGGGCTCCAAGATGAAGCATTTCATGCGATTAAGGGTATGTTTGAACAGTTTGGAACGGGAGCACAGGCAAAAAGTGGATTCAGTCAGGCGGTGAACTTTTATGTTGGAGTACGGGAGGTGCGCGCACCGGGTAACGCGGATTTGAATGGGGATGGTAAGGTGAATTTAGTGGACTTTTCAATCCTGCTCTTTCATTGGGGAACCGCACGTGCGATTGCAGACCTAAATGGCGATGGTGCCGTAAATCTCACCGACTTCTCAATTTTACTCTTTAATTGGACCGGCTAAAACATTTTTCGGCAAAAATGTTCGCCCAATCATCCTGCCGCAGGATGATTTAGGGATAGAAATTGCAGTGGAAGGGAGGTACAATGGAGAAGTTCAATGAATAAAAACATGCAAAGTAAATCAGCACATATCCTTTTGTTTGCTATCAGCTATTTGCTGCTCGCTCTGCCTATTGCACATGCGGCGACATTGTCGATAGACCCGCCGGATGGCCACTTTGGGCCCGGTGACACATTTGTGCTTACTGTCCGGCTCGACACTTCCGCAGACGAATGCGTGAATGCCGCATCGGTGGTGATTGACTATCCGACGGATTGGATGAAAGCATCCGCCATTTCCAAGGGGGAGTCACTTCTCACGCTCTGGCCCGAGGAGCCCTCCGTTGACCTCGCAAAAGGCGTGGTGAGTTTTGATGGGGGAATTCCCGCGGGCTATTGCGGGCGCGTGCAAGGTGATCCGGGTAAAACAAATATTCTCGCAAAGATAATTTTTACTATTCCCGGAAATATGATTGGAGGAAAAGCGACGACAGGCCCCGAGCCGCTCGCTGTTACGTTTGGTCCGGACACAAAAGTACTTTTGAATGACGGATTTGGAACAGTAGCTCCGCTCACGCTTGTATCGGGGTCATATGTTCGTGAGCTCACATCGCTGGGGTTGAAAAATGAATGGACGGACATCGTGCACGAAGATACGGTGTCGCCCGAACTTTTCCGCATCGAACTTCAGCATGATGCGAATACATATCAGGGAAAATATTTTATTGTCTTTGCGACCATCGATAAGCAGAGTGGGGTGCATCATTACGAAGTCTCCGAAGATGACCCGGAGCAATTTGGATTTGTGCGCGGTAAAAAATATGAAAAAGCATTATTTGTCACGACAAAAAGCCCATACGTACTTAGTGATCAAGAGCTAAAGAGTCGGGTGATTGTCCGCGCATTCGACCATGCGGGCAATGTGGGTGAGGCGATACTCGCGCCGCAAAACGGGGTAAAGAGTGCACTCACGCCGGTGTCCGAAGGCGGCAGTCCGTATCGCTTCTGGTCCACACTACTTGGCGCGACCATTCTTGCTGTCGCATTCTTGTGGTATTGGTTGCGTCGCTTCAAGGCGAGAGGGAGTAATTCCGAGCATGAATCGGTCTAGGGGTAAATTCCGAGTCGCACTACATGACGAAAAAATTATTATCAATCATAAATCTCGGAGCTGTAGCACTACTCTTCTTGCCTGTGGCTTCTTTTGCGGCAACGCTAAACACCAACGTTACGACGAGCACGCCGATTGAGCTCGCATCGTCCTGCCCGATTAATCCCTTGATTGATCACACAATCGATGTCTCTCCGAAAGCCGGCACTTATGCGGTGGGGGAGGATATGCAGATCCGTGTTACGGGTACGTCTCCCGATTGCGCAATAATGAATTTCGGTGGACGACTCGAGTACAATCCAAACGCAATAGAGATTGTGAGCATATCCCCTGATACTTCGCTTGTTTCGCATTGGGATGAACCGGGAATTGATAAGGACCTTGGCTTGGCTACTTTTAGCGGCATGTTTGCGTCGTCCACCGAGCTGAATGCAAGATTACTGTTTACCATCCATGCAATTCCGCGGAGAGTGTCTGACAAAACACCCGTCACATTATCTTACGGACAATTGGTTCACCCAAATGACGGAAACAATGTTATTACTGCAGTAACGAGCGGAAGTTATCGCATCGTTCCGAAGGAGCTTGGTGAGACATCTGCGCCTGCCGCAATTCACGTAGAAGAAGTCACGCAACCGACGGGTGAAGTGCTCGGTGCGGCAACTGCCTCTCCGGCGGTAATAGTTTCATCACCGACGCATCCCAATCAGGCTGCTTGGTACAACGCATCGACAAGTGCGTTCTTGTTCCAGTTTCCCGGCGCAGTCACATCGTTTCGATTAGGTTTTGATCAAAAAAAAGAAGGTCGCGCACGGAGAGGGAATTTACCCATAGCAATTTCCAAGGAGATTCCGAATCTTCAAAATGGTATCTGGTTTCTTCATGTCTCGGCTGGGCTTTCCGGCGGAGGGACATTTGAAACAGAGTACCAGGTCCAAGTAGACAGGACACTTCCGGAAAATCTTATTGCGAAAGAGGTTGCGCGGAGCGATAACTCAGACCCAAGTTTTACTGTTTCCGTGAGTGCAACAGATACCATTTCCGACGTTGATCATTACGAATTTTCTTTAGATGGAGGCGCCTTCGAACGCTGGGAAAGCCTTACGGAGGGCCAGTTTCATCGCAGTGTGTCGACTCCGGGTGCTCATGAGGTCGTCGTGGCGGTCTTTGATAAAGCAGGAAATACAGTGACGCAAAAATTGTCCTTCGAGGTGACCTACCTTCCGTCGCCGCGCATTGCACTCAAGAGTAAGGACGTGAGTGAGGGCGATGCACTTAGTCTCGTAATCGAGTCAGAGTCGGGGGCTACCGTGGATGTTTCTATTTCACGTAACGGTGATTCACCGACCATTGAGCATTTGAAGATGGACGCCACGGGGAAGGGGGAATTTGAAAGTGCCCTCACCCTATCGCCGGGGTCTTATAGTGTCGCCGCGGTCGCAATAGGTGCACGGGGCGCACTCTCGAAAGAAAGCGAACGACTGGGAATTACCGTGTCCTCATCAGTGTGGGGTGTTGTGTCGCGTCACCCAATGATTCCTATTGGGGTCTTTGGGCTAATTTTCCTCGCGGCATCAGGGATATTTTTATTCAGAAGAATGCAGAAAGGGGATGGTGAAGAATATGTTGATGCGACAGAAGAAGAATATGTTCCGGTGTATAAACCCGCACAATCATCGCGCGAGGTTCCTGAAATTCGTGAAGCGATAAATTCTCGCGGACAAGTGGTGCTACAACCCCGCGTGAGAGTTGTTGAGGCGCACCTCCCTCCAACGAGACTTTAGTTATAAGCGGGGGTTGGCCGGAGGTGATATCAAAAATCTTAAAATTGCTCTAAATACGAGGCGCGGAGAAGCAACGAGGAAAACGTATTCGGATACGTTGACCGAATTGCAGAGGCTCTGCAACAAAGTAGTTTGAGTAATTTTAAGGTTTTTGCTAGAAGAGGGAAATGAGGAGCCTTACATCCGCCCAGCTTACTTTGCCGTCATTGTTGAGATCATAGCCTGCGTCGTATGCAAAAAAAGTTTTCAGATAAAGTGCATTCGCGTCACCAACGGAAAGCATCCCGTCACCGTTGACGTCGGGTGATGCGTGACCCGCCTCGCGTGTATACACCGAAAGAATATTTGCTCCCGACGTGACGTTGGTTCCTTCGCCGTTGCTGGCGAGAAGCTCGCCCTCCTTTATCGAAAGAAGGGTCTTTCCCGGTTTCAATACTTTGAAGTTCGCGATGAAGATAGTCCCGCGAATCGGAAGCGCAGCTTTTTCCCCAACGATGCCCCCGGAGAAATGTAGAGTGCCGTCGGTGTTCGAATATGTCGGTTCTTCGCTCCAGAGATCGACGGACGAACTGATGCGCGACAACGATGTGATGCTGAGCATGGCAGGATCAAACTGCATGGTGCCACCGACTGCATTGATTGGCGTCTTCGCATCCATCTCTAGTGTGATGGAAAGTTCATCTCCGACGACGGGAAAATTTGTGTCTTTGGCGGTGAATAAGAAATGATTACCCCCACCAAGTATTCCTCCTCCGCTCACAAGAACCAAGAAAATGATTGGAGCACCGAAGATTATTTTCTTGCGATGGGCAGTAAATATTTTTTTAACCATAGATATATCTTCTCATGCATGGGTGAAAAGATGCAATACGCTCTATGCAAATTGAGAAAATGTTTTGTAATTTTCTTGATAAATATAGCATCGCCTAGTCTCCCATTAGAGAAAATTTCTTTTTTCTCGCGGGGGGGTTTGGGTCTTTATTTAAATAGATTCCATATAGGGGCTTATGCGATGAAATAGACAGTGTTTAACGGTGTGCCACGACGTAACACGCAAAATTGATTTCCATTGCTTTCGAAATCCCCAGTCTTGTCAGTTTCTTGTCAATTTTGGTGAAAATATCGCTCAACTGTTTGCTAGAATCATTAAATCCAAATGAGTGGAGACTCATCTTGGAGGAAAACTAATGTTTCAGTTGCACCACAACCGATTCGTTGAAATGCTAC
Source organism: Candidatus Lloydbacteria bacterium (assembly GCA_043719805.1). Classification (GTDB taxonomy): domain Bacteria; phylum Patescibacteriota; class Minisyncoccia; order Phycocordibacterales; family UBA6899; genus MHLP01. Next base: position 93,594 of record JAYSTI010000015.1, read on the forward strand.
GCGCCACAACCGCGGTTTTTTTGTTGGTTGCGATGCTCATTACTGACGTCCAAACCGCCCTCGCCGCCACCTCCCTTTTCCCCAAAGAGGTTAACTACCAAGCCAAACTCTCCGACGCGTCAAACATCGCCCTCCCCGATGGTG
>JAYSTI010000016.1:0-13927 GCA_043719805.1 Candidatus Lloydbacteria bacterium
CTTCTTAACACGCGTCCGAGGAAGCGACATGGTGGCAAAACGCCACTCGAGGTATTATTCGAATGTACAGGTGTTGCAATTACTTATTGAATTCAGCATTTCGCCACATGAAGCATCTGAATGGTTGTGATGCGAGTTTCGGGTGCTCATCACGGTCCGATGTGCAACACGAAATTCAGTAAAGTCAATTTTTCCTATAATTTTGACTATGGAGGGCTCATGCCCTAGAATGTGGACACTATGTTTAACCGCTTCTACGGGATGATGGGCAGCGATATTGGCATCGACCTTGGGACCGCAAATACCCTTGTGTATCTTCGTGATCACGGAATTATCATCGATGAGCCGTCCGTTGTTGCAGTCAACCAAAAAACCAATCGCGTCGTGGCCGTGGGAACCGAAGCAAAGCAAATGCTTGGCCGCACGCCCGGGCACGTTGTTGCGATTCGCCCGCTTGTTGATGGTGTTATTTCTGACTTTGAAGTGACGGAAGAAATGCTTGCACACTTCATCCACAAGGCTCAGAAAATGTCCAAGCGCCAGGGCCGCCCGCGCGTCGTCATTGGCGTACCTTCGAGCATTACGAACGTTGAGACACGCGCCGTGCGCGATGCGGCAATGAATGCCGGCTCGCGTGAGGTGTTCATCGTCGAAGAGCCGATGGCCGCCGCAATCGGCATTCGTCTTCCTGTCAAAGATCCCGTTGGCTCCATGATTATCGACATCGGTGGAGGCACCACCGACATCGCCGTTATCTCACTTTCTGGAATCGTTAATTCCAAGAATTTGAAAGTTGCGGGCGATCGTTTCAATAGCGATATCATTTCGTATATTCGCGACGAGTTCAAGATACTCATTGGTGAGCGTACTGCGGAAAATGTAAAGATTGCCATCGGTTCCGCGACGAAGCCAAAGGACCCTCGTGAGGCGGCGATTCGTGGGCGTGACCTCTTGACCGGCCTCCCACGCGAGGTAATCGTTACGGATTCAGACATTCGCGAGGCGCTCGCCGCATCGATTCAGGTCATCGTCGAGTCGACAAAAGAAGTCCTTGAGACAACGCCTCCGGAAATACTTTCAGACGTGATGAATCGCGGCATTGTCCTTGTAGGAGGTGGCGCGCTCATTTACGGTATCGACGATCTGCTTGCGCAAACCATAAAGATTCCCGTGACAGTTTCAGACGACCCGCTGACTGCAGTCGCGCGCGGGACAGGAATAGTGATAGAAAATATTGATGACTTCCGTGAGGTCCTGATCGAACATGATAACGAGCTTCCGCCACGATAACGAAAAGAAAATAAGGCGTAAAAAAATTCTAGGCGTGTTTTTCGTACTATTTTTAATTATTCTCATCTTCCGTACGCCAGTAGAGGCGAAGTTCGCCGGTATTTTTCATTTTGTTGCGGCGCCTGTTTTTTCCGTGGCGTCTCGCGCTTCCGATTCGCTGGCGTCGACACGTGCGTATTTTTCTTCAAAGCGAGCGCTCCTTGATGAAAACACTCGCCTAAAGGATGCGCTCGACCTAGTTTCCATTGAGTCGTATTCGCATGACGTGTTTGTGAGGGAAAACGAAACACTCAAGTCTGCGCTCGGAAGGAATAGTGAACGCCCGCTTCTGCTTGCACGCGTACTCGCAAGTCCCGGTCGCGCGCCGTTCGACACGCTCATTATCGACGCGGGGGAGAGTCTCGGCATCACTCCCAGCACACCGGTGCTTGTTGATGGAGATTTTGTCATCGGTGAAGTCACCAAGGTATTTTCGGAAAGTTCCGTGGTAACGCTCTATTCATCAAGCGGCAATGAGCTTCAGGTCACCGTTGGCTCAAGCTCTATTCCCACGACCGCGTACGGGGTCGGTGGAGGCAACTTCCGCATCGTACTTCCCCGAGGGCTTCCTGTCGCCGAAGGGGACGTCATCGAGATTCCCTCGCTCTCGCCGCTCTTCGCAGGAATTGTCGACGCAGTCAGTAAGCAGGGTAGCGGTTCACTTCAGGAAATATTTTTTAAATGGCCGATGAATATACAGACCATTCGTTTTGTTTACCTCCTCGAGCGTGAAGCCGCAGTCGAAAAACCTGTCGTCGCCAACTGATATGAGAATATTTTTTGACATCGTGCTTTTCACGGCAGTACTCTTCGCACCATTTTGGTGCTTGCTCATCATTTCCGCGGTCGGCATATTGATGATTCCTCGTTGGTGCGAAGTGATAGGAGCGTACGCGCTCTATGAATTTCTTTTTCTCGGCTCACTTGTCGGCGCGTCGCCCTTTCTCTCGTATGTCCCGCTCCCGGTGTATGCACTCGTCTTACTCCTCCTAAATGAATGGGTGCGCGGGCGCGTGCGTGAGCGAACCATATGAAAAGAAAGAATAAATACGACGACCACAGCGATATCGCCCCCGATGAAATATTTCTTGACGACAGAAATATTCCGGACTTTGACGTGCATCAGTTTGAAGGAAGAATAGAGGAACCCATCAAGAAGCGAACCATCGTTCTTCTTGGTTCATTGTTTTTACTTGTGACGCTACTTTTTCTCGGTCGTGCTGGAATACTTCAGTTAAAAATGGGGGAGAGTTACGCAAAGACCAGCAAGCAAAACAGTCTCGAGCATCAGCTCTTGTTCCCTGAGCGCGGCATCATCTACGATCGCAACGGGCTCGAGCTCGCGTGGAACGTCCCGGCGACGGAGGCACTAGGATTTTCGCTTCGCAGTTACATCAAAGACCCGGGCTTTGGGCATATTCTCGGGTTTCTCCATTACCCTGCGCGCGACAAAAGTGGGGTTTACTATCGCAAAGATTATGAGGCCGCCATAGGAATCGAGTCGTATTACAACGAAATATTGAAAGGCAAAAAAGGACTGCGCATCATCGAGACCGATGCATTGGGTAATGTTGTTTCTTCAAACACCATCGATCCGCCGCAACCGGGAACCGGCCTCCATCTCAGTCTCGATGGAAAGGTGCAAGAAAATTTTTACGACATCATCGCAAAGATTGCCATCGATCAGGATTACCGCGGTGGCGCAGGTGGCATCATGGACATCAACACGGGAGAGCTTATTTCTCTGGTTTCCTATCCTGACTTTGACCCAAATATTATGACGGCCGGCGATGACCGAGAGGCGATAAAGAAATATAACTCCGACGTGCGTACACCATTTTTGAATCGCGCTGTTTCGGGGCTTTATGCTCCTGGCTCCATCGTGAAGCCCATGTTTGCGACGGGGGCGCTCGTCGAGGGGATACTCACGCCCTACACGCCAATTCAGAGTTTGGGGTATATCGCTATTCCTAACCCATACTTTCCTGACAAGGAAACCCGCTTCAACGACTGGAAGGCACACGGCTGGCTCGACATGCGCACTGCCATTGCACAATCCTCGAATGTGTATTTTTATGAAGTAGCAGGAGGATACAAAGGTCAAAAAGGACTCGGCATACGCAACGTCGAGAAATATGCCCGCATGTTCGGATACGGTTCGACGACCGGCATAGACCTCGAGGGCGAAGCGGCAGGGACGATACCCAACCCCGAGTGGAAAGAAAAGAATTTTCCCAACGATCCGACGTGGCGCATTGGTGATACATACTTCACGGGCATCGGGCAGTACGGCATGCAGGCGACACTCCTTCAGGCACTCAAAGAGGCGTCCGTCATCGCGTCGAAGGGTCGTATCGTGACCCCGCACCTCGCAAAAGAAATGCCGGGGGCGACCACCTCCCAGCTCGCAATTCCCGAAGCATATTTTACCGTCATTCATGAGGGCATGAGGAAGGGCGCAATTGAAGGTACGGCAAAGTTGCTCAACGTCCCTTATGTGAAGATAGCAGCAAAGACAGGAACCGCCGAGCTCGGCGTGTCGAAGGCGCGCGTCAACTCATGGGTCATCGGATTCTTTCCCTATGACAAACCGAAATACGCATTCGCCATCGTGATGGACAGAGGCGTGAAGGGGAACACGACCAATGCAAGCTTTACTGCAGCACAGCTCTTTAAGTGGCTTGCCGGCAACGCACCGGAGTATCTCGGTCGCGACACCCCGGTCGTATTCGATACCCCCACTGAAGTATCGCCCGCAACAACCACGATTCCCGCCACCACCCCCGATGGAGTTGCGACAAGTACCACCGAATTACACTAAGCCTAACGCCCGCAAGTGGACACCTGGCACGCTTAAATAGTGGTTGCCCCCATCGTCAAATCGTGCTATATTTTCGAATTATGGATACACAAAAAGAATATCTCAGCCGCGAGAAGCATGACGAGCTAAAAGAAGAACTTGAATTTTTAACACACGTAAAACGAAAGGAGATAGCGGAGTCACTCGAAGCAGCGAAAGCACTTGGGGATCTCTCTGAGAATGCCGAATATCATTCTGCGCGCGAAGCGCAGGCCGGAGTAGAGGAGCGCATTGCTGTTCTTGAGGAAATTTTAAAGAGTGCCGTCATCGTCGGAAACAAGCACAAGACCGATGCGGTGGGCATTGGTTCTGTTGTCACGTTGAAACGCGGCAAGGAAACAAAGACCTATACGATTGTCGGCTCCGAAGAGTCTGATGTTTCATCCGGAAAAATTTCAAACAAATCTCCACTTGGAGAAAACATGATGGGAAAGCGAAAAGGTGAGGAGTTCACTTGTACTACACCGCGAGGCGATGAGAAGTGTCAAATACTTGATATAAAATAATTTCATGGCCGGAATCGAGGAAATCCGAACCGAACGCTTAAGGAAACTTTCTCTTTTAAAAGAAGCGGGCCGTGCGCCGTATCCCAACAAAATTCCTCGGGACTATTCGCTCGCACATATTCGCGCGAATTTTGCCGCACTTCTCGAAGAAAAAAAAGAAGTCTCCATCGCGGGGCGCGTGATGGCGGTACGCGGGCAAGGAGCCATTCAATTTGTCGTTCTCAATGACGGTACCGACAAATTCCAAACCGTATTCAAAAAGGACGTCATCGGTGACACCGAGATGGATTTTTTCGGTTCAGTTATCGACGTTGGCGATTTTATTTCCGTCAGTGGAGAGTTGTTCACAACGCAGAGGGGGGAAGAGAGCCTCCTCGCAAAAAGCTGGGTGATGGGTGCAAAATCCCTTCTTCCGCTTCCCGAAAAATTCCATGGCCTTGAAGACGAGGACGTGAAGTTGCGCAAGCGCTATCTCGACATCATGCTTGATCCCGAGCTTCGAGAACTTTTTGTAAAGAAATCAAAATTTTGGAACGCCATACGCTCGTTTTTGCTTACGGAAGGATTTCTTGAGGTGGAGACACCCGTGCTTGAAAATACGACCGGCGGAGCCGACGCGAAGCCTTTCGCCACACACCACAACGCACTCGATCTTGACGTCTTCCTCCGTATTTCGTGCGGAGAATTATGGCAGAAGCGGCTCATGGTCGCGGGATACGACAAGGTATTCGAGATTGGACGCATTTTCAGGAATGAAGGCATCAGCCCGGAGCATGCTCAGGACTACACACAACTTGAGTTCTATTGGGGCTATGCCAACTTCGAAGACGGCATGGGGCTTGTCGAGCGCATGTACAAACACGTTGCACAGGAGGCATTTGGTACTCTCCAATTTACCATAGGAAACTTTGAGGTGGATTTTTCAAAAAAATGGGAGCGTTACGATTATGCGGAGACGATAAAGAAGTTCACAGATGTCGACATCAATACTGCTTCGATTGAGGACATTGAGGCTGCACTTAAGCGTTTGAGGGTAGAGTACGACAAAAAAGGATGGAACCGTATTCGCGCGACCGATACACTTTGGAAATATTGCCGCAAAAAAATAGGAGGCCCGGGATTCCTTGTGAATGTCCCCGTAGAGATGTCGCCACTTGCAAAACTTTCAAAAGACGGAAAGACGGTGGAGCAATTCCAACCCATCATCGCAGGGAGCGAAGTGGGTAAGGGGTATAGCGAGTTGAATGACCCGATAGACCAGCGTGCACGTTTTCAGACTCAGCAGGACATGCGCGATGCGGGAGACGATGAAGCGCAGATGTTCGACCACGAATTCGTCGAGGCACTCGAGCACGGCATGCCCCCCACCTGCGGCTTCGGTGTCTCCGAGCGCCTCTTCTCCTTCCTCGCCAATCGCCCCATCCGCGAAGCGCAATTGTTCCCATTGATGAGACCTAAAATTTAACGACTACAAGGAGCGACTAAAAATCTTTTCGAGTCTGCGAGTGCTAAGATTTTGAAGTGTCCATACTGCACATAAATTTGGGAATACCCGTGCGGTACTACAGAAGTAGAGGCAATAAAGCCATTCAAGCAACCGTCTAATTCAGATGGCTTTTTGTTGCTTGACCGAACAATCCATATGTTCTAGGTGGCCGAACGCTTCCTAACGTTTTAGGCTGTTTTGTGTTGTGGTACGCCAATAGTGGGTGACTGTGGATAACTGTGGTTGCAGAGTGGTATGTGGTGGGATACAATGGTATCCATGTGGGAGAAAGTGGGAAGTCGGGAAACCGATGACCCAACCTTCAACAATGGGATGGTGCGTATGACAGAACCAAACCCCCGTATTGTCCGCTTGTGGGAGTGTGACGGTGCGGGGGATCTGTCTTAAATAGGGTCTTATTGTCCACGCGTGCGAACCAGAACTCTGACATTGGCGCAATCTTCACGGTAGAGTGCGCCAATGCCAGGGCTTAGGTCCTGAACAAAACATATGTTTATCGGAGAATATATTCACAGCGTCGACGATAAAAAGCGCCTTTCCGTTCCGGCAAAGTTCCGCAAGGATCTCGGAAAGAAGGCGATAATCACACTTGGTCTCAACAAGTGTCTTTCAATTTATCCGCCGAAGGAGTGGAAAACATTTGCCGAGAAACTCTCGAAGCTTTCGATGGGAAAGTCTGAAGACCGCGGGTTCTCGCGTATTCAGCTCTCCGGTGCGTTTGAAGTAGAAATGGATGCCATAGGTCGAATCGTCATTCCCGATGCCCTCAAGCTCTACGCGAGCCTCAAAGAGAAGGTTGTGCTTACGGGTGCCTATGACCGCGTCGAGGTCTGGGATGAGAATGCGTGGAAGGTATACAAGGCACAGATGGTCGCCGATGCGGACCGTATGGCCGAAGAGCTCGGTACACGAGGAGTATTTTAAGGAATTACTATCAGTCTTTCGTTTCTTGCCGAGAACAATTCGCCGTAAGAAACGAACGACGGATGCAGGTCGTTCGAAATTATTTAATGAAATCAGATGCATAAAAGTGTTCTTTCACATGAAGTCATCGAATCTTTAGCACCCCATGCGGGCGGAGTATTCGTCGACGCGACGTTCGGAGGCGGTGGGCATAGTCGCCTTATAGCCTCACTTATCGGGCCAAATGGACTTTTGTTCGCAACTGATGCGGATGGAAGTGTCTTCAAAGATGAGATCGTCGCCGAATTACGAACCTTCACCAATTTCATACCAATTGTTTCGAATTTTCGAAATCTCGGTGAGGAATTATCAAAGCATGGAGAGCACATGATCGATGGAGCGATATTCGATCTTGGACTTTCTTCAACTCAGCTTGAGCAGTCCGGGAGAGGATTCACATTCCAGAAAGATGAGCCACTTGCAATGACGTTTGCGGAGAGTACCAAAGAGGGTGACGTAACGGCAGAAACAGTCGTCAATGAATGGAGTGAAGACTCTATCGCGACCATCCTTCGGGGATTCGGTGAAGAGCGTTTTGCGCGCTCAATTGCAAAGCATATAGTCCTAGCGAGGGAAGTGAATAGACTAACGTCGACCAAGCAGCTTGTGGAGGTTATCCACCAAAGTACACCGTCTTGGTATCAACGAGGCCGAACACACTTTGCCACGCGCGCGTTTCAGGCCATACGGATGGCCGTCAACGACGAGCTTGGGGCCATTGAGGCGGGTATCACAGGGATACTTCCTCACGTGAAGCCGAAAGGACATATTGCGGTCATAAGTTTCCACAGCATCGAAGATAGGCTCGTAAAGCAGACCTTTCGAAAGCTTGTAGGAGAAGGCATCGTTCTGCCGGTAACAAAAAAGCCAATTATCCCGAGTACGAATGAATTGCAGGAGAATCCGAGAGCGAGGAGCGCCAAGCTCCGTGTCGTTGAGAAGATGTAGTTGTTTTTATCGTTTATCAAGCCAACGTTTTTCTTTGAACGCCATTCAATAGAAAAGCACAGTTCCTTACACTATGACAAAATTAATGATCACCTATCGTGCGACGATAGACCGCTATGTGCCAATTGCGGTTCGTTCGCGATTTGTAAAGAGCGCCACCGCCCGACGAGGACGCTTCCTCGTCATTCGCGAGAGAATTCGATTTATGGCCTAAATTCATGGTCAAGTCACTCATCGCACAGTTTGAAGAATATGATCGCAAGATATTTTGGACGCTGCTCTCCCTTATGGGGCTCGTGGTGGTTGCCTATTTATACTATTTAAGTGTTTCCGTATATGCCGTGATTAGCCGTCGTACGGCAGAGCGCGAGGTCGATAGATTGACCTCAAAAATTTCATTACTTGAATCGCAATATGTGAAGCTCGACAAGAACATCAGCCTGGACATGGCACACGCGCAAGGTTTTCTGGATATTTCCGTGCCGCGGTATATTAGTCGCGAAGCGGCAAGAGACACGTTCACATTACGCGGAGGCAACGAGACACAGTAGTGTATGTTGGGAAAATCGCAAACTCGCCTTCGCATTCTCTCCGGTGTCATTATTTTTTTTGCTTTACTTTTTGTTGCACGGCTCTATTATCTTCAGGTGATACACGGCAAGGCGTATCGGAATGTCGCAGAAAGGCAGTATGTTTCAACCGTCGCGAATCCTTTTGATAGAGGCACCATTTATTTCCGCCAAAAAGACGACAAACTTGTTACGGCGGCGACCGTCAATAGCGGCTATTTGGTGAGTATCACCCCAAAGCTTCTTGTCGACAAAGAGGAGTCGTTTAAGGCGATGGCAAATATTATTCATCTTTCCCATGACGACTTTATGGCAAAAGCCGGCAAGATCGATGACCCCTATGAAGAAATAGCTAAGCGCGTACCTGATGAGGAGGCAAGTGCGCTCATGAAGCTGAAGATTCCCGGAGTGCAAATATTTCGCGATACATGGAGGTATTATCCCGGTGGCTCCCTCGCCGCTCAAGTATTGGGTTTCGTGGGATTTGGAGATGAAGGCAATGAATTGGTGGGGCGCTATGGGGTAGAGTTCACCTACAACGACATACTTTCACGACATACGGATAATCTAAATATTAATTTTTTTGCAGAACTTTTTTCGAATTTGAGCGATACGCTTTTTGACAGAAACAAAGAACAGGAAGCAGACCTTGTGCTTACCATCGAGCCGACGGTGCAGGGTTTTCTGGAAAAGGAGTTGCAAGATGTCATGGAGGAATGGCGCTCTGACTTCGCAGGCGGCATCGTCATGGATCCCAAGACAGGTGACATTTTTGCGATGGCAATTAATCCTACCTTTGACCTAAACGAATACAATAAGGTCAACGACGTAAAAGTATATGCAAATACCTCTGTGCAGGATGTCTATGAAATGGGTTCGACGGTGAAGCCTCTCACGATGGCCGCAGGACTCGATGCGGGGGTTGTTACGGCAAATACTACGTACAACGACGTGGGATTCATCACGATGAACAACAAGACTTCCTGGAATTATGACCATGTGGGGAGAGGGCCCGGCACAACAATGCAGACTGTTCTCAATAATTCACTAAATACCGGTGTTGCATATGTCGTCGGAAAACTTGGCAATCAACGTTTTGCAGACTATATGACGAGCAAGTTTCATCTCGGAAATGAAACGGGCATCGATCTTCCTGGCGAGCGTCAGGGGCTGATGACAAATCTCTCCTCAAAGCGTGACATAGAATACGCGAATGCATCATTCGGGCAGGGAATAGCGGTTACGCCAATCAATATGACGGCCGCACTGGCTATTCTTGGCAACGGAGGGGTGACCATCACTCCTCATGTTTATGACGAAATTCGCTACACCAATGGCAAGGTGAAAAAATTCACACCCAATCCGCCGGAGCAGGTGATAAAACCAGAAACGTCAGAAGAGATAACCCGCATGCTGGTCACCGTTGTCGACAAGGCGTTGCTCGGCGGAACGGTCAAAATTCCTGAATATTCTATTGCCGCAAAGACGGGCACTGCACAAATTGCGCGTCCAAATGCTCTTGGTGGGGGTTATTACGATGACCGTTATATGCATACATTTTTCGGCTATTTCCCGGCCTATGACCCGAAATTTATCGTATTTCTTTATACCTACAACCCCAAGAATGACGCTACCTTTGCCTCGCACACGCTCACGATGCCGTTCATGCGGACGGCGAAGTTTCTTCTGCACTACTATAGCGTCACACCGGATCGTGTGAAAGTTGTACTCAGCAAGCCCGCATCATCGCAGTAGGACTTAACTGGCATTATGGTGCAACAAAGTTATACTTGAACAATCACATGCGTACACTGCTCAAAACATTTGTCGTTTTCATCCTCACGTGGGAAGCGCGCCGTGCACTAAAAAAATGGAAACCCTTCATTGTCCTTGTTTCGGGTTCCGTTGGAAAAACGACGACAAAGGACGCGATATATCACGTGCTCAAAGATGGCGCGTCAGTTCGCAAAAGTGAAAAAAGCTTCAACAGCGAGATTGGAGTTCCACTCACGATACTCGGTCTTGAGAATGGGTGGAGTAATCCTATTGCATGGTTGAAAAATTTTAGACGGGGGTTTCAGGTGCCCCATGCGACTTCGTACCCAAAGCTCCTCGTGCTCGAGGTTGGTTCTGACCATCCCGGCGACGTCGCTCACCTCATGAAGTGGCTCACGCCCAATATCGCAGTCGTCACCTGTTTGCCCCAAGTGCCTGTCCACGTTGAGAACTTTGATTCTCCGGAGTCGTTGCGCAGAGAGGATGCGCTCGTCGTTGGCGCTCTAAAAGAGGGCGGGGTATATATTGCAAATGCAGACGATGCACACGCCTATTTACTCACCAACGACACCGATGAGCGTGGCCTACTCTCCGTGAGTTACGGCTTCGAAAGACACGCGCTGCTTCGCGGTCTGTCGCCACAGGTGCGCTACGCAAAAATTGAAGGCACGGATTCGCCCGTCGGCATGCAGTTTGAGGTTTCATGGAAAGACGAAACGTTCCCAGTATATTTGAACGGAGTTCTCGGGGTACAATCCTGCACCGCAGCACTAGCCGCAATGGCCGTCGGCGTCGAGCGTGGGCTTTCGCTTTTTCGCATGACAGAGGCGCTTTTCCATCTCGAAACTCCTCCGGGTCGCATGCGCGTCATTGAAGGAAAGAACGGGTCTACTATCATCGATGATACCTACAACTCATCTCCGACGGCACTCCTTGCTGCGCTCACGACGCTCCGTGAGGTGAGCGGTAAACGAAAGATAGCGATGTTGGGCGACATGCTTGAGCTTGGCGCATATTCTGAAGAAGAGCACTGGAAGGCGGGAAGGCAGGCCGGAGCGTTCGTAGATGAGATTATTACCGTTGGAAAGAGGTCACGGTGGATGGCTGAAGCGGCAAAATCCTCAGGTCTTCCGCAGGGTCGCATCCACATGTTTGCAAGTGCCGAGGAAGCGGGGGAATTCATGCTTTCTATACTCGCGCGTGGTGATATTATTCTTGCAAAAGGTTCACAGGGTGGAGGGGAGAACACGATTCGCATGGAGCGAGCGGTAAAGATGCTGATGGCCCATCCGCAGGAAGCAAAGACAAAACTCGTTCGTCAGGAAGACGAATGGTCGAGGCGATAGAATAAAAAAACCACCTCGATCGAGGTGGCGTTGTTCTTTCAGTCGAGATACTTATTTCGACAAAAGATTTTCTTCGCGAGTGCCCTCTCGGCGCTCGCACGAACCTTCGTGAGTGCCGATGCAAAGTAGATATCCGCCTCTTTGGAATGCTCGTGGAGGCTGTACTGCATGCCGTAGATGACCGCGAATCCACCTGTGGGCACGACTATGCGCTTGAGCACCTGTGTGGACAGGATCTTGACGTGCAAACCGCAGTGCCCATCAAACGGAGGCATGTTCACGATGGTTGACAGCTGTCCGACGACCTTGAACGGCCCGATGAGCATGAGTGAGCCGGTCAACCCGCGCACGGCAAGGACGAACTCCTTAGTGCAATCAATCGTTTTCGGGTCGACCGTCGGAGGAAAATCATTCGGCAGTCGGTTGCGGTGATTCCGAATCGGCGGACGGAGAATCGTTCGTTTTTCTATGTGCTTCACCTGTCTCCTTGTTGTGGAAAGAACGCGTACTTCATTTTGCACTCCGACATTCAAAGAAGAATGCAGCGAACGCCTTTGCAATCATCGTTTTCGAACCAATGCCGAGTGTTCCCCACAGTAGGTGGAGCGGGCCTCTCTTTGAGGTTTTCTCGTATTCAATTCGCCAAGCAGGGAAGAGTTCCCAGGATTCAAGAAGGTTTTTTGTCGTTTGTGTTTTGACAAAATTTACCGGATTTCTCGCCCACATCAACTTGAAATTCTGATCACTCGTGATGCTCGTGATGTCGTTTCGTAGCTCCTCGCGTACCAGCGCTCGAAGTTCGATTTCCCACGGGGGAAAAACTTTTCTCATCATGTTACTCCTTTGTACAATGACTGAAGACTAGCTTCAGGTCGAACTTTACACGAAATTGAACCAATGTCAATTTTGCTTAAGGCATGATCATTTTTTTACATATAGTTGTCAAAAAATAATTAGCCTGTATTCTAAAAAAGGATTGAAAATAGATAAGGATTCATCATGTTCAAGTTCTTCCGTCGTTTTGGAGCGTGCCTGTTCGCCGCATGTATTGTTGGAGTTTCATTCGGCGCTGTCCCATTGGTGCAGAGACAACTTACTCCTGCTGAGAGCGAATTTGAGCATACCAAGCTCATATACATGGGCTACGTTGGTCAGACCGATGCGCAGCAAATAAACATGTTAAAGCTCACATTCGAGCGTCTTGAACGCACAGTGAAAATGCACAAGGATTCGCGTGTGAATAACCAAGCATTCGTGCGTGATATGGAAGACTTTAATATTTCATTGTTCGCGGCACAACACCTGCTTCGTGCACGCATCGCGAGCAACAGCAAAGACTCGTTGGGCTTCATTAAAGAAATGAGAACCGCTTGCAGGTTTGTGGACGCTGGAAATAAGTACGTCGCAGATCTTGTTGGTCCATGTAGTAAACTCCGCGAAAGTGATTCCAAAAATAGGACATAGCCAAGAATTATGCTCCGCTCACAAGCGGGGTTTTTTGTGTGTGGACGAAAGGAAAATCGCCACCGAATTGGGTGGCGACGCGGGATTGCGGCGTGCGTGGGTCAGACCACTGCCTCCTGTCGCTGTCGGCGATACAGGCGTACAAGGTAGATGCCGTTGAGAAGTAGTGGTGTTCCAAAGAGAGCGTAAAGGATAGCGCTAAAGATCAGCGTTCCCCCAAGTTCCGGCGGCACATGTGGCGCCGAGGCTATCCCCAAAGTTGCGTCAATTACGTTGTACGCAAATAGTGAGGTCCAAATCCCGGCAAAAACCATATCGCTCTTCATGCTTTTCTTTCGGAACAATAGGTCGAGAAGAAAGAAGACCGGCACCAGGGCAAGGAATATGGCAGCGGTCCTCATTGCTTCGCTGCCCATCAAGAAAAACAGGGCACTTATGAGCAGTGCAAAAAGGGCGATGACTCCGTTTGTGACACGCGTTGCAATGAACATTCAATCCTCCGAGTCAATTGTAAGGCCAAAATTACCTTAGCATCGCTCATCGAAATGTCAACCAACTCGGACCCGAGTTCAACAATCAATTGCAACACCTGTACTAGAATTCAGTTGTTATGCGAAAAATCAAAAAAGGCGCCACGAATCGACATTTTAGTCAGCTCA
>JAYSTI010000017.1:0-13488 GCA_043719805.1 Candidatus Lloydbacteria bacterium
TGCCTACGAGTGAGATTCGAAAGGCTTTGCGTTATTTACAAAGGATTCTTATCCTGAGTAAATCGCAAAGGCGTACTGAAACTGTAAGTTTCGAATCTCTCGTGAGATTCGAAAGTGACCTGACCACAGGAAAGAGTATAATGGTAATCGGTATGGCAAATCCCGATGGAAGCGTTACTGCAGAGTCGATTCAACTTCGCACTGAAAGGACAAGTCGACAAATTACTAATCCAATAACCACGCAATAAAAAATGAATAATTCACAAACGGGGATGTCGAGGCTCGTGCTCATTATCGTCATCGTCGCAATTCTCATCGCAGGAGGTGTATACATGACACTTGGAAAAAAGAATCAAGCTTCAACAACTCCACCAAATTCCGGTATCGTTGCCGCCGAACCACTTGTTCCGGTGATCCCATCTGCGGGTATAACGGTGCAACCACTAACTCCCGTCGTATTGGAATCTGACCACAAAAACGGCACAGGCACCGCAGAAGTGCAAAACTAGGAAGCGTTAAGTATCAAAGGCAGCTCAGCCTCTCAACACAAAAAAGGAATCATTGCCGACGGCTCAAATGAATTTACGTTCGAGTGTCTCACCATGAATGCTGATTCATCTGTCTTGCAATCACCCGGATTCGCCGCGATGCTTTTTATCACATAAAAAAACGCAATACTATTGCGTTTTAAGTGGGGCGGCAGTGGGTCGCATGCTTTTAACTAACCCAAGGAAACCGAAGATGCGTATCCACATCCAACCGATATCAAACTCAAACCACTTGACCGACATCTTCGGTGAAAGCTCATAGGCATGATGATTGTTGTGCAACTCCTCCCCGCCAATCAATATCCCCCACGGAAATATATTCTGTGACGAATCAACAACGCCGGTTATCCGATGGCGACTCTCCGCATTGCGATATCCGACAAAGTGCCCGATGCCATTGATGATGCCTGTCGCCAATACGGGAATCCAGACCATTTGGACAATCCAAATCAGCAGTCCCGGCACAATACCAAAAAGAATAGTGTTGATGCCAAGCATCACAAATATCCCGTATTTGGAATACCGCGTGTACACATTCCGCTCCATCCAGTCATCCGGCGTGCCGGCACCGTGCTTCTTCAGTGTTTCCTCATTGTGCGATTCGGCGACATACTTTCTCACACCGCGCCAGAGAATCCACCAACACATAAGAAGTGCACGATACCATTTATTGGTGACGCCCTCGAGCCACACGATTGGACTATGCGGATCGCCTTCCATCTCGCACCTTGCGTGATGCTTGCGATGGATTGCGACAAATTCCTTTGTGATCATTCCCGTAGTGAGCCAAAGCCAGTGGCGGAAAAAGTGCGACAGTGCAGGTCCAAGTACGAGCGCACGATGAGACTGCGCACGATGGAGATAAACTGTCACCCCGACAATCGTGACGTGCGTTAGCCCGAGGACAACCGCGACGTAGCCCCACCACGGCAACACAAAAACACCTTGAATGAACGTCATGAAATACCCCTTTCGGACAGCATAAGGATGGCCTTATGCGAACCATGAAGAACACGCTGGCGGGAGTATAGCAAATGTTCGCGCATGTGACACTACCCCCCGATTTGCGTATGATGGAGGCTATGGAAAAAGCTCCGATCTCCCCCTCTGACCTCATCACAAAGCACTTTCGTCTTGTCGAATCCCAAAAGAAGGCACTCGCGAAATTGGGCCTCCTCACGCTACGCGACCTCCTCTACCACCTCCCCACACGCCATATCGATGCGGGAAAATCCTCTGCCATCGAACTCGCGGAAGACGGGGAACGCGTCACGCTCTACGGTCAGATAGAAAAAACAGGAACGAAAAAATCTTTTCGCGGACACGTGCCAATGGGCGAAGCGACACTCCGCGACAAAACGGGAAAAATGAAACTCATCTGGTTCAATCAGGCATACATGGCAAAGATGGTCCATGAGGGAGATTTTGTGCGCGCCTCGGGTACCGTCAAAAAGCGCGGCACAACCATCACGCTCATCAACCCCGAGCTGGAAAAAATTCACGAACTTCCACGCGATAGTGGACCATCGCTTTTCGGGGAAGTGGGCATTGACCCTGACGAGCGATTTTTGCCCGTCTATCCAGAATCAAAAGGTATCACCTCACGCTGGTTCTACCACGCGATAAGAAAAGTAAGTGCAAGCGGAATGCTCACCGTACTCGAAGACTCGATACCCGTCGACGTCCTCCAGCACTACAATCTTCCATCACTCGCAACGGCTCTCGTGTGGCTCCACGCCCCTCGTGAAGAAAGACACTCCCTCTCTGCGCGTAAGCGATTTGCTTTTGAAGAAATTTTCTTCATTCAACTCGAACGTCAGCAAGCACGCATGCTCTACGAACAGAACCCCACTTTCCTTATCGCTCCGGACAAAAAGAAGGTCGATGAATTTGTGAAGCACTTGGGATTTCCGCTTACCGACGCACAACAACGTGCCGTCGACACTATCTTTACCGACTTCGCTTCTTCGCGCGCAATGCTTCGCCTTCTTGAGGGCGACGTCGGGAGCGGAAAGACTGCGGTCGCTGCGGCAACGGTATTCGCCGCCGTAACCACTCGCCCGAGCGGGCAGAACTACGGGGCACTCCAGGTCGCATACATGTGTCCGACAGAAATTCTCGCAACTCAACATTTCGAATCCTTTATTCAATACTTTGTCGGTACAGGGATGAGCATTGGACTTATCACGGGCAGCGGTTGCCGTAAATTTCCCTCCAAGGTGAATCCTGGTGGCTGGACCGACGTCTCTCGTGCACAATTTTTGAAATGGGTCGCGAGCGGAGAAATTCCTATTGTCATCGGCACACACGCGCTCATCCAAAAGAGTCTGAAGTGGAAACACTTGGCGTACGTCATCATCGACGAGCAACATCGCTTCGGCACAAAGCAACGCGCAAAGCTTGTACAAAAGGATGCGGACAATAAAGCACGCGCCCCGCACTTTCTCTCCATGACCGCGACGCCGATCCCGCGCACCCTCGCGCTTACGCTCTACGGCGACCTCGACCTCTCCATCCTCGATCAAATGCCGACAGGAAGAAAACCCGTCATAACTGAGATAGTTCCCGTTGGAAAGCGCGAGGCAGTATACGAAAAAATACGCGCAGAAATAAAAGCAGGCCGACAGGCATACGTCATTTGCCCGCGCATCGACGAACCGGATCCCGACAAAGAGCAGGCCATCATCGCAAAGTCAGTCAAAGAGGAAGCAACGCGACTTCAGGAAAAAGTATTTCCCGAATTTCAGATTGATATTCTACACAGCAAGATGAAGCCGTCCGAGAAAGACGACGTGATGGAACTTTTTTCGGCCGGTGATACGGATGTATTGGTGGCAACTTCGGTCGTTGAGGTTGGCGTCAATATCCCCAATGCGACGCTCATCATCATCGAGGGAGCGGAACGATTTGGCTTGGCTCAACTGCATCAACTTCGCGGGCGCGTTTTGCGCTCGTCACATCAGGCATACTGCTATTTATTTTCTGAGACAAAAACAGACAAAACATTCGAACGCCTGAAGGCGCTCACCACCGCAAAAAACGGCTTCGAGCTTTCTGAAATGGACTTGGCACTTCGTGGTTCCGGCGAGCTTGGCGGGGGCAAACAATGGGGAATCTCGGACATCGGTATGGACGCAATAAAAAATCTCAAAATGGTTGAGGCCGCACGCGAGGAAGCAAAACGCATGCTTGGCGAAGACATCACCCTTCTCAAGTATCCCGCAGTCAAAACAAATCTGGAGGAACGCACGCGCTCACATTTCGAATAACCACAATAAAAAACCCCGCATTGCGGGGCTTTTGCTGCTTCTCTTGACTACGGCTTTTTCGGCGAAAAGATCATATCGACGCGAATGAGATTGCCTTCTCCATCAAAGATGGGACTGGTGACAAACGAGCCGCGCAACTTCCCGTCGCGAAACGCTTGAACCTCTTCGAGGGTAAGACACTTCGGCGTGATGGATCGCATCTTGGGGTCATAGAGCGCGGCACACCGCACGACTTCTCTCGGTTGACCCGCGAGTGATTGTCCCGGCGAAGAAATCGGCGGCGTTGTCTGCGCTGATGCGGAAGCGCCGATTAGGGCGCAAGTCAAAAAAGGAATTAGCCTTCTCATTTGTACCTTTATGCTGAAGTAATCTGGGAGTATTTTACACAACTTAACAGCAACGTCAACGTCTTTAGACGTTGCCGGTAGTTCCAAATCCGCCGCGATTGGTGCGTCCCATGTCTTCAACTTCTACAAAGCCGACGCGCACGACTGGGCTTATCACCACCTGCATGATACGCTCTCCGCGCTCCACGGTGACATCGTGGTCGGTAAAATTCAAAAGTGCAGCAGTGTATTCATCTGTGTTACCACAAAAATCACGGTCGCCGACACCGAAACCGTTCGCGGGCATAAGTCCCCGCTTGTGAAGTGACGAGCGAGGGACAAGCGCGACGTAATATCCCTCCGGAGGTAAAATCACGACATTGAGCGGTACATACCCGACGGTATGGGGAGGGACGATCGTCGTGACTCTTGCACAAAGGTCAAAACCCGCAGCGCCTGTAGTTTTATATTCCGGCAACGGAAGCTCCTTGTCTATCCTTTTGATACGAATATACTTATCCATCTCCTCATGCTACGTGATATACAAAGTTTCGCAACGGATACAAAAACACCCCCGTAGGGGTGGGTGTTGGGATTTCAGCGCCGAAGCAGCAAATTGGTAGGGCCTTCCAAGCCTGACGCAGGATTCCAGATAATCTTTCTTGTAGACCGGTTGATTGAGAGTACGCCAATCTGGTCTGCATCGCGAATGAAGCCATCTCTGAATATCAGCACGATGGAGAAGTCATAGCCTGATTCCTTGGTGGTGAAGTACACCCCGTTCGAAACCACAATATGTTCCTGTCGCCCGGTGAACGGAATACGCACGCCCGTTGTATGGTCAAGCAATTCAATGACCTTGGTGTCTCCGGCAAAAATGGATGACCCACCGAAAAGAAATGTCTGGATTTCGGTACGACTCAGGCTTGCGACGGTCGCACGGCGTTCATCTTGAATGCCGAGTGCAAGCAACGCTGTTTTTCGGTCTATCTTTTCCCCCGCCTTCACCCGGACAGAAAGTGTAGAAAAACGATCAATAGTCGTGTCCATGGTCCCGACGGCAACGTTCACTCGGTCGTCAACAGTCAGGAGGCCGACACTTCCGCATCCGCCAAGGGTGGCGGCGCACACGAGAGGTAAAACGATTCGAAAGAAAGACATAATCTTCCCCTTTTGTGGATGAGCTTACTAATTCTCATGCTATGCCAATATTCTGAATATGCAAGCGTCGAAAATCCCATTCCCGGGAAATGACATTTTTGTTCAGTTCTATCAAATCCTTGCAACCCGCCCCCACTCAAACCAGGGACCAATCGTACTGCCTTTCAAATCTTTGTGCGCTTATCCTTGCCCTTGCGCGAACCAGGGACCAGTCGTACGGCCTTTCAAATCTTTGTGCACGCACTAGGACTCGAACCTAGGACCAGTCGTGTATAAGACGACCGCTCTACCAACTGAGCTATGCGTGCACAAAAATTTTAAAGGGCATGACCGGTTCGTTCGGATGAACCTAATGTTATCACATCATCCCACCCTCTCTGCCGGTCATAAGACGACCGCTCTATTCGAGATCGTCTTCGTAGTGTAACGGAGAAGACGAGTTGTGGGAATGCGCCGGCGGCGGGCGGCTCATCTACGAAAAAGCCAGCCCAGCCTCACGCAGTGAGCTGGCTTACCAACTGAGCTACGGGTGGGGCCAACTCCTACAGAGTAATATACAACACCGATTCTTTCAACCAAAGAAAAAACCGGTTGCCCGGTTCTGTGTTAACTCGCCATGAGCGATTGGGAATACTGAAGAGCGTCGGTCATTGCCTCGATGGCATACTTGGCAAGCTTGCTTCCTGCGACGGCGGGTTCTTCGGGACGAAAGAGCTGGTCCTTCAACTTTCGCGCCATGACATTTTCCGTGATCATGTGAATCGTGACATGCACGTCAAGATACGGTTTGTCCGGCGGGTCTTCCACCACCAGAGTGACCACTTCTTCAAATTCATGCGTGGCGGCAAATATCGTCTCGAGTTCGTCAGCCCACGTTCGCGCAGCTTCCATACTTCCGAATGGTCCAAATGGGAGGGTGATGTAAATGGTCACCCCAGGCATGACGTCCACATACGTATCGACATAGACGATGTATCCTCGCAAGGATACGACATTGTCAGCGCTCATTTCCACTCCTTGTGATTGTACTCTCACTCCTGTCTACCAAAGATAGCTGGCAAACACAACCAAATCGCGATAAATGAAAAAGAACTCCACCGAGGTGAAGTTCTATTTATTTATCAGGAGCTTAGCTCCTGAAGTACCAAATATACAGTGAACACAGAAATTGCACAAGTAAGGCCTGTGGAAAACTCGATTCTGCGTTGCAAAACATGCATATTTTGTAACAAAAAACCGGCCTTATCGCCGGTTTTTTGTTCTCATGAGCCTTCGTGCTTCTTCTGGCGACGAACGGGTTTTGTCTCATCACGCTCATCATCTTCAGACTTCTCCTTCACTAGTCCCGTGTGATGACTTTCAACATGATGGTGGGTTACCGTGTGTACTGCCTCCGGATGGGCCGAAGGTGCGATGTAGACCTCCTCGCCCATCTTGACTTTTGGCTTAATGCCGTGGAGCGTGAGGA
The DNA here is from genome assembly GCA_043719805.1 of Candidatus Lloydbacteria bacterium. Taxonomy (GTDB): domain Bacteria; phylum Patescibacteriota; class Minisyncoccia; order Phycocordibacterales; family UBA6899; genus MHLP01. The sequence continues at coordinate 6,773 of JAYSTI010000017.1, forward strand.
GCTTCTCGTAGGCTTCGCGCTCAATAGACTCCACGCGAATGAGCTCGATGGCAATAGCGTCAAGAACAGGTTTAAACTTGAGGAGCAGATCTTTTGCGCGAATCATGCAATCGTTCATTATTTTCTCCACCTCAATATCGATGCGGCGCGCAACATCCTGAGAGTAGTCTCGCTCGACGAAGCCGCCACGCCCAAGGAGAATGCTTCCCGATGCCTCAAACGCAATGGGCCCCATTGTTGCCGACATTCCATACTTCGCAACCATGTCGCGCGCAAGACCCGTCGCCACCTGCAGATCGTTTGACGGGCCGGTCGTGAGGTCATCAAACATCATGAGCTCCGCAACATATCCACCCAAAGAGACGGTAATGTCATCAAGGAATTCTTTGCGTGAATGGAATCGGCGCTCTTCAATAGGAAGCTTGAGAGTATAACCCGCCGCGTGCCCACGTGAAATAATCGAAATTTTATGCACCGGGTCGGCATACGCAAGCAGTGATGCAAGCAAGGCATGCCCCCCCTCGTGATACGCAGTTATTTTCTTTTCGTCGGTGTTCAGAATATGACTCTTGCGCTCAGGTCCGATCATCACCTTCTCGATGGAACGGATGAGGTCGTATTGGGAAACCTTCTTTCTGTCCTCACGTGCAGCAAGTATCGCGCCTTCATTCATGAGGGAGTAAAGATCTGCGCCGGAGAATCCCGGGGTACGCTCTGCAATCACATGCAAATTCACATCCTCACCAAGCGGCTTCTTGCGTGCATGGATGTTGAGTATCTGCTCACGGTCCGCAAGGTCAGGGAGGTCAAGCACGACGCGACGATCGAAGCGTCCGGGGCGCAGCAGTGCGGGGTCGAGCACGTCCGGTCGGTTTGTGGCCGCCATGACAATGACCTTTTCCGTGGGTTCAAACCCGTCCATCTCCACAAGTATCTGATTCAATGTCTGCTCGCGCTCGTCGTTGCCTCCGCCGACACCGCCGCCACGCACGCGGCCAACCGCGTCTATCTCATCAATAAAAATAATTGCGGGTGCTTCTTTCTTTACCATGCGGAACAGGTCGCGCACACGAGATGCCCCGACGCCGACGAACATCTCCACAAACTCCGAACCGGAGAGATGGAAGAACGGTACGCCGGCTTCTCCTGCGACCGCGCGTGCAAGCAGGGTCTTTCCGGTACCCGGTCCCCCCATCAGCATGACGCCCTTTGGTATCTGTGCACCAATGTCCAAAAACTTTTTTGGCTCTTTCAAAAATTCAACAATCTCCTGAAGTTCTTCTTTTGCCTCTTTGACTCCCGCAACATCCGCGAAGGTCACTTTCTGAGCGGTGTCATCAGGATAGATGACGCGCGCCTTCGATTGTCCAAACGAAAATGCCTGCATGCCTCCCGACTGTTTCACCTGGCGCGTGAGGAACCAGATGATGACTCCGAGGAAAAGTAACGGGAAGAGAAACGGCGCGAGGGCATAGAGCCAATATGCAACGCCGGTCGGCTCCTTAATCTCCACCTTTACAGCGGAAAGTTCTTCAGGAAGGACGCCGTAATTTTTCATCGTGTCCGAAAATGATGCCTCCAATTCTTTCTTTGAATCCTTCTTTGTGCCGTCAACATATGTGAGATGCAGGTCTGTCCCCTCAATGTCTATCGTGGTGATGCGCACCTGGCGAACATCTAGTGCAAGCTGTGAAAGTGATATTACTTCAGTCTTCGCCTTTTTGTCGGCAAAGAATGAGTACGCAGAAACGATGAGTAAAAAAACCAATAATACCGTTAGGATATTCGAAAAAAACGATGGGGCAACAGGCCCTCCATCCTTCCCCTTCTTTTCCTTCTTGTCCTCCTTCTCTCCTCCTCCAAATTGGTTAAAATCCATAGTGGGAGCATTATAACACAAGGTGAGGCACCTTGGGTAACGTCTGGAAATATCTAGAAAATCGTTAGGGGTAATGCGTATGCACGACAAAGCGTCCTCGCTTATTGTTGCTTTGTTGCCTTAATCTTAAAAAAAATATAAAAAACTCCCTAAGGGGGAGTTGCGTAGATGCACCGGTTTCAACAAGAATGATGCGCCAAAGATTCGTTTTATGTTGCTCGATGCATCTAAATCTGAGCAAACAAGTGTTCCGGAATGACGCCGTGCGTTTGCCAAGGTGTACCATCTGGCGGGGCAAAGTATCTGAGATTGTCATGCCAGGGCATTTTCACTATCAGAGGACCGACGCCAAATTCGCGTTTCAGCACTTCACATGCCGGTAGGAAAATATTATTCGTGAGGCTGTCGAGATTGTCCCCCTCGTCTTCTCCATCGTGATAATCTTCGAATATCACTGCATGTGCAAGAAAAAGTGAGAGGTAAGCAATGTAGTACCTTTCAGCACCACCGAATTGCAAAAAGAAATCAGAAAGATTAATGACTGCATCACGAAGTCCAAATTGCTCGTGAAGCTGGTGGTGGTATTCAATGAGCGACGTCCCATCGTCGAGTCGCACTTCGTCGAGTCGTTGCATGCGCTTCTCTTGTAGCGCTGCCAACTTTTTTGTTTCGACAACTATGCCACCGTTTCTTCCACGTCTTATATAAAAACATGGATGAAGTAAGCTTCGCTTGAATGGAGAGTGGGTACTGAGTGAGCCTTTTGTGTGCTCCATCCATACTGGAGTCAGTCCGTACGCTTCTGCGTAGGCACAGAAGAACACGTCCTCATATCTTCGTGTTGCCACTGCTCGTCCAAAGACTGCGACCATATCAAATTCAAAGCAACGCGAAGGAATTTTCCATCCTTGTTTTTTCCACCACTCTTCAATTCTCTTGCGAAGAAAAAATCTGTTTTTGAGCTCCACCAGAGCCTCTGTCGGTGTGTAATACGTTCCTGGTTGGTTCACGCCTTGTCCTTTCAAGTTTTTACATCAGACGATGTGAAACATGAGAAATGATGAGGCGAACCCGCAGAGACTTCGTCCCCACCCTAAGTGATTGACTGTTATGCTGTTATGTACAGACTGACGAAACTCCTACTTATAAAGAACATTCGAAGACCCCACTATATCCCTCAAATTTTTCGTGTCAATGAAAGTCAGTGCGTTTAATCTATGCTAGTATTGATTCAGGAGTTCAAAGGAGTCACCAATGAATGCACTTTCTACCCAAGCGACCCAAAATTGCCCAATTTGTAATGTAGCAGTCCAAGCATCAGCGAGATACCCCAAGTATATCTGCGAGACATGTTCATCTCGAGCAGAAGACCCATGGGGCCGAGAAATTGCAAGTTTCAACATGAATGCCAGCGGAGAGATTGTCACTCAAATGAGAGACGGCACAAGTCAAAAAAGTACCTCCCGCCTTGGCTATACGTGCTACATCGACGGCACAGAATGTGTGGTCCGGGAAGCTCACTTTGGGGGAATTATCATCATCCCAGAGGGATAACCCCCTTGCCATCTTCGTGTCTGGCTCGTCGCATACGACCCGGCCAACAACCTCGCACGCTAAGCAAGCGCACCCGAACACTCGGGTGTTTTTTATTCCCAAAATCAGAGGCGTTGATAGAGCAGCTTGAAGAGTCGCTCCTGAAACTTGGCAATGACCGGGTTTTCGATGATTACTGCAGTTTCTGTATTGTAGTCAACGAAGGCAATTTTTGAACCGTAGATGAGCTCCGTCACGTTGTATGCAAAGAGGTCGGAACCCTCAGGGATTGTCTTTACCGCGCGCTCAATGCTTACCGATTTTCTCGCAGCGGTTTGCCTATTGGTGATGACATAGCGTTCGAGTTTTTTTGCATCGCGTTTTGCGCGATAATTTTTCGGCACATAGTACTCATGCTTCTTTGCCCCGACACCGGAACTATATCTATAGAACACTCCCCCGACGGGAAGCGTATCAAGAATGTCTTCATATACGGAAACGATGCCAATACGACCTTCGAGATAGGTGACCCGCGGTCTGTCACCCGAAAGGGCAAACTTCTCCTCGAGTCGCGGAAGTGCACTCTCGAGTGAGACGAGGAGCACCCGATGAAGCTCCTTGAGTTTTGACGGTGAACTCGCACTGTAATATATACGTTTCCCTCGGGGCGCTTTTGCGACGAGGCCTTTTGCAGAAAGTTCAGGTAGTGCCGTATAGACGAGTGGTCGGGCAATCTTTGCCAGAGCAGCGATACGCGCAATGGTTTCAGGGCCACTACTGACGAGGGCGAGGTAGACGAGTGCTGCATTATTTGAAAGGCCTAATTGTCGCAGGAGTGTGTGATTTTCCATAAAGTGTAAATAATTATTACACTATTATTCTATCAAATACTATTACTTAAGCACACCGCAGGGCAGCAGAGACAAAAGTGATACACATTTCTTCACTTTTTGCTGATTAATTCCCCTTCCCCTGCTACGCTTTGCACAGAGAGAACGTGTTCACTGAAAAGGAGAAGGTGATGGAAAAACTTTTGCCGGTCGTTTGCCAGGAATGGACAGAGTACGAGCGTGGTTGGGGTAGTCGCCCAGACGGCTGCTCGATTCATTTAAGCCAAGATGATCACAGCAGATTTTGCGCAAACTATTGGTCACGAATGCCCAAAAATACACCCTATGAATATTCAAAGGAGAGCGGGTCACCGTTTGCCGCAATCGTCACGCACTCAATCTATTGCGCACTGAAGGCCAGCACCAATCGCAGCATATGGCTGCCACAGTCTGCAGTACGAGAGAGTGAGGTGCGGAGGGCGACTTCCGACGAAATTATTTCCTTCCAATTATCCAATAAGGAGTAAGTCATGAAAAAACAATTAGCATTTCTCAATTCAAGGGAAGATCGCGATACATTCTTCCAAAGAGTACACGTGTTCGCACTTCCCTATCACGAAGGTGCGCTCCTCGTTGCGAAGGCATACGAGGAAGCAAAGAAGGCCTTCAAGGGTGTTCAGCGTAAGCGCGGCGAGAGGTATTTCGAGCATTGCCGTGCAGTGGCACTCATTCTGATGGACGTTGTCGGCATTCGTAACCCGGCGGTCATCGCAGCTGCACTCCTTCATGACATCGTCGAGGACTGTGCGGAAGAGTGGCCTATCAAGCGTGTGTATGCCGAGTTCGGACCGGAAGTCGGCGCACTCGTTCTGGCGATGACGATGCCGACCGAGGAGTTTGCTTCCCGCGAATTGCGTCTTGAGGCGTATCACGCGCAACTCTTGGCCGGTCCGGCAGATGTTCTATACATTAAGTTTGCCGACCGGTTGCACAATCTCACTACATGCGAAGCACTTTCCCAAGAGAACCAGTTGCGCATGGTGGAAGAGACGGAAAGCATTTACCTACCGCTCGCAAAAGCAAAAGGTGCGCTGTGGCAAGAGTTGACGCAAGTACTCCGCCTTCGGAGAAAGGCACTTAAAAATGTTTCGACAAAGTAACAAGTGCCGCACAATGCGGCACTTTTTTTGCACAAAGAAACCGGCAGTGCCGGTTTGTACTATTTGGCCTCGTCTGGAATTGGGATTGCTCTCCCGTACCACTGCTCAACCCACGACATGAAGCGGGTTAGGAAGAAGCGCTTATCCTCCACGATGAGGTCCTCCCCGCACAACCCATTTGGGCAGCGCAACGTCGAGAACGCAAGCCCTCCCCACATATTGAGACTGTTTAAGACGTCTTCTTTTCGAACGAGAATCTGGTGTTGCAACGGCTACAGCGTACAATCCTTCCAGGGATATGAATTACTTGCATTGATACTCTCCTTAAAGACCGTTGCTGCTATAAACTTTTTGTAGCGTTCGTCAACTGACCTCAAAACCACTGCATCTGGGAAATTGCTGCGAAAAACGGTACTATGGCGATACGGCACAATATGAACAATTTAATCGAACACAAACGCGCGCATTTTGACTATGAACTTCTCGAGAATTTCGAGGCGGGTGTTCAGCTTTTTGGCAACGAAGTGAAGTCCTTGCGTGCACACCGAGGGAAGATAGAGGGGGCACATATTACCGTCCGCGGCGGCGAAGCCTTCCTTTTGAACGCGGAAATCCCCCCCTATCAGGTGGGAAATACCGATGCGAGCTATGAACCCACCAGGAATCGCCGGCTCCTCCTCACCAAGAAGGAACTCTCGGAACTCGCCACTGCGGAAGAAAAAGCTGGCTTGACATTAGTCCCACTTTCGATGTACAATAAAGGAAGGGTCATCAAGCTGCGTTTCGCTATCGCACGAGGCAAGAAGAAGGGTGACAAGCGTGAATCCATCAAGAAGCGTGAGGCCCTCCGCGACATCGCGAGAGAAGTGAAGCGCGGCGTTGAGAGAATCAGCAAGCACTTGCGATAGGCACTTTGAAAATTTTCTTGTATTACTTTTTATTCGGCCGCAATACTGTTGTAGCGTACCGATGAAACTGAATGCTAAAATAATTTATTCGGACGCAAATGTAATGAAGTGGCGCGCAGAAGAAAGTACTTTAAAACTATTTATTCGGTGGCAGTACGAGGCAAAGCAGAAATATGCAAGCGAGCCTTACTCGGAGTAAGATGAAGCGCATATTTCTGTTTTAACGAAGTAGTGCCCCGAAGAAAAAGTTTTAAATGGGGATGAAATGTTTCGACAGTGGAAGATGTAGTGCACAGTGCGTGCCGAGAATGTTCGTAGTCTCGTAAATCACGCGAACAACTTGAAAGTGCCAAGAAAAGCACCGGTGGAATTGCGACGCCTTACTTTAAGGCCAACAATTTCGCTT
>JAYSTI010000018.1:0-1833 GCA_043719805.1 Candidatus Lloydbacteria bacterium
GACGGCATTGTTATTCCCGGAGGGTTTGGTGCGCGCGGTATCGAGGGTAAATTGCGCGTTGTCGAGTATGTGCGCACGCACAAGATTCCCTATTTTGGACTGTGCTATGGCATGCAGCTCATGATTGCCGAGTATGCGAGAAATGTTCTGGGGCTGAAAGGGGCCATCACTACCGAGATTGATCCGAAGACGAAGCACCCCGTGGTTGTCATTCTTCCCGATCAGCAGGCGAAGCTCGATGTGGGCGATTATGGCGGCTCGATGCGACTTGGTTCGTATCCTGCATATCTCAAAGAGGGCACAATTGCGCGTGGAGCCTACAAGGCCGAGATGGTGCACGAGCGACATCGTCATCGCTATGAGGTGAACCCTGAATATGTAGAGGCATTGGAAAAGGCAGGACTTGTGTTCTCGGGAATCTCCCCCGACCAAAAGCTCATGGAAATCGCGGAGCTTCCAAAATCAAAACATCCATTTTTCCTTGGTACGCAATTTCACCCAGAATTCACGTCCCGACCACTCACATCTCACCCGCTGTTTGATGCGTTTATAAAAGCCTCAATAAAAAATCATAGCGCCAGTAGAGCCAAATAGATATAATGTATACCTATGAAAAATAATACATTTATCCGTACAAGTGCCGGCACCGTTGCTGTTTTTTTCGCAATTGCCCCACTTGCACACGCAGAAGTTTTATTAAACACACACACCGAAGGTTCTGCTGGTGCAGTGGTCCCTACTCTCGTAAAGACAGAAGCGGGGGCGAAAGCGGAAGTTACCCTCATTAAAGAAGTAGAGACAAAATCTGATACTAAGGTGGAGATCAAGAAAATGGAATACGGCACTGATGATGTAGACGATGATAAGGACAACAGTGATATAAAGGTCAGTGGATCATCTGATGACGAAATTGATCTTTCAGATGATTTCGATATGGATCTTGATGATGCGGAAGAAGGGGGTGCTCACCATGCATCAGGAGAAGCAGAAATTGATGATGCGAACGACGTAGACACGAGTGCAGACCTCGAGCACTTTATCGAATTCAAGACAAAGTCAGATAAACACATCGAGGAAATCAAAATTAAAGATGGTAAATTGATTGTTGTCTACGCAATGCCCGTTAAGTTTTTTGGGTTCTGGGGTACAACGCTCGATACCACCACAGAGATAAATGCGGAAGGTGAGGCAGAAGTAAGCTACCCATGGTACTCCATCTTCATGAAAAAAGACTTTTCAAAGAAGACGCTTGAGCCAATGTTTAAGACTGCAATTAAGTCGCATACAATGGTCACAAGTGACACTACGGTAGGTGCCACAACAACAGCTGAGGTAAGTGGTAAAAAGACATTTTCTGTCCCTCATGTTTTGGAGGCAGTCATCACGATATATGGAAAGGTTTCGATGAGTGATATTAGTTACACGAAGTAACAGCGCAAGTTACTGGTTGTTCAGCAAAAAGCCCCTCGATTGCTTTTTGCTGTCCCTTGATGTATCTCCGTAAACTCGCTACGCTATGCACAAGACTTACTTCTATGACTCAAGAAACAGCACTCACCATAATGAAAAGCGGAGCCAATGTGTTCCTCACCGGAGAGCCGGGGAGCGGGAAGACACATACGGTGAATGCGTACATTCGCTACCTGCGCGAGCATGGCATCAATCCTTCCATTACCGCATCGACGGGCATTGCCGCGACACACGTCGGTGGGATGACCATTCACTCGTGGAGCGGTATCGGCATCAAGCGTGCGCTTACGGAATATGACCTCGATGCAATGTCTTCAAATGAAGGACTGGTGAAGCGTATCGCCAATGCAAAGGTGCTCGTCA
>JAYSTI010000019.1:0-13345 GCA_043719805.1 Candidatus Lloydbacteria bacterium
CAATTTCAGCAGGCTCGTAAGTGCCGGATCAAGAATATCCCAACCGACTCTCAGACAATGACTCGATAATTAGCGCTCACTTCTCGACTCTCACTTCCACTGCATGTTGCTAGTGGGGTAGAGGTTCGGGGTGAAACCTAAACTACTTGTCCGATCTGCTCGCTGATTTAGGGCGAGCCAAGTCCGAACTCGTTGGAGTTCTAACCTCCCAAGGACCTACTTGCGTCGCGGAATCGCCTACTGCGTTGGTGGGCGACGCGACAGGCAGGCCTACTCCCCACATCAAACCCCCTCTCGAAAGAGAAGGGGTTTTTTGTTATACATGGACTCACCCCCCATCCAGTACAAAGTCCGTCTTTGTACAAAACGAACAATGGGGCCCCCGACGGTGTGTGCATACAAAGTCCGTCTTTGTATTTTCTATTAGGGATGTTAAAGTTATCAAATGTTCCGGCCAGTCCCATTTGCAGAAGGTGAGTATTACCATATTTACAGCAGGGGCGTAGAGAAGCGAGATATTTTTATGGACGAAGGCGATCGTCAGCGTTTCCAGCACATGCTTTTCTTAGCAAATGCCGAGAAGCCGGTTGTTTATAGATTGGTACAAAGTCCGTCTTTGTATAAGGAGGAGGTCGGTGATAGGCTCACTGATGTGGGTGCATACTGCATGATGTCGAATCATTTCCATTTTCTCATTAAGGAAACACGCGAAGGGGGGATCACTGAGTTCATGCGAAAATTACTTACCGGTTACACAAAATACTTAAATAAGAAGTATGATCGCGTTGGGCCGTTATTCCAAAGCAGGTTTAAAGCGGAACATGTGAACAAGGATGAATATCTGAAATATCTTTACGCATATATACATCTCAACCCGGTGAAGCTGATTGAACCTGAGTGGAAGGAGAAGGGAATAAAGAATCTCTCGGCAGCGAAGAAATATCTCGAGGAGTATCGGTTTTCTAGCTATGAAGACTATGCCGTAGGCAACAGGGAAGAGTCGGCGATACTTACTCCCGGCGAATTCCCGGACTATTTCGAACAGCCCGGTGATTTCGCAAAATTTGTTGAGGAGTGGCTGGATTACAAGAAAGAGCAGATCGGGGAGCCGGCCGAGTGAGCCATTGGTCAAGAGTATTCTGCATGGTGTGGTCCTGCGTAGAGGGTAAATTTGTTGAGGAGCGGTTAGGCCACAAGAAAGAGCAGCTTGGGGAAGCTCTCGAATATGAACCGAAAAATGAACATAATTGTGTAGGGTTACCCTATGCAGTCATGGAAATATGCTGCCTCCACATAAGATGGCCCTATGTAGTTTTGCGGCCTTGACTGGTGGGGGAAATTGAATGGGCATTGTGTCAATCTGGTCAGGACTCCTGCTTTGCGTAGCATGGAGTGAGGTGTGCCTGTTCCTTTCGAGGAGTAATATTATGCGAGCAATAATGTCTGTATTTTGTTTTGCTCTTCTGTGTGGGTCCGCCCATTCAGCGTCGCAATCACTAGGTGAAGAAAAGGGCATCTTCCGCGGCGCCTCATGTCCGCCGAACGCTTCCTGCACCGAAGTGCAGGGCTTCCCGAACACGCTCAAGGAGTTTGGGTTCAGAGTAAAGCACTGGCGCCTTCCTGCGGCCACGAAGACTGATTTCGATGTGTTCAACACGTCGGTGTACGCGTGGTACGAGACGGTGGGTCTCGCGCAGCTTCCTGATTTTGCATTCGTGCAGTATGTGCGCGGGTGCGTTTATGAGTCGGAACAAGGTGGTGATGGCGTAGTCACTATTCGCCACGGTGTGATGCATCAGGTGTTCGGGAAACATAGACTGTTTCTGCATCGCGATTGGACGGTGAATTCGCCGACGACAGACCCGTTGTTCGGCAGTGACCCGAGAAATCCCCTGAGGCATTACTTCATGGAGTCGAATAAAAGTCCTGAGCAATTCCCGACGTCGCATGGAACATACTATGGCGACAGTGCGCCAAAGAATCCACGGCTCTTTATGCTGTTCAGCCCTACTACACCGGCGTACGCAAGGAGGAGTGACATCGGAGATACGGCAGTCAATCACTCCCTCGAATATCGCACTTGTCTGTACCGCACGAGCGACATTCCGAGCACGAGTGATGGAACCGTCATCCCGGGCGCAATCGGCTGTTTCGATTGGAAAAGTTCGTACGTCTACGACCAGGCCTTACGCAAATTCGCCTCTCCGGGAGGCATTGTGGCCGCTTGTAGGCCAAATAATCTCCCGGACCTCAGCATCCTCGACGATGAAAAGAAATAGATGATACACCCTCCATTGCGGGGGTTTTTTGATACGCGGGCTGTCCCGGTGGAGGACACGCGCCATGGCATTCGCGCTGAAGATTGAATATTCATTGTGTCAATCTGGTCAGGCTTCCTGTGTCAAGTACCATAAATAGAGATACGCTAGTTCTACTCAAGGAGCAATAACATGCGAAGGCAAATCCTCGCGCTCATACTGTTTGCATGTGCGCCCATCTCCGCTCTCTCCGGGTCCCTCTTTACGTGGCGACTCGTCGGGCAAGGGCAGGTTCTTTCGGTCCCGCTCTCATCAAGGGAGCAGGTCTATGAAAATCCACCGCTCATTTGTGCAAAGAATGGTACATGTGACCTGAAAAGGGTGTTTCTTCGTACAGAAGATTATGACATCCCAACGAATCCGGCGATTCCGAATGACATCACAATCCGGAGCACGAACATGCTCGCAGGATTCGTCACCGATGAGATTGACTCACTCACGCACTATTCATTTGTGCAATTTGCTCGTGGCTGCATGTGGCAGTCGTACGCGGATGAAAAAGGCGAAGTCGAAACTGAGTTTGGTGTAGTCCGTGACTTTCAGGGTATATCTCGGATACAGCACATCCTTCCCGAATGGACAGTCGACACCAACGACACAGACCCGGTGTATAGCTCAGGCGGAGAGCCGGATGGCAGGCACTACTTTCTGCAGTGGGCGGATCCCATCCCAAAGTGGATACCCGACCGACAGGGGAAACTCTTTGGCGAGGAACGTCCCACGATTCCGTTCGCGTATGTGACTGATGCTCCCGGGCCCGCGACATATAGTCCCGCATTTTTGAACGCAGTGAACATGTCGCTCGAGTTTCGGATGTGCTTGTTCAAGACGACTGACGTGCCGTTCATTGTGAATGGACTTGACGTCAACACGAAGAAGGCGGTCGTGTGTTTCGACTGGGAAAGTAAGTTCGTGTTTGATCACAAGGAGCTTGTGTTCAAAAACCCAAAAAGCATTCACGCAGAGTGTAAACGAAAGTTCACTGAGCGTGAAAGACGATTCCACTTGCAGCAATTGAAGAAAAAAGAATTGCCACCCGCAAAGTGACCGAAACAACGAACCCCTAAGTGTGGGGTTCTTTTTTATCGACGAAATGAATCGAATATTGCTATACTGAACCCATCATGGAACTCTTCAGCAAGACTTTTTTTCGGTTCGCATTTGGCTTCATTGGAATAGTCATGCTTTCTGTTGTGGCGATATTCACAGTGAGCTCGATTCGTGGCGACGGAACAAATTGTCTCATCGGTTGTGCGGAAGAATAGTGATGATTGACGTGCTCCCGCTTTCCTGACACTCTGAGTTGAGGTCAGTGTTGTTGTTTGAAAGGTCATCTGGTGAAAAACCCGAATGCATCGCTTTTGCGTCTGGATGAAAAAGGCCATAAATATTTTATCGCACGACCCAAAGGGAGGTGGAACAATCGCGTGATGGTGTTCATCCACGGAATGGCGGGCTTCGCGGCGTACCTCGTTCCAAAAATGACGTACTTCGCATCGCGCGGATACTTGTGCTATGCCCCGGACATCATGGGGCATGGTGAGCGTCACGAAATCGATATCTCCGGAAAGTTCGTTGCCGATTATGTCGAAGACGTCTCGGACTTTATCGAACGCATCGTCCGTGACAGTTGCTGCGGTCGCATCATCCTCGTCGGTCACAGCATGGGCGGACTCATTGCCGCGAAGATCGCCGAAGAACGTGACGATATCTCTGCCTCGGTGCTCATCACCCCTGCGCCACCCAAGGGCATATCGTTGGTGCCCTGCGGCATTTTCTCCATTACCGTCAGCGATGTGCGGGGAATTGCGCGCATGGTCGCCTTTGGAGAGCGCTTTGTCCCGAGCCGCACGTTTCTCGAGTCGATGTTTGCCGACCCGGCGGCAAGCAGGGAGGCGATCGATCAGTGGGAATCCCGCCGGGTAAGCAATGAGTCGTTCTTTGTTGTCTATCAGCTCGGGTTCAGTCGGTTTGCGGTTGATTCCGAGAAGGTCGATGCACCGATGCTCGTCATTGGGGCGAAAAAAGACAAGCTCGTGTCCCATCGCGTCGCAGGGCGGATCAGTGAGTACTTCGGTGCCGATTACCACCGGATTGAAACGCTCGGTCACATGTGCCCGTTCGAAGCCGGATGGGAAGAAACCGCCGGCGTCATCGACGATTGGCTCAAGAAGAAAGAACTCTATTTGTAGACCAGGCCCTTAGCGAAAGCTACGGGTTTTTCTTTGTGCACTTTTGTTGTAGCATTAGGCCATGTCACTAGAAGGAAAGGGCAATAATGAGGCACTTGCAGACGAGTTGCTCGCCTTGCAGGAAAAAGAAAATGAAGGCCGTGGCGTTTCATGCATTCGCGGAATAACTGATTCAATGAGAAGTGGGGATATCGATGGTGCGCGAGCATGGGCAATGACCGACGATGACAAGATTCGTGCTTATCCTGAAATTCGCCAGTGGCTTGAGGACAATTTATTTGGACCAGACGTGGATTCACCGCTCAAAATGCTTAAATAGCGAGAAAATCTCTCGGAATTGGCGGGATTCTTGACCTCTTAGAGATTTTGACTATACTGTGTCTAACGCTCAAGACAGTAGGGACCCCGTAGATAAAAGGGGAATAAAGGCGAATGCCCCCTGCCGAAGCCAAACTCCCGCCTCTTTCGAGGCAATGGCATATCGTCGACGCGTTGGTCGATTTTTTATTAACAAGTTTCTGTTTTGCGCGCGCTATTTGTGCCCGCACTAAAGCAAAAACTTTTCAGAAATAATACATGCCAATCAGTAAACAAAAGAAGACCGCGATTCTCTCGACGCTCGACGCGGGATTGCAAGGGGCAGAGACGGTGGCGTTTGTAAATTTTTACAAACTTCCCGGTAAGGACCTCACGCAGTTGCGTCGCGAATTGCGCGAAGCGGGAGTCACCCTCTACGTCGCAAAGAAGTCGCTCGTGAGACGAGCACTTCTTGCAAAGAAGGTCACAGGCACACAGCCGGAGTTGAAGGGAGAGCTTGCACTCGCGTGGGGTGCTGACCCGGTTGCTCCAGCAAAGGGAGTATTCGAGTTCATCAAAACACACAAGGACCAGATGTCGCTCATGGGCGGTGTCTATCAGGGTGCGTATATGTCGAAGGATGAGATCACTCAGCTCGCAGCGATTCTTGTCCGCGATCAGTTGCTCTCCAAGTTTGTCGGAATGCTTAACGAGTCGATTGCACGCGTTGTGCGCGTCATCAACGAGCGTGCTGGAACAATGGGCGCTCCCGTCGTTGCAACTCCTGTTGCAGCAGCAGGGGTTACACCAGAAGTTCCCGCAGATGCAGTACCCGCAATCGCATAAATTAATTTTTCGCTAAATCTAATCATATGGAAGAAACAAAAGTAGAGGTTCCCGCAAAGTTCAAGGACATTGTGGCAGGAGTTGAGAAGCTTACGCTCATCGAACTTCACGAGCTCGTGAAGATGCTCGAGGAGAAGTGGGGAGTCTCGGCAGCCGCAGCAGTAGCCGCAGCAGGCCCTGCAGCAGCCGCAGTTGAGGAGAAGGATTCATTCGATGTCGAGCTTGCAGCCGGTGGCGCAACTCCTATCCAGGTCATCAAGATTGTGAAGGAAGTCCTCGCACTTGGTCTCAAGGAGGCAAAGGATCTCGTCGACGGTGTACCAAGTATGCTCAAAACCGGCATGAAGAAGGCCGAGGCAGAGGCGCTCAAGAAGCGCATCGAAGAGGTCGGCGGAAAGGTGAATTTGAAATAATTTCAATCTTCCTACGACAAAAACTCCACATCAAAAGATGTGGTGTTTTTGTTTGCGCAAAAAGCATTTTGGGGTAAGCTCAGTCGAGAGTCAATGTTCGTCACAAAGGAGGCCATCGTGCCACTTTCCAAGAGAAAACTACAGATCTATGCAAAGTACCGCAAGGTCGAACTTCGGCCAATTCGCGAATTCGACAACGGCACCGGACACCCCGTAGTCATGATGAGCGAGTGTCGCATCGGCGAGCCGCGCAAAAAGAACTCGTGGCTGTCTTTCATGTGCCCATGTGAACTCACGTGGAAATGGGAAAAATTCGGCAATCCGCCGAAGCGCACCATGATCATGTACGGTGACAGCCACAATTGCACCGCGCAAGAAGACGCGCGAAAAGTTGTGCGCGAAGAATTTCGCCAAAAGTACAGGCATCTCTGGGCGTTCATGTCGTTCCCTGATGCCATTTTCTTCATTTGGCAAAAGCATCTCGCTGGGGAGTACACCGGTGAACTCAACATCGGCACCGTCTATGTTCAAGACATGGAGGCGCTGCTTGGCTCGGAGCCCGAAGTCATGGACATCCATCTCGGCCCGGGGATAGATGTCGAAGGCAAGGAAGTGAGTCCTCCGACGGTGGAGCACATCTCTTTCCCGAGCAGGACAATCCTTTCTGCGGTCGGCGAGTTGAAGAAGCGCAAGTTGATCGACTTGAATGGGATGATACTCATTCCCTACAAAGAATCATTTCGCTTTCCGGAGCAGTAGCACCATCAATTCGCATACTGGATTGAGGAGCCCCTTGGTTGGCCCAATGGTGATGCGGGTGACGGCTTCATGTTCGCCCTCTATCGAAAGATCGTCAGGGTGACGAAGTGGAAATGCGGCGAGGATGTATTTGGCCCGGACAATATTCCGAACCTGAGCGAGCGTTGTGGGGAAAAGAGCATCGTCACGAACTGGCTGACGCAGCTTGATGTGCAGCTTTCGGAGCGGCACGTCGTCGACAAGTCAAAGGTTTTGGAGGATATTTCGCTCGAACGTTGGGTCGCATGGCTCACGGCCATCCGGCAACAAGTTCTTGGTACGCCACAGGCGTAGTACGACCAAAACGGCACAATGTGCCGTTTTTTCTTACATTTTTATATAGGGACTTCACTTATTATTTAAGTATGCTAGTGTGAGTGCAGGATTTTCAGTGAGGAGAACGCAATGCTGAAACGCGTTGATAAGGTGCTTGCGACTCGCTCGCCGAAAAGGGATTTGTTCCGTCACATAAAAAAGTTTCTTTCTGAGACCGACCCGCAGTATCACGAGATACAACGAGCACATGCCTTCGCCAAGAAAGCATGCCGCAACCGCGTACGCGAAGATGGTTCCACGGCATTTGGCCACGGTGTTTCCGTCGCGCTGATTGCGGTAATTTGCGTCGGAGTGAAAAACCCCGCACAGATAATTGCAGACCTCCTTCATGATGTCGTCGAAGACATCAAGGGAAAGACCCACGCAGAGATCGAAGCGGAGTTCGGACCAAGCGTCGCCCACTACGTACGGTGGGCAAGCAAGGACCCTCGGGAAAAGTTTCCCTCCAAAATTGCACGCGACAAGGCATACAGCGAGCGATTCCTCGACGCCCCGACCGATGTCCTGGAAAACAAGCTTCCTGATGTCCTGCACAATCTTCGTACGCTGTTTGCTTGCGATGTCGATAAGCAGAAGCGCATCGTCGCGGTGGCAAGATGTATTTATTTGCCGCTCGCGAGGAAGCACTATGTCCTGTCGCAGGAGATAGAAGCTGCGATCATCCGCGTTGAGGAAGGCTGGAAATCGGACCAACGGGTCGCGCCCTCCCAAAGGGCGCAGAACCCGCGGAAAGAGTTCTCTTTCACGTAAAAAGACAACGGCACCACGCGTGCCGTTTTTCATTGCGGAAATTAGGCACTTATTGTAGGGTTGAAAAAGGTTCATCAACAATAAAGATTGGAGAAAAATATGGGAATCGTCGTATCGCTCGACGCATATCGAAAGGTCAAACGCGTCTGCTTTGAGGTCCCGACGAGCGAACGTTGTACCGCGAGACTTCACGGCGACGATTGTCCCGGGAAGCCAAGCGGCAACTGTGTTTCGCCGAAGTGCGACCCGAAGATTCACAACCCGCAACTGCCGCTCTTTTTTGCGGCGCAACATTGAGGGGAACCGCATGAAGGTAATTCATTTGGCCGGCCCGGTGGCGTGGCGCGAATGGCTTCTCGAGACAGGGAAAGAGTTGGTCGCTAGCGAACAAGATGTACGCTTGCGGACGTGGCACCCGGAATCCGTCTGCGTTGGTTCGGTATTGCGTGTCTCGCCGGATGGCTTACGTCTCGAAGTCTTCCCGTATGATGAAGGTGCGCGACCGGTCACGATCGAGGCGAGCAATATCCTGCATCTCGAGGTATTCAATTCCCACCGTTGTTCTGTTTCGGTCGGTGACGTAGCGCGGATGCGCAACATGCGACAGGTCGTGTTTCCTCCCATCCCCATCGACGATTCGTGTCCGTAACGTAGTCAACCCGCCTTTTCAAGGCGGTTTTTTTGTTCTCTGATGGAGCTTTCGAAAATGGCAAATTTCTTTGTTGCGTTTCCTTACAGGAACTGTCCACTTATTGGATTTTTACGAAAAAATCTCAAAAAGTCTTGCGGTTGGGCCCCAACCCAACCTCACCTCTGTGCCTCAGGCAACGTATAGCTCATACGTTTTCTTCGGCCCCTTCTCCGCGCCTCGAATTTTGCTCATTTACGGAAGCTCCATCTGTTGAGAATTTTTTTTTGGGGGGGGATAGTCTGGCGTTACTGTCAGTTGGCATAGTACAATGTCCCTATATGGATATTCTTGCAAAACTTTTTGGTAGTCCTTCGCGTGTGAAATTGATGAGACTTTTTCTCATGAATCCCGAGGATGTTTTCGACAAAGTAGAAATGGGGAAACGCAGCAAAGTATCGGGAGCAACTCTCGCGAAAGAGATTAAAATGCTTTTGGATATCGGACTCATCAAGCAGCGCGTGGTAGTAAAAATGAAACCAAAGAAGGACGGCAAAGACGGCGCACTCGAGAAGCGCAAGGTCACCGGCTTCGGCATGGACTCCACGTTCCCGTATCTCGCGGCAGTACGCTCACTGGTCACGGAAATAGCATTGGGCAAAGAAGATGTTGCCGCACGATTCCGCAACTGCGGCCAAATGAAACTCATCATTGTCGCAGGAATATTTCTCGACGAAGCAGACTCACGTGTCGACGTACTCTTGGTCGGAGAAAAAATGAAGAAGCCTGTTATAGAGGGAGTGTTGAAACGTCTCGAGGCTGAGCTCGGCAAAGAGCTCACTTACGGTATGATGGAGACATCGGAATTCGAATACCGCTTCGGCATCTACGACAAATTCATCCGCGACATCATCGACTATCCGCACCTGGTGGTGCTCAATAAGCTGAATTTGTTTTAGCTGAAGTGTTTTTAGACTTTTCTTCATTAACAACAGTCTTCGTGAAAATCTATGAAACTTTGAACCTACGTATCGTATTGCCATTTCAGGCATCAAATTTGCCCCATATTTTTTTGGTGCTGTTTCTGGTTTTGTCGCTGGAACTATTTTGGCAAGTGGGCCAAGTGAAACTTTGGCCGCCGCACTCCCTGCTCTATATTTTGCCATCCTCGGGCTTCCTATTGTGGCAGTACTAGGCAAAATCTCAGGCTTGTCATCGAGAAAAAGCACTACGGCAATTAATGACGGATTTTTTGGGAGCGTTATCTTGATACTGACCGCCTGCTTTTTTGCAGGCACTTTTCTCGGTATCGGTGCCCTTATCTTACTTGGGGGAGTTTATTTCCTTCCACACAGTGTCGTCATATTAATATCCCAAAAGATTGGTCGTCATAAGAAAAAAGAAATACATGTTAAATAGTAAGACAACTGAATTCGAATACCGCTTTGGCATCTACGACAAATTCATCCGCGACATTATCGACTACCTGCACTTGGGGGTGCTAAATAAGCTAAATTTTGTTTCGACGCACGTCTTTTGACAGCTCATATCCAAAGCGGTAGTATTAAAATATGAAAAAAGTGGCAAAAAAGAAGGTCACAAAGGACCCGCACGCAGAAGAGATTAAGCGATACCTAGGCTCGCTTTCGGAGGATTTTCAGGACCGACTTGATGGGCACGCAAAACAGTCCGAGCGCAACATGGGTGCACTTTCGGAGGATTTCCAGCACAAAGTTTCTGCGATTGGTGAGCAGTTTGGTGGACTGAATACAAAAGTAGACAGCATTAGCAAAACCCTCGAGCATCATGGACGCAAGCTCGATAGCCATGCGGCAATGATTGCGCGGGTAATGGAAGATGTTGAGGAAATTAAATCCGGTATGCGAGAGAAAATTGACCGCAAGGAATTCACCAAGCTTGAAAAACGGCTGGTCGTACTTGAGACTATCGTCTACGGCGGCCGAAAAAAATAATCCTGCCAGTGCGATGCACACAGACGGGCCGCGACATCATCGACTATCCGCATCTGGTGGTACTCAGTAAGTTGAATTTGTTTTAAATATGGAAAATACAACACAAGAGGGGAGCCTGCAGCCAAGCACTGAGGTGCCAAAACAATATGAGCCGACTCCGGAAGAGATTGAGCGTACGAAGAAGGTCATGCATGATTCGCTTGCGGCGAGAAAGCCCAAGAGTTTTCTTGAAAGCTTGAAAGAGTGGTTTTAAGTAATTTTCCGGATGGATGCGCCCCAATACGCGCATTTTTGCCTTCCATAACTATTTTGGCCTTAATTAAGGCCGTATCTCGCTATCCCCGCGATATTCTACCTATTATGCACAGGGTTATTTACTACTTCTCCACAGCATTATCCACATGTGCCGAATTTCGCTCAAATTCTTGATATAATAGCGGCTAGGAAAGCGTTCTCTTCCCGAAGTTAATATTTAATCAGAAAACAGTTATGTTTCAATCAATACAAAAAGTGCTCGTGAGTGCACTTCGTGACGTCGCAGGCGGAGTCGCGGAGACACTCCCAAAGTTACTTGCCGCGCTCATCTTCGTAATTCTCGGATGGGTGTTTGGTGTGGCTGTCGGGAAAGTCGTGAAGCAACTCGTCGAGGCCATCAAGGCCGATGAATGGTTGCGCCGCGCCGGAGTCGACAAATGGCTTGAGAAAGCAGGTTACACACTGAACGCGGCTGCCTTCTTTGGATGGCTTGCAAAACTTTTCTTTATAGTTGTGTTTCTCGTTGCAGCATTCGACATTCTCGAACTTTCGCAGGTGAATGTGTTCTTGGTCCAGGTGTTGGCATACATTCCTCAGGTGCTTGTCGCAGCAATCATTCTCTTTGTTGCTTCACTCGCGTCTGATCTCCTCTCTGGAATGGTGACCGGGGCGACGAAGGCGATGGGTTCACGCGTATCGGAAATGCTAGGCGCCATGACGCGCACCGCTATCTGGGTATTTGCATTTATCGTAGCGTTGTCTCAGCTCGGAATCGCTGCTCAGTACATGTACACCATCTTCGCCGGCTTTGTTGCCATGCTTGCCCTTGCAGGAGGCCTCGCATTCGGTCTTGGTGGAAAAGAATCCGCCGCGAAGTTAATCGCAGATATTCAGGACGAAGTAAAAGAAGGGAAATAATAAAAGCTCAGTTTTCGGAGGTCCGACCTCCGAATTTGCGGGAAAAAGAAACACCCCGCGGTGCACCAATTTGATTTTATGTGTGTGAAAAGATAGTATGTATTTATGGAAAGGAAAGTAAAAAAGAAAGTAGATGACCACTCGCTTGCCGTGGGGGAAATTAAGCGCCACATGAGTGCACTTGGCGAGGAGTATCAAGGAAGACTCGATGGCGTGATTGAGCAGTTCGGTGGCATAAACAAGAAGCTCGACCGTCTGACAAATACATCAGAAAGTCATACAGAAATGATCGGCAAAATGATGGTGCAACTCCAGGTTATTTCATCAGACATGAAGCAAAAAGTAGATCTCCAACAATTTGCCCGTCTCGAAAAGCGCGTAGTCCTCCTTGAGGCAAAATCCCACCGATAAGCGGTGTATACAAAAACCATAAATAAGTAACGCCCCGCGCAATGCGGGGCGTTTGGGTTCCGGCGGCTGTCAGGCAAAGATGGAGTGAGAGAGTGACAGCACCACCTCACCTTTGGAGCAGTGCCAGCGCTCCACAGTCTTCAGAAAATCATCAACCTGTTCGAAAACCTTCAAATCCGTCACATCGGCGCCACTAATGCTTGTTTGAGAAAAATGGGTGACAATCTCGCCATTCACCTTTTTTGTGAGAACGATAATCGAGATATTGCGTTTCATCTGACTCTCCTCGGGGGTTTGTGGGTGCTCGAAGTGAGCCAGCTGTTTGAAGTATCTCACATATACACTACAAAGTCAAATTTTTCAAAAACATTGTTACAAAGCCACGAAATACGAACTCGTTCAGCGGAGGGATTACCTATTTACGGGACTTTCGCAGAACGAAAAATATCACCTTGGGGAGCGAGGATTGCCTCATTTCTGGGAAAACTCGCGGAGGCTACTGGGGCAGGGCTTGGTCCTCGCCCTGCGAAGCCTGCCCCGCCGAGCGGAAGCACAATTTTTCGCAGGAAAAAATTGATGCTGTTTTTCCCAGAAATGAGGGAATCCGAGCGGAGACTTATGCACCCGTTTTCCCCAGTTTAATTACTGCTTGACAGCAATTAATCCATGGCTATACTGGGGACTATCCAGTTATGAGAAACTTTTTCAAATCTCAGCTATAAGCGCGATGCACGCCAATGTTTGGTCTGTGTCCGCCAGAGGCGGATTTTTGTTTAAGGTAGGAACACGGTTGCAAGGAAACTTCTTTGAAATATGAATTCCGTACTCGTTTTACCAGGAATAGCATTCCCGGTTACATAGCGAGATATGGGGTATATCGAAAGATATACAAATGCTTACTGCTGTCTTTTCAGGAGCAGCGTAAGCAGTCAAAAGGTGTGATCATCGAACAACAACGGGACTCTACTTTAGATCAATCCGAAAGGAGGTCTTTTCGTCGGTAGATACCGGATCACACAGAAACATTCACGGATGCGGAGCAATTCGCGTTCGAGAACAAAACAATTGTTGCGGTTATGTTTTGCATGTGCCTTGCGAAAGCAAGAGGTGTAAAACAAAATGGTTTTTTGGGTTCCCAATAGAACCCAAGGGTGTATGGTGGATGCCTTGACACTAAGAGGCGATGAAGGACGTGGCGTAGCTGCGATAA
>JAYSTI010000020.1:0-13312 GCA_043719805.1 Candidatus Lloydbacteria bacterium
GCGGGCACCGTGTCCGGCAAAGGAGTGACAACCACGGGGGCGACCGCTACGGTTGGCGAAGTGGCGGTTGCGGGCAGGCTCGGCTTGTGCGGAACTTGAGGAGTAACGTGCGGGGTAACGGCGGCAGTAGCCGTCGCCTCTGTGTCGCTCGCAGTACTCCCGATGTTTTGTGTATCTTCCAGCATGATTGCCTTATTATACGGCTAAGGACTGCAGGTGTACACAGTAGCGCTTTTGATTTACGGAACAAGGAGATCGGCTGTATAGTGGGAGATATCATGAAACGGCAAGAAAGCGATCAAAACTATGATGTCATTGTCCTCGGCGGTGGGCCGGCGGGAATGATGGCGGCAGGACGAGCAGGACAGTTGGGCGCCTCGGTACTTTTGCTTGAGAAAAACCCGGGAGTGGGGAAAAAGCTCCTCATATCCGGAGGAGGCCGCTCGAACTTCACGAATGCGGAGTTCGACACGCGCGCCCTGCTCACAAAATACGGAGGACGCGCAAAATTCCTCCACTCCCCTTTTTCGCAGTTCGGAGTGAAAGAGACGTTTGAATTCTTCGAATCGCACGGCATGGAAACAAAAGTGGAAGCGGAGAAACGCGCATTCCCAAAAAGTGACTCCTCGCGCTCGGTACTTGCGGCGCTTTTGAACTTCATGCAGGAGGGTCACGTTGTCATCAAGCCGGACAGCGAGGTGGCGAGCGTTACTCAAAAGGACGGCGTGTACACAATAACAGAGACCGGCGGAGCATCCTACGTCACCACGAAAATAATTATGAGCACCGGAGGAACATCGCATCCCGAGACCGGTTCGACGGGAGACGGATTCCGCTGGCTCAAAAGTCTTGGCGCTCCGGTAAAAAAGAGCAATGCCGCGCTCGTCCCCATTCGCACGCGTGAAACGTGGGGGCACAAACTCTTGGGGTTGGCATTCATGGAGGCGAGGGTGTCTCTCATGATAGACGGAAAAATTGCCGAAAAAAATACCGGCAAGATACTCTTCACGCACACAGGACTCTCGGGACCACTCATACTCAATATGAGCAAAAAGATAGGCGAGGCAATAGAGGAAGGTGTCGTGACGCTCGAAATAGACGTATTTCCAAAAGAGGATACGGGGATGCTCGACGGGAGACTACAGGCGCTTCTCCGCGAAAACCTCAACAAAAAACTCAAGAACGTGCTCAAAGAATTTCTTCCTGCGTCGCTCGTTCCGATTGCACTTGAACAAAATAAAATTGTCGGCGACATTGAAGTGAATGCGCTGCGTCGTGACGATCGTATGCGACTTTGCATATGGCTAAAATCGATGGTCATCACACCAACAAAGCTCATGGGGAAAGACAGGGCTGTGGTGACGAGCGGCGGCGTTGACCTCGCAGATGTCGACACGCGCACGATGGAATCAAAAAAATGTAAGGGACTGTACGTCGTCGGGGACGTCATCGACATCGACCGGCCGAGCGGCGGCTACTCGCTCCAACTCTGCTGGACGACCGGCTGGGTCGCCGGTACCCAAGCGGCAACAAAACTGTGTAGGGGTACCCTACACATAAAATAAGTAAAATAAAGCCCGAAACGATGTTCGGGTTTTCGCAACTATGCAAGCGGGAATGATGCGCCTTCAGCCTCATGAATTCCCCCAAACTAATGGGTTCATCACAAGTCGGATTCGACTTCTCTTGTCTACGACGCTATTACTCCACCGTTGTGGGTTCGCCGTTTTGGAGGACGATGAAATTGGGCTTGGGCTCAGGGGATACCGCGAGGAGGTGCGCGATGCGCTCCGGCGGTTCATCCTGATGGTCGTCCCCAAGATGGAATGTTCCAAAGTGAATGGCAATGGATGTCTCTACCTTCAAGTCGTGATGCATCTGCATCGCCCCGTCTGGCGAGGTGTGCACCGGACCCATGAACCACTCCGGGCGAAATGCACCGATAGGGAGAAACGCGAGACGAAACTTTTTGTACTTCTCGTGAATCTTTTCCACGAACGGACCGTACCCTGTATCCCCCGCAAAATAGATATCTCCATGCGGCGTCTCAATGACAAACCCGCACCAGAGCGTCCTGTTACGATCGGAAAACGCGCGCGAGGAAAAATGCTGTCCGGGTGCGCACACGATAGTGACAGCCTCGGTAACGACATCTTTGTCCCACCAGTCCAAATCTTTTGCATTACGCACGCCGTGACGACGCAGGTACTTTGCGTTCCCCAATCCTGCGTAGATCTTTGGTTTCCATTTTTTGTTGATGCGCTTCAGGGTCGGGATATCCATGTGGTCATAATGATTGTGCGAAATGAGCACAATATCGATTGGAGGAAGGTCGTTGAAATCAACGCCGACGGGGCGATAACGCTTCGGGCCAATACCAATGAACGGACTCACGCGCTTACTCCACACTGGGTCGGTAATGATGTTCAATCCTTCCGTTTGAATAAGCATGGTCGCATGATTGACGAATGTCACCACAATCTCCTTTCCCTCGATGCGCATTTTTGGTTTCGCATGAAGACGATTTTCCTGATGATGCCACCTACTCGTCGCGCGATGCCTTATCCACCTGAAAAACAATTTCCAGTCATTGTGCTCCTCAAGGTGATTGCCCGGATGCATGCCCCAACTATAGAATTTCTTTCCGTTGAAATGGTCGGATTTTGGTCCTCGATACGGGCGCGCAGCAAGCCATTTGTCGGCAAAATAGAGAAAGACGAGATAAAATATGAAAAATGGGAACGCAATATCCATTGTGAAGCATTATACATGGATGCTTACGCATTCTGGAAGTGGAAACACAAAATGTGCGTTATAATTAAACGTAAATCTAGCCCAATGCCACGATATACGAGACGCAGGAAAGGCGACAAGGAGACCATATGCATATATGGTGACCGCGTCGCAGGGACATAAGTAAATGGCCTTACGACAAAGTAGGCAGGGTCAGTGGGCCGGATTTAAATTATGAAAGGAAAATTTTACACAACATCTGAGTCGGCCTGGGGTGCAATGCTCGCGGCCATTATCTGCGCGAAGGAAAGCGTCTACCTCGAGATGTACATTTTTGACGGGGATACCAAGGGATACGACTTCCTCACCGAGCTTGAAGTAAAAGCACGGGCCGGTCTCCGCGTCGTTGTCATCCTCGATGCACTGGGAAGCTTCGGGCTTGCCAATGAAGCAATCGAGCGACTCAAAAGTGCCGGGGCGGAAGTACGCCTCTTCAGCTACTGGCTACGCCGCACTCACCGAAAGATGCTCATCATTGACGAGTGGACGGTATTCCTTGGCGGTGTAAACATCTCAAGACAATTCGCGCGATGGCAGGACCTTCAGGTGCGTGTCTCCGGTCGTATGGCAAAAATGGCCGTTCGTTCGTTTGCACGCATCTATCGAGAGTGCGGCGGAAAGAACCCCGCCCTCACGTTCACAAAAGAACTTCGACTGTGGAACCGTGCACGTACGTGGTTTATCGAGAGTGGCGTACACGAGAAATTTCGTGGCCTTCGCCTGCACTACGAAGAACATATTGACGGCGCCCTCCACGACATCGCACTTGTAACCCCCTACCTCGTCCCCCACCCGTGGATGGTGGCGCACCTTCATCGCGCCGTCATGCGCGGAGTGCAGGTCACGATAATCATTCCAACTGCTACTGATCACGCGTACATCGACCGCCTCAATTACTACTACGCAAGCCAATTTGAAAAAATCGGAGTGCGCTGTCTTTTGGGCGCGGGAATGAACCACGCGAAGGTCATGCTTGTCGACGGGCGCATCGGAACGATCGGGTCACAAAACATCGATACGCTCTCCTTTGATTGGAACGTTGAGTCGGGAATCTTCTTTGAGGACAAGCGCATGGTGGCCGAACTCAAAAAAATCGTCTCAAACTGGCGACAGGAAGCTCTGCCGTTCCCAAATGAGACTTACATACCAAAGTGGTACGACATTCTTTTGGTCTACTTTTTGCGCTTATTTCAGAGAGCACTGTAGCGCTGACTATTTTTTCGAAGATACTTCTGTGTAATGACGAGGAGTGATGAAACCGTGGCAATAGAAAAAAACACGAACGCAACAACCCACAGCAATCTGCCCTCAGCGAGATAACTGCGAAAAACAAGCGCTCCGGCGCCCCCGTAAAAAACTGCGACAATAATAAACATGAGTCCGGGCAGTGTCGTTGAAAGCACTTCGGGGTCGTCGGTCTCGGTATTTGGGAACAGTGCGCCAAGTGAAAGCGCATACGTAGTGATGGTGACAACGGAAATACACACGAGCAGAAGGAGGAAGGGCATCATCGCCGAGGCGAGGCCGACGATAGACGCATTCAACATCGTAAAAAGTATCGCCAAGAGGGAAAATAATGTGCTAAAGAAATATAATTTTGAGCGAAATGCCGACGTCGACAAAAGAGGACTACTCCCCACTACCCATCCGAATTTCTTTTCTTCGGAAAATGACGGGAATGCAAAGCGTAGTGCAAACATTGAGACAAAATAGGTGATGAGCGCAAACTGAAATGCCATAGCGGCACTGGGAAGCTCGGCTCCACTCACCCGCTCCGTGCCTAACCCGTAGGTCATGTACATGCTCGCCGCAGTTTGTATGCCCCAGATAACGAGGATAAAACAGAGCCATAGCATTCCGCGAATATTGCGGACGAACAAAATAAATTCTTTGACAAATAGCGCCCCCTCCGGACGGTCCGCTTTTGCGAGGAGGTTATCAAATCGAAAGAAGACTCTCGTGCGGCTCGCCTTGCCCGAATGCTCCTGTGCGATTTGCCAATAGGAGAGATGACTTTTTGTGGTAAAGAGAAAGATGGTGAGCAAAAATGCCGCGAGGGCAAAGATGCCGAAAAGCAGAAGGAGCGCCGACGAGAACATTCCATTTTCCGAATAATAAACAATCATTGTCACGAGGTGTGACGGGAAGACTTGAAACTGTTCGAGGATGGGCGAAAGGTCCGGAAGGTTCTTTGACAAGAGTCGCGCCTGAAAAAAACTCACCAAGTCCACCGAGCGGAACTGCTCCCCTATTGCAAATGTGAGCGATAAAAAGATTGCGAATGTAGAGAGCAGCAAGCTGAACCGTGAAAACGCACGCAATGCCATCAGCAGCGCTGCGGTGCAAAAAATAACCAGCATGGCGGCCTGCACAGCGACAAACACTAGTATCACCGATGCGAGGAGCGCGAGAACGAAACCTGAAATGGTGAGCGGAAAAACCCTCATGATGGCAAGTAGCGCGGGAACGATGACCACCATGAGCGGCCAGAGTGAGGAAGCGAACATGCGCAACAGAACTAATCTCGGCTTGAGTGCATACGAAGGTGACGCCATTACCGCCCCCTCCCCACCGTCACGATAAAGCGCCACGACGCCGGATACCAATGCACTCGTAAACATAAGGAATGAAGAAACCAGCAGAAAAAGCTCAATAATATATATCGAGATTGCCTCACCAAAGAATGCGTCACGAAGGATGTATTTAAACCCGTAATAAAATCCTTCATGGACGATGACCGAAAATCCGCCAATGACAAAAAGGAAGGCGGCAAGCGTGAGAGATTTTGCCAGAGTGTTGTGATGAAAATAGCGGCGAAATCCGTTCCGATAATATGTAGCAAGAAATTTGAACATGATTTAATGCGTTGCCGTAAGCGCTGCGTATACCTGCTCGAGTGTCGCACTCCGATCTTCTCCGGCAAGCTGCCGTAATTCTTCGAACGTGCCCACTGCGAGTAGCGTGCCACCCTTCAAAACCCCAATGCGCGTGGATATTTCTTGCGCGACAGGAAGCGTGTGGGTCACGAGTAAGACCGAGCCGCCGGCTGACGCAAAATCTTTAAACAATTTTTTTGCAACAACGGAGCTTTCGGGGTCAAGCCCTACGATGGGTTCGTCGACAAGGAGGAGCTTGGGCTTATGAAGTAGCGCGGTAAGAATACTAAACTTTTGCTTATTGCCGCGGGAATAATTTTGAAACTCATCCTTCTCTGTACCCGCCATATTAAAGAGAGGAAGGAGTTCTTTTATCTTCGCCGCTCTGTCTACGGGGCTCATGCCGTACAGTGCTCCGACAAAATGGAGAAATTCTTCCCCGGTCATACTCCCCCACACCGACGGCTCGTCGGGGATGTACCCGATTACTGACTTTGCCTCTTTCGGTTTTGTCGAAACGTTGTGACCATCAATAGTAATTGTCCCCCCATCGATACGGAGAAGTCCTGCAATCGACTTCACGATGGTTGTTTTACCGGAACTATTTGGACCAATAAGTGAAAATATTTCCCCGGGCGCTATTTCAAAACACACATCATTGACCGCCGCGACGCCATCAAACTTCTTTATTAAATTGGTTACCTTTAGCATAGCCTGAATTATACCACTTTGGTGCAAGGCAATGCGAGACGGGCATGATTGATAAGGCAAAATTTACCTACTTGTTAAATATGGGCGCAGAATGAAGCGCAATGTCGCCCTTTGGGTATTTTTCAGTGCCAGCAAGGCGCGCAATAGCGATGCACCTGTCATATTCCCACGAAATGCACTCCGAAATATAGCCGGCTTGCAAAATAATATGTGGTGAGTAGTATCTCTACTGGGTAGTCAACGACAGGAGATGACATGTTCTACGTGAAGCTTGGTTTTCCCTTTTTTGTGCTGGGCATTCTCGGTGCCCTGATTGGTAGCATCTGGTTCTACGTGCCGGCGCTCGCATGGATATTTCTTGCGAGCAACTGGTATTCGAGTTGGGTGTGCCATCGACATCAGATCTCACTTTCGTGGGTCAAGTCGTTTTTGGTCGACGTTGCATCCATCTTGTTGGGAATGACCGTCGCATACGCCCTGTTCTAATTCGCAAGACAAAACACGAAACTCCGGCACATCATGGTTGCCGGTTTTTTCTTGTGCAAAAATGCCTCACAGGTTAGTATTCTAATGGATTATTGAGTGAGAAAGGTTCAAATGATGCAGCGAGCGTACCAGGTCTTGGGATTCTCGTCGAGAGGGTCTCGCTTCCCCTGTTTCGTCATCGCCTTCTTCCGCAAGGAAGATGGGTGTATCTATGCGGCTTATCCTTCAGGGCACACCGTGAAGATACTGGAGGGACTAAACCCAATCGCCGACGAAAGCAAGCTTTTGTCATGTAAGAACGTTTGGAAACCAACGACTGCGCAAGTCATCAGCCCGTGCAGTCAAACATGCATATTTGCATTCTCCTCGGACCACATTGTTATCGGCGACAAGCCTGAAGTGAGAAAACAAATAGCAGTTGAGAAAAAGCTCACTAAAGACACGCTCTTCCGTGACGCTTTGGAGGAAGCAGCGAGAAGCCTCGCGTAATCACCCACCCGCACACGCGGGTATTTTTTATTCAACAAACTTTGTAGATACTCTTTCCTGCGAGAGTGTTCTCCTTTTGAAAAAATTCGCAGGGAAATGCTCATCCTCCGGAGCGAGAGCAAGCATGGGAGGTAGTAAGGGTGCGCAAAAAACTATCCTCACCTTGTTGTCGTACGACAACAAGGTGAGGATAGTTTAGGTCACTACGAAAGACCGAAGTGTTTCTTGTGTTTACTTGCCGAGGAAACATACGCCACTTTCATAAATACCGCATGATTACGAACGGTGTCGTTTTGGATGAGTAAGTTCTTGAGCAAAGTGGAGTCATAAGGAAATATCCACACACTTTTCTGAAGCTGCGAGAAATGAGACCTCAGAAGAACGTGTCGCAGTGAGTTGCGGGCTGAGCGCTCCGTCTCAGGAAAATCATAAGTAACCACACGCCACATGTTATCCCATTTTTTTGGATGCTTGATTGCGCGCGATGAATGCTCATAAATGTCACCAAGTGCATGCTTCCCTTCTTTGGTCACAAAGAATCCTACCTTGCCATTCTGGGACTTTTTTCGCACGTACCCGCATCCCTCAAGACGCTGTAAGGCCAACTTGTTCGCATATCGCTCCTTGGCACGATTACGAGCAACCTTATACATAAGGCGGCTGCTTCCCGCCGAAGCCAGAAAGCCAACAAAAAGGTCGCCGGCAGAAATCTCTTCGAGAATGCGGTAATGGCGAGAGCCATTTTGGAGCCGAGGAGCTGCCGAGATTAATTTACTGCGCATGAAATAACTATACCAAACTCGTTGGCGTACGACAACGAGGTGGGGATACTGCGGGGCGTGCGGTGTGGGGTGTGGGGTGTGGGGTTTTTGCTACTACTTCCCCAAATCGAGCATCTCATCGATGCGAATCAGCTTCACAAACTCCGGAACGTGGGAGACGAGAATCATTGCGCCCTGATATTGGTCGAGGGCTTTTGCGATGATGGGGATATGGCGGAAGTTGATGTGGTTTGTAGGCTCGTCGAGGATGAGGAGTCCCGGGCGCTCCAAGACGAGACGCGCGAACGCAACAAGCCCCTTCTGCCCCTCGGAAAGATTGCCGATTTTTGTATACACAATCGCGCCGGTCAACATGAATGAAGCGGCGGTTGAACGAATTTTCTCTTCATCTTCACGAGGAAGGACTGCCTTCAGCTCGTCGTAAACAGTGTGATCAAAATTGAGTGTTGAAAAATCCTGACGATAATACCCGACATGAACACCCTTCTGGAGGGTCATCCCCTTCGCAGTATTATGTGCTATCGACTCGAGAAGCGTGGACTTCCCGATACCGTTCGGACCGGCAAGTAACAAATGCGTACCTTTGCGTACGGCAATGTTTACACTCTTGTCCTTGGGCTGATGATTGTGTATCACCTTCACCGATGAAAGAGTAAGTATGTCACTAGATATCTCATCCTGAACGGGAATAACAAAAGGTCTGATGGCCTTGTCCTCGCGGCGCACGTCGACTTTTGACTCTTCCATCTCTTCAATCTTGTCGCGAAAACGTTTTGCAACAAGGCGCATCTTGGAGCCCTTCTGTGCAAAAAAGTTCACCTTGTCTTTGTTTTCTTGAATGGACTTTTCTAACTGTGCATTCTTTCTGTTCTCTCGTTCGATACGCGCAGAGATGTCTTTCAATACGTCGTTATAGTTACCGGCATATTGCTCCACAACGTGCGTGTGCACATCCAGATAGAGCACGCCGTCGGTAAACGCGTTCAAAAATTCCGCATCATGCGAAATGATGATACACGTTTTCTGCGATGCCACGAGAAACTCGGTGAGGTGCGCGATGCCCGCTTTGTCGAGATTGTTGGTCGGCTCATCAAGAAGAAGGATATCGGGCTCCTGAATAAGTGCGGCTGCTAAAAGTAGTCTCGCCTGCTGGCCACCCGAAAAGGACTTCACAATGCGGTCGGATGGGGCATTCAAATGCACGACTTCAAGCACTTTCGCAATCTTTGGGTCAATGTCGTAGACCTTCTGCGTGAAGCACTTTTCGAAAAAAGCTTTCACGGTAAGTTCGAGTTCCTCGCGGGGAATGACCTGCTTCCCGATGGCAATAGACGCACCTCTCGTGACATGCACCGAGCCTTCGTCTGCTTTCCGCTCCCCAGTGAGAAGGCTAAAAAGTGTGCTTTTGCCTGCTCCATTCTGGCCCATGATGGCGACTTTTGCTCCGGTGCGCACGGAAAAACTCACCTCCTTTAAGATAGGCTTATTGTGGCCGTATTCGAACGACACGTCTTCAAATCGGATGATCACATCATTAGCAGCCATAGACTCGGAGCTTAGCAAAAATACGCGAAAAAAGATACCTAAAGGGCGGACTGTATGAGCGCGAGTTTCATTGTGCGCGAAAGTTTTTTTATCGCCATCTCACGACGTAGCGCATCGCCTTTTGTCTTGCACGTATCGACATAAAGCATCTTCACGCCTTTATGCGCGCGCGTATACTTTCCGCCCTTCCCCGTCTTATGGTCGAGGAGCCGTCGAGCCACGTCGTTGGTTATTCCCGTGTAGAGCGTATTGTCGACACAGCGCAGAATATAAACTTGGTACGACATTTCCTATTTAGTATAGCGCACAAAAACTGAACATAGACAGAGAAGGAGGATGTGGTAATGTCACATCAGAAGTATTCGGGAGTATTCAGTGAAAAAAAAATTACTCATCGTGCACCCGCATGCGAAGTACGACACCGAGCAGAAGACGCGTGACGCAATTGGTGCACTTGCCCGTACTTACTCCGACGAAGACTGCTACGTGCTTTGGGGAGAAAGAGACGGGGCAACATATCTGCGACGCGACAAACTTCCGCAAAACAGAGCACACTCCCGTGGGGGCGAGATGTCCGCCGACTTCATTCGTGAAATCCTCACCGACTGCAAAACACTCACGATATGCGAACATACCGGAAACTATTGCCACCATACGGCATTCGAAATGATACTGGGTGGATTCGCATGCTCCCCGCTCGCGAGCCTCACGGTCGTTCTTCCGTCATTCGCGATATCCAATGATGAGTACGACACAGGTACGGCCCTCAGCGAATCGATAAACTCACTCAGGAGCAAGGTCGTATGCAGTGGCTGGTTCCCGCAAAAGATACGGGGATATCGCAATCGTTTTGTGGAGAGCATGTCCCCACTTGAGATGGCCACGCTCCGGGTATTTGAGCACTACCTTTTCGTTGCGTGCAGTCGCGCAACGGGCAGCTATTCCCTCGACATTTCCCTAGGCGATACACGTGTCATCGGAAGTATCAGGAGTAGAGAAAAAAAATTCGACCTCGTTCTGCAGAATAATCTCACTTAGGGCACCACACGACTCGACCGCTCACGGCTGAGTTTTTTGTTTCTCAGACAATAGTGGGGTGAGATACTCAATGAGAAGTTCGAGTGAAGTAAACTGAGGGAATCCATACTTTTCGCAGACTATGTCGACGTTGCCTTTCCTCCAAAAACCGAATGGGCAGACGATGAGCAACTTACCACTTTGCGCGTACAAGCCCATCTCAAGTAGTGAAATCGGCGACTTCGTCTCCGGGTCAAGGTAGAGAATGATGTAGTCACTTTTTGACAACGCATCGAGTTCCCACTCCACTTGCTCGCGGAAACGGGGGTTGTCTTTCGTTTGCACCCAGCTACTGTCCCAATCGTCTCTTCGGGGATTGAGAAGGGTGACCGGCATATCACGGAGGCTCTCCACAACCCCGGCCTGCCACGGTGCGGCCTCCCCCATTTCGATACTCCCCGCGAGAAAGACTTTTATCCCGTCGCCTCCGGGAATCATTTGTGGAGCTTTTATCTCAATCATGTGCGCATTATATCACGACTATGAAACACCAAGTGCGTACCAAAAACCCCGACGCGAAGTCGGGGTTTCCACATGGCGCTCGCGGCGCGATTTTGTGCCGCTTAGTACGAGACAAAAACAGTAACCCTTGCGGAGGCACGGAGTCCTTCTACAAACGACTTCCCTTCTTTGTTTGTTTTTTCGCCCTTCAATGTTTCCGCTATCTCTGCCTTGGCAGCCACAAGTTTATCCGAAGGGATATCGAGCTTGTTGGTTGCAATATATGCATCGATTTCAGCGTCGGAAACAGCAATCTTGTCCCCGAGCATTTTTTCAACCTGAATCTGCGTTATCAGCTGCTTCCCAAAATCCTCAGGTGAAATACCCTGCTGTGCAAGTGCTGCCTCAAGTGTGGCACCCTGCGCGGCAACGCGGTCACTAATGCGTTTTGTTTCAGCGGCAATCTCCTCATCGCTAACGGTAATCCCATTCTTCTTTGCCTCACCGGCAAGGACCTTTTGCATCACGAGCGACTCAAGCGCCTGCTTCCCTGATGACTTCTCCAATACGCGAATCACCTCAAGTCGGGTGATCGGGCTTCCGTTTACCATCGCAGCGAAAAATACGCCTCGGTAATAATATCCCACAAGAAGCACGAGCACGACGACCCCGAAAATGAGTATCGCTTTTTTGCTAATGCGAATATCCCTTGGTTCCGCCTCTACCAACTGTTCGTCGGTCTCATTTTCTACAAGAGCTGCGGGTGCTTCTTCTTCAACCATCTTCTCGACTACGTGTTCGTGTTTGTGATTCATGTATGATGCAAAATTGTTAAATATACTCTAGGGCGGCGACACCTCCACCTCGGTAAGTCATCACATAATAACGTATGGAGTACCGAACATGCAACCTCGATCGTCACCTTC
Source organism: Candidatus Lloydbacteria bacterium (assembly GCA_043719805.1). Lineage (GTDB taxonomy): Bacteria > Patescibacteriota > Minisyncoccia > Phycocordibacterales > UBA6899 > MHLP01. Next base: position 12,127 of record JAYSTI010000020.1, read on the forward strand.
GAAATGCTTTGATTTTGGGGCTAATTGCGCTACGCTCCCCTTATGGACAACACATTGCTCACCCTAGCGACGAAGAACGTCGGCAACATGATACACCTGGCCCTCGAATACAAGCCTGGGGAAGGCAAAAAGGCGCTGGTCGTTTATGACACGGAAAACGGTCTCACCAATATCCTCACCAAGGCATACCGCGCGGCCCTCCCCACGGCGCAATTTGTCGATTTCGCATCCGTCACAAAAGAAGAAATCATCGCTCTTTTTGACGCACTCTCGCCACGGGACCTCGTCGTACTCATTCAGACCTCGAGCTTTCGCCTCGACGATTTCCGCATTCGCCTGCATCTATTCAAGCTTAAACTCAAGGTCATCGAGCACACCCACCTCTACCGTAACAGTGAAGACGTGTGGGATGTCTACCTTAATGCGCTCGCCTACGACCCCGCATGGTATCGCACGCTCGGACGAAAACTGCAGGCAAAACTCGCAACGACGAATGAATTGCGCATCGAATCCGGAAGTGTCGCACTTGTCGTCACGGGCGGACTTGAATCACCGAAGCCAAACCTCGGAGACTACGCAGGGATGGAAAATATCGGCGGCACATTCCCCATCGGCGAAGTGTTCACCGAGGCCCGAGACTTCACGCACATGAACGGGTCGTTCACGATCTACGCCTTTGCCGGGACCGACTTTTCCATCGCGATGCACGAGCCCTTTCGCGTCGATGTGACGGAAGGGGTCGTCGTCGGTTGGGGGGAAAATGCACCCACCTCGTTTTCGGATGTCGTTGCAAGCATCAAGACGAATGAGCGCCCGCTTGTCCGCGAAATTGGTTTTGGGCTAAATCGCGCAATCACCCGCGAAAGACACATACAGGATATTACCGCATTCGAGCGCATTCTCGGACTTCACCTCTCCCTTGGAGAAAAGCATAGTGTTTACAAAAAAGAAGGTATCGTCACCCACAAAGCACGCTTCCACGTCGACGTATTCCCGCTTGTCGAGCGCGTGACGGCGGACGGCGAGCCTATCTTCGCAAACGGGAAATATTTACTTTAAATAGCTCCCAACTAAACAAAAATGTCCGTAGGCTGAATTCAATAAGTAATTGCAACACCTGTACATTCGAATAATACCTCGAGTGGCGTTTTGCCACCATGTCGCTTCCTCGGACGCGTGTTAAGAA
>JAYSTI010000003.1:0-2286 GCA_043719805.1 Candidatus Lloydbacteria bacterium
TTTGCTCCCTCATATCAGGAGCGATACGATGCTTTTTCATATGTAGCTATTCTAGCGAATAATTACAAGTTTAGTGTCTGAAATTTGGGGACCGGACCAGTCAAGATGACTTTTTGAAGCCATTCCATTTTGTAGCTGACAACAAGCAGAATCATCCCGACTGCATGCACGATCAGCGCCCGCGTCAGAAGGAGATACTCTGTATTTCCAGATTTCGTGACCATAATTGAGTCCTTTCGATAATTGACAAAAAACCATTGCTAATTTCATCATAATCAGCACAGACGGAGATACAAGCGGTTTTACACCAGAGCACGACTAATACCGGATGTGAAGACGCCCAAAAAATATTCCCTTAAGCCTTTGGGTTATAATGTCCCGATGGACACCGAGGCAATCATTTTAGGCTTTAGCTATATCGGCATTTTTGGACTCATGGTAGCGAATGGACTGCTCTCATTCCCTTCAAGCCAAATTCTCTATATTTTAGTGGGGTACTTTGTGAGTACCGGCTATCTTGGGCTCATCCCCGCATCTCTTGCGGGCGCCCTCGGTAATACCGTTGGGAACGTACTCTTGTACGAAGTCGTCCGCGCGCGCGGCGTTCACTACATCGAAAAGTTCGGCGTCTTTCGAAAGGCCGACATAAAAAGAGTCGAGATAGTATTCCGCCAAAAAGGTCTTTGGTTTCTCTTTGTCGGAAAACTCCTCCCCGCAATAAAAGTATTTATCCCCATCCCCGCCGCACTTGGCCGGGTGCACCGCGGGGCATTCGCCGCACTCATGCTCCTTGCCTCGTGGTTCTGGTCTATCATGTTCATCAGCATCGGATATTTTTTCGGCAAAAGTACTGAGGTGTGGAAGTCCTACGGGGTTATCCTCGCGCTCGTGGCATTTGTTATTCTGTTTCTTTTTTATCGCCTACTGAATTCAAAAGAGGTGACTGCGGAGTTACTCCTCGACGCACATGACGAAGTGAGGCGTGTGCACGCCAAAGAATAATAGCGAGCAAAATATATACGACCAGCACCACACCGGAGGATAGCGGTACAGATATTGCCGCGTACGGAATTTGCACGGATGAAGATGCGACGAAGAGCACCCATGCCAGCAATGCGTGTGCAGGAACGGCCGTGATAACTCCAAGTGCCGGCACGACGGTCGCAACAACTCCGGCAATAAATCCGAACAGCATCGTAAAAGGAATCACCGGCAACACAAGCATGTTGACGGGGAGAGAAACGAGGGAAAGTATTCCTGTCTGAGACAAGAGGAGCGGAAGCACCATTACCTGAGTGGAGAGCGTAGAAATAAATACTTCGCGCCACACCGGAAATTGTAAAAAAAGTTTCGTACGCGCCTCTATCACCGGGGACACAAAAATAAGCCCGAGTGACGCAAGAAAAGAAAGCTGAAACGAGGGGTCAAAGATGAGAATGCTTGGATTTTGGATCACCATACAGACGCCCGCAATGAGAAGCGCTCGTCCCATGGTGTATGTTCTCCCCGTCGCGCGCGCAAGAAGAGCAATGAGTGCCATGATGGCAGCGCGGAGCACCGTTGCGCCCGCCCCCGTCATGAGCGCAAACAAAACGATTCCCACCCCACCCACCGAGAGACTTCCGTAAAATCCAAGAAAGCCGAATGCCCGCACCAGCCACTCGGAGACAATCGTCATGTTGTATCCCGAAAGAACGACAACGTGGATGATTCCGGCGTCACGAAAAATATCTTGCCACTCCGTACCGAGCGACTGTTTTCCGCCTAGGAGTAGCCCACCAAGCAATGCGTTGTGAGGCTCGGGCAAAATAGTACTAAGGACTCCAAGAAACTGATGCTTCATTGTAAAAAGCGTTGAGAGTATCATGTTTCCCTCGTTCTGCCCCAGTGGAGTGGTGATGGGGAATGGAATCTGATAGTGGATGCCCTTTACGGCAAGATACGACGGGTAGTCAAATACACGGCCGTCATCTTCAATAAATTTTTTGGGTCGCACGAGCTTCCCATTCACACGAACAACATCGCCATACTGAAACTCAGGGTAGCGCGCGACAGAGATGAGTATCCGACCTGATGCGACCGTTGACGTACCCTCTGCGCGAATTGCATGAACGGCAACAATCAAATTCGTGCTGCCCTCGCGCAGGTCCGGCTCATCATCGACAACCGCGTCAATCTCGACAGAACTTCCAACGCGAGACTCAAGGGAAGCATCGCGAGGTGCCTCCTTCCATGATGCGTACCGGAGCATTCCGAGAACCGCAAAGCCGATAATGAGTGCAACAT
>JAYSTI010000021.1:0-37298 GCA_043719805.1 Candidatus Lloydbacteria bacterium
CCATTTCAGCGCCGGTGGCGATGAGTTGCGCTTTGTATGTATATTTTGGCATGACTCACTCTATTATATATGAAAACAAACTAGACCACATCTCTTTTCTGCTGTTCACTGCAGAAAACAAAAAACCGGATGAATCCGGCTTCAGCGCTCACCGCCATGTTTCGTGGATTCCCAAATCACTCGACCATCGAATCCGCCACGCCGCATGCGCTTCTTGTCGCGCACAAGATACAGCGCTCGCATCGACAGCTTGCGCTCCGCCGCTATCGCACGAATGACCTCAAGGATATCCGCAAGTTCTTCAGCTTCGTCGGAATCAAAAAACTCATGGACTTCCTCAAGGAGTTTATTGAGAAGATGATGGCGGTATTCCGCCGGATTCGCCGTGTGGCACTGCATATACTCGCCCTTTGCGGCCGCAATGTCAGGTATCTTGTCGCGAATGAGTTTCATGGATTCTCCCTAGCATGCGTCTTGCAAAAGACTATCGCATGTGTGAATAAAAGACAATTAGGCAATGCTGGAATATTTAGCATGAATTGCATACAATAGAGTAATGTTAGAAAAGTATCTTGAGGAAATAGGTTTGTCGGACAAAGAAGCTTCGATTTACCTTGCGTTGCTCAAATTTGAATCCGCCACTCCGTCTGAGCTCGCAGAGAAGACCGGAGTGAAGCGCACAACCGTCTATGTTGTTCTTGGCACACTCGAAAAAAAGGGGCTCGTGAGCGAGGTTCCCAAAGGGAAAATCTCAAGTTTTCAGGCTGAACCACCTGAGCGGCTCCAGACATACGTTGAGCGACAGAAGGTTGTTCTCGACGAACAGAGTTCCCGCCTCAAAGATATCATTCCGCAAATCAAGAGCATCGCTCGTGAAAAAGGTGTTCGGCCGGTAATAAAATTTTTTGAGGGTCGCAATGGAACAATTAGTGCACTCGAGGAATTTTATGAAATGCATGACAAGCGCGTAAAGGAGGGGTATTTTGTCTTCAATCGCGACCTTGTAGAGGCAACGTATTCAGAAAAAGAGCGAGACCGATTTGCTGAAATACGCCTAGGTAAGGCCGTTACACCAATTTCTGTTTACAACAGAAAAGACGGCGACTACCATTTTCAGACTCCCGGAAAGCGCATGCGGATAGACGAGGAAAAATATCCCATTCTTGCAGACATTGTCATTATCGAAGACCGCATTATTGCCACAACACTCGGTGATGACGGGGTCTCGATTCTTATAAAAAGCGCCGACCTCGCTACGACATTTGCCTCGCTTGTGCGCTACATCCACGACCGAGAAGGTCTCGAGGAAGAATAAGAGAAATTAAAAGGGGGTAGGAAGCAAAGCTCCCCACCCCCATTGTCACCTCGAGGGGCAACGTCTCCATGCGAGCGATCGCACATCTCTGTGATTTCGCTGATACCAACAGTTTACTTGTCGCTCATCACGAGCTCCCTTCTTCTAGAACAAACCCGGGTCCAAAGTGGATTGTGGCGTGAGGGTCGTAAATCCCCACGCGCATCTCACTTTTCGCCCATGAGTGGCCTCCATAATTTGGAGTTTGATTTGGGCGCAACGCGCTTTAGTCAAAGCTGAAGCCAAATTATCATATCGTAGAAAATAAGTCAAGCTTTTTTGATATTAACTAATGACAATTCGGAAGTATAGGTAGATTATCGTATACAAATTCTGATATTTGATATTTACATAATGTGCATAACCTGTGGATAAGTGTCAATTTTGTTACATGTTTGTCGCACCACATTATCAAATATAACCTTATTTATATTAGATAATTGGGAATATCTGAATTTTTGCCATTTTTGCTTGACAATTGTTTCAATTGGGTATACACTATCCTCAGTTAAGCCAATTGCAACACAAGGAGATGCCGTTCCACCCACTTTCCTTGGCAGCAAAGTGGTGGTGTTCTCCGATGTTTCAAGTTCATGATTGGCGTTGATTGTATTGATTGTTCAAATTAATCCATCTTGTTAAAAGGCGCACGAGCGCAACAAGGGGGAGGCTGCGCGAAGCTTTGCTTAGGCTAGTTGATCACTGTGTTGGTTGGGAAAGCGGATGAAGGATTGCCTTCAACGTCCTGATGCAACATCGTCGTCAACATCGCGAAAAGATGGAGAGTACGGATTTGCAAACGTACTCGCAACACAACAAAGGGAAGTCTCCGCGTAAGGAGAGCCAGCCGCAACTGGGTACCCAATGTTTCCATCACGGCAAGACTGCTTATCTTGCCACCTTTATCAAGTTCATGATACGTCGTGAATTTGTAGAGATGTACATTAAAAGTTTCGATTCAGCAGATGTGGGCACACAACATCCTGCCATCTCCGGAAGGGAGATGCTTCAGCGGGTAACGTGCCCAGCCGGGTGCGGACGCTGTTGATCACCCTGCGGGGTGGGGCGTTCCTCCCGCAAGGAGGGACGTAGGGAATCTTTGCTCCAGCGAAGTGTTCCCATGTGTGACGTGTGTGGTGCTGGAGCACCACACACGACTCTCTCGAGATGTGTATCTCGACTGATGAGCTCAAAAGAGCGAAAGAGTCAGAAGTAAAGTTCTTTACATTTGATACTGAAACGAAATGATGGACAGGATAGCCTGTGGGGGGATGTTGTTCGTATGAACTCATCATAAATCCTGCCATCACTTCGTTTCAGTATCGGCAATATTGCCCGCCGCGCCTCGGGTTCTGGGGTAGGAGATAAACATGAACACAGTTCAGACCTTCCATGCAGGCAGGGCTACCGGTGTGCTCATCGATGGCGCTGCCCACGTGCTGAAACCAAGCTCCAGCCGCTACAATCTCTCCGGGCCCGATGGCTTCCGCAAACAGTACGTCTGCCAGGACGGGTGCTGTGATGCAGGACTCCAGGGGGACGTCCGTGAGGTTGTCGCGCAAGCGGGCGCCTTGGGTGCGACGAAAGTCGTGGTGCGCAAAGGCCAGCGTAGTTACTGGCTCGACGACATTTGCGGACTTCCCGTCCACTGCGTAAGCGGTGAGGTGGGCGAAGTCGCAGAGGGCTGGCGCGTCAACTCAAGCTGGTAGCAGCGCAAGAGCGGAGATCCGAGGCAAACCATAACCCTCGGGCGGAGCTGCTTTCGGAGAACGCGTTGCGTTCTCCACTTTATCAAGTCCGCGAAATGGCCTGCCTGTGCGAATGCGCACGCAGACAGGTTCGTGGATTTGTTGAGTCAGTTCTTTGCCTTTAACAAACCGAGGAGCTGCTATGGGTAAATGGTTTTGCGTTGTGCTCTGTTGCGTGTTGTTTGTTTTGCCGATTCAGGCAATTGCTGAGTACAAACCGCTGCTCATGTTACTCATTTGTGCATGCATGGTATGGGCCATGGATGTATTCGAATGAGCACGCAAAACCGCCCACATGACCGAAGGGTCCGAGTGTTGCGCGCTTGGGAACAGAAGTCGCATCAGGGGGAATTACTCCCCCGCTTAATCAAGTTCACGAAATGGCCTGCCTGTGCGGATGCGCACGCAGACAGGTTCGTGGATTTGTTGAGTTAGTTTCATTACTTGGAGGTTCTATGCCTAAATCGACTGGTCGAGTTCCTTGTCACCCCGATTTCGCAAAGTACATGAGCGGAACAGAATCGATGCATCGCGACGATGCGGCGGACATCTTGGAGTATGCGGGCAAAAATAGCCCGAGCGGCAACTATGCGCAGGACATTCCTCCGTTCGTTCTCGGACAAGCGGTCGGGCGTCTCGTTTACAACTACTTCACAAAGGAAGTTGTTGTGGGTGACTGTGTAGTCATGGAGCAAGACGACGATACGATCACGCGAGAATTTCTCGCCGGTCTTCTCGGTCTTAATCTCTAAGCACTACGGAGAACGGGGAATGCTTCGGCATTCTCCACTTTATCAAGTTCATCACCAACGTGTTGAATTTGTAGAGGTCAGCTTTTTCATTCACAAACAAGGAGACGACATGCTGCTCGAACTGCTCGCCGACTACTGGTGGCTCGCCATCATCACCGCCATTCTTTGCATTGGGGAATACGCGCAGTGGAGAGAGGTGCGGGAAATCTCCAACATGCTCGACGGCAAGGAGCACGACTGGCCCTAACCGCAAGGGGAAGTTTACTTCCCCACTTTATCAAGTGTGGAATACTTGTCGCACATTTGTAGAGGAAATAATTGTAAATAATTTGTATACTACTTACGTGGATGAATACTTAGACTTGGTAGACGAGAACGACAATGTCATCGGACGAAAATTACGCGGAGAAGTGTACGAAGAAGGGCTTTCAAACTTTCGGGTCATCAATGCATTCGTAAAAAATTCAAAGGGGGAACTGTGGATTCCACTACGTGGGCCATCTAAGCGCATCTATCCTAATGCGCTGGACATGTCAGTCGGCGGACATGTCGAGAGTGGTGAAGACTATGATTTCTCTTTTGCGCGTGAGACGTCCGAAGAATTAAACATCGACACGAGCGGTGTGCCGTGGAGAATGCTGGGAAAATGCACTCCGCGCGACCATGGTGTTTCAGCATTCATGCACGTGTACGAAATAACGACGGATGAAACGCCAAATTTCAACCCGGACGATTTTACAGAGGCAGCATGGCTCACCCCACAAGAACTTCGCACCAAACTTGAAGCCGGTGTCCCGGCGAAGGGCGATCTCATTAAGCTCCTTAATATCTTTTTTCCAAAATAAGTAGGCGGGGTGGATTTGTAAGCGAAATTTTTTGACTTACCGCGAGGCAATCACACTGGTCAATAGCGCGCGGTCTCGATGCGATACGAGGCAAAGATTCCCAATGCAAGCAAGCCGTTCTCTGAGAATCGCGCATTTGTAAGCGAGTTATTTTTGATGTATCACGAGGCGCCAAAGAAAAATATTCGTAAAATGTACGCTTCGTACGTTGTCGAATTTTTTTCTTTGGCAGCAAAGTGAGACACAAAAATTACTCCTCACGTTTCTGAGTAATTTGGGATGCAATACGATGTTTTGGACAGAAGTGGTGTCGGTGTGGACGTACTCTGGTACGTTCACCCGACCCAATGAAGAAAAAACGAGCAGCACACCCAAATCATCAGATATTCTCGGAGTAAGATTTGAGATGAAGTACGAGATGAAGATTCAAAATGCAAGCAAGCCGTACTCAGAGTACGGTAAAGCGCATTTTTGAAACTTCAACGAAGTAATTCGCTCAAATCCTACTCTGAGACTACGCGGTAGACTTCTTCGATGGACGTAAGACCTTGCGCCGCCTTAAATATCCCATCCTCAAGCATGGTGAGCATTCCCTCCTTGCGCGCCTGTATCTCAATTTTTTCGGCAGAGGCACTTGCCACCGCGAGCTCACGAACCCCCGAAGTCATGCGTAAGACTTCATGAATACTCAGTCGCCCCTTATATCCTTCGTCGCACTCGGGAGAAGATTTGGCTTTATAGAAAGGTACAGCATCCCAACCGACATCTTTCGCAACGATCCCTTCCTCCTTAAGCGAGGTAAGAACGAGGTCAAGATTTGCCTTCTTACCCAGCGCGTCAAGCTCCGCTTTTGTCAGTGTGTATTTTTCTTTTGTACCGCAGAGCTTTCGCACAAGACGTTGCCCGATGATGACGTTCACGGTCGAGATGATAAGAAACGGTTCTGCGCCCATATCGATAAAACGGGGAAGTGTCCCTGCGGCAGAGTTTGTGTGCAGCGTCGAAAGCACCAAGTGACCGGTGAGTGCCGCATTGATACCCAGGGATGCTGTCTCGCCGTCACGAATCTCTCCCACCATGATGACGTCGGGGTCTTGGCGAAGCAGAGCGCGAAGCCCCATCGCAAAAGTAAGCCCAATCTCCGGCTTCACTTGCGTTTGATTAATACGCGGCATTTGATACTCGACAGGGTCTTCAATGGTAGAAATGTTTACGTCGGGAGTATTCAAAATATCAAGCAACGTATAAAGCGTTGTCGTTTTTCCGGAGCCAGTAGGCCCCGTCACCAAAAGCATTCCCACGTGCTGATTCATTGCGGCATGTAACGCCTCAAGCCCTTGTCCATGAAAACCGAGTGACTCCAGCGAGAACCCGCCCGTGGTTTCGCGCAACAAGCGCATGACCGTCTTCTCGCCGTGGTGCGTCGGAAGTGTCGAAACACGAAATGATACTTTCTCGTTGTTCAATTGAATCTTAAATCGGCCATCCTGAGGCAAACGTTTCTCGTCGAGTTTCAAGTTAGAAAGCACCTTGATGCGCGCAGTAATACCCGGCGCAGAGTTTCGCGGAAGCACCATGGCGTCGTGAAGAATGCCATCGATGCGGTAGCGCACCAACAATTGGTTTTCCATCGGCTCGATGTGAATGTCGGATGCAGACTGAATGATCGCGTGATTTAAAAGTGTATCGACGATACGCACCACGGGGAGATCCTCGGCGAGTTTTTTGAGATCCTTCTCGGACGCGGGATTATCTTCATCCTCCGCAAGCATTTGTATCGACTGCGCCTCCTGTTGAATGATGTCACCAAATTCCGCCTTCAGCGATTTTTGATACTGCAGCAATGCGTTCTTTACCGACTCCTGATCGGTGAGGCGCGTGAGAATGCGGACGCCGACCTTCTTGCGTACGAAGTCAATTGCTTCAAGATCATCAACGTCAAGCATCGCAACTTCAAGACCTGAATCCGTTTTGCGAAATGCAACGATGTTGTGCTTACGCGCAATGGGTTCGGGAATCAACGAGAGGATCGCGAAGTCGATCTTCTGTCCGCGAAGGTCAACAAAAGGAATGCCGAGAATATACGCCTGGACACGCCGGAGATCGTCGGAGGATATCTTGCCCTGCTTTACCAATACGTCACCGATGCTTCCCCCATCCTTTTCCGCCTCCTTCTCGGCCGCAAGAATTTCTGCCCGTGACGTGAGTCCCGAATCGAGAATAAATTTTTTGAGTTTGCTTTCTTGGACGAGCATAAATGTGCTACTTCTATTATATCAAGGATTGCCCGTTGCGACACCGTTTAATATGTGTATCATGACGAAAGTTGTTCACCACTCGGAGATATTCATGAAAGTAAAACGGACCGTCGTTAAGACTTATGTCTGCGACAAATGCAAAACACCTTATTCCTCGGCAAAAGCATGCATCAAATGCGAACTTTGCGGAATCGAAGACCCCGTCGCCAAAGTCGGCGACAAAGTACGCATTCTCGAGCCGCGACAGTGCTCGGGGAGCGATAAGCCCTATATCGCTAAGGGAGTGATCACGGAAATCTCCGGCCCACTTCCCGTCGATATGGAATATGAGCTGAAGTGGCTTGGCGGTAAGCCCGAACGACTTAAGACCCATGCGCGCAGCTATCTCGTCACGTACAAATGCCCGAGATGCAGGGAATCCCGCAGCCAACCCGTATTCGCGCCTGAATTTGTCGCCGTAACGAGCGCCACGACCGGCAAATCACCCAAGCGGTGCGCCACAAAACCGGCGTCTTGACGAGGGCCATCCTCCTTGATAGCATGAACGAAGCATAAACAGGGTACTACGGTACGCTGTTTTAATTTTTCCTATTTATGGGAAATCGCCCCTTATCATTTACACATAATTAACACTCTATATATGTTGGACCTAAAAACAATGAAGTCGGCACTCGAGCAGCTCGAGGAGGAGCGAGGTATTTCAAAAGAAAAAATTATAGACGCCATCGAGGCGGCACTCGCTGCTGCGTACAAGAAAGACTACGGCAAGAAAGGACAGATTGTCCGTGCGAAGCTCGACATGGATACCGGAAAGACTGATTTTGAACAAGTGAAGATTGTCGTCGACGACACCATGGTACGTCAGCCAATTGAAGGAGAGGAAGAAGAAGATGACGCGCCTGTTCGTCCGTTCGTTTCCGCACCGGCACCGCTAGTTGGAGCCGAAGGAGAGGGCGACATCGATACGCGCGTACGTTTCAACCCCGAGCATCACATCATGATTGAAGATGCGCGGCTCACCAAAAAAGACTCGGAGCTTGGTGAGGAACTCGTTTTCAACCTCGAGGCAAAGGACGACTATGGTCGCATCGCCGCACAAACCGCAAAGCAAGTCATCATCCAGAAGATTCGTGAAGCGGAGAAGTCATCGGTCTTGGATGAGTTTGCGCAGAAGGGTGAGGAGATAGTCACCGGCATTGTGCAGCGTATCGAGCGTGGAAATATTTTCATCGACCTCGGACGTGCACCCGGACTTTTGTCATACGAAGACCAGATTCCCGGAGAGCGCTATCGCACCGGAGAGCGCCTGCGCAGCTACCTCTATAGTGTCGAAGAGTCGCCACGCGGAATCAACCTTCGCCTTTCTCGCGCACATCCAAACTTCGTCCGCGCACTCTTTGCCATCGAAGCACCCGAGGTTTCGACCGGCGTCGTAGAACTGAAAGAGATTGCCCGCGAAGCAGGTTCCCGCACAAAGATTGCTGTACATTCAAACGACCCACACGTGGACCCAGTAGGTTCTTGTGTCGGACAGCGTGGCGTCCGTGTTGCAACCGTCATTTCAGAACTTGCCGGAGAAAAAATCGACGTCATTGAATGGTCTGCCGACATCGAGAAATTTATTTCTGATGCACTTTCCCCGGCCAAGGTCCGTAGCGTCGTTGTGAACAAAGAAGAGCGCCATGCGACCGTTGAGGTCATGCCTGACCAACTCTCACTCGCAATCGGACGCGGAGGTCAGAACGTGCGTCTTGCCGCAAAGCTCACCGGTTTTCGTATCGACATCAAGTCAACGGGGGGCGAAGCATATGTTGCGACACCGGCCGCAGCAAAAGAAATTGATCTTGCGCAAACGCCCGAGGAAGAAGTCGCGGAGTTCATTGCATCTGACGAGTCCGCGGGTGAGCCAAATCCTGAGACCGTCACCACCGAAGAAGAGTCGACTGAAGACAAGGGAGTTGTTGCGGGGAATACCAATGAGGCTGAATAATTATTACTCTATAATTTTCGCACTATGAACTTATGGCACGACATCCCGTACGGAAAAAAGGACGAACTCAACGTCATCATCGAGATACCGAAGGGATCACACAATAAATACGAGATAGACAAAGAGACTGGCCTAATTAAGCTCGACCGGGCTAATTATTCGGATGCCGCGTATCCTGTCGACTACGGTTTCGTCCCCCAGACGCTGTGGGACGACGGGGATGCACTTGATGTGCTCATTCTCGCTACATACCCGATTCCCACTGGAATTCTTGTTGTTGCACGGCCGATCGGCGTCGTGGAGATGATAGACGCCGGTGAGTCCGACTACAAGATAATTGCCGTCCCAATAAAAGATAAGCGATGGGAAGACGTGCAGGACGTCACGGACGTCAATAAGCACACCCTCAAGGAAATTCAACATTTTTTTGAAACCTATAAGGAACTAAAAGGCACAGACGAGGCCGTAGTCATTAATGGAATCAAGGGTAAAACTGAGGCCCTCGTCGCCATTGAAAGATCGATTACTCAGTTCCAGAAGCAATATCCGCAAACAAAGTAGGAAGCCCCAATATTGCCGAACACAGCCCGCACACAACAAAAATGTGCGGGTTTTGCTATACTGTGTAGGAATATTTTTAATCACCCTTAATATCTTTTATGAAAGCAACACAAATAATTTCATTCGGACTTTTCGGCTTGCTCATGTGTGTTCCACTTACTGCGAGCGCAGAAGAGGGAGCTGGTGCGCCGATACCAATGTTGACGAGCGTGGAAGCGCAGGCACCAGCACCGGAGCCCATGCAGGACAGGAGGCAAATGCTTCGCGAGGGCACGCCGCCACCAATGCGCATGATGGCAAGCGGAACAAGACCGCTACCACCAAAAATGGAGAGGATGCTTGAACAGCGCGACAAGAGACTCGCGAGCAGTTCGAGACCGGATTGTATTGACGACGCAACCGGAAACACAGATTGCGCCGGGAGAGGAGCTGAGCGCAGAGAGGCAATAAAAAATCAGATTGAGGAACGCAGGACAGAAATGCAGGAGCGTCGACAAGAACGCCGTAGCGAGATATTAAAACGCATGGCAGACCAAATGATTAGGCGCATGAATGCGGCAATTGAGCGAATCGAAAAACTCTCTGATCGTGTCGATTCACGCATCGCAAAACTGAAAGAAAAGGGAGTGGATACTTCAGCGGCTGAGGCAAATATCGTTATCGCCCGCGCAAAGAGCGCTGAGGCAAAGGCTGCTGTTCTCCTTGCTGAGACGGCCATTGCCGGAGCAGCGGTAAACGCAGACACGGTCACGGAGGGTGCGAAACCAAACGATGCGGGGAAGCCCGTGCGCGAGGCGCTTGAAAAGGCACGAGTTGCGACCGTCGCAGCACACAAGGCACTCGTCAATGCGATAGAGTCATTAAAAGCAAGTGTGAAAACGGGGGTTGAGTCGCGGAAAGGCACAACGTCTTCGGTCACAAACTAAATTCATCCTCATATGGATCAAGACACAAACACACAGGTTGTATCGACCGGTCACCACCGCACACTGGGGAATGTCATCGCAGGACTGTCCCTCCTCATCGCGGCACTTCTCGGCGGCTGGTATCTCATGCAGAAAAGCAGCATGGAGGCGGTCGTATATAATCCGCCGGTTACGACGGGTGGAGCGAGCACGATTGTCACAGAAGTCGATACCGCCGCGGCCGCAATGGGTCAGCAGAGTGCTTCCGACGAAGTTGCTGATATCGATGCAGACCTCAAGGCGACAGACCTAGGCTCGTTGAATGATATAAATCAGATATAGCCGCCCATCTGGGTTTAAAAACACGACACCGCTTGGTGTCGTGTTTTTTGCTTGCGAAAATCACTTAAAAACGCTACTATGCGCGCACTTATGGAACAACAAACTACATCAAAACACACGGTGGAGATTAAAAAAATATCAGGCTCACGCATTGAAATAAAGACCAGCGTCAGCGCGGAGGATTTCGACGCAACGCGAAGCGAAGCAGTAAAGCGCATCGGGGCAGATGTTGCGCTTCCCGGTTTTCGTAAGGGCCACGTTCCCGAAAAAGTCTTGCTCTCGAAGATTGGTGAAGGAGCGTTACTCGAAGAAATGGCTGAAATTGCCATCAGCAAGACATACCCGAAGATTGTCGTCGAAGAAAAGATTGACGTACTCGGACGACCGGAAATTGCCATCACAAAAATTGCGCACGGCAATCCACTGGAATTCACTATCACCACTGCCGTATTTCCCGAGTATAAACTTCCCGACTACAAGAAGATTGCCGCAAAGGCAGGAAAGCACAATGAAGAAGTTGTTGTTACTGAAGGAGATATCGCTAAGACACTTGAACAGATTCGTCGCATGCGCGCACAGAACATTGCGGAAACTGAAGGCACTGAATTCGATGAGAAGGCAGCGCTCCCCGAACTTGACGACGCGTATATTGAAACACTGGGTGCCGGAAAAAGCGTCGATGAACTGAAGACGAATCTTAAGGAGAATATGCTTGTCGAAAAAACGCGCGAAGCAAAGGACAAGAAGCGCATCACAATAATGGAAGCAATCGTCGCAGAAACAAAGATCGAACTGCCGGAGATCATTGTGGACCAGGAACTCTTGCGCATGGAGGACGAATTTTCAGCGGATGTCTCTCGTATGGGACTTGATATCGAAGGATATCTAAAGAGCGTTGGGAAGACCCGCGACGAAATGAGAAATGACTGGCGATCCGATGCCATAAAACGCGCAACCATTCAGATACTCGTCGGAAAAATTGCCGATGAAGAGAAGCTTGAACCCGACGAAGCGATGATAGAACGGGATATAAAGGCGCTTCGAGAGCGCTACCCCGAGGCAGAGGAAGACCGTATTCGTAGCTACGTACACATGCTGCTCACAAACGAGAAGGTCCTCGAGTTTTTAGAGTCTCAGGCTTCATAGTTCTGAAGAAAGCTTCATTTGTTTTCCACGAGAGCCCGATTTAATGCCCGCGTTTTGGTCAACGCAAAAAGGACTTCGACGGGAGCCCGCACCAAAAATGAAAATTGTCGTCAAAACGTCCCGGGGTTTTCTCCGGGGCATTTTACATACAGCTGCCAGTCTCATATACTCAGCTAATGACATTACCGAACATATTGATTCCGCTCGCGGCCCACAACGGGCAACACCCACAGGTATACGGACTCAACCAGGCATACGCACAAGCCGTCAGCCGTGCCGGTGGTAATCCCATCTTGGTCGCTCGTCCCGACGACAAAACGCTTCTGGAGATGCTCTCTGTCACTGATGGAATCTTACTTGCGGGCGGTCATGACGTTGACCCAAGCACATACGGCGAAGAGAGGAGCGAGCATACATGCAATGTCGACCAGGACCGCGACCGGGTGGAGATACTCCTCGCGCGTCTTGCGCAAGAAAAAAACATACCCCTCCTCGGTATCTGCCGGGGCATGCAAGTCATGAATATCGCATTTGGTGGCTCACTCCACCAGCATATCGCAGTAGACCTTGCCGGAGCGCTCGCGCATGACATGCATGAAGGTCATGAGCGCAACTTTCTGGCCCATGAAGTGGCAATTACCACAAATTCACTACTCAGTAAGACTGTCGGCGCTGAACGGATAATGACCAACAGTCTCCACCATCAAGGAATAAAAGTGCTTTCAGACAGGCTCGTGGTATCAGGCGTTACAAGTGACGGGCTCATCGAGGCGGTTGAACTGCGGGACCATCCATTTTGCATTGGCGTACAGTGGCACCCGGAGGAACTTCGTGACGAAGCATCTCAGAAGCTTTTCGATGCATTTATTGCTGCGACAAAAGCCGCCTCTTAACACGCAAAGGCTTTTGACAACAAGTGATTTGAGTGCTACATTGGTCCCGTTACTGAACTAATATAAATATATGGGCTACCTCATTCCAACGGTTATCGAAAAGACATCCATGGGCGAACGCGCCTATGATATTTACTCACGCCTCTTGAAAGAACGCATTGTCTTCCTTTCGGGTGCAATAGATGATGATTCAGCCAATATCATCATCGCTCAGATGCTTTTTCTCGAATCAGAAGATCCGAAGAAGGACATCAAACTCTACATCCACTCCCCCGGAGGCTCAGTGACCGCAGGACTCGCTATCTACGACACGATGAACCACATCAAACCCGATGTTTCTACCATCTGCGTCGGTATCGCCGCCTCCATGGCAGCAGTACTTCTCTCATCAGGTGCAAAAGGAAAGAGACTTGCACTTCCCAATGCCGAAGTGATGATTCACCAGGTAATGGGCGGCGTCGAAGGCCAGGCGTCCGACATCGCAATCTCCGCAAAACACATTCTTCGCACCAAAGATAACCTCAACCGCATTCTTGCAAAAAATACCGGAAAAAATATTGATCAAGTAGAAAAGGACTCCGACCGAGATAACTACATGTCGGCGGATGAATCAAAAAAATACGGCTTGGTCGACGAAGTACTCAAACCAAAGACAACCGGGAAGTGACTGGTCAAGAAAATCCCATAGGCGCGATGAGCCAAGAAAGCATCGCATTACTTAAAGATACACTACGCGCCCACATGGCGACCATGCCCCCTGCACTCAAGGAGAAATACAAAACAGCACTGGACGAGGAAGACGTCGACGTGCTTTCTGAGTTCTCAAACCTAATTGACAACGCGTATTCCTACGTCAACGAGAAGGGCCGGGCAGAGGAGGCAAAGCATGCGGACATTCGTGATCGACTACGGGCTTGAGTCGATAGCATTCTCGCGAAACAAGAAGCACATCTCGTGCGAGGATAGTTCCCGCTTGCAACAAAAGACACCTCGTGGGAATATGTCCTCGGGTGTTTCTTTGTTCTGGGGGTTTCAAAATGGAGTTTTT
This sequence comes from Candidatus Lloydbacteria bacterium, assembly GCA_043719805.1. Classification (GTDB taxonomy): domain Bacteria; phylum Patescibacteriota; class Minisyncoccia; order Phycocordibacterales; family UBA6899; genus MHLP01. The sequence continues at coordinate 13,843 of JAYSTI010000021.1, forward strand.
CGGTTCACTTATCGAGTTGATATATCGGGTTGGCACAACCGTTCTCTTTGGCAACTCGAGCGATAATGCGGTACCACGTATCGCCTTGATCGCCATCGTAATTGGAATGATTGGATTCCTTCCACTTTCCATCGCGGTCATCCTGTGGGCTGCCTACGTTTGCTTCTTTTCATTCTGGAATCCTTCACTTCGCGAAATCTCCGGGTTCCACTTCAAGATGACCGCACTTCTCATCCTTTTGCTTTCCGCCATTTGGATGACGAAAGATCTCCTCGCCTGAATGGCGCATCAAAACGACCGACACCCACCGTGTCGGTTTTTGCTTTTTTCATTTCACAAACACATGAATTTGCCTTTATACGGCGATATGCTAAATTAAGAATGTCAGATGCCTCTCAAAACAGACACAAAAACTGACATTCGTAGAAATTTCGTTATTTATCAACGTAATCTAAACCTTCCACCTACTTCACTCGCACGCGCTTGAATGTCCGAATATTCTCGTTTCCAACGAAATCACACTAACCCAAGCAGAATCATCCGTACTTTTCATACGCACTCGCAGTTTCAACGTAGGTTACGGTTTTTACTTATATGGATTTCACCATGGTTATCGCCATTGGTGTGGGCTCAGGCGTTTTCGGCCTTATCGCCGGATATGTCATCCGCTGGGCGCTCACTGTAGGCAAAAAAGGCTCAATCGAGATAGAGGTCAAGCAATTGCTTCTTACCGCAAAGGAAGACGCGCAGAAGATTATCCAAGAATCGGACAAAAAGGCGGAGAAGAAAATAGAGGAATTGCGTGCACAGGAGAAAGAGAAAGAGAAAGAGTGGCGCAGAACTGAAGAGCGGCTTATCAAAAAAGAGGAAACTCTTGACCACAGACAAGGAGACATCGACAAAGAGGTCGAGAGCATCAAGTCGAAGGCTGAGGAGATTCGCGGGATTAAATCGCAAATTGAAGAGCGCAAACTTGTTGTCGAAAAGGAACTCGAGAAGGTTGCCGGTCTTTCAGAGGAGGAAGCGAAGCAAAATCTTATCAAAAAAATCGACGAGCGATTTGAAGAGGATTTTCGCGTGCGCCTCCAGAAACTTGAGCGCGAGGGTATTGAGCGTCTTGATCGACGAGCAAAAGATATTCTTTCCACGTCAATTCAGCGTCTCGCCGCATCAACCGCAGGAGATATCATGACCTCTGCAGTCAGTATTCCCAACGACGAAATCAAGGGCAAAATAATCGGCAAGGAAGGCCGCAATATCCGCACCTTTGAGCGCGTCGCAGGAGTAGAACTCATTGTTGACGACACCCCGGGGACGATTGTCATTTCAGCTTTTGATCCGGTAAGACGCCAGATTGCACGCGTTGCACTTGAGAACCTCATCCTCGACGGACGTATACAACCATCAAAGATTGAGGAGGTAGTTGAGAAGGCAAGCCTAGACATCAACAAAATCATCAAGGAGAAGGGCGAGCAGGCTTGCTATGAGTGCGGGGTGACAAACATGGACCCACGGCTCGTCTCCATTCTTGGGCGACTCTACTTTCGTACGAGCTACGGACAGAACGTTCTCCAGCACTCAATTGAAATGGCTCACATCTCCGGAATGCTCGCAGAAGAACTCGGCGCGAATGTCTCCATTGCGCGAGCCGGGGCACTGTTTCATGACATTGGAAAGGCACTTGACCACGAGGTCCAGGGTACGCATGTGGAAATCGGACGAAGGATACTCGCAAAATTTGGTGCGGATGAGCGCATCATCAAGGCGATGCAGTCCCATCATGAGGAATACCCTTACGAAACGATTGAGTCAATCATTGTACAGACCGCAGACGCAATTTCCGGAGGAAGACCGGGCGCACGTCGTGCATCGGTAGAGAACTATATCAAGAAACTGGAAGATCTCGAGAAAATTGCCTTGTCAAAACCCGGAGTAGAGAAAGCCTTTGCACTTCAAGCGGGGCGAGAAATGCGCGTCTTTGTCACACCGGCGACAATCAACGACCTTGAGGCACACACACTCGCGCGAGATATTGCCCTTCAAATAGAGCAGGAAATGAAGTATCCCGGCGAAATAAAGATTACCGTTATTCGCGAAATGCGCTGCATCGAATACGCAAGATAGTTCAATTCTATTCTGTATTAAAATTGACCGCTCAATCGAGCGGTTTATTTTAATTTACAAGCAAATATTTCGGAGTGTTCAGTGTGGAAAACCATAAAAGAGGAGTTGGGTAGTATAGGAGTTCGGAGTGGAGATGGCGATGGGATTAGTTGAACTGTTTTTGCAACAGTCAGATGGTGTTTTTTTTGTTTGGCACATGCATAACGGCCTTCCTTGCATAACGTTTCTCCGCAAGCGTGATTCCTTGTCTCCGGAGGCACAAGTCGATATCGCGATACTGGAAGGCTCCGCAAGAGACTGGGAGCTCGTTGGTGTCGGATACTGGTTCACCCAATCTACGGTCGCGGTGCCAGCTTTATCAGTTGCACTCCTTACGCTGAAGACACTTCCTGAGAGACAACGCCTATCTACGGAGCACGGCATCGGGGAAATGAAGGGCAGATGGATACCCTTTGTTTGTAGACAAATCCGTAGTCTACTTTGGAACGGAGTCCCAACAATTAAAAAGCCGACCAATTGGTCGGTTTTGTGTTTTGGGAGCAGGTGCTAATTCGGGACGAGCTTCCCGTTCTGGAAGATGCCCACACGCCACGAATTACCGGCACCCACCTCCCTGTTGGCCAGAGCGAAGAAGTCATTGTCGGCGAACTCCCTCTTGCGGAATTCGCCAAGCACCTTGCCTAGCAGAATCGGCCCGCCAGGTTGCACATTCTTCACGGCAATAACGAACTTCTCCTTTGCCATACTTCTCCTCTGCAGTTGAAATAAGCGATGTATTTCTACTATCACATGTAGGCTAACATGCTTACCGAAATTGTCAAATATAGTGGAGATACCAAGTGTCTCACCTCTCCCGAGTCGAGAAAAAGCCGCTCAATTGAGCGGCTTTTTCTAAATGCAATGCTTCTTATATACTACTGACCGGGCAAATAAGGCCCTGTAAATCCATAATACTATTGAAGAGTGGTGACACGGAGTAAAAAATTCTTTGATTCACTCTTTCCTCAAAACTGAGAGACCGAACTTATATCCTTATACTATCATACCAGTGAACCCTTGTCAAATTTTTGACACTTTCCGCGTTATCCACTGTTAAGAAATGGCTCTGTTGCGCGAAATTACCCCTCCTATATAATGTATGTAGAGGCGAAAAACCTCTGCATGCAGAGTTGCTCACGAGCAGTCGTGAATAACAAAATTTATTAGCATCTGCTAATCAGAAAACGATGAACAAGCAGTCAATAGTTGAGGCAGTCCACGAAAAACTCGGTGGCACGAAAGTTGCTGCAGAGCAGGCTGTTGAGACGATGATCGAGACGATCACCGGAGCCCTAAAGGCAGGTGATGAGGTCTCGGTTGCCGGTCTCGGCATCTGGTCCGTGAAGACTCGTGCTGCACGCACTGCGCGCAATCCACGCACAGGTGAGGCCATCAAGGTCGCAGCAATGCGCGTTCCTAAGTTTCGCCCAGCAAAGGCACTCAAGGACGCGGTCAAGGAATAGAAGGTTCATCAAACATACACCAAAAAGCCCACCGCGAGGTGGGTTTTTTGGTACATGAGTTTCAGAAACATCGAACTCCTTCTCTGCGGGGCGTCAGTAGCCGGTCAGCGTTATGCACATGTCTTCCCATCACATTTCCTCATATCGATTTCGTCTGCCTTAGATACTCCAGCTCTGTTTCTTATAATGGCTGGAGCGGTCCACCGAATCGGTTCTGTGCTCCAAGTAATTTACGTAATTTTTCGAGAACAAAAGTCTTTGCTTCCAGAAACCCAGCAATGAGCTCCTGCACAGACGAGGGCTGTGGCACGGGTGACTTGCTCTTAAGAATGTCCTTCAGCTCCTCTCCTAAATGGAGCACATCCCCGGCTTCGCGAATCACCGCGGATGGAGCCGCGTCAGAAACTTCATCCAAGGTCCTGTTGATTTCGCCCCTTGCCTCCTCTATCTTCGGAAGCAACTCAAGATATTCTCTGTGAAGATCTTCTTTTTCGGCCTTGCGCTGTGCGTTTGCACTTAGCCTATCCAGTGTCTCGATAACTTTTTTTGCTTCCTCCGATGCCTCATCAGTAAACATAGTCCACTCTTCATCTTTACCCCGCTCATCGGAAGGGGTCTGGTATGGAATTCCCATAGCTTCAAGCTCACTCATCTTCGCCTCAAATATCTCCTTGGAATATCCGTCGCTTCCGACTTTTTCATGTTTTGACATGTCATTACTATAAACCAATAATTATTTTCTGCAATACGAGTAGAATTCCCGGTTATGTCGGGTGGAGGAAGTACATTACTCCCCCGCCATCTCCCACAGCATCATGAAGAAATCCTCATAGTTTTTTGATACCACTGGAGACTTAATGACGTACAGTAATGCGGGCTTGAGAAAAGAGAAAAATAGGACTTTGTCATTTCGAATGACCATGTGTGTTGCGCCTTGTGGAAACTTTGGAAGAAATCGCATATGGAGATCCGTGCGGTTTGATATGTATTTCACATAGAAATTTTTCTCCGCCGTGCTTCCCAAATAGTACGTGATGATATATTTTCGCGACTCATTTACCAAATACTCATTAAGTGTCTCCCCCATCATTTCCGAGAAACCTTGAGTGTTTCCACCTATGATAAATTGCGACTCTTTTTCTTTCACCGAATGCACCCACTCATATTCATAACGCTGTATGGCTTGCGCGCCGACATACATTTCAAAATCTTGCTCGTTGCCGATGTTGCTTATCGCATGCAAGTCACGCGCCAGGTCACTCGCTGTTAAGGACAGCTTTCTCCCGATTTTTTCCAATTCACTCGGTGGTCGCGCCTTATACTTATGCTGTTTGCCGTGTGACACTTCTTCGACAAGTCCACGCTCTATCAACTTTGGGAGTGCGATATACACATACTGCCGGTGAAGTTTCGTTCCAACAGCAATTTTCGTACCCCCCACCTCGGTTCCCCTATCAAGTAGGTACAGATAAATTTCCGCTTCCGGCGTGGAAAAGCCAAATGACACCAATCTTTCAATGAGTGGATTTTTTATCTCTACTTTTTTCGAGTGTTTTTTATCTGTCATAAATATAATGACACTATATCATAGTAGTCTTTATTTACAATGCTATTTGTAATAAAATTCTGACATATTAGTTTTTGACAAATTACGAATTTACCTGTATACTATTTTTAGAAGATTCGGAAAGCAAACTAGAGGCACAAGCCAAAGGCGACTGGATCAGATCACTGAGAGGGGACGCACATGAATGCATTTTCGTTGATCGCTCGTGTAATAGAACTGGGACTGAGAGCTCTTGCTGTCCTGCTGGCTTTGACAATATTTGCACTGACTATATGTTCTATTGCCATACTTCCGCCCTTGTTCAATATCCCCATAGCATTTCTGTTGGACACAATGGTTGAGCACAGTGGAGCAAGAGTTGTTGCTCAATTTCTAGACTCGTTTCGCTGGGTGTATTACAGCAAAGAGCGTGAAATTGAAGAAGCGATCATCACGGTCTCATCTGCGGTAGTGCTCATAGCACTTGCAATTAGTGCCGTAAGATTCTTTATGTTCTGAAATCACTAGCTCGAGGACAGCAAGCTCGAGCACTTTATCAAGTTCATCACCAAAAAATGTCGGGGTGGTGGGCTTGTAGAGAAGCTATAACGAGTGGGTACATTTGTTCGCTCAAAAAATTCTTTGTAGTAGGCGATATCGCCAACCGCGCCTCGGGTACTGGGGCTGGAGAGAATGATGAACACGACCAACAATTTGCTTGCCGGAAATGTGCATCCCATGCACACAAAAGAGACAAGCATGCCGCGCATGCTCGTGCTCAACCACACGACACGCGAGGCATGGGTGAATGTCACCCTCGCTTGCAACACGTGTCCTGCATGCCAAAGTCGCCTCGCGTTGGCGGGTGAGCACGAGCTCATCGAAGTGACAAACGGGGAGATCGACGGCCACCTCTGGGCAGCGATCCCCTACCCTGAAAAGGGCGAAGTGGAAAATGTGCGCGAGGCGATCTTCACACCAACCCGCATTGAAAGCGAGGTGCGCGGAATCCTCCGCAATGCCCGCATGATTAACGGGAGACTCACCTGGGATGCCGAGAGATAAACCCTTTCCGCCAGACATACGTCTGGCGGATTTTTATTTGGTGCGGGATGCCGGAATCTCCGCTTACATCGGCAGGTACTTTTCGGACTCGGAGATTCGTCATCGAAAAGTCTTTCGATTCCGGCCGCGACTGAGGCAGCTCAGTCGTTATCCCGCACGCAAACAAAACAACCGCCGGAAAGCGGTGTTTTGTAATTGTGTGCGGGATGCCGGAATCGAACCGGCGACAAGAGTTTGGAAAACTCCTATTTTGCCACTAAACTAATCCCGCAATGTGAACATCCTAACAGATAGAAGGCCGGGAGACAATCAGTGCCACTTTTCTCGTCTTAAAACGGCTATATAATAGTACAATGACTAACATCTTCAAATCATACGATGTGCGCGGTATTTATCCGTCAGAATTTAATGAGCAGACTGCAGAGGCAATCGGCCACGCAACAGTTATAAAGCTCGGAGCAAAGTCCCTCGCGGTCGGTCGCGACAATCGCGACTCCTCACCATCTCTTTTTGAAGCATTCACACGAGGCATCACCGACGCAGGCTGCGCGGTCATCGACCTTGGCCTCGTTTCAACACCGATGCTCTATTTTGCATCAGCGACACTTCCCGTTGACGGCGCTGCAATGATTACCGCATCTCATAACCCGGGGAAATACAATGGCCTGAAGATCTGCGGAAAAAATGCAGTACCATTTGGCCTCGCAAGTGGCCTCGGTGACATTCGCGATATCGCACTTGCGGGAAACTTTAAAGAGAACATGGCGAAAGGGAGCATCACCTCACGCACGGTCGCCGCTGAATATCAGATTTTCCTTTCTTCATTTGCGCAACTTCACGGAAAGACATTTCGCGTGACGACTGATACTGCGCACGCGATGGGTGTTCTTGAGCTTCCGCTTTTTCGGGGAATGCCCGGCGTGGAAATTGTCGGCAGCCTTTACGACACGCTGGCAGCCCCCGGCACATGTCCACACGAAGCAAATCCCCTGAACACAGAAACACTCGACGAATTGTCCGCCCTGGTAAAGAAAAATAGTTCTGATATCGGCATCGCATTTGACGGCGACGCAGACCGTATCGGCTTTGTAGATGAACTGGGGGTACCCGTTCCAATGGACCTCGTGACTGCAATCATCGCACCCGAGGTACTCCGCCTCCATCCAGGCGCTACAATTCTCTATGACCTTCGTTCATCGCGAACAGTGAAAGAAGAGATTGAGCGTGCGGGTGGTACTGCAGCCGAGTGCATGGTCGGACATGCCAATATCAAAAAACAAATGCGTGAAACTGGTGCAACATTTGCAGGTGAACTCTCTGGACATTACTACTTCACCGAAAAAGGCTACTCGGCGGAAATGGGCGCACTGCCGGCGATACTCCTTCTCAACATCATGGCCTCAACCGGAAAAAAACTTTCAGAACTTGTCGCTCGCGTTTGTCGCTATGCACACTCCGGAGAAATTAACTTTGAGATAAATGACGCGCCCAGACTTTTTGATACCGTAACGCAAAAGTACGCTGACGGAAAACTCAATACGTTGGACGGCGTAAAAATAAGCTACCCAGATTGGTGGTTCTCGCTACGTGCATCAAACACCGAGCCGCTTGTACGACTCAACCTTGAAGCCGACACGCAAAAATTAATGGAAGAAAAAAAGCGCGAAGTTATCGCGCTCATTACAGAGTGATTCGCTTCTCGGGCAGTTCGTCTACCAGCTTCAGTAAAACGATGTAGGTATTTATCAACCTCCGTGACGCGCAAACTGAAACGACGCTGAAGTTACGCGCGCAGCCATAGCCATGCAAATATCCAACGATGGTGACTCCTATCGCTGGCGGTGACTCACCTGCGCCGTACTCAAACTCATACGCTGAGTATCCATGCTCGCGAAACTCTGACTGTCTTTCGACAGAAATCTCCATGAGCCTCATGTCCGCCCTTTCAAAAACAAACCCTCAAACAATCTACAGGATTCGCCGTTGCCTGTCTATGCAAAGTAGTTCTAGACACTTGGTGTGATCATGCTTCCTTGACGGACAATATTTCCGACCAAATTCTATTAGAAGATATGTGAGGAGAAACCACTCTTTTCTCGGGAACAGTTTCATCAAATCTTTCTCAATCTTATTCGGATATGTTTCATGAGAGAGACCGAAAAGATGCGACAGGCGTTTCACGTGTGTATCAACAGCAATACCCTCTACCACGCCGTGCGCGTTCCCCAGAACAACATTTGCTGTCTTGCGGGCAACCCCGGGAATCGTGAGCATTTCTTCCATCGTCTTTGGAATCTGTCCGTGAAACACGTGTTTCACCATCTTTGCTGCCGCGAGAATATTTTTTGTTTTATTGCGGTAAAACCCTGATTGGAAGATGAGCTTTTCAAACTCACGAGGTTCGGCTAAAACGTAATCGTCAAGCGTCGGGTACCGCGCGAAAAGTGCAGGAGTAATCTCATTAACCTTCTTGTCCGTGCACTGCGCAGACAGCTCTACTGCAACCAAAAGTTCCCAATGATTACCGGAACTGAGAAACATTCTCGCATTAGGAAACAACTTCTTCAAACCTCGAAGCATGCTCAGGGCATGCTGTTTTTTCGAGATGTCCGATGATTCAATTAGCGTGGCGGCCACAATATTACAAGTCGGAACCCAGTTCTGATGCGACCGGAACAGGGAGAATAGCAGACGCATCGACCGCCTCAGCGGTCGCAACAAGCGAATGCACATCAAAATTGATGCGAGAAAGCAGGCCATTTTTGTCTACTCCATAGTACTGAAGGGTGGCCGAATCGGACCACGAAAGAGCCGTGAATTCCTGTGAAACAGTGTAACTACCGGAAACAACATAGTAGGCATGGGGTTTTATGGACTCGATGAAGACTGCCAAATTTCCGCTACTTCCAGCGCCAACAAAGGCCCTCAAGGTGCGGGAATGGTTGCCGAACTTGAGCCGGGGCGGCGTGACGGGCGCAGACGAATCTTCCGTCAGCACAAAGTTCCCATCCTGTGTAACACCTTGTTTCACGGAAAAAGAATCGTTAGAAAGTGCTGTTGCACGTGAAACAGAACCGGAGGCGGACAGCATTCCCCCGGAGTAAAGCGCAACAACAAAAATCACAAACGCGGCGAAGGTGACGGTGTAACGACGAATACGCATTGGTGTAGTGTATCGCAAAACGAGCAAAACTCAAGATGAGGGAGCGGGTGTTCTGGATAGCTAAACCTTGGTGATGATTTCGACAATTCCCGTCGCGCAATCCATTCGTACATTGCGTCCAACTGTTCCGCCGATGACTTCTGTTTCAACAAAAATACCATGATATTTCAGACGCTCCCTCGCACTCTCGGTATTCTCCCAACCGATTCCACTAGTGTCACTCTCAAGCAGGCTAAACATGTGTGCACCGCCCACCAACTTTGCAACGACATGTTCCCGGACCCCTCCTATGGACTCGAGCTCATTGATCAACGTATCTACGGCAAGGTCGGCATATTTTACAAATCTCTTTCCTGACTCACTTCGCGTGGTGTCCACGACACTATCATCGTTCATTCTTGGAAGTATCGCGTGGGCCATGCCCCCAATCCGAACAAGGCGATCATACAACACAATGATGACGCAGGAGCCAACTCCGTGTGCGGTAATCACGTACGACTCATCGCCGACAAAGAGCTCAGCGATACGAATTTCAATAATACTACTCATCATGAGGCGCCACTCTTACTCACCATTTCATTTGTGACATCGAGAATTTTTCGTACTGCCTCAGGACCCATAAAGAGAAACATGCGCCCAACTGATTCTTCACTCGCATTACATTGCACAGCATCATCATGTGTGTCAACACAAACAGAAACGTCGAGGGAAAGAAATTCTTCATGCAGTCTTATCATAGACGCCGAAATAGAATTAAACATCGCACCCCCCATGTCGATGACAACATTTGGAACAGAGTGGAGCATTTCGATATGCAAAAATTTTGAAAGTCCATTGAGCATCCCTCCGGTTATTACATTTCCTAGCTCCTGGAACATTGAGCGATCAAAGGCATCGAGCGCGCGCACGTCACCGACTTTTTTTCCGGCAATCACTTCGAGTAAATGGAGTGCGGCATCGCGGGGAAAAAATAAAAACACGTAACCATCAATGAGTCCGTAAACGCGCAAGAGAACTGAGACGGTCAGTTCGTCATCGCCACAGGGAAGTCCCGAGGCATTGGTTGCATTTTTTATACTCACCGTGGGAACACTGACGGTAATGCGTTTCCCCATCATCAGGGAGAGCGTGTCTCCCGCATGCGAGACTCCGATATTTACGAGCTCGCGCAATTGATCTTTATCGCTTTCCGTTAGTTGAAATAGTGCTGGCATAATGTTTAAAGTGAGGTTGTGGCTTTCAGTATATCGCCTACTACGTGTGCAAGTAAACCATGACCGTCGAGAAGCAAAATCGTGCGACCGTCCGGGAGGAGCGCGGAGCCGGAAAAGCCCTTATTGCTTCGTAATAGAGGAGGTAGAGACTTTACGAGGAGATCCTGCTCTCCGGTGCAACCATCGACTTCAAGGACGAAAGATGTTTTGCCGGCACGAATCAAAATAGCACTACGCGCGTGCCCCAATGGTGTACGCGATGGAAATCCTGCGTAGGAAAGTTTGAGTATGTTTTCAAGATGGACGAGAGGCAAAAGCGCTCCGTCGACGAAAATGGTTTCCTGGTGGGCCGCCGTACCAACTTCGACGGTCTCAAATTGGAGAGTTTTGACAATGTGGTCGAAGGGAATTGCAAATGTATAGCCACTCGCCTGAACCGTCAGCACGTGTACGGTCGCAAGAGAAATAGGAAGATCCAAAACAAATCGCGTCCCTGTCCCCACTTCAGGGATCGGAGACACAACGTTGACGCGTCCACCGACATCCTCCGCAAACCACCGAACAGCCGAGAGTCCGACTCCTCTTCCGGATATGTCCGTGACTGAGTCATTTGTCGACATGTTCTGATGAAACAGCAGTTCGGCAATCTGCTCTTTACTCATGAGCGCAACGTCCGCGGGCGCAACCACTCCGCGCTCTACTGCAACCTCCTTCACGCGTTCGTAGTTAATTCCGCCACCGGAGTCTTCAACGATGATGCGTGCACGACCCTTTTCTCTCACCGCGGACAAAGTAATTGTTCCTCCTGAAACAATTCCATGGTCAACCGCATTGCGCAGAAGGTGCGCGAGTGCACCACCCAGACCCTCGATTACAGTACGATCGAGTGAAATGTCTCCACCGTTCATAGCAAATTCAATTGTCTTTCCTTCTCGGACAGCAAGGTCGCGTACCATGCGCGGAAACTGCCCGAATATTTGATCAAGCGGGACAAGTCGTATCGCTAAAAGTACATCTTGATTTTCAACCAACAGCCTTGCGAAGTCGGAAAATAAAGACGAAAGTTCAGGAATAAAAAATAGCCGCTGCTTCAGATCGGGATTTGTTGTTGTCCGGCTAAACTCAACGGCGGGCTCCAGCATCGAATCAACCTTCAGCCGAAGCATTAACATTTCCTCAAAAAGACCCATCAACATATCCAATTTTTCGACACTGACTTTTATTGTGTCCGGTGCCACAACATGAATTACCGGCACACTCTCGTGAGCATCTTTCTGTGCGACAGGAGCATTGACGTGAGCATTCTCGGTCAGTATCTTTTTCAGATCAGCGATAATTTGTTCACAAGGAAGTTCAACTTCGTGTTCTTTAATCGACGCAAGCGACAATGCCATGGCATCGGTAGCCGACAATAAAATAGAGATGACACGCGAGTCGATTGCGGCCGCTCCCCTTTCTGCTGCGTGAAAAACATCCTCTAGCGCATGAGCAAGTTCCGCCATCGCAACATAACCCATTGTTGCCGCTGCCCCTTTAATGGTGTGTGCACTGCGCATCAACTCTTCGTTGTGCTCGGCGGGATTTGCAGATTTTTCAAGTGCCAATAGCGTCTGGGAAAGTGTGGCGAGTTGCTCCTCAGCCTCTGAGCAAAAAAGGTCTTTGTATTTATTCTTGTCGAACGCCATTGGGCCAATTGTATCACGCAACGCGCTGCGACGGCGCTGCCCTGAGGTAATTCATGATACGCTCCGGAATATCTTCAATATGTGTCGCCTCCGCTCCGCTCTCCTCGATTGCATGCTGCGGCATCGAGCGCACTGCAGCTGTTTCAGGCTCTTGGGCGAGGACGAGTCCCCCCATTGACCGTATTGCCTGCATGCCGACAGTTCCGTCTTTGCCCATTCCGGAAAGCAATACGCCGACAACGGCCCCGCGATAACACCGTGCGACTGCGATCATCGTACTATCTATGGAAACCTCCAGCTTACTCGACGAGTTCGTCTCAACATTAAGCACGCACGGTAAAACGTCCGGCATTCCCGTGAAGCAAAGCGCAGACCCACCGGGAACCACCAATACATCGCCGGGGAGAAGTGCTTCACCATTTTGTGCTTCACGCACGTGAAACCGCGTATTACGCGAAAGTCGCTCCGCAAAAAGGGAGGAGAAATACGCAGACATGTGCTGAACAATCACGATTGAAATGTTGGGACATCGATCGAGTGCCGCAATCAAGTGCTCAACGAGTGGTGGCCCTCCCGTCGACGCTCCTATTACCACAACGCCGGAAAGCAGGCCACCGTCATCACGACGAGGAATGTTCTTTGCGCGGGCAGGAACTAACTGAGAAAATGCTTTTCGCATTTGTATCTGTGCCCGTCCGACAACCTCAATCTTCTGTAGAATAGTATGAGCGACTTTCTCTATGTCGAGAGATACTTCTCCGGATGGTTTTTCGATAACATGCGCACCGGTCGCCGAAAGAACTTTTCGCACGTGTGCGCCTTCCTCGCCGGAAAACGCGGAGAGCATTATGATTGCCGGGAGTGGTCCGTCACCGAGCATAATATCAGCCGTCGCTTCAACGCCGTTCTTTCCGGGCATATGATAATCCATCGTGATAACATCGGGTTTTAATCGAGCCGCCAACTCCACCACCTCGGTGCCTGAAGACGCTAGTCCGACAACTTCGATCAACGGATTGGGGCGCATCAGTTCGTCGAGGTAGGTGCGAATAAAAAAAGAATCGTCTGCAATAAGCACACGAATTTTTTCATTTAGTTCAATTTGCATAATGACCATCACCAAAATGGTTGGGGTGTTTACTTATCAAAATACCGTTCTGCTTTTTCGAGAACCTGGTCGCGATCAAATGGCTTTACAATATAATCGAGGGCACCAAGCGTCTTCGCCTGCTCTATCATTTCTTTTTGTCCCACAGCGGAAACGACGATGACTCTAGCCTCGCTCCCAATCTCGCGGAGCACATCCATGCCATTCACGTCCGGCATAATAATATCAAGAAAAATAAAATCGGGTTTTTCTGATTTGAATTTTTGAATTGCCTCAGTCCCGTTTCCCGCTTCACTGAAATTTGTATAGCCGGCACTTTCAAAAATATCACGTAATACTTTGCGCATAAACGCCGAGTCATCAACAAGGAGAATCTTTATATCTTTCGTCATAGCAAAATTGTACCACAATCATCATTCCTGTGAAGTAAACATTTGCTGGAGGTCGTCCTGGTCAAGCAATTGCTCTAGATTTAGCCACAGAACGGGCTTAACCACTGACTGTGTACTATCAGGCAAATGCTCCGTAGCTCCGCCGCGCTCAATGATTATCGTGTGTTCTTTCCTGCGCTGCGGGATAGTCTCTTCGTACATAAACGTTCCCTGTATATATTGTGCCGGGACGTGCGCCGAAATTATCGGGTCTGCCGGATGAATGTCCCCCATTGGGACACGCGCAATAATCTTTGGCTTATCAATCAGAATGGCAAATCGATCCTTCCCATGTTGAACAACAAACAAATAATTTTGACTTAGGGGTTTTACCTTTGGAATACCCATGCGACTTATGAGATCGAAAACCAAAACGACACGCCCGCGTAGGTGGAAAATACCGATTATCGCACGTGGCGCGTTCGGAACGGGCGTGATAGGAGGGATCTTCATAACTTGGTCCACATATTCAACCGAAATCGCATAGAGATCACCGTCTATTTCAAAGAGAAAAAGATTTTTTGTTTCTGTCCTTTTTTTATCTACGGGATTTACATTGTCCAAGGTAACTTCATTTTAGCCTGAGAAGACCGGCGTGGCGAATTTTGCTGATGTTACACGTGAAACATTCACAAACAAGAATTCTCTGCAAGTTGAGAGGGGCTTCGAATCCCTCTCGGAGCTTCACTCCTCGCGCCTGGAATTTCTCGCCCTACTGGCGCAGTACCCCTTTCACCACAATGAGTACTTCAGAAAATATATTCGCTGCGCTCATTATTTTCTTGGTCGCCCATTTACTCAGGATAGGAATCCTTCGTAAATATGGGAGAAAGGCTTCGAATCAAGCCGGGGGTTTTCCGGTATTTTCGGCTACCGCCGCAGGTGGATTTCGTTCTCGATGACTCGAAATCGAAATCCCTTTCGAATCCCGTCGGAAGTGATGCAGGTCACTTCCTCGCCCCGACAATATGAAAAAACTACCTTATGGTAGTTTTTTCATATTGTCGGGGCGCCGGGATTCGAACCCGGAGTCATCTGGTCCCAAACCAGACATGTTAGCCGTTACACCACGCCCCGATATTTTACTTACTCTTGGCCACAAACTCTTGATGAATCATCGTCTAGTCTCTACCCCAAAGGACAGACAGTTTGACCATACTGGCCGTGTCGCAAGAGTAACCCAGAATCGAAATTTGGGCAACTCGTACCACTTCTTTAACAAAAACACTTCACTAAATATGAAGTGTTTTTGAATAAATGAAACCGGTCACTATACGCTATGGCGTATAACTGAGTTTGGCACCCAGGTCATTTATTTGACCCCTCACGGTCCTTACCATACCGACCGTATATTCATAATTGCTTCTCTCTGCGTCGTATCGCGCACGAAGACTTAAGTCATTTCTACTCCTACTCAAATCAGCATAGGTATTCATTACGGTTCTACGTCCATTTTCTGCCTGGATTGAAAGTGCCCTTTCCTGAGTCATAAGGCGACCAATTTCAGTTTTAATACGCACGCGCTCATCGCTTTCCATCTGGCGACCGCCATATCCACGGTTGTCATATCCGCCGCCCATATTCATGTTGGGAGGAGGAGGCATTCCCCTGTCGTATACGCCCATATCTCCGCCGGGAATACTCCTCGGCACCACAACAAGCTCCTCCGGTGCCATCTCTACCGACACTCCTGCGCCCTGAAGTATGCGCACCGCGACCTGGTTTACGGAACGATCAATGATAATGCGGGCTACACCACCCAGTACTGCCCCACTATCTCTCCCCGCTTCACGCACATCGCGCCTTACGCCATGAGCGACGTTATCTCCAAATGCTCTAAAAACATTTTTATCATTGTCTCGAGCGTTTGCGTCATCGGGAGCGAGCATGGCACCAAGACCCACGACCAGTGCTGCACCGAGAACTCGGCCCCACCTCATAGATTTCGCTGCAATTGACTGCTCGTCACCGGAAGCCAGTTCCGACGAGACCGCGGCTAGGCGAGCAGCGGGAACCTCTTGCGACATCGCAACGGCGACAGCACAGTCCTCAGCTAGATCCATAGCGGCAATTCTTTCTGCCTCGGGGAGTGCAAGAAAGTCTTCACCGAAAAAAGGAGAATCAGCGACAATTTTTTCAACAGTTTCCGGTGAAAGTGCATCCCAAAGTTGCTGCGACTGCTCCAGTGACTGCATTAAGTCTCCCTGCTCGGGAAAATTATTTACTACTTCATATTCGTTGCCCTCTTGTCCTGCGGTCCCAAATTGCGGAAACTCCACCTCCGGTGTGTCCGCACTCATCATCGGCTCAAGTTCTGCTGAACCAAGAACGCGATTCATCTCTTCTCCTCCATCTTGCTGAACTTGTTTCTCGCTCATATAAAGTTAATTATCCAAGACTAATGAATCCTCAATTTCTCTGCGCTCCTGTTTTGCTATTTCATGTAATCGCCTTAGATTCCCACCCGCATCAAGCTTCTTCTTAAGATTGAGGACAACGGCATCAATGCCAAATGGGTCCTCATCGCAAACCTGCACGAACATTTCAATCATCGAATCTGCGACGAACGGGACTCTACCTTCAAGCATTGTCTTGTCTCCCGCAGAGAGACGAGAGCCGTGAATGATCTCTTTCGCACGCAGAGTTAACTCAGAACGCTTTGAATCAGTCATATGAAAATTATATCATAGATTTTAAAATTGCGCAAGTACTTTGTGAAAATCATATTTCTGTCATTATACTCACAAACTCGATTGATGTAATCCCTGTGTGTTTCGAATAACCTCAGGAGTAGTGGTGTCTTTTATTGCAATATCAAATCAGAATCAACGCAGCCCACATCGAGAGCCGCTGCTGTTCTGCGAATGATTAAAATTGCAACCATGTGTTTCACGTGGAACGTTTACCAAGCAAAATTCTCAAGAAGTGTCACTTTGGCCTTCTTTTGCATCTCGTCCAGCAAAATCATGACTCCGAGGATCTCCCAGTCACATTCAATCCCCCGTTCTTCCAAATATATGTCGATAGCTCGGCCAAGTCTGACGATTTTCTGAGCATGGAGATTATCTTCCGGGCGGTAGTCGTCCTCAGTTTCATGTGAAAAGATTTCACGTGAAACGGTTTTTACTTCGACAAAATAGATTTTTGCGCCCTTTTTGCACACAATGTCTATTTCCCCAACTTTTTTGAGGTAATTTCTCTCAATAACAGTAAAACCACGTTTCACGAGAAACGTCGTGGCAATATCCTCTCCAATTGCACCAATTTTCTGTTTTTCCGTCTTCTGGGTCATGAGCACAGTATATCAGATTATGTTTCCTGTGAAACACAAATGGCGTGACTGCATTAGTTGTACAGTTGCTGAAAACGTTACGCAGTAACACACTGCTACTGCTAGCGTTCTGTCGCACACTGGAGTAAAATTCACAAATTCATAAAGGACATTATCAAAGTCACACTAAATGTCCTTTATACACACTCTCCACAGGGTTATCCACAGTTTGTGGGGATAACAAGCAATTTTCGTTTAATTGCCTAGTGTTTTGCTGATTCTTGTGAAAACACTCATATCTCGCATTTATTGGCAAAAAGTCAGAATATCTCTTGAGTTTAGGAGTATTTGTCCCGTGAAATCATCTTGAGCTCGAAATCGTAGTAATGTTCATGCAGTTCGAGCTACTTTCTCCACTGAGATGGGCCTGAAAATCCACGGATCTACAGCGTGCCGTGTTTTGTTCATATTTTTGGACAACTCATGGGATGTGCTACGAAAAATGACTACAATTAAACTAGGCTTGAGATTTGCGTCTCCTACAAAAACGGGATTTATGCCTTAAATCATGCCCATTTTGTGCCAATCTTTGGTACTACGTGGAGCTACGGGCCTGCAACTCAAATGCGCTCCTTGCGCTTGTTCACAACCCTAGGCCCACGTTGGCAACGAAACGACAATTGGACTGTCATGCGAGGACAATCCAGCATGCACACTTATCCACATAACGGAAAAACCGCTTACCACTGAACCTTTGTGACCGCGCAAGCAGGGAGAACCGAAGCTCACGGCTTCAGTACACCCTTCCGATATAGTCAGGTTAGGAATCCTTCATAAATAGCGCAAAACCTTTCGATTCTCCAACATCAGCAAAGCAGTTTGCTCATGTGCCCAGACAGACAAAACACCGCCCAATGGCGGTGTTTTGTGACTGTGCGGGCAGGGAGAATCGAACTCCCGTCTCAACCTTGGCAAGGTCGTATTCTACCACTAAACCATGCCCGCTTGTTGTAACATACTAGCTAATTCGGCACTAAATGGCAAACACCACCACACTCTTTGGCGCTCCCGGCAGGAATTTCGACGCTTACTGCGTCGTTGGTGCTCCCGCAAGGATTCTCGGCTACCGCCGCAGGTGGTTTTCGATTTCGAGGACTCAATAACGAAAACCCTTTCGAATCCTTTCGGAAGCCATGCAGATGGCTTCCTTGCGGGAGCACCAAATAAAAAACTGCTTATCGCAGTTTTTTATTTGGTGCTCCCGCCAGGATTCGAACCTGGAATAACTGCTTCGAAGGCAGTCGTGATATCCATTTCACTACGAGAGCTTATTACTATTGTATGCCAAACATTACAACACTACTCGCGAAAAATCAAAAAGTTGCTAAGATATCCATATGACAATGCATTTTACTATTCCGATGGAAATATCCTATGTCACCGACACGCTCGAGAAAGCCGGCTTCGAAGCGTACCTCGTCGGGGGCTGCGTGCGCGATCTCTATCGCAATGTTGCACCAAAAGACTGGGACGTGACAACGAGCGCGAAGCCTGATGAAATCATCGCGCTGTTTCCTAAAACATTTTACGAGAACGACTACGGAACAGTCGGCGTCGTCAACGAAGACATTCATGAAGACGACAAGGAGCGGGGGAGTATGCGCGTTGTGGAGGTGACCCCATACCGAAAAGAGACGTCCTATTCAAATTTTCGCCACCCTGATGAGGTTTCTTTTTCAGGAAAACTTGGAGATGATCTTTTGCGTCGTGACTTTACGATGAACGCAATCGCATATGACGTATCCAAAAAGGAAATTGTCGATCCATACGATGGCGAGAGCGATATTGAACGGCATCTTATTAAGTCAGTAGGAAAAGCAGATGATCGCTTTCACGAGGACGCACTACGCGTATTGCGTGCCGTGCGATTTGGAGCAGAGCTCGGATTCGCCATTGAGATGGAGACGATGAATGCCGTAGTGAAGTTTGCACATCGACTCGAGCATATTGCAGGTGAACGTATTCGTGAGGAGTTCAGTAAAATTATCATGTCAGAGAGGCCGATGGAGGGAGTCATTTTACTCAATCGCACTGGAGTACTCAAATATATTATTCCGGAACTTGAGGCGGGGCTCGGCTGCGAACAAAACGGTGACCACATCTATGAGGTATGGGAACACAACCTACGCGCGCTTGAGCACTCAAAAGAACGAGGGTGGCCGCTTCACGTGCGCATCGCAGCACTTCTCCATGACGTCGCCAAGCCCCACACACGAAAATGGTCGGAGGAAAAAGGGGATTGGACTTTTTACGGGCACGATGTTGTCGGCGGACGCATGGCAAAAAAAATACTGGAGAGATTGCGCTTCCCGAAGAAATTTATCGACGATGTGTCGACACTTGTCCGTTATCATTTATTTTTTTCAGACATTGAAAAGATCACGCTCTCAGCAGTACGCCGAATCGTCGCGAACGTCGGACCGGAACTTGTGTGGGATCTCATGAATGTTCGTGCGTGCGATCGCATCGGAATGGGGCGGCCGAAGGAAACTCCGTATCGTCTGCGCAAGTATCACTCAATGATAGAAGAGGCGATGCGTGCACCCGTGTCAGTGGGCATGCTCAAAATTGACGGAGCGAAAATTATGGCTGTGCTTGAGATTAAGCCAGGTCGCGAAATAGGGTGGATACTCCATGCACTATTTAATGAGGTGCTCGATGACCCGGATAGAAATACTGCAGAATATCTAGAGAGACGAGCAAAAGAATTGATTAAGTTCGACCCGAAGGAACTCGAGAAACTCGGCGAAGCAGGAAAGGGAAAAAAGGATGAGGTAGAGGAAGAGGAGGTCAGTGCAATACGAAAGAAATATGGAGTGAAATAGCTTGCGACAGTTGAATTTTTCAGTATTGGTTTTCTCCTCAAATCACATAGATTGGAGCATGACGGAAATGCAATTGCATTTGACAAAACTGCCAAAATGTGTATTATGATGTTAGGCACCTTCCAAACACTGGAGCCACACACCGTCATCTGACACAACCTAGGAGTTCCCTGTGGACAAAAACACCGCATTTCTCTTGCGCGACGGCTACCAGATCGCCAGACTTTTCAACCCGAACAACACGAACCCTGCGACCGCAGTCGCACCGGACTCCGTCGTCGTCATGAACGACAAGGGCGAGCGCACCGAGTACTGCATCACTTCGACGCGCATGACCATCATCGGGCGAGAACTGCCCGGTGGCCCGCTCGGTGACGAGTACGGCATCGTCTGCAGTGAAGACTTGCGGTCATCAGTCTTTTGCAACACGCTCGGCGGTGGCCGCCTCGAACCGTTCGACGGAGAATTTCGCCAACAAGGAGATTCGACGGCGGAGGAATCCGTCATCGACTGCCTGCTGCGTGAAGTCTTGGAAGAGCTTGGTATCGAGCTCAATCCGAAGGAGGTCATGCTCGTTGGGTTGCGCACGATAACCGAGGAGCGGTCGACTGAGCTCAAGAAGATCGACGGCAAAATCTGCGCCGACGCCTACTTCCTTGGTTTCAAGGACGAACGCCTCGAAGTGTTCCGCGCCCACAACGGCGAAACGGGGGACCGTCGCGTACTGTCACCTGAGGACCTCTTCCGTACCGCACGCGCAGGTGAAAAGAAGCCCCTTCCGCAAACGCAGCGGCTCGCCGTTGCAACAGCGATCATCTCAGTCTGGGACATCTTCGGCAACGATCTGCCGCAACCCATCGTCGACCTCGTCCAAAGGACGCTGCCGGCGGCACGTGAGGTGTACAACAATTCGCACTGGGCGAAGAACTTCATCCCCGTAATCCAGCAGAACTGACCCTCCTCCGCACCCTCACTGGTGCGGATTTTTTATTTAGCAAAACAGTCTTCGTGTTCTATGCTTTCATCTCAAGCCAAATTGGGCAATGGTCGGAGCCGTAGATATTTTCAAAGATGCCGGCCGACTTCATTTTGGGCGCAAGCTCGGGGGCGACAAAAAAATAGTCGATGCGCCACCCGACGTTGCGTTCGCGCGCTGCAGTCTTCATGTCCCAGTAACTGTACGCACCTTCTTTTCGCGGGTGAAAAAATCGGTAGGAGTCTACATATCCGTGATACACCAGCTCATCAATCCACGCGCGTTCCTCGGGAAGAAAGCCCGTGTTCTTTTCGTTTGCCTTCGGTCGCGCGAGATCTATCTCTTCATGTGCAGTATTGATATCTCCGCAAAAAATAACCTTCTTGCCTTTTTTTCTCAGCTTTTCAACGTAAGCAAGAAACGCATCATAAAACTCAAGCTTGTACTTAAGGCGCTCTGACCCGCCGCCACCATTCGGGAAATAGACATTCAAAAGGACAGTATCACCAAAATGTCCGATAATGATGCGTCCTTCATCGTCGAACCGCTGTATACCTATGCCATACTCTACCTTGTCCGGCTTTGTCTTTGAGTACAGCGCAACACCACTGTACCCCTTGCGTCCTTTTGAATGCGTAAAATATCCAAAATAGCCTCTTGGACTGCGGACCTCCTCGGGCAACTGCTCGGCTTCGACCTTTGTCTCCTGTAGGCCAACAACATCCGGCGCACTTTCATAAAGCCACGTCAGAAAACCTTTCTTGTGTGCTGCTCGAAGCCCATTCACATTCCATGAAACATAGTGCATTTGGAAATTATATCGCAAATAAACTTATCTTGCGCGCGATTGGATGAGAATCCGATGTTTCACGAATAACAAAGCGCGGCCGACGTTTCATAGAACGCCTACTTTCTACCCTTGTCGTGAAACTGCTTGTGAATTTCCTTCAGCTTCGAATCGGTCACGTGTGTATAAATTTGCGTCGTCACAATACTCGCATGTCCCAATAGCACCTGGACCGATCGCAGGTCTGCTCCATTTTCGAGGAGGTCTGTTGCAAAACTGTGACGAATAACGTGGGGCGTCACTTTTTTTGAGATTCCCGACTTTATTGCACACTGTTTCACGATGCGTTCCACAGATCGCGAGGTAAGGCGCAATGACCCATCTTTTTTGGACTGAGATTTTTCTCCCCCTCGCCCGATTTGAACAAACAGCGCCTCATCGACGTCTGTCCTTTTGTGAAGGTAGGCCTTGAGTGCGTCCTTTGCGGTATCAGACAAAAAGACAACCCGCACTTTTTCTCCCTTTCCGCGAACTGAGAACTCGTCACGGGAAAGATCGAGGTCGCGAGACAATCTGCATAGTTCAGAAACACGAAGGCCTGTTGAAAACAATAGCTCAAGAATCGCTGTGTCACGAAGTGCGGCTAGTGAATCGCCTTCCGGAGCCTTTAGTAGGCGGTTCAAATCCTGGCTTGAAATCAGGTCTAATTCGCGTTCAGAGACTTTCGCGAGCTCAATCTTCTCCGGGGACATGACCCCTTCAACTCCTTGGCGCATCAAGTACTTCAGAAATGCACGCAGTGCAATCAGATAGTAGTTTTGAGTTCGCTTTTTTAGTGTTGATCCCGGCACACCGCGACGAGCCTCCGTTGCGGGCTGTCGGTTGAGCCACAAACGAAACTCTCGGACAATCTCATAATTAATGTCCTTCGGATTTTTTAGTTTCGCATAGGCAAGAAACCGTGATAGATAGCGGTCGTAATTTTCCACCGTATGAATACTGCGTCCCTTTTCTATTTCGGTATATTCGAGAAATCGCTTTTTCCACTCTTCAAGGTCCATGTGTGTATTGTAGCAAGTGAAACTACTTTTGGCGTGAGTGTGCGAATAGACAGAGCGCGAAACTAAGGTTGTGCATAACTTTGCTTGTTGAAAAAAAAGATGGCGAGTGATACGATTAGCCTATCAGATTCACTTATGTCAGAAGGATACAAAAATTGGGAAGCGGGCGAAGAGTCCATAGTTATTGAAGACCCCATGGGAGATGTCAGTGACGAAGACGTACAACGCGAACTCGATGCGAATCCTGCACTGCTAGCGAGCATAATGGAACATCAGCAAAACAACCTGGAGATTTAATTTTTCACAATGTCCATTCCAAGTTTCACGGGAAAACAAAGTCTTGGTACACAAATCGTCTTTATTAAAGACGGCAATATTTTTACTGATGCGCAGTCTGACGATATTGCTCCCACCGACATTGGTGCAATCAACAACGAGACCAAGCAACTGCTCAATTCTGACGACAATATTGAATATTCCCACGAAAGCGAAGGTTCCGATCCGGAACTCCAGCGATTTCTCGACGAAAAGGACTAATACCCGCTGAATTCAATAAGTAATTGCAACACCTGTACATTCGAATAATACCTCGAGTGGCGTTTTGCCACCATGTCGCTTCCTCGGACGCGTGTTAAGAA
>JAYSTI010000022.1:0-36810 GCA_043719805.1 Candidatus Lloydbacteria bacterium
GCCGAACAGCTCGAATCCGTAACGCACGAAATAAAAGAAAGCGAACACGCATTCATGGCGCTTGTGTCGGAAGAAGATGAAGTGAGAGCAAAGATTAAGCTGCTCAATGTTTTATCCGCGCAGAATGCCTTGCGTGCAGATCTGGAGAAAATTGCCGATGAAAAAGGAATTACCGAGGCGGAGCTTGCGGCGCGGCGCGCCGAGCACGACCGTTTGACTCAATTAATTCACGACTCGCAAAAAAAGGAGACGGTGGTTATGGGTGCCGAGCATATCGTCGACACCAAGGTGGTCGGCGCTGATTCGCTATACGAGGAGCGCCTTCTCGCCGAAGAGCGACACAAACTTGAAGCAGAGCGACGCTTGGCCGAGGGGGAGAGATGGAAGGCCGAGGACGCGATAGTCTCCGTCACCAAGTCCGAGGAGGAAAGTGTCGCACAATTGAAGGCTATCAGCGAGAAAGAGGCGAGTATTAAGGCGAAGATAGCTGAGCTTGGGTAGGCGAATTACCGAGTAGCAAAGAGATGCGCTACAATGTGGCCATTCTCCGCATGTATGACTAAATTCTTCGCTCACAAACACTTTATCATTGCGCTCATTGCCTGCGTCGTTATTTTTGGTGTCCTGTATAATGCGAATCGTGAAGCGCTGAAAGAAGGAGCCGGGGCGCTCCGTTCGATGAGAGAACTTATGGATTCTCGTGGAACAGAAACTTGCAAATTTACCTCACTCACTCCGGAGACCGATACGAACGGTGTCGTGTATGTTTCGGATGGAATACTGCGCGGAGATTTTGTAAGCACAGTGAGGTCTGCAACCGGAGGGCGCGTTGTCGAGAGTCATTTGCTCGCCGACCAATCCTATTTTTATATTTGGTCTCAGTCGAATTCCGGCATCGGTATGAAAATAGCGATTTCAACAATGGTCGACGAAGGGGCACCGGATGGGGGAATCAGCGGGCTCGCACTATTTGATATCACCCGCAAACTCGATTTGCACTGCATGCCGTGGTCAAAAAATCCCTCACTCCTCGTGCGCCCCAAAGGAGTTTCATTTCAGGACATGAGCGGAATGGGAAATGCCTTGTCCGACCAGCAAGCCGTCGGCAAACCTGACGTCAACATAGGCGCGACTCTGGCCGTGCCGATACCGAGCATGCTAAAATAGCGCCGCAAGTGCCAGCATTTTACTTCGACGATTTTGCTACCACCCAAAAATGAGTCCAAAAGATACGCCTATCCCCGATATGACCGAAATGCAGAGTCGCCGTCGCGGTGCACGTGCATATGGGATTCGACTTGATGCGGCAGAAAATGCGGAATCTGCGATAGACATTCGCGCTCACGGAATCGCCGGAGACAATTATTATTACCGCGAAGACAACCCTCCGTACAATCATCGCGCCCCGGCAGCAATTCCCGAACTTTACGTGAGAGAGGGGGTACTGCGCCGTTTGCAGAAATTGAACGGGCGTCTCGCCGACTTCAATCTCGAATTGTATGTGTATGATGCCTATCGACCGGTAGAGCTGCAAAATTACTTTCACGACGATTGGGTGCCGGCGTATTTGCGTGCGGAGCATCCGATGTGGAGCGACGAAACGATTCGCGATGAAGTGGGGAAATATTGGGCAAAGGGCGCACCATCTTCCGAGGACGTCGACCCGCGCTCTCCTCCGCCGCATGCAACCGGTGGAGTTGTTGACCTCACGCTCCGCGACAGAGAGACACATGAGGAGTTATTTATGGGCGGGCCATTTGATGGGGTAACGGAGCTATCTTTTGTTGACCATTTTGAGAAAGAGAGCGAACGTCGTCCTTTGACGGAAAGAGAGGATGAAGCGCGAACAAATCGACGCATACTATATTGGGCAATGACTGAGGCGGGGTTTACGGTGAATCCGAATGAATGGTGGCACTACGGCTTTGGCGATCAGCTTTCCGCGGCACTGCTCCGTGCTCCCCACGCTGTTTATTCGGTGATGTCGCTGTCAGAAAAATCATCATGACCGATAAAGAATTCGCACATCTTGTCAGCCTCGGAATCGAAATGATTCCCGAGCGATTCCTTAAAAAAATTAATAACGTCGCCATCGTTATCGCGGAAAAGCCAACAGAAGAACAGCTTCGCACGAACAACATCACCCCCGGTTCCACCCTACTTGGGCTTTATGAAGGAATTCCGCTTACGGAGCGTGGGGATTCATACGGCACCTACGTTATACTTCCGGACAAGATTACGATATTTAAACAGCCCATTCTCGACGAAGCAAACGGCGACCTGCTCATCGTCAAAGAGATTGTCCGCGATACCGTCTGGCATGAAATAGCCCACTACTTTGGTTATGAGGATGAGGAAATTGAAAGAAGGGAAATGACAGGAAAAAATTATTCCGAATGATGCGGGCATTGCGGTTTTGGTGCTGCACATCGGCAAATAAAAAACCGCCCGACGTGTGTCGGGGCGGCGGCTTGCTGGTGTCTTAAAAAATCCACCTAAACACCAAGCGGAGGTCCCCGAGCATTGCGACTGCAATGAGGACATACACAATATAAAGTCCCACGCGGTCAAACGATTTCGTCGCCCACGGGAGATATTTATCCACGAAATGTTTTATCGTCTGCCCGCCGTCGAGCGGGTAAAGCGGCAGCAGGTTGGTGAGTGCAAGCAAGTACGAGATGAGCATTCCGAAAAAGAGCGCATCAATCGGGCCTTTGCTATAGCTCTCCGCCATCTGTCCGAGGACAAGCATTCCGCCGGAGTTCTCCACAAATTGCGTAGCAGTGAGATTGCTGAGTAGCATCGCGATGTACACGAGCACCGCGAGAGAGAGTGGAGGAAAGAGGTACTGCGTGATGGGTTTTGCGAGAAGCACAACTCCAATCGCGGCAGCGAATCCGCCGAAAATCATGTAGGGCGGGCTCAACGTTCCAAGAGGAGACACAAAGACTCTGCCCTCAGGGATGATTATGCCGATGATCACAAGACTGAGCGCGATGTGGACGAGGTTGCCGATTATCCCCGCGCCGCAAACAAATGAGTGTGTCTTGTAGGAACTTCGGGCCACGGTCTCTTCCGGGCGTACGAATGCACCGATAAGGAGCGGGTAGAGCGATATCCGAAAACTCTTCTTCGGGTCCGTCTTGCTTGTCCACTTCGCGCCGATACTCGGACCGTAGGGAAGCCCGAAGCCGAGCTCGCTCACCCAGATGCCGCTCATGCGCATAGCTATCAGGTGGCCCATCTCGTGGAAGAGAATTGCAAGGAAAATCAGAAAAAGTGCGAGCGCATAGTACACGTTGAGTCTCTCTTTCGTTGAACGTATTGAGAACTGCTAAGTATCTGAATAACATGTATATCTTGCCATGTCTACATATATTTGCCGAGTGGAGTAATGCCTTGGTCACGGTTTTGCGGTATAACTAATTCATGGAACCGCTCGCATCACGACTGCGCCCTGATACACTCGACGATTTTGTCGGGCAGGAGCACCTTGTGGGCGCCGGTATGCCTATTCGCGTGGCAATGAAAGAGCGACACCTTTTCTCCTTTCTTCTGTGGGGCCCGCCCGGCGTTGGAAAGACAACCCTCGCACGCATTTACTCAAAAGCCGTGGACGCAAAATTCTACGAACTCTCGGCAGTGTCGGCGGGGAAGGCAGACATCAAGGCCATCGTTGACGAAGAATACAACGGGCACAAGGTACTTTTTCTCGACGAGATACACCGTTTCAATAAAGCACAGCAAGATTATCTTCTGCCCTTTGTAGAAAACGGAAAGCTCACGCTCATCGGCGCCACAACGGAGAACCCGAGCTTCGAAGTGATTCCCGCACTCCTCTCGCGCTGTCGAGTGTTTGTCCTGAAAGAGTTGAACGAGAAAGACATGGCGCAGATAATCAAACGCGCTGACGTAAAAATGGACGACGATGCGCGCGATTGGCTTATCGCACTCGCCGGTGGCGACGCACGTCAGGCACTTTCCGTCATCGACGCGACGGTCGCCCTCTACAAGAAGGTCACCGTCGAACATTTGAAGCAGACCATCCAATCAAAACACCTTCGTTACGATAAGGCGGGTGAGGAGCATTACAACACCGTCTCCGCATTCATAAAGTCGATGCGCGCATCACAGCCCGATGCGGCAATCTACTACCTCGCACGCATGGTCGAAGCGGGGGAGGACCCGCTCTTCATCGCGCGCCGCATGGTGATATTCGCGAGCGAAGACGTCGGGCTCGCACAGCCCACGGCGCTCGTCGTCGCGAATGCCGTGTTTCGTTCATGCGAGACGGTGGGATATCCGGAGTGTGCCATCAATCTCGCGCATGGCGTTGCGTATCTTGCGAATTGCAAAAAAGACCGCAGTGCATACGATGCACTCCGCGCCGCACAGTCGGACGTGAGGGCACTCGGGAATCTGCCTATTCCACTTGTCATTCGCAATGCTCCTACGAAGCTCATGAAAGACCTCGATTACGGCAGTGGCTATGAGATGTACGGCGACGTGCGTCTCTTGCCTGAGGAGTTGGCTGACAAAAAGTATTTCTGACCTGACTTGGTGGGTGTGGATAACTCTCTTGCGTGCTTTTAACGGAGGGAGTATATTTAGGTCTTGGAGAGGCCTCAACGCCCCTCCTTTCTTTTTACCCAGAGCAATATGGGGAAAAGCGTGCGATTATTGGTTAGCACTAATCTATGTACAAAGCATTAGCGAACGACTTGAGTGCAGTAGCGATGGTTGTCTCAACCTCATCGACTATATTTCTCTGGAGTGCGGTTTCGACCGTATTCCCGTTCATCGGCTAGTCGCAGAAGATGTCTATCCAAATTCGGCGCACCACAAAAAGGTGCGCCTTTTTGTATCACCTTGACGTCGCGTGGGTCCCTTTTTGTTATCTGAGCGATGGGTGCGCGGTACCGGTAGTTAGAGTTATAATGTATATGTTGAGAAACATAGCTGTTATTAATAGTATAGTACAAATTTATTATGCAGATGAATTGGAAAATAATTGTTCCGGTCGTCGTCGTGATTGTGATGATTGCGGCACTGGTCGGAGGAAGGGCAAACCGTGTCAGTACGTCTCTCGTCGTTGATGAAAATGTTCCTACGGCCGCATTGCCCACGGAGGAAGTTCTTGCACCAATTGTGCCGACAGGTGGTACCGTCGCAGTTGCTCCAACGAATGATGACGGAATGGTCGCGCCAGCATCGGTGATTACCTCAGCGTCTCTACCCGGAGCTATAGATGAGTTCACCGCATCGATAACACTCGCTGCCGGTACAGATGCCGCATTGCTCGGTGACAGCGATGCAGATATTGCCATGGTTGCTGCCGACAGCAAATCTATTAATGATTTCACAACCGCATATGATGAAACAACATTCTAACTCAGCATACGGGTTGAGCGTCCGTCACACGATGCCACTACGAATTGTCACGGGGTTGGTAGGAGTAGCGCTGATCGTTCCTTCGTTTGTGTTGGCACAGACCGGAACTACCGACGTTGTATCAGCGCCGGTGCGAGCAAATTTTTGTACATCAGTCCGTGACATCGGTGCAAAAGTGGTAGCGCGGATAGTTGAGCGTCAGACACGTTACGACGCAAAGCGCATTGAGGTTGCAGCGAATATCAAGACTCGTCTTGAAGGGCGCACCGCAAAGGGCACCAGTGCCCGTAAGGCTGAAGACGCCAAGCGTGCCGAAGCGGCAGCAGGGCTTACCGCGCTGGCCAAGACTGATCAGCAAAAGGCAGCCGTCGCAAAATATGTTGCTGCTATCCACGAAGCCGTTGCAGCAAGACAGTCCGCGGTAACTACTGCAGTATCGAGTTTCCGCAACGCAGTTGAGGCTGCCGCCACGGCGCGTCAGACAGGAACGAAGGCCATAGTTGATACATTTTTGGTTGATGCAAATACCGCAATTCAAAAAGCATATGAGGATTGTGCGTCAGAGGTGAAGCCGCTTGTTGCAAGAGCAAACTATGCGAAGGCGATGAGTGCCGCAAGGGTGAAAATGGTTGCAAGTGTAAAGGCATTGGATTCAAGAAGGGACACCCTGAAGCCCGTCGCAGTTGCACGTCGTGCGGAAATTACAAAGGCAATCAGTGATTTTAAGACCGCAACAGAGTTGGCAAGAAAAGAACTGAAGGGCGCATTGGGTACGCCATAGGGTAGACCCGCTCTTTCTGAAAAACCCGCTTCGCAAGAAGCGGGTTTTTTTAGTCTGGAAGAGTAATCCACAGGTCATGTTTTGTCGCATGCTATACTTTGTCTCTCATTCACCACCCTCATCATTTTTTCACATGAACTACGATAAAAAATCAATTGCATTGCACAAAAAACACAACGGAAAGATAGAGCTCCACTCTTTAGTTTCCATCAAAAATAAGGAAGACCTTTCTCTGGCCTACACACCGGGCGTCGCCGCCGTTTGCCTCGCGATTGCGGGAGACAAACGTTTGGCGCGTACGCACACCTTGAAAGGCCGCACCGTCGCGGTGATATCCGACGGCTCCGCTATCCTTGGGTTGGGTAATCTGGGGCCACTAGCTGCACTTCCGGTAATGGAGGGAAAGGCTGCGTTGTTCAAGTTGTTTGCGGAAGTTGATGCATTTCCGATAGTACTCGACACACAAGACACTGAGGAAATAATTGCTGCGGTGAAGGCAATTGCGCCGACTTTTGGTGGAATTAATCTCGAGGACATTGCCGCGCCGCGCTGTTTTGAAATAGAAGAGCGCCTGAAGCGAGAGCTCGATATTCCCGTGTTTCACGATGACCAGCATGGTACGGCTATCGTCGTGACGGCGGCTTTGCTTAATGCGCTACGTGTAACAAAAAAAGACGTTCGCCATATTCGCGTAGTCATAAATGGTGCGGGTGCTGCTGCGGTCGCCATCTATCGCATCCTCGTGCGTAAAGGAGTGATGCGAGGCAATCTCATCATGCTCGACAGCAAGGGAATATTGCACTCCGAGCGAGGTGGGATTCGCGGATACAAGCAAGCCATTGCACACGAGACAAACCGCGAGGGAAGGCATGGCGGACTTGACGCCGCCGTCCTGGGTGCCGACGTTTTCATCGGCGTGTCTGCTCCGGACATATTGACTCCTTCGATGGTAGAGACAATGGCAGAGGCGCCAATTGTTTTCGCAATGGCAAATCCGAATCCGGAAATTTCCTATGAAGCGGCGAAGAAAACAAAGATTGCCGTATTCGGGACAGGTCGTTCCGACTATCCCAATCAGATAAATAATGTCCTGGCGTTTCCCGGCATTTTCCGTGGTGCATTCGATGCGGGCGCGCGCGAGATAACGGAAGAAATGAAGCTCGCTGCGGCAGAAGCTATCGCAAAATTAATTACGGCAAAGGAGCTCTCCGCGACCTATATCATCCCGAAACCCTTTGATAAGCGTGTCGCAAAAGCGGTCGCCTGTGCCGTCAAAAAGGCATGGCGAGGGGCCACGGCATAGTTTTCTGAAGGGAAACTACTTATGTTATGATGGTTGTATGCAAGATGGAGAGTGGAAAAGGGTTGCACGGCTCGCCGGCTACGTCTACATTCCGATTGGGTTATTCATCCTTTTTGTTTTTGTACTCATCCAATATCAATCAACGAAGATGGAGCGCGCGAAAACCGAGGCCATGATACCGTCAGTCGCGACGTCAACCACTGAGACATCCAGCGACACTACTGAAAAAGAAAAAAATTAACTTTAACACAGCACTTATGGTCACACTTATTGCATTTGCCACGTTTCTTTCAACGCTCTTGGGCGGGTTGTTTGCGCTTCGCTTCAAAGACAAACTTCATCTCGTGCTTGGTTTCAGCGCTGGAGCAGTTATTAGCGTTGCATTCTTTGACCTTTTACCGGAGGCCCTTGAACTGGGAAAACCGTATTTTGAATCCGCGACGCTACTTGCGTTTACTGCGGTGGGATTTTTCGTGTACTTAGTTCTCGATCGTTTGGTTTTTTTTCATGCGCACCACGGTGATGACGAGCAGGAACATCAGGCGCACGTTTCGCACCGTAGCCGCGGCATTCTCGGAGCAGGGAGTCTTGCTGTGCATAGCTTTCTCGACGGCGTTGCGATAGGTTTGGCCTTTCAGGTGTCCACTTCGGTCGGCGTGGTCATTGCGGTTGCCGTCCTTGTGCATGATTTTTCCGACGGCATCAATACGGTAAACATGATACTGAAAAATTCCGGTGGTACACGCTTCGCATTCAAGTGGCTTCTCGTTGTTGCACTTGCGCCGATACTGGGTGCTTTTTCCACGTTGTTTTTTACACTTAATGATGGCTCCCTCGCGGTCATCCTCAGCGCATTCGCGGGATTCTTTCTCTATATTGGTGCGACTGATCTCATTCCCGAGAGTCATCATGCACATCCCAAGTTCGTCACTACGGCAATGACACTCGTCGGCGCACTCGTGCTCTACGGCGCCGTTTGGCTTACAAAATAGTCACTTTCGTTTGCGCGAAAATTGATATACAATTGTTTCATGTACGGGTTTCTTGATGTGCGAAAATTGCAGCAGCTCGCGATTGTTGTGCTTCTTGCTTTATGCTTTG
The DNA here is from genome assembly GCA_043719805.1 of Candidatus Lloydbacteria bacterium. Classification (GTDB taxonomy): domain Bacteria; phylum Patescibacteriota; class Minisyncoccia; order Phycocordibacterales; family UBA6899; genus MHLP01. Next base: position 8,577 of record JAYSTI010000022.1, read on the forward strand.
TCTTTGTTTTTCACTCGGTCATTGCACACAATCATTCGCATGATTTGCTTCCCGCAGACTCATTTGGAATCATCCATGATGGGCTGTCGCAGAAATTCTTTTTGGTGATTGTGTCCCCATTTGGTTTTTTCATCGCTCTTCCTGGGGTATTGAGAGATAATCCCCGAAGGCGTCTCGCGCTCAAGTATGGCGCTCAGAGTCTCGCGGCACGTGCGGTACAGCAGTATCGCTTATCTTTTTCAAGGGGTCTCATTCACGGAAATCAGCACTAAGTAAAGTCTCGCGTCTTCTTTACTTCTTAATTTTTTCGTATGCATAAAAAAATTGCGCTGGTCACATTGGCCCTCGGGATATTTACTCTACCGCTGCTTGTTTCCGCTCATGAGCGCCAGCTCATAAATATTGGTGGCACAGACTATTTGTTTGTCGTTGGCTCACTCGGAGAGCCACTCGTGGTAGACGACAAGAGTGGCGTCGAACTTCGCGTTTCACTTCCTGACCCAAAGGATCCCACCAACACGTCCGCCGTCGCAGTGAAACCGGTTACCGGCCTTGAGCAGGCACTTAAAGTAGAAATACAAGCAGGTAATAAAAAGAAAACATTTGATCTCACCACGATTTATGGAGCACAGGGGTCGTATAAGGCGATATTTTTCCCGACCGTAGAGACCGCGCTCACCTATCGTTTTACCGGAACAATCAACAACATCCCGGTCGATCTTTCCTTCCCCTGTGCGGCGCAGGGGAGCATCGCGATAGAAGACAAGAGTTCAGTAACGCTTGGAGATGGCGTCGTGCGAACTTATAAAAACGGTCAATTCGGATGCCCGATGGGGAAAGCAGCGCTTGGCTTCCCGGAGGGGGCGATTACCATGCGCGAACTCCACGAAGGTTCTCAGGGTTACATGAATAAAATGATGAACGATGTCGCCCACGATTCACGGAATCGGCAGGCGAGTACCGGACTCGCATTTGGATTTATCGGAATAATCCTCGGCGTCGTTGCGCTCTGGAAAACTCGCACACCGAAGGTTTAACCTGCGATAATGAGCCCGAACTTGTTTAGGGTTCATCATGTCACATGAAATACATCCTCGCGCTACTGTTGTTTATGCCCACTTGTGTGTTCGCGCACGCCGTACCGATTTTCTACACCCCGGATCACGGCGCGTTGCTTACGGACGCACCAAAAGAAATTTTCATCACATACAGTGACACTATTGTTCCGGGCTCTGCGACGCTCACACTCCATAACGGTACTTGGACCCCGCGGTTTCTTGTCGCAAGTGTCGAGAGTGCAGACTCGCGCACAATCCGCGCAGAACTCCCGCAAGTTTCGGGTGGGGTGACCATCGTCTGGGGGGTCACCTCGGGGGATGACGGACACTACACTCATGGGGCACTCAACTTTGCGGTGGCGGACGCGCATGTCCGGGAATCCTCGGTTGCAGCGCAGCGGCAGGATGTGGCGAACGTTGCGATGCTGCTCTTTGGAGCATCCGGCCTGCTCATTGTGTTGTGCTTGGTGTTTTTGTACATTCCACTCAATGTGTCCGCTGCACTCTCCTGCACTCTTCTTTGGGGACTAGCGTGCGCCGTGGTCGGATTTCTTTCAACGTGTCTGTACACACTCCCTCCCGCGACGTGGGAAAAGGAGGCTACGGAGGGAAACATTTCCGTGCGACTCTCGAGTACGTTAGGGGAGGGCAATATGCAGCTCACGATATTGAGCAATGAAATACTCCCTGATCCAATTTTTGAGATTGGGAATCGTGAGGAGGGCGTTGACCCCATGCCGGTTGTCCTCAGTAGCGTTTCAAGAGATGACGAGGGCGCGACGTATAGTTTCCCCACAAGCGTATTTGTACCTCCGGGCTCTTGGCATGTATCAACAACGTTTGTGCGCGAAAATCATTACGATGCTCATGGCTCGATGACGATTGAGTACCCCAACGACATCGCGGCAGCGAACAAGAGCGGGCCACAATACACACCACAAGTTCTTCTTGCGATTTTTGTTGCATTGTGCGCCCTCGTTACATTTGTGTGTTGTATCGTGCTGTTGCGTAGGAAGCATGCAACCAAGGCCAAAATTGAGCCTACTGAGTAATGTTCACATCGCATTTCTGATATACTCGTCTTATGGAAACAACACCCGCATTCAAACAGGACACCCCGACATTACCGCCAAAAGAAAAGCCGACGCGAAGAGTTCGGCATTATTTAGATATGTTTGGTACCTCCTTTGTCAAAACGTTCGGCGTTGGTTTAGGAGTAGCGGTACTCCTTTTTGCTTTCGGTGCGGCGACGAGCGTGAGTCAAAAAAGTCAGTGCAACGTGTCGGTCCGCACCCTCTACGGTGAGCTCAACACGTACCCGCTCGGACAGTGGGATGAAACTGACTCAGGAACCCTTGTGAGGAGTTTGGAGCGCGACGAACAAGACGACGGCATAATTGCCGTTGTACTCGATGTGGATTCTCCCGGCGGGTATCCCGTCGCAGGAGAAGAGGTTTCGTCAGCATTGCTGAGGCTCACAAAGCCGAACGTCGCAGTGATTAGGAGCACGGGAGCTTCCGCCGCATATTGGGCAGCGATGGGCGCCGATTACGTATTTGCCTCACGAAGTTCCGATGTGGGAAGTATCGGTGTCATAGTCTCGTTTCCCGACGAGTCGGAGAAGAACAAGACGGAAGGAGTCGCATACAACGAATTTACTTCCGGCACATTCAAGAATCTTGGAACACCGACAAGGCCGGTAACGAAGGATGAAAAAGCATTAATTGAGCGGGACATCAAAGAAGTTCACGAAAATTTCGTCAGTGCAGTATCTGCGCAGCGCAATCTCAGTATTGAAAAAGTCCGCGCACTCGCAGACGGGTCATCGATGACAGGATCGCGCGCCAAAGAAGAGGGATTAATCGACGCCATCGGAGGATTTGAGGAAGCGAAAGTGTATCTTGCTGAAAAGCTGGGGGTCCCCGTGGTTTTTTGTGAACCAAACGCAGAGCCGCTCTTTTAAAAAGTATTTTTGTTTGCTGTTCACCGTTTATTCTTGCCTATATTCTATAAATGAAAAACCCGCCTTCATGGCGGGTTTATTTGTATGGGTTTGGCGTAATCAGATGAAATTCAAGCTTGGGGTGCGTAAGCAGACCCACGGTCTCTACTCGCTTTTTGCCGATGAGTGGATGGTGCTCATTGCATAAAAAGAACGACGGATTGTGCTCGAGGAGAAGCGACGGAGATTTGGGCTCGCCGTCTTTTTTGCCGACAAACACTTCATGGAAGGGAACAGCTAGTTCCTCGCGCGTAGTGCCAGTAAAGGCAGTTGTGACGTAGTAGGTCGCCACCCCTCCGCAGCATTTGCAGTAGCGTCTGCGGTCTACCTCTTTGGTGTGCTGAGAAAGTTTCGTAAGTACTCCACCTCCTACGCGTAACAACGCCAGCAAGGCGGCTAAAGATTCTTTGAGCATCGCGCTCCTCCTCTTTACATCTGTTTATCACCGTACGCGATGGTAGAAAAAATGCAAGAAGGGTTTGTGGCGTAAAAAAATACCTCGTCCATTGGGACGAGGCAAGGCGGGTACAGTGTACCCAAATGCGAACAAGGAGCGCTTACTTCGAAGGTGTCGGTGCGGTGCGGGTCAAACTCTCGGTGATGACCCGACTGCGGACGATGGTCGTACCGGGGACAAACTTTTTCACCTTGTACGTGCCGCTCGATGAGCCGGGGCAGATGAAGTGTTTTGTGTTGTCTTCATATGTGACCCACTGTCGCTTGCATGCAACGCTGGTTTCGACGACTTGATGTGCCGTCACTTCAACCTGCGTGTCCACCTGCGCTTGTTGCTGACTCATTCGCGCGAGCGCTTCGGTCAACTTTTCCGCTGCGACCGTCCTGGCTGCTGCGACAGGGTCAACCTTGGGTTCCGCCGGAACCGGTGTCGGTGCAGGTTGCGCCCTCGCTTCCTGCGGTGGCGTCACCATGTCGACCGTAAAGGGAATCCCATTCGCGTCTTCTTCCAAGACGATGAACTGCTGGGACCAAGTCCCGCTGGGCATCGTCGATGCCGTACCTGTCGACCAGACCGGACCGACACCGATAAACACAGACACGATTTTCGAGAGCACGGCGCTAATTCCGCCGGTGCTATTTTCACTCTTGACTCCCACGTTGACTCCGTAGCCTCGGGGAACAGGGATGATGATCACTTTCGTCAGACTCGCACCGGAGCTTGAGGCCAAGGCGTTTCGCACTTCCTGCATTGCGGCAGTCGGAAGAAACGTTGCCCCCGGCTTGCTCTCGATGTAGAACGTGCCGAGCCAGTTGACCATCCCGCTGTAGCGTCCGGGGAATCGCGCGGAAAATGTTTCTCCGGCGCGGCCTCGTGCACTGAGTTTGTGTCTCGCGAACTGCGGACTGGGCGCGAACGTGACCGTCGCAAGGTCACCGTCAGTGGTGATCTGCTTCAGCTGGTCGCTCCCCGTGATTTCGATGTCTCCGAACTGCCTCGTGACGTCCATCAAACTTCCAAACAACGTATTGGACGAAGGTTGGAGCTGAGGAATGAGCGTTGTCGGATTTGAGCCCGGAACGACCGGCAGGCCGATGGTGGGCGACGGCGTTGACCCCATGAATGTGGTCGAGCTGTTGCTTGTGGCTCCGGCGGTATTTCCGATATCAATACGGTTGTCGGCGGCGCTGGCGTACGTGCTTCCGGTCAAGAGACACAGGAGCGACAGAAGGATGTTCAAATTTTTCACGTGTTCTCCTTGGTCCGTGCGCGAGTTGCCTCGCGCACGGATGGTCTAGTTGCGGAATGCGCTCACGTCAGCCGTGAGCCCCTTTATTACGGGCGACGACCGACGTTGACGCGGAATTCCGCGCCGTAGTAGCCGCTGGACTGCCCGGCCGAATGGCCCGTACCGACTGCGTTGTACCCGTGACTTTGGCCGAACGTGAGATTGCTCCCGCGCGGGCCGGTCAGGTTACCGCTTTGCGACATGTCGCCCCACGCTTGCGTATCACCGCTTGCGTGTGCACTGCTGATCATCGCGCCGAAGTTGTTGACAGTGGACGAACTTCCGCCACGACCACCGATGGTCATGAGCGAATTGCTCGTGGGATGCATCATGCGCGGACCGCCGGCCGAGGTCTGACGGATTTCGCCGTAGTTGAGCCCCGTTTGTGCGTTCGCGCTGCCGACGCCCTTGCCTTCAGCGCCCGTATCCCCGATGAAGTGGGTCGAACCGTTCGGTCCGACGTGTACTCCGTCGACGGAGGTGCGGCCGTAGGCTTGGACTTGGCCGCCTGTTGCCGAAGCGCTGGTCGATCCGAGAACATGCACGGTCGATGTGCCACCTTGGCTGCCCACGTACGTGGGACGCTCGGTGGCGTACGAGGGGACGAACGATGCGGCGAACAGGGCTGCGATGGCGAGTTGGTTGAGTTTCTTCATTTGGTGATTCTCTCTTTCGGTTGAGGGTTATTGCGTAAACCTACGTATTTGTTTGTGTGCAAGCCTCCTTGTGGTTGGTGAAAGTAATCTCGTTTTTAAAGACGAGACGGAAAAGCGAAGGGCGTTGCTGCCTCATCGCTCGACTTCTGTGCCGCCGCGTTTTCGTAAACACGTAGCGGTATCATTTGGCGAAACGGGAATCTTTTCCCCGTACCAATTTCCGGAACGCGACTCGCGAACGAGCAGGAAGTTACTCCCACTTTCTTCGTCGCGATATGCGTAGCACAGTGCGGGCAAGGCGACGTCACTCGATTGTGCTTGTAGCACGTTCTCGTATAAGTCACCTTCGGCAGTCAGCATGCGAGGAAGTCGGTCTCCCACAAGAAGTGAGATTGCGGTGTATTTCACCGAAACGACCAACTGCAACAGCGCAGTCCGAGTGTCCGCCGAAGAATCCGGAAACAATCGCGCAATCGCGTCGCGTGGAGCGATACGATTTCGGTTCCACCCGTCGATGACGTGCGCAGGACCGAACTCGGTCACGACAACTTCACTCATGAGAAACAATGCAACGGAATTCGTTTGTTCGACGTGTCCCGGGGTAGGCCCCGGTGGCAAGGAGACCAGAGGGGTCGCCAAGCGGTCGATTGACGCAGTGCCGCGTCGCGTGGCCGTCGTGGCCTTTCGCGTTCCGGTAGCTGCGTGCGTGGTGTTGCGTTGCTCACTCAGTGTGGGTGTTGCAAGGACGGTGACACGCACCGAACCTAAGCCCACATGAAGTGTGTCGAGTACGAGGGCAGCCTTGTGCGACATGCCAATGATGCGTTTCCCGGTAGGGGCAATGCGGTCATTCACGCGGGCGGTCACCGACCGTCCGTTGTACACATTCTCGATGCACACCATCGTCCCAAACGGGAGCGAGGGGTGTGCGACAGTGAATGCGTTCATGTCGTAGGTTTCGCTGTTCGCGGTTTGTTTGCCGTGGCGTTCTTTGCCGGACCATGATGCGAGGCCAAGCTGAAAAAGGAAGTCGCTTGCCCTGCAAGAGGTGTTTGCCGTCTGCGCTTCACCTACTGCCTGCTTTTGCGTCTCTGCCACTTCAGCTGTTTTGGTTCCCGCAAAGACGATGACCCAACCCGGCTCGATGTGATTGGGGTTTGTGATTCCGTTCTCTTTGGCCACATTCAGATAGTCCGACCTGCCGTGTTTTCGCGCGATCTGTGCCAGCCACTGGTCTTTTTGGACAGTGACTTTCACCACCTCGGTGCTTCGCACCTCCGCCGCCTGGATTTCTCCAAGAAAGGCGAAGGCAAAGGCGAGAATCATGAAGAATGTTCTTATGAACGTGTTCAAGTTTGAACCTCCTTCGAAGTAAATTTGCAATGAACCGAATAGTCATAAAAATAAGGCCCTGGTGGGTCTTTCTCTTTATGCTTTGCTACATCTGTTCGCAGATTAACCGATTATTGTCACACTGTCAAGTCTGTGCTCTGTGTCACTCTGCCTCAGGGGTCGCCTCAACAATATTGGTCTTTCCAAGGTGCATAGCGTCTTTGATGGCGGGCGAAAGATGAAGTCCGTGCGTAGAAAGTGGGACGTGCACATCCTGACTGCCGCGTGCGTACGGCGCCACCTGAATGGGGTTGAATATTACGATGAGCCCATCCGCATCGATCGCCACGTTCGCGAAGTTTTCGCTCGTCGGCTCGGTGCCCGGAATGAGCATGGTCTCGAGCTCGTCTTTGGAAATATTCGGTGATTGTTTTGTGAGTTCATCACGCGTGAAGCGTGAAAGGAAAGGCAGCGCCTCGGTCGATGATGCAAACAGGTCTTCGGTATGGAGTATGAGGTGCTTTTCAAAGTCATAGTTGAGTATCTTCGTTCGACTGTTCGGGTGCGCCGAACCGGAGATATATTCCGAATAATCAAAACGTACCGAAATGATGGTCGGCGACAGGAGATCCGCACTCCAGCGCATCGAAAGGCCGCTCGAAAAGTCGCTCGGCACGAGCGGGGAGTACATTTCAATGATGTTTGTTTTGAAATCGAGAATGATATCGTCGACAAATGTAGAGATGACCGCATTCGCTTCGTTTGCAAGGTCCGTGTGGCTCATGAGTGCGACGACGGGGAAGTGCACGTTGTAGGCATAGCGCTCCTTCGCGCTCGATTCCTTTCGTTCGCCGTCGATAGCGATTGGTACTTCGATGAATTTACCTCCCAAAGAAATTGCGTCAGCACTTTCGTAAGCAACACGATTTGCCACGGGGCCGATTTTGCCGATGAGGAAGAAGTATGCGGCCGTGGAAAGCAGTATGACGGTGAGCGTAAGGACGAAAAGCCACGCGACTCTATTCATCGAACCATTGTATCAAAAATGACCAATGTGGTAATGCTGAAGAACGAAACTTGACGTAATGTGGATACATGGCATTGTGTACAGAGTATCGTTCTTTGAAAGGAGGACACCATGCAAATGCGTTTGTTCCTCCTCGCAATAGGTTGGAGAACACGTGACCCATACGAAAGGGAAGCGGCACGTAGTGTGCGCTCATTCCTCGCCACGTTGCTATTCCCGCTCGCGATGACTTTTGCCGCGTACGCTGTTCTCTGCTTTATGTTCACGCTAAATGTGCGCATCGCGCTGTTGTTTAGCGTCACCCTCGTCATCGTCGGAGCAGTGCCTGCGTGCTTTTTCCCGTCCGACACCTCACTGAAGAGTGGGGTGGAGAAGACCTTCACTTTTCATGCACTCCAGACGCGCATCGTCGAAATGATCTCAGCAAAGTTCAGCATCCGTCAAAAAATTCCGGTGTATCTTGCTGATCTCGGAGGAATTCAGGCGGGTTTCATCACGTACGCGCTGAGGCCGGCCATCATCGTCGATTTTGAGATAGCAAGGAGATGCGGACACGTGAGTCTAAGCGGTATTGTTTGCCATGAAGTTGGACACGCCGTCTTGCCGTTTGGGAATGAACTTTTTTCGTACATTACTTTCTTTCAGCGAGTGTATGTTGATAGTTTTCTCAATAAAGCTGAATCGAAGTGTTGGCGTGACTCAAAATACCCGCTCTTTTGGAGGATGATTGCAAAGACGGTGGCAAAAGTTTCTTCCTACCCCTGCCAGCGTCGCCGTGAGTATGCCTGCGACGCTATCGCCGCACTTCTGCTTCACGATGTGTTTCCTCTCGTTGTGGGTCTAAAAAACGTCGCCGAAGATGACTCTCGTCCGGTAATCGAATCACTGTTGACCCATCCTCCGCCTCATTTGCGCATCAATGCGCTGCTCGATATGAATGATGCAGTTTCCCGCACACACTGAAAGGTGTGTGTTTTTCTTTGTAAAAAAACAGCATCGGTCAGATGCTGCGTGCTGCGTTTATTCGCGGTAGATAGATGTCGACAGTGCCGAGGCCTTGCTCGGTAAGCCCCAGCTCATCTGCGACTCGCTTAGAAAGGTCAATGATGCGCGGCTCTATATAGGGGCCACGGTCCGTCACGGTCGCTTCAACGCTTTGGCCGTTCGCGCGGTTGGTGATACACACCACGGTGCCGAGGCGAAGCGTCTTGTGCGCTACGGTGAAAGCCTCCATGTCGAAACGCCGGCCATTTGCCATGGTTTTCCCGTGAAAGCCCGGTCCATACCAAGAGGCTACACCACGTGCATACGGGCGATATGCCTCTCGGCAAGTTGTCTCAAGTCTGATTGGCTCAAGTACTGCGGGGGAGATGACTAGGGCGGAGATGTCCTTGGACCCGTCTTCCGGTGTGGCACCGAAGAGAGACCCAAAAATACCTACAAGAATGAAAAGCGATATGGTGAGAAAACAATTTTTCAAAACGAGAGACTCCAATTCAAGAAAGAACAATTACTGCACTGGGTCGAGTGTAGCAAATGATACTTAGCATGTCAAGTATTCGCTCACTAAGCATGATGCGACGTGATGTTTTGTAAAAAATCCTCTTGCGTAAACTCGCGCACTTCAGTATCATGGCCCCATCGATCACGCAGAGGCGTGTTCTCATTTTTTATCATGATCGAATTACGCAAAGACACGAACGCACAATACAAAGTGAGAGTCGGCCGCTCCAAGTCGGGGCTTGGCCTTTTTGCGCTTGAGCCAATCCCGAAGGGGAAGAAGATTATCGAGTACGTCGGGCGAGTGCTCACGGGTGAGCCGGATGACGCCACGAGCGGTCAGTATATTTTCAACCTCAGCAAAAAAGTCGACATCGACGGAGCGCCGCGCTGGAACATCGCGCGTTATGCCAATCATTCATGCCGCCCAAACGCGGAGAGTGACGTCATCAAGGGTCATGTGTGGGTAAAATCAAAGAAGGCCATCGCGAAAGGTGAAGAGATAGTCTACGATTACGGCAAAGAATTTTTTGACGAGCACATCAAGCCCAAGGGGTGTCGTTGTGTAAAATGCGCCGAAAAGAAGCTGAGGTCCCAAGCTGCAAAGCACGAATAGCATGGTGTCTATTTTGCTGTGAGTCGTATCGTTACTCTGTCGTTCTGGAACAAAATCATGCCACACTGCCAATCCTTTGCTTTTTGGCGAGTTTTTGTTATATTCTTCACATGCACTTCAGTTGAAGTGCACAAGTATTCCGGTGTAGCTCAGTGGTAGAGCAGTACGCTGTTAACGTATTGGTCGCAGGTTCGAATCCTGCCGCCGGAGCCAACGACAGAATTGATTATCAGGAGAACCCTTTTGCCCATGTGGCATTAGGGTTTTTCCTTGTTCGAAAGTTTTTTCAGCATCAATACGCTGTTGAATACGTTCAGCAAACTTCTGGACAGGTGTTTTGAGTGTGTAAGCCACGCTTTCGTCGGTTAGCACGAGGTTCGAAAAAATATGGCTCAGAAGCAAGCGTCGCTCCTCCGGACTTCGCTTCTCATAGATTTCTCGAGCTCGTCTCGCAAGGTCGAGAATGTTGAGCCATATCTCAAAATACTTTGCCTCATCGCTTTTGAGTTTCTTGATCTGCTCTTGGATCGCACCCTGCTCATCAGTGATTCCTTTCTGTTTCTCCTGCCAGAAAACAACGCTGATGCGGTCGTCGAGTCGATCGCTATATAGGTTGTCTAATCGCCTTTGTAGGGCATTGTAGCGGTCATTGAGTGTCTTTAGGGTCTTCTCCTTGTACTCCACTTCCTGTGCGTGATTCAGCTTAATTTTGCGCTTTATTTCCTCTGCCTCGGCTGGTGTTACCGTCTCGAAGAACTTAAAGACACCGTAGAGTTTCTCCTCCAGTTCCTTTTCTGGGGAGTACTTCTTTTGTGAGCACTGTTTGTAATGAGTACAGTGGTAATACACGGTTCCTTTCTGAATCTCTGCGGTGATCGTGCCTCCACACTCTCCACATACGAACATCTTGCGGAACTGGTAGTTATGTCTTTTGTATTGGGGAGCTTTCTTTCGCGTACGGATATCCTGTACTTTGTCGAAAAGTTCTTTGGTAATGAGTGGTTCATGTGCACCCGTTTGATAGGTCACTTCACACCAACGGATGGCGCCATAGTAAAACGGGTCTTGTAGAAGTTCTTCGACACGACTCTTGGCGATTTTGTTACCATGTTGGGTGCGGTAACCGTCCTTCGTCAAAATATCAACGATAGCGGACATCGAGTAGTTTCCACTGCCGTAAAGCTCAAACATCTTCCTAATAAATGGGGCAGTCTCACTATCCAGGACATGGATCTTGCGACCCTTCTCGCCGGCTGATCTGTATCCAGGGAGTGGGCGGGTGGGTCTCCATCCTTGTTCGATTTTTTCCTTCTGCCCCTTCTTTACTTCTTCAGAGAGGTTGGCAATGTGCTTCTTGGCGAGAACGATCTCTATGTCCCAGCGAAATTTCTCATCGGACTTAGCATTTTTATGTATGACCAAATTTTGCTTCACAAAGTGGATTTGCCGGTCTACGTGCCCATCAATCCAATCGTTTGCAACAACAGCATCTTTGAGGTTGCGCGTGAGTCGATCTACTTTTTCACACAGGAGAATATTTATCTTGTGTTTCAGCAGATAAGCCATCATTTCGTGAAATATCACACGCTGTTTCGCACCGCTTGCTGACTCAGATATCGAGTAAACCTTTGCAACTCCAAATCCCTTACGTTCCGCGTACTCCTTCAAAAGTTTCACTTGCGAGTCGAGTGAGTAGCCGGTTTCTTCCTGCTCCTTGGATGACACACGACAATAAATAACTGATTTCATATCTTGTTTTATATTATAGCGAATAGTAACCAATCCCGCCCTGATGTTATTGCATGTGTGTTTTGTTATTTTGAGTAAGACCCAACTTTTACCTCTGATTCCCTTGAGGTAATGAACTAACTGCTATGTACCAAACGGCGCGGTCGGTATTGATGCCATCCTCATGTCTCAATCCGATCCCGAAATGCTCCGATGTTCTTCAGATGGCTGGGTGAGAAGTTGGCACTCATTTTCCCAGCTTTCGCAAGAACACCTGAACATCCCTTCATTGTTTTTTAAGAGCCAAGTTGTTTGACCTGATGGCACTTACAGCAGGGTTGCCGATCGGATTTATCTCCGTTCATATCAGCGACTCTCCAGAGGAGTTAGAACTGGGGAGTCGCTGGCAGGAACCGAGCTCTCGCGTTGTCGATCTTCAAAATCAAACCGCGCGAGTAGGTCAAAGAACGAAACGATTTCGTCATCGACTACGGGCGGATTGCTTTTTACTTGCTCGGTCTCCATCCCTTAATCCTAGGATTTCCTAACAATTACTAACATCACACTTAGATAATCTTTGTATAAAAAATACCCACATAAATATGGATATTATACCTAACCACTAACAGAGATCTGGGTTTATCTTCGCTTTATCTCGAAATCCTCCCCAATGCGGTATCCTTGCCCCTGGTCACCCACAATAAATTTCTTTGCATCGATGCCAATGAGATGTTGGTCGATTTGTTTACGTATTCCGCCAATCTGTGCACGTAATTTTTGATCATCAATACCAACCTCTCTCGCAAGATCTTGGGTCGACGTAAATTTCTTTCTTAAAGAAGCGAGAATAAGAAATCTGAATTCCGCTCTTTTGTGGACATTGTAGGTTTGCCTTTCTCCCTGAAAAAATCTGTATAGTCCCTCGGTTCGGGAAAGGTAAATAAGATGCGAGTCTTCTTTTTCATGAGCTCTCTTACGCATGTATCCATTCGGGTTGTATGAAATGCGATAGTAGTCGGTCAAGATTTTGTTGTCAGGATCAGGGACTATATTGTTGGGAGCGGTAACCCCTACACCTGTCTTGACCGGTGTAGTACTGATGAGTTTTATGTGACTGTCAGGTTCTTTTTCAAGTAAAATCACGAGCTCTGGTACGTGTGAAATCGAAAGTGTGGGAGTCCCCATTTCTGCGTTCCAAAAATCAAGCTGGGAGAGTGTTACTTCCTGCGGATTGTTGGTAGTTTTCACTTTTCCGAGGATTGTCTCATGGACGATCCTCTTTCCGAACTCCTTTTTCATAAACTCCATAAGTATACCCAGTTTTCAGAGAAACTCACGCCCACATCTTTCTATTTCATTAAATTAGGATAGAATTAATTTCACAACACCTAAACTCAGGATTTCAAACATCTAGAGCATGGTGCTAATAAATCCTACGCGAATAGAAACGGCCGCATAAGCCGGTACTTATTCGCGTAGGTCTGATGTCCCGAAAGGGCTCAAGGTAGTTCCCGAAAGGGAGCTGCCGCCCGGTGTTGTGCGGCCTTTTCTGTTGCCCAGCATCGTTATTAGAAACCTACGCGAATAATATGCAAAAAATGTATTTAGAGGTTATCGCCGGAGCGCTTTCGGTCGTAACTGTTTTTTTACCTGGATTTGATCGCCCCATTGCGACGATCTTCGGAGCTTGGATAGTGATTTTTGTGATTAGTTATCTTTTGGGAAGTGCAATGTATTTTTTCCTAAAAAATCGCATTAAATACGAAAAGACAAAATACGTAGCCGTATTTGTCATCGTACTAAGTATGCTTTCCATTTTAGGCACATTGAGTCAGGGGGGTACTATTTAGCATTTTGCTCCGAGACAAATGAACACCAATGTTATTTTTATGGTTACTGACAAAGATGGGCTTCCACTTCTTGTTCGGAACACACACGACTTTAACGCCGGCGAACTCCCCCCACAGCTGGCCGAGGTGCTGTTGAGATTGTTCACTCACCCGCTTTATGCAATGAGTCACATTGCGGAAAAGGGTGATCCTGAGTTTTTCTGCTGTGCGATAAAGAATCAAAGTGAGTTAGATTCACTCATGGAATTAGTAAAAGCCGAGGGTGTAAAAAGAATCCACATTGATCCGTGCCTAATTAAGAACGAATCACACGAGAGGATATATGCGTTAATTGATGTAAACAAAATAGGCGGATTTCAGAATCTAATCAATATTCTAGCCGACGCAGAGGGCTGCTTGGTTTGTCACGACGCACAAAGAATTGCTGATGAAATGGGTCAAGACACTATGGGAAAGATTTTAAAATATGCCTAGGGAGAAAACACAATCCGAGAAGGGCATGGAATTGATAGATTCCACACTTGAAGAAACAGAGAAATTTCATGCTCCGAGGCGCACAGTCACTGTCTACAAAAACAAGCTTAATAGAAAAGTGCTCAAATACAATCTCGTTATGTCCGCAGTCTTTTTCGGACTCGGATTCCTGCTGGGTGGGGGTTCGATGGTCTTTGGGGTTATTGTTCTTTTTATATTGGGAACGACGACCCTTGTATGGCGCGAAGCAAAGGAGGAGGTGGAATATTGAACCTTGCAAAACCTTACTTTTGGATGCTAAAGACTTGGTATTTTTTCCCACTTTTTTCAGTGATTTAAATAAAGGGTGACAGGCAAATCATAGCTTTACTTTGAAAGCTTTCGGGGTAGTATGGCCATACGATAGTGAGTTCCCGTACTGGGTATTACGAGGTGCAGAATCTCACCGCCGTAACACATGAATGAACTCATAATTACGATTATTGGCGGTCTCACCGTAGTCCTCGTGGCTTCCTGGCTAGGAATTGGCGGGGGGACTCATCGCGTTGTAGTTCATGGGAGCAACAGCAAAAAAACGGGAAAATGGATCATCATTATTGCAGTGCTTATGGTGCTTGTGGGGCTCTCATTGAACGCAGGCACTGAGGAGGGTGTAAGTCTCCAGAAACCCACAGCAGGAAGCGTCATTGCCATGTACGGCGTCCTATTTTTTATAGTCGGAAAAGTTGTAGCATGGTTTCAGAAGCCATAACATCTATATGATAAAAATAACACTTGATACAAATTGCATTATCAATCTACTGGATATTAAGTCAGAATCAGCAACCTCTGTTAAAGAGCTTTCCGAGATTCTGCGTTATGGGTTAGAGGGTGATGCGAATATTGCAATCACCACTAGGGTAGAGAGTGATTTTTCTGACGACAGTGACGCTGACCGAAAAAGAGAGATGGTACGAAGACTCTCTATTTTTCCCGTTATTGGAACTGTTCTTCGTCTGGACACCTCAACCTTCGGCTCAGGGGATGTTTTGGCCGGTGGCGAGCAGGAAAAACTCGAAAAGGAACTTATCGGAGTTATTTTTCCAGGTTTAAAGAAGGAAGACTCACACTACAAGAATAAGATTAACGACATAGACCATCTTATTGGTCATATAATTAACAAGCGAGACATTTTTACAACCGACGACCAACAAATTTTAAAGAAATCAGAGACACTAAAGGCGAGTTTTGGCTTGGCAGTAAAAAACCCACAGCAAACCCTCGAGTATCTAAATCTTCAAGGAGATAAGGTTGTTCTAGTCCAAGAGTTTTATGACAAGTTTTGTGAGTACTCAGTCATTGTACTGAAGGCATGTGTGGAGAGGTTGTCAGATGAGGAAGGTAAAAAATATGAGGATTTAAGACGTTGGTTAATTCGCAAGTACCCAGCAATCAAAGACGGGTTAGTAAATTTCAAATTTCAAATGGGCTCCGTTCCCGTTTCAGGTCAACGTGTTTTTGATCAAACTGTTGTGGTCGGGCTCCAACGATTTTCTGAACGACTTTGGAAGATATTGTGTGCGCGTGATCCGATTGATATCCCCGCAGTCCTTTCGTCAGATCTGGAGAGCTATAGATATGTTTCCGACTCAAGCAAGCATGAGATAACGGCTGAGTTTCTCAATTCCATTGAGGACTCCCTACAGGGTTATTTAGGAAAGTTAGAAAGTGATTTTTGAGATAGCTACCAATTAACATGATTTATAAAATTGTTTTTGATACAAATGTTTTAAGAGGTAATGAGAATGAGCAAATAAATACTACGAGTATCTCAACCATCGAGCATATAGATAAGTTTTGTCGTGAAAACAAAATACAGCAGGTTGAGCTGTCCTGCCCAGAATTAGTTAACTCCGAGTTGCTTATATTTAAAAAGCGGCAGATTGAAACAGCTTTTGCCAAGGCCACAGATGCTCTGTCTCGATTGAGACAAGCGGGGCATAAGGAATTGGTGCTTGATGGGGTTGATTCAATAAAAATAGCTCGCGAAATTGTCGATAAACTAATCACGAAATACGCACTCCAAACTATACCGATTCCAATCCTTGATCCGATTCATCTAGTTGAACGTGCACTCGCAAAAACGAGCCCATATAAAAAAGATGCTGAGAGTGACCCTGGGTTTAAAGACACGATTATATTTCTTTCCATTAAAGAAGATGCAAAAAAGTATAAAAAAGGAGACGTCGCCTATATTTTTGTTGGAGGCGATAGGGGGTTTACACAAGATGTTTGTACTGAGCTGAGGGCAGACACTGGTCAGGAGCTTTATTTTGCAAAAGATCATATCGAAGTGAAGGATCTATTAGACGATAAGCTCACTATGGGTTTAAAACTTTCCGAGAAAAGAGAAACATTAGATAGGGTCGTCGCAAGTCATCAAGAGCCATTGAGAACGTATTTGAATAACAAATATATTGAGGATAAAAACAGTCGCTATAACTTTGGTTACGACTCAACGATTACTGGATATAACTTCAGTTCTTTCAGGATCGTTGATTTTCAGGAGGTATCTAAGAATAAATTTGATGTGTCTTGTAGTATTACGGCCGATCTTTCATATCAAAAACCGGCAAGTAGCGTGACTGGGACAAGGTTCAGCGCTCCACCTGGTAATTGGCTTGAACCAGGGGTTACAAATCACGAGTATCAGAACGTTGTAGTGGCTGAAGCGTTGGATGCTGTCTTTTCAATGAACTATGTTACTGGTGGAGTGGGTTTAGCGGGTGGTGCTGGGTTTGGAAGGTTGGGTGAAAACTATAAATGGAAAAGAAAAACCGCAGAATTTCCAATCGCCTTAGAAGTTGATGTGATTTCAGGAATTGTTCGAGTGAAGACGGTTTAGGCGTCTTGAAGTAATAGCACTATTTCCTCTAGAGTATTAGAAGGAAAAGGATATTCCTTTATCCAGTCAATCGTTCGAAAGTCGTCCTGTAGAGTGAGCATCAACAATAAAACAACCGCCCCTGAAGGCGGTTGTTTTATTGTTGATGCTCCGTGCAGCAAGCGGAGCTCGCAGGCAGGATTCAAAAACCTCGCCGATGTTTTTCAGCGTTGCGGCAACACAGAAAAATCGTCGCGGTGTACCGTCCACGTAAGCCAAGTCCACAAAGCCGGACACCAGGTTGGCTTTTTCGTAGGAGAATCGCACTCCGGCGAGGCACTACACAACTCGCCTTCTCCGATGAGCATTGGGGACGATCTCGAATAATGGAAGAAACTCATGCCGTCGGATTTGAGATTACTTGAGTACATGCTACTGAAATCAATCGCACGCTCCTATTTTCACTTGACGCCTGTGGCACAATTTGCCACACTACACACATGAGAACAACATTAAACATATCAATGCCCATGGAGCAGAAGAAGAATGTAGATCGCATGATAAAGGATTATCATTACACTTCCGCAAGTGAGTTTTTTCGTGACGCAGTGAAGGCGCTCGAGGAAAACAAGCTTATTGAGGATATGATAGAAAGTGGACGAGAATTTGCTGCAGGAAAAGGGAAGAGGCTCCGGTCACTAAGGGAGTTGGCGTAAATATATGGAAATAGAGTATTCTCCAAAATTCGCAAGGCAATTTAAAAAATTACCCAAGGAAGCAAAAGAGGCTGCCATAAAGTGCGAGAAATTATTTCGACTTAATCCATTTAATCCGAAACTTGGGACGCATAAGTTGCACGGTACAATGAAAGATTTGTGGGCGTTTTCAATTTCTCACAACTATCGCATAGGCTTTACTTTCGCAGAGGGTGACCTTGTGCGATTTCACGCAATTGGTAGCCACAGTATCTACAAATAAGGAATAGCCTGATGATCAGTGAAATGGAATTACGCCCGTCAGCGAGAAACTCCTGTCTGCCTGAGTGATGGCACTCGCAGGCTGGTTCAAAGTTGGACGCAGGAGGGCCGCCGAAGCTATTCAAAAAAGCCCCTCGTGTGACTTTTTCTGTCTCCGGAGTTACTGAAAAAAATTGACAATGCCTATCTGACGCGTAGTATTTACGCCAGAGAATTTCATCGAGGAGGTGATAGATGTTACTGAATGGCCGAAAACGAATCTCTATGACTGATTCGAGAAAGAAACTTGGAAACTTACCCTTTCCAAAATCAGGCATTCTTGCCCTCACGCGGTACAAGAAGGTGGTCGGAGCATTTTTCGCTCCGGACAAAATCGTAGAGTTCGCAGGTAAGGACGTCCTCTCGCAGGGTAGGTGGACGGTTGTCACAAAGTACGGCAAGCCCGTTGCCGTGTTTGCAACCCGGTTCCAATTACTCGCGATGGAACTTCAGCGAGCGATGAATTAGTCACCGAAACCGGCAGCCCGCCGGTTTTTTACATCAGAATTCTCGCATCCATCCCCACAAAATGAGTGAAGTCGAAGTAGTGCATCGGCCTATGTGAATAAAGGGTGTACGATTAAGTGTGAACATGACAAAACCAATTACATTGACACTCGCTCCGTTCAAGATGGCAGTAACAGAGCAATCAACCTATGCCGCTTCCGGCTGGAAGACGATAATTTTTGATTGCTACTGTCATACGCTATTCGAAGCTGCCGAGGCGATAGGGTCGGCAACACATTGCTCCGTGGCAGAATCAATCCGTCTAGCGGGAGTCGCAGAAACAACTGGCCAAGCCGTTGTTCTTGAAGGGTCCGAGTTCGATTGCGAAACCGCCGCAGAGATAATTCGCAATGGTGGACTAACTGCATTGGCAACGCCATAGAGTATAGTTTGCGTTTAGCAAACCACCAATAGGGGAGTAATTCACGTTACGAGGAAATGGGCGACAAAGAAAATAATGAGTGAAGCGAATATATTTTCTGAAGTACTCTTTGTGCTGAAGGGCGTACTGAAGCTGAAGCTTCGAAATTCCTTCCGCTGAGCAAGGAATTGACAAAACTGTTAAAGACTGTATAATTTTTTTTGGTATTCAATTGCGTACATTTTCCATGATTCTCATCGGAGGTTCTCAATGAAACTTGAAACAATGAAGCAGATGGGTGACAATCATCATCCAATGCAGTCTCTCTGTCTGACCTTCACCCCAGGAATCGACGGCATTCGCATGCTTTCGGTCTTGCGCCACTACGCCGAGAAGGGATATGTCGCTTTCGAAAGCGATGTGCTCGTCCAAGCAATCTTGGTCAGCCAAGATTGGGCCTGTACGGGCCGCAAGCTCATGGTGTACTTCAGGGGTGGCGCGCTTTGGGGGGAACTAGACTTTCTCAAGCTCGCCGAGCGAGGGGTCGAAAGCATCCGCGTTGCATCAGATTCGCCGCTTAACGCACTGCAGTCCGGGAGACAGAAGAAACGCGAGGGGGCACTGGAGAGTATCGCGAAAGGCGTGCTCACTCCAGAACTCCTTCGTGAATTCAGTGAATGGGATTTGACCGTCGAACACAGCATCGTCGAGATGCACGGACTGTTCTCGATGTGGGTCGTCGTGAAAAGCGGCGAGCACATCAAAATCACCATCGTCCTCGATGGCTGGTCGGGGAACATCATCTCTACTTCCGGAGTCATTATCTCGTTCTGCTCTTCGTTCCAAACCGTCCAGAACGAGCTCCGCAAGAAGCTTGCCGAGTACCTCGAAGAGGCGACGGCATAGCGTTACCAATAGGCGACCCCGACACATCTCGGGGCGTTTTTTTACATCGAAATTTCGCCTTAATCTCTAAAAAACAAGTTCTCACGTCCTCTATCCGGCAGAGCCATAAAAAAGCTCACTCATTGGGCTTTTTTATATGGTGATGGAAGGATTGATTCATCGAACCGAAACGCCCCCAACCCGTTGTCTTTTCAGTGCTTTGGGCTATGCTTCGTAGTATGAATAATATATCTGAATCGTTTGATGCATCGCCTGCTTTTGACATGCGTGAGTCGGTGGAGGCGGTGAGTGATGCGCAGGAGGCCGAGCGCACGATGCTCACGATGCCGCTTGCGATTGCTGATGAATCTTCTATTCGTGGAATTCCTGAAATACGCGATGCGATACTCCGCGGCGTGCTTGCGGTGTGTACATTCGCGTCGCCGGAAGCTGCGCTGGCGGCTCAAGAGCGTATTTCAATACCCAAAGACCACGTACGCCAATTTGAGCAGGATACAGGAATCAACATTGAAGCAATCGCAAAGAAGTACGGCGTGTTTGTTGATCATTCCATGGTTTCACCAGGAGTAAATAGATGGGTCATCCACATCGGTCAGACGCACGGTCAGATGGATGAAGATTCGATTAGGCCCGGCACCACCGCAGTTATCGAGCGAAGCCAGACAAGCACGTATGGAATATTGGATACGCTTCGCAATAGTGGCGTCGACACGGTGTTTGAAGAGGCCCATACAAATAGCCAAGGAGACGCGCACAAATTAATTCAAGAAGCCTGCACGGCAATTCGCAAAGGAGAGCCGATGACCCGCGCAGAGGATCTCTATGAAATAAATGGGTTTTTTAATACTACGGTACGTAGGTATTTGGAAGGGGGGAGCAGCGCAAGTGTGGCGACCGTAGATAAGGACATCCTCACGAAGCTTGGTGGTGCCATGGTTCTTGGTTGTGAGGGGAAGATACAGGTTCTTCCTGCGGAGGATAATGAAACGAATTTGGCAATGCAGAGAGGTAATCTGGAGGTTCACGGAGATCGTCCGGAGATAATGGGGCCGTACAAAGAGGCGCTCAGCGAGGCCATTTCGCTTGGATACAAAAAGACCGCGGCTAGCAATTTGAGTGACCGAAAGGCAATATTGGAATACATGGAGGCTGTCATCGCATTTTTGGGGGCGGACCTCAACAATGCACATTTTGACATGGACCCGATGGCAACTTTGCTCGCACGCCTCACCGACAAAGATGCCCGAGCGGTATTCAGCGAGTTTAACGAGCGGTTTGAGAAAACAAAAAATAAAACCGTGCGTTTCGACCGGGAACTAGCTGCACTGACTGCGGTGGGTGTGTATGGAGAGGCAAACCCCACAAAGTCGGTCATCCCGCTTGTCTACGGAGCGCTTCACAATTTTGTCGCCGCACTCCCCGCATACAACGCCACTCACTCGATTAAGTACAATTACGTGCGCTTCAATACGCAATCAAACGCCGACCTCCCGCATCTCAAAAACTAAAGTAGAAAACGATGTCAGGGGCAGAATAATTTTGTAAATCGCGCATAAGAAATCCCGTCCGGCCAATTTCAATACAAGAGGCGGTCGTCAAGGAGGCGCTGCGTACGGACCATTGGTCAAAGTACGAGATGAAGGGGATATTCACTATTACGAATGTGCTACGGTAATTCACGCAATTCCGGGAATCGTTTGTGTTTGGGGATTAGTGATTTTGAAAAGTGGAAGTGTGCAGATTGGGAGCACGCGGGGAGACCGAGCAATCGACCATCACCCGTTCTTTCGGAGCAGCTCTGCGGGGGAAACGCCGAAGAATCTCCGTGAAAATAAGTATGTGATGAGCAAGGTGACCACCATGACCCCAATGGAGAGGTATCCGTTCCCGGTTGAAAAGTAGAAGCCGTTGAAGTCGAATACGAAGCTATTGAGTATGTATACTCCGATATGCGAGATTAATGCGGCGAATATTCCCGAGATGAGTACCACTGTGCCGGACTCAATGAGGAAGAGTTTGAACAACAACCTCATGCGAGCGCCGAATGCAGTGAACACCAGCATGTCGTTCGCGCGTTCACGTGCCGAGATTGCCAACATTGCGATGATAAGAATGAACCCCAAAACAAGCGACGGAATGGTCGTCGCCATTACTGCGCCGGAAAGCGCTCCGACAATCTTACCCGCCGTTTCCAGTATCTGCGTGGTCGGGATAGAAGTGATATTTGGGTATTTAGCTGCAAGTTGGTTTTGAAGAAGCGGTATCTCCTCTGTCGCGGCGTATGCATAACCAAAGCTAGTGTGGGGAAAATTTGCGAGCACGTCGGGGCTAAATACGAGAAAAAAGAAAGGCAGCCCACTCGTTGTCGTCACCTCACGTATTGAGGTCACCGTTGCCTCAACGGGGAATCCTTGTACCTCAAATTTCACACGTGTTCCGAGTGCGAGTTTCGCGCGCTCGGCAAAGTCTCTTTCGACCGATACTTGGCTTGTCCCGCTCGTGCCGTGCCAGACGCCGTCAATGAGCTGCTCACCTTCTATGAACTCTGTCTTTGCGGTGACGTTGAATTCCCTTCGGAGCTCTCCGTTTTCTTTATCCAAGTTCGCCTGGATGTCGTAACCGTCACGCTCGGTGAAGCGCGCACGCACCACAGAGAAGTCTTTCCAAGTTGGTCCCATTGCGCGGCGAACATCTAGGAGTTGGTCTTCTTGTATATCAATGAGATAGATATTCGGTGCATCCGCTCTAAATTCTTTGCGTAGGTTTCCGAGCATATTCGTTTCAAGGAGTGCGATGGCGAACACACTTGCGAGTGCGATGGTAAGCGAAGCGACGGCGGTGGTCGAGAGCATGCCTTGGTGTTTAAGGAAGTTCATGATGCTACGCAACGGGAAGGAGAGTGTGAATCGCAAGCGGTGTCCGAGCACTATTGCTCCTCGAGAGAACAGGAATAGAAGTATAAAAATTCCCGTAATACTTCCGACTGCAATGAGTGCTACAATGGCGCGCTCCGTGAGGTAATATACACCGCCATAGAACCCCAAGAGCGTAAGGAGCAGCATCGGTAATTCATTTTTTAGTTGCGAGAATGTTCCGTGCTCTCCGCCATAACCGAGCAAAAGCAGTTTCGGCTCAATTGCGAGGATTCTCATCATAAACCCGAGTGCGGAGCAGAGGCAGAGGAAGAGTGTGAATAATACAACAATACCAACATGCCCGAGTAGTGCGACTCGCGGCAACACGCTTTCAGTATACGTCTCTGCATATGGGAGTGAGAAGTTCGCAAGTATGTTTCCGAGTATGGTACCGAAAAGTGCGGCAGACACCGACAAAAGAAACAGCAGAGCGGCAAAGAGCAAGAGGAGTTGACTGCGACGCATGCCGAGTGAGCGCATGATGGCAATGGTCGATTGAAATGCCGCGAGAAAGTAGGTGAGATTGAGTCTAATGTTTACTATCACCAAAAAGAGCGCAAGCACAATCATGCTGATGAAGAAGCGTTCAGCTGCGTCGAGTATGCGCAGGAGTGAGCGAGGGCCGTCGGATGCTACAGACAGACTGTAGGTTGGGCGTTGGAAGATGTTTTTTAGCGAGGCGGTGGTGAGCGCGGCATCCGGAACGGTCAGTGAATCCGGAAAGCGGATAGAAAGTATGTGGTCAACGCGACTTTGTTTTCCACTTAGTCCGGTCTGCGACCAGCCATCATGCGATAAGACAAGCAGTGGTCCGAGTCGGAAACTCCCACCCACTCGATCCGGTTCGTTTATGATGATGTTTGCGATAGTGAATTGTTTTGTTCCAATGACAATCGTATCTCCGACTGCAATTCCCATGCGCGAAAGGACGTCTTTCGCCACAAATACTTCGTCCTTCGTCGGGGTGGTTCCTCCTGCTGTCGCTAGCCCCAGTTCTCCATAAATCGGGTAGTTACTGTCCACCACTTTTAATGAGACAAGCAGGCTCGAGATTCTTCCTTCCCTTGGGATAATTCCCGATTGCACTACGACCAATGTTTCGATACGCTCGGAGAATACCGCCCCGCGAGCGGCAAGAAGCGTAAGCACATCAACGTCGCGATCAATTGGGGCGTTACTCTCGATGCTTATATCGCCGCCCAAGAGCGTGCGTGATTCGGAAACAAAAAAGCGCTCAACACTCCCGATGAGCCCGAGTATGATAGCAAGCGTGAGTGCGCCAATCACAAGACTGCTCCATGCGAGCAGGAGTCGTGCCCCACTGCGCTTCAGGAGTCTGGGGAGTAGCGTGAAGAGAATCATATCGTGATGTCGCGCACCACACCGTCCCTGATTTCAAGTACCCGATCCATTTGCTTCGCTATCTCCAATTCGTGAGTAATAATCACGAGCGTCCGCGCTTTTTTATTTGCGGCACCCTTGATCAATTCAAGCACCGTCCTGCCCGTTGTCCGATCAAGATTTCCCGTGGGCTCGTCGGCGAAGAGTATTTTTGGATCTTGCGCCAATGCGCGTGCGATTGCAACGCGCTGCTCTTCTCCTCCTGATAGCATTGACGGGAGGTGGAGTAATCGATGAGCAAGACCAACTTGCTCAAGTGCATGCGTCGCAGTGAATAGTGCGTCACTGCCGCGAATATCGATTGGTAGCATCACGTTCTCAAGCGCCGAGAATGAGGGTACCAACTCAAAAGATTGGAAAATGACGGCGATATCCTTGTTGCGCAACTGAGCTAGCTCTCCTTCGTTCATTTGCGCGACATCCATTCCATCGATGAGTATCTCCCCACTGTCCGGTGTGTCCATTCCCGACATCAGTGAGAGAAGCGTTGATTTTCCTGAGCCTGAAGCCCCGATAATTGCGACCCGTTCTCCGTCTTCGACAACGAGACTGATGTCGCGAAGAACAGAAATAGTTTCCCCACCTTGTGAGTATGTTTTTGATACGTGCTTGAGTTCAATCATTACGTCTTATGTTATCATTTTGTTATGCCTGCTCAAAATATTCATGAACGTCTGAGTCGTCTATCGAGACCGGTAGTATATTTGGTGGCGCTGGTCCTTGTCGCAATCGTAACTACCCTCATGTTCTCTTTCTGGCAAGGTGGTGGGGGTGAGCAATTGCCAAGTGAAATCACTCAGGAGTCCACAGTCGCATCAATTCTGCCCGAACCGTCAGCACCCTCAGATTCGCAGCTCACGATAGTAGCATTCGGGGACAGCATCACTGCGGGGTACGGAATCACCGTTTCCGAAGCGTACCCACAAGCGCTCGAAAATGCGCTTCGTGCGAAGGGCTACGATGTTCGCGTTATTAATTCGGGAGTTTCAGGAGAGACAACGGCCGGTGGATTGCGTCGAGCAGAATTTGTTGCTGCGCAAAAACCCCACGTTGTTATTATCGCACTTGGAGGGAATGATGTGCTTCGAGGAATCACCCCGGCGAGCAGTAAAGAGAACTTAAGGGGAATCATTAAAATATTTAAACAAGCGGGGATTCGCATTTTGTTGGCAGGCATGAGGGCACCGAATAACCTTGGCCCCGAGTACGTACAAGAATTTGATGCGATGTACCCTGCGCTCGCAAAGGAGTACGGTCTGAGATTGGCCCCGTTCCTTTTGGATGGCGTCGCGCTCGATCCGATATTTAATCAAAATGACGGGCTGCATCCAAATCCCGTCGGAGCAAAAATCATTGCAGAGAAAAACATTCTCCCTGAGCTGTTGCCGCTGCTTTAGCCCACGGGCGATTGCCCACAACGAGTTGTGCGCGACAATTTTCTCACACGGAGCATTACAAAGAAAAAATTGTGATGTTCCACTTGCAAAATTGCCGGTCGTGCGCAGAGAGACTCTGTGCTTCGTCGGGTAGGGAAGTACGCCGATCTTATCCTCGGGCTTACGCCCACTTCGTTGCTGAAAAATGACCTGCGGGAATTTTGCGCTTGTTCATTAAACTTTTTGGACGATGAGTGCGTTCGTGCCGCCCTGTACACCAAAGGGGGTTCCGGCAACAAGCACGAATGTATCACCCTGATGAGCGAGGTGCATTTTGAGAAGTGTTCTACGTGCGTCTGAGATTGCGTCGTTCACGGTCCTGATTTCACGGTTCATATGCGCAAGACAGCCCCACGAAAGCGCGAGTTGGCGATACGTCGAAACGTGAGGAGTTAGTACCAAAATCGGAACCGGCGGTTTTTGTCGGGAGACCATGCGTGGAGTAGAGCCCGTTTCTGAAAATGTCACAATTGCCTTTGCGCCAACCTGCCGCGCAACCTGTACGACTGCGGCGCTCACCGCGTCGACAATTCCGTTAATTGGAAGTGTGCGGTGCGCGAGCATTTCTTTGTAGAGTGAGCTCTCTTCGCTTGTTTCAGCGATGCTGGCCATTGTGCGAATGACGTGGGCGGGGTCAATGCCGATTGCGGTTTCCTGAGAGAGCATGATTGCGTCGGTCCCGTCAAAGATAGCATTTGCAACGTCGTTCACTTCTGCGCGGGTTGGGCTTGGATGTGCAGTCATCGAGTCGAGCATTTGCGTAGCCGTAATAACGGGCTTTCCTGCAGCGAGCGAGCGCACAATGATTAACTTTTGTGCAATCGGCACCTCCTCCTTCGGTATCTCCACTGCGAGATCCCCGCGCGCAATCATGACTGCATCAGTCGCTGCGATGATTGCGTTGATGTCACTCATTGCATCGCGCGTTTCAATCTTTGAAATAATTTTTGCATAAGAATTTCGTTTTTTGAGGATTCTTCGTAATGCGTGGATGTCATTTGCCGAGCGCACAAATGAAAGCGCAAAGTAATCAACGTCCGCGTCGAGCCCGAATTCAATATCCCGCCTATCTTTCTCCGTGATTGCAGGAAGCGAAAGCATGCCGTCGGGAACATTAACACCGCGGCGTGGTCGTATCTGACCCCCCAGTAGGACGCGTGTGTGGATGTCTTTTCCGCGTACGTGCAAGACTTCGAGCGCAATCTTTCCATCGTCTATCATGATGTGTGTTCCGGGGCGTACCTCGTGCGGAAGACGCTTGTAGTTAATAGAAACACGTTTCTCATCACCGGCGATTTTCTCCGTAGTAAGAATGAATTCTGCACCCTTTCGGAGAACGACATGCTCGTGCTTGTTAAAATCACCGATACGTATCTTTGGTCCGCCAAGGTCCATGAGGATTGCAATTGGTGTTTTTAATTTTACGGCGGCACTTTGAACGTGCTCGATGAGTTTTTGGTACTCTTCGTGGTTTCCATGCGAGCAGTTGATGCGTGCAACATTCATTCCCGACCTAATCATGTGTTCGAGTGTTTTTTTATCGCTGGATGCCGGACCGAGTGTCGCAATAATTTTTGTTTTGCGCATTTGTTTCATCTGAGGATGATAGCACTCAATCGTCAGTGATGCGAACTATAGCGAAAATATTAAATTTTTATAAGGCGAGAATAATGTTACGAGAATTGGCTGGAAATTATAGTGTGAATGCTCTGCCCGCAGCGCTCCGCTGATGACCCTTCTGCACGTGCATCAACCGCCTCCATGATTTGGCACGATTGCACTCTAAGCTCAACGGCGCGCTTCGCGAGAGAAAGAAATACTTCAACACGCAACACCTTTTTTGCCGGTCAAATTTCTATTGTCCCTGAGACAGTAATTTTGTAAAAAAAATCCGCCTGCGCGCCCATCGTGGGGCTTGCAGGCGGTGTGTGCTTAGCGGTGGCGCTCGAGCCAGGCTTCTATCCGCCAGGACCTATTCGTCTTTTCCTGCATCGGGGTGACGCTGAGCTGGTCGAGATAGATTCGCGAGGTCTTGCTCTGTCGACTGCCGAATATCGTGCTTCTCGTGTACGTCACGATGATAACCTTTCTTCCTGTCGCATCTGCCTCGAACGGAGCGGAAACAATCGTCACCTCACCGTCTTTGTTGTGGTCGTTCACGATAGTGCCGACGGCAACGTTGTCTTCCCTGTGACACTCAAGCGTGGCACTTGCTGCGCCGCACACACGAAGTTTCACTCCGGCGAGCAGTCTCGCAATTGAGCGGATTTGCCGTTCACCGAAATTCGGACGTCGAGGATCATCCTCGTCGGACACCGGCAGTGGAGGCGGTTGCTTGGGTACGGGAACCGGCAGGGGGACGGGCAATTCCGCTGCGATTGTCGGTTGCTCCGGCTCGCGCACATCAGGGACAATCTCTCCGGGTTTCGCCACAAACGGCGGCATGGTCGCGGAAGGGTTCTTGAGCTCCAAAATGAAATCATCAAGAAGCGCTTCGAGGCGTAGGTCTCCGTCGGGGTAGTCGGTGGCGAGGCCGAGTGCCTCTTTGTATTTCTCTGAAATGCGTACCACTCGTTGTTCTTCTTCAGAGGGTGGCACGGCAGGATTCGCTGGTGGTGCAGGCATGTGTTCTCCCAGTGAAATGTTTTCGAGCACTCAATGCACATCTGGAAAAAATACTACGTATTTTATGATGCTTGTCAACCCTTCCGTAATGGTTCAATGGCTTGGAAGAAAAGACGTAATTGCTGAATTCAATAAGTAATTGCAACACCTGTACATTCGAATAATACCTCGAGTGGCGTTTTGCCACCATGTCGCTTCCTCGGACGCGTGTTAAGA
>JAYSTI010000023.1:0-13017 GCA_043719805.1 Candidatus Lloydbacteria bacterium
GTACTCTCCTTTGGCGACACCGAAGTGAAGTTGCATCTGGACGGCATCTATACCACGGACTCATTCAAGCCAGTCGGCTTGTTTGATTCAAGCTTTGTCACGGAGATAAAACTGTGCACGATTCTGCAAACTTGATCCACCACTTCATGAATGTGGAGGAGCAACTCAAACGGCTACTCCGCATTCATCAAGACCACGGCGGACTCACCGTCGCAGTCGACTTCGACAACACGCTCTTCGACTTTCACTACGAAAAAGAAAAAGGAGTGCGTGCGGAATACGACTTCACTGAGATGTATCTGCTCCTCCGGCGCCTCAAAGCCATCGGCTGTCGCATCATCATCTGGACGGCAAACGAAGATGATGCGTTCATCAGACAATATCTCTCGGACCGGCAAATCCCGTTCGATACAATCAACGAAAATCCGCCCTACTTCAAAAGTAAGTCGGCGAAGATCTTCTACAACGTCCTTTTAGACGATGCGGCGGGACTTAGGGAAACCTACCTCCTCCTGTGTCGCTTCTTCGAAGCACTCACCCAACCCAAACCCTGAAGGAGAACCTCATGAAACTTCGCTATCGTGACCTCACGTCACACGAACAACGCCTCTCTGCCATTGCCGCAGGGCTCGTGGTCTCAACGACCAAAGAGAATCCGCTCCTCGCGACCGACGTCTACAAACTCGGACACATGGAGCAGTACTGCCCCGGGACCGAGAAGGTGTATTCGCACCTCGTGGCGCGCACCGACAAGAACTTCGAGAAGACGGTCTTTCTCGGACTGCAGTACTATCTACAGGTGTTCCTCTCCAAGAAGCTCGAACCGTGGATGGCCGAAGAATTCCTGAACTCGCGTAAGCACATTCTCGGCGGAAGCTCGGAGGAGGTTGAAAGGAAAATTCGTGCGCTTACTGCGCTCGGCTACTTCCCCCTCAAGATCAAGGCTGTTCCGGAAGGCACCGTGATGCCGGTCAGACATGTGCTCATGACGATCACCAACACGAAGCCCGGTTTCGGCTGGGTCGTGGGTTTCGTCGAAAGCCTGATCATCAAGATCTGGGACGAGATCACGGTTGCCGCATGTGCATATCGCTACCGCACCCTGGTGGACGAAATGTGGATGAGGACAGTCGTCGATGAAATGCAATTCCTTAAGGCATTTGCGGTGCATGACTTCGGTTATCGCGGCTGCAAGACCGAAGAAGAAGCGGGCCTCACCGGAATGGCATTCCTTGCCGGATACGGCGGCCTCGGGAGCGACACCGTTCCTGCACTTCCCTTCATCGTGCGCCACTACGGTGGTGACATGCTGGATGCCACGAAGCCGATCATGCTCTCTGTTCCCGCAAGCGAACACAGTGTCATGTGTTCGTTTGGCCGGGAGGACGAACTCGCCGCGTTCCTGCACATGCTAAAAACTTACCCGACTGGTATCGTGAGCATCGTGTCGGACACGTTCAACGTCTACGATGTCCTTACCGAGTTCATGCCAATCCTCAAGCCAATCATTTTGGCCCGCCCCGAAGGCGCGAAGGTCGTCTTCCGCCCTGACTCGGGCAACCCCGAGTACATCATCTGTGGTGACCCGACGGCAACTCCAGGTAGCAGAGAGTGGAAGGGTGCGATCCGACTCCTCGACGAAATGTTCGGCTCATCGCTGAACCGTAAGGGCTACAAAGTACTCAACCCGATGGTAGGACTCATCTACGGAGACGGTATGTACTTCGAACGGTTCGAGCGCACACTCCGTCGCCTCGAAACTATGGGCTATGCAGCATCAAATCTCGTCATTGGCGTCGGTGGCATTTTGCGTGGACACAGTCGTGACAGCATGGGTTTTGCAATCAAGGCGACCTACGTCATCGTGAACGGTGAAGAGCGGGCGATCGAAAAAGACCCCATCACCGACTCGGGCAAGAAGTCACTCAAGGGCCTGATGGTGCTCGAACGCGATGCCCTCGGCAACTATGCGACCACCGACGAAGTCGACTGGGCGCGCGAAAGCCAAGGTGAGCTTGTCACTCAATTCGAGGACGGAGAGATCCTCCGCGAATACGAGTGGGAAGAAATTCTCGCCAACGTGAACGCCGGGCGTTAATAGCCCTTTCGTTTCATAGCTGTTTTATTTTCAACAATCCCCTCTTTGGGGTACCCCGCTTCGGCGGGGTTTTTCTTTACGTGAATTAGTGTGCAATCCACACGTTATCCACAGCTCCGTATTGCTGTTTCGCATTATTAGTGTAATCTGTACACTATATTGGTTCTTTGAAAAGGCTAAATAATGTTCACAACAAATTTCGCTGACGCGGCAAAGCTCGTCTCCGAAGCAGTGTTTCCGGAAGATATCTTCACTCATGCGGAGTCACCACCGAAAGTGGTTTTCAGAGTACTTCGGAAAATGCTCCACGAAGACTTTGCTCCTGCAGACAAAAAATCAGAAGCGAATGAAGTATTTCACGCGCTCAATCTTGCGTGGGAA
This sequence comes from Candidatus Lloydbacteria bacterium, assembly GCA_043719805.1. Taxonomy (GTDB): domain Bacteria; phylum Patescibacteriota; class Minisyncoccia; order Phycocordibacterales; family UBA6899; genus MHLP01. The sequence goes on from JAYSTI010000023.1 coordinate 2,480, forward strand.
ATGACCGAGAAACTGACTGCTGCCGGAACGTTTGGAACAAGAGGAAAACGCATCGACAGTCACGTCGCTGAAAAAAGCGGTACCACATTCTTCGTGAAATCGAAGAAGGGAATCTACGGAGACCTCATAACGATTGCGGAAGGTCCGGTGTCGTGCGCGTATCGCGGTACAGACAAGGATGGAAAATCAGTGGTGGTAAAAATCGCCGCGAGTCCTTCATGCAATCAGTACCTGGAAAATGAGGCGACAAACCTCATGCGCATAAAAATGGAATTTCCGACAACAGAGTCCGGAAAATATTTCCCTACACTGGTCGATAGTTTTTCCATCATGTCTGATGGAAACAAGCTTGCGGTAAGCGTGACCGAATATTGCGCAGGGTATATTCCCCTCTCGAAAGTGCTGGGACTATTCCGGGAAGCGGGCAAGACGATAGAAGTGCGTGCTGCCGCGTGGATGTACAATCGCATCCTCGAAGCACTCGCACATGCACATCCGTCCAACATCGTACACGGCGGGTTGCATCCGGACAACATTCTGGTGCATCCCGAAAGTCACCGAATTGTACTTACCGGGTGGACGTCTTCTGTACATGCACCGGAGAAAGTACCATACGCAAATCAGTCTCACATCGGACTGTATCCAATGGAAGTTGTCGGCGATAAGGCAAAACGCAAGTCTGCCCTCTCGACCGATCTCTATATGGCGGCTGCAAGTGCCGTCACAATACTCGGCGGGGATGTTTCAAAAGCAACATTCCCGCCTAGTGTCCCGAATGCGATACGCGCGTTTCTTAGCGCACGCCTCATATCGGACGTTGGTCTCCGTGATGCTGTCGCGATACAGCAACGAGATCGTTTCGGTGAAGTTTTGAAGGGTCTCTACGGTCCTCCAAGATTTCTTCCGTTTGTTTTACCCAACACAAGGAGCTAATCATGGGTAGCGGTTCAACTTCATCTTCAAGTCTCGGCACACTCCGCGCGGCGGCAGTGGCCAAAAATCCTTCTTCGGCCGGATTCGCATACAGCGCAACGGCGCGTGCGGTTCATCCAGATATGGATCCGTCGAAACAAAACTCGGCCGGAAAGAAAATGCGCGAGTCACTCGCCTCAGTCGACAATCCCAATCCCGTTCCCATCGCGGTTTTCCTCGATGTGACGGGCTCGATGGCAGACCAGCCTCAGGTCGCGGCGGACAATCTGCCCGGCCTCTATGCGCTCATCAAAGAAAAAGGATACGTGGCCAACCCGCACATCATGTTTGGCGCTGTGGGCGATGCGCACGGCGACTTGGGACCACTGCAAGTCGGGCAATACGAAGCAGACGCACGTGTCTTGGACTGGCTCCAGAAGATCTGGATGGAAGGCAGAGGCGGTGGCGGGACCGGCTCGCTTGGTTCACATGAGGACTACGAACTCATGATGTACTACATGGCGAATCACACGGAACTCGACTGCAACGCAAAAGGCAAGAAGGGCTACCTCATCCTCTGTGCGGACGAACTCCCCTATCCGAAGCTCGAGCGTCGCGTAGTGCTTGAAGTGCTCGGCGAGAAGATCGAATCGGACATTTCGTTCGATGTCATTCTCGCATCGGTGAAAAAGAAGTTTCACTTCTTCTATATTCTTCCGAGAACCGCCAACCACGGGGATGATGCACAAGTCATCAATTTCTGGAAAGGCAAACTCGGGGAACATTTCATCCGCGTTGACGATCTGTCGGATCTCTCGAGCGTTGTCGCCGGTCTTGTCGGTCTCTATGAAGGGATTGACCTGGCGGACATCCTCGAAGATATCACGTCGATTTCCGGTGCAGGTGCCGCAACTTCTGCAGGAAGAGCGCTTGCAAACGTCTCAGGTGGCGCAGTTGCAAAAACCGGCTCGGCAGTGCTTCCCAAGGCGGGAAATAAAAAGGGACCGGACATGCTTTGATTGTTCGGTGCAATCAACCTGAGGCGAGCTAATACCTCGCCTCTTTTTTTCAGGAGATTCACTCATGGCTCACGCAAGGATTGTTATTGATCTCGGATTTGGAGATGCGGGCAAAGGGTCTACGGTGGATTACTTTGCACGCGAACACAAATCGAATCTGGTAATTCGCTTTAATGGCGGTGCACAGGCTGCGCACAACGTGGTGGTAGGCGATTTGCATCACACGTTCAGACAGTTTGGCTCGGGAACACTCCGCGGCGCAAAAACACTGTACTCGCGACGGGCACTGTTTGACCCGATCATGCTTCTTGATGAAGCGCGACAGCTCGAGACAAAGGGCGTGACCGGCGCAATGAATCTCTTTGCAATCGAGGAGGACTGCGCAATAACAACCATCTTCCAACAGGCGATGAATCGTGTCCGCGAGATTTCACGGAAAGATTCCCGACACGGAAGCTGCGGCCTCGGCATCGGCGAAACGGCGAATGACAAGGAAAAATATCCCGACCTTGTCCTCTTCGTCAAAGACCTGAGTAATGAGAAACTTACATACACAAAGCTTGAGGCATTGCGTACAAGCAAACTCAATGAGGCGCTTCATGTTTCCGAAGGGTGTCACTCGGCGAAATTACAGGAAGAACTCGACATTCTTGGAAATTCCGAGTACTCGCGACTGGCAACAGACGCATACCAAAACATTATTAAGTATGTGCGCGTAGTAAGTCACGAAGAAGCTATCGTAATACTTCGCGGAGCATCCTCGCCCATCTTTGAGGGGGCACAGGGCATCCTACTGGACCAAGAATACGGTTTCTATCCGTACATCACGCGGTCCGATGTAACTCCGACAAATGCAATTGCAATGTGCAAGGAAGCAGGTATTGCGCATGAGGTCACCGGACTTCTGCGTGCGTACACCGTACGCCACGGCCCAGGACCTATGCCTACCGAGGATGTAGGACTCACAGAAACGCTACGGGACTATCACAATGCATATGGGGAATGGCAACAAGGTTTTCGTGTCGGCTATTTCGACGTTGTACTCGCGCAATATGCCGTTGATGTCTGTCCGCAGTTGGATAACATTATGATTACCTGCACCGATCGACTCGCTGAAATGACGCAGGTCAACGTAGCGGTATCACACAAGAGTATCCAAGACCCGGAACCAATTTCCTTCTTTGCGATGAGCAAAGACGGAAAAGCCAAAATGGAACTTCGGTCTAGACGACTCATGTTGCGAGACGCCGCGTATGATGAATTTGTCTCTCCGCTTGCGTCGAGTTCAATGGAATATCAGTTCGCATACGCAAGGCACGTTCTCTCACTCATAAACAGAAATGTTCGCTTACTCGGTATCTCGTCCGGGACTCGCTCCTCTGACAAACACCTCGCTTAGTCCGCACAATGTGCGGGCTATTTTATAGCTCGACAAAAGTACCCCTCAATAAATAATGTGTGGATAAGTCTGGGGAAAAGATGGGGATAAACTACAATTTTCTAAAAAGCAGCTCAAAAATCTTTGTCTGGAATTTAGCGATAGTCTGATTCTCTATCACTACTGCCGTTTCAGTATTGTAATCAATGACGGCAACCTTGTTTCCATAAATAATCTGAGAGATGTTGTACTCAAAAAGATCAAAATCCGGAGGGACAACTTTTATCTCCCGCTCAAGGCGCGGACGTTTCCCTGCCTTGTTGGGTGCGTTTGTGATTACCTTCCGCTCTAACTGTTTCTGGTCACGCAGGATGCGATATTTTTTCGAAAGATAGTTTTGCCGTTTTTCAACGCCGGTGACTTTTGCAGAACTGTATCGATAGTACATATCCCCCTTTTTCAGCGTGGTCACGATATCGTCATGGATACCGCTAATGCCCTTCATTCCTTCAACATAAGACACTTGCGGCCGGACGGCTGACTCAGCTCGTGCGAGACGAGCGAGCGCTGAAATTTCTTCATCAAACTGATCAGACAGCTCGATAAACTTCGCCTCAAGTTTTTTTGGCGACTCAGCAACATAATGTTTGTATTTTCCCTTCAGAGACACGGTGGCAAGCCCCTCGCGCTCGAGTTCGCCAAGCGCTTCATACACCATAGTGCGATAGAGGCCCACTTTGCGGCCAAGCTCTGAAACGTTCATTTTGCCGCACGTAAGAAGCGCGAGGTAGACCATACTTGCGCGTTCGGTTAGTCCTAATTTTCCGAGAAATTTTATATGTTCCATAGAGTTGTATGAAATTAATACAGCTCAATTCTATCATATTTGTCTTGTAGCACAAGCATATTTTCGAACTTGTCGCGCACTTGATACAAGTTGTGAATATTATTCAGACAAGATATCAAAAGGCAGGTAAATTCATGACAGATGAAACGTTCTTTGAAAGGAAATCTATGAGCGAACTTGCGAGACTCTTGAGTATGCCGTTGCTTGAAATATCCAAACGCAAACCGGGGTATACGCCGTGCTACATCTCTGTCGACATTGAAACGACGGGGCGTACGCCGGGGCACTACAGCATGTACGAGCTCGGTGCATATGTCATCGGTAGCGACCAAATATTCAAACGAAAAATAGCGCTTCTTCCGGGGGCAAAACATTCCCCCGAAGCACTTCGAGCAGTAGGCACAAGTCTTCGACTCCTCAGAGGGCGCACTGGGGTGAGTACTGCAAAGCGAGCGATAATTGACTTCGGAGCTTGGGTGCACCAAGTATCCTACGGCGACACCCCTATCTTTGTGGCAAACAACGCTCCATTCGATTGGATGTTCGTAGCTTGGTACTTCGAGGAGTGTCGTGTCAAGAACCCATTTGGGCATGCAGCCCTGGACATGAAAGCATTCTTTATGGGTCGCTGCGGAGCGACGTGGGAACAGGCGAGCTTCAAGCAAATGGCAGCCCGAACGCACGCGGGGGTCGACAAACTCCCACACGATGCGCTTCTTGATGCAGTCATCCAGGGGCAAATATTTTCTCGGCTAGTCACACTAGAATAGGAAACGATATGAAAAAACTACAGACAATTCTCTTCGACCAGGACGGCGTCTTGGCCGACTACACGAAAGCCCTTCTCCGAGCTGTTGCTCGAGAATTTCCGCAACTGCCCATGCCAAGGATCGAGGACGTGACGAGCTGGAATACTGAAGACCACTTTCCGCCAGAGTACAGAAAACGCATCGAGGCGCTCGCACTTCGTCCCGGGTTCTTTCTTAATCTGGAGCCTCTTCCTGGGGCGATAGAGGCTCTCGGGCATCTCCTTGCTCTAGGATATGACGTACGGATTTGCACTGCTCCGAAGAAGATCTTTGACAACTGTGTCGCAGAAAAATTCGCATGGGTAAAGAAGCATCTAGGTCAGGAATTCGTTGAGCGCATTGTGCTCACTCGAGACAAAACTCTGGTGCGGGGCGACATCCTCGTCGATGACAAGCCTGAAATAACAGGGGTTTGCGTTCCTTCATGGAAGCACGTACTCTACGACCAGCCGTACAATCAACACATCACGCAACAAACTCGTCTCACGTGGGCGAATTACCAGGAGGTCCTCGGACTATGAGCGCACGACACAAAACAATCTACCTAATTCGACACGGGGAAACCCAATCGAATGTTGAGAGTATCTTTCAAGGAGGCGACGAAGCACTCACTGCAAGGGGTCGAGGGCAAGCAATGAGTCTGGCGCTTCACCTTGTGAAAAAACGCGAGCAATATCCCATCGCACTTCTCATCAACAGTGATTATGTTCGGGCACGCGAGACAGTGAATCCCATTGCGCATGCACTGAGAATTCCGTCGTGGTCATCGCCTCTTTTTGTCGAACGAAAGCACCCAAGTGTTATCCACGGCAAGCACACCTCGGACCCAGATGCGTATGCGATCTGGCTCCGTGGTAGAGAGAATTTTCATGATCCGAAGTTTGACTATGCAGACGGAGAAACATTCAAGGATTTGAAGTCGCGAGCAATAACTGCGCTTAAGCTTATCCTTGACTGTGAGGAAACGCACATCGGTGTTGTGACGCACGGAGTCTTTGCGACTGCACTCGTCGCTGCATCCCAGCGCGGCAAGGCCCTCACCTCACGCGACCTCAATCGGTATCAGTTCCGCATGGACAACACCGGACTCTCGATACTCACCCACGAGACGCACAAAGATTTTTCAGATGAAGTTACCGGATGGGTCATCCAAAAATGGAATGACACATCGCATCTCGACTGACCGCCTGCAACATTCAGAAATGTTTGGCCAGCCTAAAACCGTAGGAACGGTTCGGCTAAAAGAAGAAAAACCGACCTCATGGTCGGTTTATTTTTAGTACTGAGATAATCAAGCAACACGCTCACGCCACCAACATCACTCCGCACGCATCTTGGCGCGAGCATCGACTGCACTGGAGAGCGCATCTATAAATCTCGTCGCACTTTGAAACGTTTTTTTCACGGGGACTGTCAAATCGGCAAGCACGCTGAGCTTCAGATCGTATTGGACGAACTCAACACTCTTAAATTCCGGGTATTTTTTAGCAATATCGGCCGCCACTCGTTCGAAGAGTTGATCTTCATCCTCGCTCCTGTCCGCCATTTTCCGAGCAACAGCTTCCTCTGCCGCAAAAGTCCCACCATTAGTGCGACCGACCTTCGATTGCGACTCCTTAATCAGCGTCGCGAGAGGAATGTTGCGTGAATCCGACATCGCGCCAAGAAATCTCTTAAATGCGGCATCGATGCTCCGCGCAAACCCTGCACGGCACGCAGGGGTCAACTCGACCCATTGCCCGACACAAGACTTGAGCGGCCCAGTCGCAACTGTGACCTCGCCCACGCCGAACACTTTGCCGATTGACGCCGTATTGAACCACGACATGATAACGCCCACACTACCGATATTCGCATCGGGATCAACGACTATCTCCCCAGCCCCGAGCGAAAGATAATACCCGCCAGAGTACGCATAGTGCGAGATAAAGGCAATGACCGGAATCTTTGTCCGCTCGCGAAATTTCTTTATGATGCGGTAGCCATGCGCACTCGCAACAGCATCACCACCGTATGAGGTGATATTCAGAATGATCGCAGAAATATTCTTTTGCTTCTCTGCAAGCCTCAGCGCATTTTCCACATACCACTCGGTATTTTCAAGGCCTGGTGCACCGTGTTTGTCCCCGTTAATGATCCCGCTGATCGGGATGAACGCGACGTGTGCAACTCCGCCCTTACCGGGCAGCACGATAGTACGAATTGGGTCTGACTTTACCTGCACGGGCTCCGATGGGGCTCGTCCGAGTCCGCCTAAGAAAAATAATGCGGCGATAGTTAGCAAAAGAAAAAATATGCCCCACTTCCAGTTTGCTGAACGGCGGCGAGCGCGCTTCTCCGCGAGCTCTCTTCGGTCTGCCCTCGCAACAAGCATCTCGACGACCTGAACCACAGTGGACTCGGTAACGGGGCTATCGAGCGCCGCCAGCTCTTCCTTAGACATCGGTCCGTCCCCTTTTCGTGAATCTTTGCTTCGCGTAAATGGCCATTTCATTGCAATGTCTCCTATTCAAGGATCTTACTTTACTGAGGTTACCGTGCCCTCGATGATGGCGCACTGTTGACACAAGACAAAAAATACGCGAAACGCAGTCTGTAAAACAACGCGTAAGCGCAGATATGATTGACAGAACGCGCTCACTCGCTACGATGGGAATAGAGTACATTTCACACAAGGAGAACAGTCATGTTCACCCGACCGAATTTTCTGCTACTTGCCCTCCTCATCGGTCTTGCCGGATGCCAAAGAGTCGACTCCCAAAATCCGAACCAAAACGTCGTTGCCCTTGCTGATACGCAACGCTTCCAAGTTACAGGGCAGACTCGCGCAGCCTCCTACAGTGTTTATCCGGATACAGACGACGCGGAGAAGCTGAAGGACCCGACCTTTCTTGATGCCATGCACGCGGAAAGTGCAAATGGTTCCGCGTTCGCCGTGCGCGCCGATGGGCTCGTCATCACAAACGTCCACGTCATCGAAGGTACGAACTACTGCACCGGCAATTCCAACACAAAACCCACGAGTGAGGAAGACTTCGCAAAAGAAAAAGGGCGTCATGCCGAAGAAACGGCGCGGCGCGAAGGGAAGAAGGAAACTCATTGCCTGTTCGTCACGCAGGCCTTTTCGAAGGTGTATCGCGCAAAGCTGATCAAGCTCGATCAGGTGAACGACGTCGCCGTAATGTGCCTCAAGAATGTGGACGGCAAGCTTCCCTTCCTCAAGCTCGCAATGCCGGGAACCTATCACGATGGCGCAGAAGTGCTCACCATCGGCGCCCCGCTCGGGAACACGAATATGCTGACGCTCGGATACATCAGCAATCTCGACTTTTTCCCGCAGGACAAAGAGACCGGGAGAAAGGAAGCGCGGAAGATCCAGTTCTCCGCACCGATTCTTCCTGGCAACTCCGGCGGACCGCTCGTCTCCGTTGCTTCAGGTGAAATTGTCGGACAGGTTGTGGCGATTATCATGTATCGCGGAATCCCGACACAGATGTCGTACGCAAACCCCGTCGAATTTCTGCGCGAAAATACCAACAATATTCCTCCGTGCGATAAAATAGATGAAGTTGTTCAAGGTGACTCAACCTGGTCAGAAATTTGGTCAAAGATGGTATCATTTTTACGACCGAGCCAAAACAAGTAATCAGTGCAATAAAAAATCACCCCCAGAATCTGGGGGTGTTTTGCTACTTCAAACTGCGGAACTATTTCCGTTCCGGTATCACAATCGGACCCTCAAAGAGCGGTCCGTAGTTCTTTTCTGGGTTCGGAGGAACCGGGTCGGCATAGAAGTTGAAGTCGTCAGGAGTGTCCTCCTCTTGCCCTGAACTGCCAGGCAGCTTGGGTGGGGGCGTGCGTTTTTTGCCCTTGCCCTTGCCCTTGCCGTTTCCTTCTTCATCACTGCCACACGAAGATGCGCCGTAGATGATTGAGCCCTTGCCGTTGACTTTTGCCACGCGCATGCTTTTCTGAAGCGATTTTGCGAGGCGCATGTTCCACGACACAAAGACATACTTCGGGACGCGCTCTCCTTCCTTCTTTACCAACATGAGCATTCCAACGCGCTCACGAATTTCGATAGGAGTCACTGTCGAACAACGATATTGCTCTCGAAATTGCTCCGCAGCGAGCGAGGCCGGCGTCCCCGGAAATTCTGAGAATGCAAACCACACGACAGGGGTCATCACAATGGCGATACAGAGCGCAATGATGCGCATGCGGAGTTCACGCCGTGACCACATGGTGATCGAAGCGAGCGCAATGCAGCAAAGCGCAACGATGACCGCATAGAGAGTTACGGTGTTTACGGAATCCATGTGCGGAGCTCCTTGTGAAAGTCGTTGATACTCTCCTTATCGAGTTCTCCATTTTCAAGAATGACGAACCTCACGACAGTGAGTTCCTCGTTTGTCGCGCGGAGTATCGCCTTACGTATGATGGCCTGACGCATGCCTCCGTTGATTCCGTCTCCATCAGTTGTTTTGATGCTGATGATCACGTCGACGGGCACTTCGTGGGTGTTTGCCCCCGGCTCACGATCTGCGTAGTAGTGCAGGTTGATGACGTATTCGCCGGGTGGGAGCCCGCGCGAGTATGCCATCTCGTAATTGCGAGTGGTCGAATCCCTCGCCATGCCAAGGTCGTCACGCAAGAGATTGAATGTCTTACCTGCGCGATTTGAGTACCCCACGGCAAGTTCATCATCGGGTGACTTCACCCAAAGGTCGATATCGATATCGACCTTGTCTGGCCAATGGATCTCGACCATCATGTCGCCGGCGGATTTCACCTCCTGAGTTTTCGCTTCTTCCTTTTTTGGATTATGCGGGAGGATGATAAACAGCAGTGCGAACACCATAAGTAGGTTGAACACCACGTCACCCAAAATCGTTTTGGATGCACGTGCGATTCGCAGTTTATAGTCATTCACTCTTTCCTCCTTCAATGTCGAGGGCAAGCAATGTCTCGGTCAACTGCCCAACGCCGTCACCAATCAACATGCGGATGAAGATGAACCAGACGGTAAAGCAAATACCGACAGCGGTGGTGATGAGTGCGATCATGAAGCCAGGAAGCGCCAGTGGCCCACTCTTGTCGAGCGCAGACGGGTCGAGCGCGGCAAATGCCGTGATAATCCCGACTACGGTTCCAAAGAGTCCAAGCATCGGCACGATTTCGAGAAAGTGGTCGAGCGACGCAGCCTTGCGCTCCAGCTTCATAACGTACGCACGCACCACATTGCCCCGGTTCGTTTCACCTGCTTCGGTAAGCAAATTGACGAACTCTTCTGTTCGCGACTTGGTTCCCGCAAGAAATGCGAGCACACCTTCTTTGCCGCCGGTTGCCCGGCAGAGAGATGCACCACGCGCCATGTTGAGCTCTTTGGTAAAACCCCAAAGCTTCGCCGTGCCCATCACCAGCGTGAAAACGCCAAGTGCAATGATGACACGAGAAATGTACAAGGTGTCAGTCATGTACTGGACCCCATTCATCAGACACCAGTCTTGTATAAGGAAATGGTAGCATTTCCTGATTGGCGCGCAAACTGCATTGGCGACATTTTGAGCGCC
>JAYSTI010000024.1:0-12455 GCA_043719805.1 Candidatus Lloydbacteria bacterium
AAAATTTTGCGACATATCTCGATATGCCTTAAAATTTTCTCTTCCTCAGAACCGAGATTGGCGAATTCTTTGTGGAAGAGTTATTTGGAGATGGTATAAGTTTGGGATAATTCGCAGTCGACCGTGTCGACCCCACTCATCACGCACCAAGACATTGTGCTTTTATGCGAAGTGGATTCTCGTGAACTTTGTTTTGTTAAATATTGCCGCTTCGTATGGCACATGGTTGCATTGCGGGTGAGGTGTATGTGGACTAAAGCAAAAAGGTGCTTGAGTTGCTTCACTGCGCGTATGAATATAAATACATCATTTACACCATTGTATGTATCTTATGCAACCCCGTATTTTCTTTTTTGATACATTGCCAACAGTTGTCCGATGGCGGTAAGTATTCCTGCGAGAATAAAGATGGTCGCGTAGCTTTTTGTTGTGTCGTAAATAATAGAGCTCAAAACGGGGGAGAGCGCACCAACCCCAAAGGAAGTAAAGACTAATCCATAATTGACGCCCATGTGCCTTGCTCCAAAATAAGTCGATGTGAGTGTGGGAAACAGCGCGAGCGTGACCGCATAGCCCCAACCGAGTAGTGCGGCAGCAATATAGAGTGTCGGCAAGGTGGTAACGACGAGCGGAAACAGAAAGTAGGTGATTGCTTGAATAATATAGGTAACAATCATGACTCGCAGTACTCCAAATCGGTCACTGAGATATCCGGCGAACGGCCTCCCAAAACCGTTGAAGGCGGCGAAGATTGATATGGCGAGTGCTGCCTCTATCTTTGTGAGGCCGAGTACTTCCACGCCGTATGTTGGTATGAGGCCAACTACCATGAGGCCTCCGGCTACGACGCACATAAAAATCACCCAGAGTTCTCTGAATCGCGGATCCACAATGACCTCACGTGGTGTGGCATTTTCACGTGCATGTACGGCGCCACCCTTGCTGACGAATCCTTCCGGGACCCAGTCTTTGGGGGGATTCCCAATTAACCATGCGGCGAAAGCGCACACGGTGGCGGTCAACGCGCCGATAATAAGAAAGGTTCCGCCAATTCCGTACTCAGGAATAAAATAGTTCGCTTTGAGTGGTGCAAAAACAACTGCGGCCAGTCCGAAGCCCATTACGGCATAGGAAATCGCAAGCCCCGGTTTATCCGGGAACCATTTTCTTGCGGGCGGAGCAACGCTGGAATACGTCAGTCCACAGGCTATGCCACCGAGAAGGCTGTATGTCAGTACGAGCCACCAAGCGTATGGAAAATATTCAACAAATGAGGCGAGTATATATGCAATTAAGAAAAGTCCCGCGCCAATTAGACTCACTTTTCTTGGTCCAACCTTGTCCTGAATCATTCCCGCCGGAACCATCACGAGTGAAAAAATAACCATGAAGGCACTGAGCGGTAGGGTTGCCTCTGTTGTGGTCCAGCCGAATTGCTCCTTCATGGGGACGACAAATACACCCCAAGCGTAAGAAATTCCTCCCATGAGTGCAAGAAGAAATCCCGCAAAAGGAATGCTCCACCTCGTGCCAAATTTCGCTTCTTGCATGTTAATACTAATATATCATGCTATTGATGCCATATTAATGATTTACTATTCTGTCGAGTCCTCCACCTGCGACCTGTAGTATAATGATACGTAATGAAAAAAGGATTGCTCAAGGTTCATCCTGACGTTGTAAAGTTGGGTCTCGTTAGTTTCTTGACCGACCTCAGTTCGGAGGCGGTATTTTCGGTCTTCTCTATATTTTTTACCGTTGTTGCAGGTGCCTCCGCTTCGCTTCTCGGTTTGATAGAAGGATTTGCCGACCTTTCCGCGTCGTCACTCAACTATTTTTCTGGCTGGCTATCAGACCGATACGGAAAGAGAAAACCTTTGGCCTTACTCGGATATGGATTTTCGACGGCGGCAAAGACGGTGCTCTTGTTTGGGACATCTGTTTTCGCGCTTGGTTCTTTCCGCGTGATAGAACGGCTGGGCAAAAGTTTTCGCGGCCCACCCCGCGACGCGTGGCTTGGGGAAATGACCGACGAGTCGAATAAGGGATATGTTTTCGGATTACACAAAGCGATGGACAAAGCGGGCGCTATTCTCGGTCCGCTTGTTGCATATTTCTTGCTTCGCGAGTTTGGGCAGGGATTGAGTACGTTCCACATTATTTTTCTCATGGCAGTCGTGACGGCCGCGCTTTCTGTCGTCGTACTTTTGTTTATCAAAGACCGTCCCGGAATTCCGCATGAACGAGAAAATATTTTTGCCGCGTGGGGAACGTTGAGTCCGGGATTTCGATCTTATCTTATTCCCGCGGGAATTTTTTCTCTGGCATATTTTAGCTTTGGATTTCTCCTTCTACAGGCGCATACTATCGGCTTTACCATCGGAGATGTGGTCCTGCTCTACGCTCTCTTTAATGTTTCTTTTGTCGTGGTCGCGGTGCCGATAGGAAAACTCGGTGATGCAATCGGGCGAAAGTACATCATTCTGTTGGGATATTTCATCTACATTCTCATGTCGTTGGGGTTTGTCTTTGCGACGGAAAAATGGGAAGTGATAATTTTATTTCTCCTCTTCGGTATTTTTTACAGCATTGACGAGGCACAGAGTAAGGCGTTCATCACCGACATGGAAAAAGACCGCCGTGCGACGGCCATCGGCATGTACAATTTTGTCACGGGACTGGCCTACCTCCCGGCCTCCGTCATTGCCGGCGCGCTCTGGGTATACCACCCTGCATACGCATTCTTTTTTGCCGCCACAACGGCATTCATTGCCATGAGTGTTTTTGTTTTCCTCCGACCTTGGAATAAAAAATGAAGTTCGCAATTTGGGATAGCGATGAGCAGTGCTTCTGCTTATGCCCGGTACATTTATCGTCTGTTGCTCGCGCTGAATACAAAACAAGGGAGGCAGTTTTGAAATATAAAATTTATCGAGACGGAATGAAAATGCCTCTTGAGAAGAAAGTATGGAATGAGTGTGTACTGATGGAATATGATCATGCTTCCCGCGGGGGTAAGCAGTTTTGCGCTGTCGCGCATTATTTGCTCTCGCATATCTGAGTCAATCATTGAAAGCGGAATACTGGAGATGACCAGGTCTGTCTTCCCGGTGTATTCTTCGCTGAGGGACGCGGCCACATTTTCCACTCGGCCAAGCTTTATCTTGATGCGCGCGTCGGAGAGCTTTTCGATTTCTTGCACGAACTCCGCATTTGCTTCTACTGCAATCAACGTCCCCTTCGAGGAGAGTTTTGATAATAGCCCTTTTGTCATTGCACCTGTCCCCGGTCCGTACTCGATTACTATGTTTTGTTCCCCGGAGACATTGTGCAGGACACTCTCTACGAGCGCGGCGGAGCTCCAGGTGAACGCACCCACGTTGTGGTCGCGGAGTGCGGCATTGAAAAATTGCATGCGGTTGCCGGAGCTACTCATTTTGCGTAGTTTTCTAAATAGCCTCGTGCGTATTGTTCGATGGCTGCTATAACCTCACTTCCGGCAAAGATATATATTGCGCAGATTAATCCCTCACCGATGAAAATACCCAGAAGAAGTTTTTTGATGTCGAGTCTGAGCATTCCGGAAACGTACGCAAGAAGGTCAGTCGGAAAGACCGGAGAAATACTGAGTACGATGACGGTCGACAAGTGATTTTTTTTGAGCAGAGTTTGCACTTTTATGAGGAGTTTTGGATATTTTTTTTCAAAGAATCCGTCAACCTTGAGTGAGCGGGAGAAATAATACACCGTTGCAGTTGAAACCATGATTCCGACCATCGTGAGAATATAGAGCGGAAGCGGGTTGAAAAATGGGAGGCCGAGTGCGATGAGGATGGTCGAGGGGATGAAGGTGAGCCCACGGAGGCAACCGAGGAGTAGGTAAATGGCGAAACCCACATAGAGCGAGAAGTAGGACATCTCCCCGAGTTCATGCTGCAAAAAACCTTTCTGAAAAAGAAAGACATAGAGAGCGAGGGCGAGTAGCGCCAACCATGCACCTATCAAGTATCTGCGGGATTTCATGCTAAATAAAATTTAGGTTGCTTCGGCAAAACGTCATGCGTGGCACCCTAACTAAGAGTATACGTCATAAAATGTGACTTTGGTGCCCTGGCTTCATCTGTCCTGTGAATAAAGAAATCTCCGGACAAGCCGGCAGGAAGGATGTGCGGAAATTTTTTTTATTGCGAAATAAAAAAAGCGCTCACTTTGAGCGCTTTGCTTTCCTCACTCTCTACCAGTCTGTGCTGGCACCACCGCCTCCGAATAATCCGCCGACGGCAGCCCCTCCGATAGTAAGCCCAAAGGCAACCACGAGCGCGACGATGAATGCAACAACGGCAACGATGATGCACTGTGCGATGTTGACGAGGAGACCGAGCGCGAGTCCGCCAACAAGCGGAATCAGCAGGCCAAACAAGAGAGCGCCGCCCTCGCCGCCGTACACGCCGACCAGAAGGAGGATGCCCCCAATCAAGCCGAGCACAATGGCGACAATCTTCCCTGCGGTGTTCAGTTGGTCGAAATAGGGGATGGTGAAGTCGTCCCCACCATCTTTCGACTCGTCGGTTGCACCTGCCGCTTTCGTCGGCTCTTTCAAGAGCTGAACTTTGATTGCTGCGATGCCGGCATGAAGGCCGTCATACGGTTTGTTTTCTTTCATCCGAGGCGCAATCTCTTTGTCGAGAATGATTTTCGCGGCAAGGTCGGGCAACTGTCCCTCGAGGCCATAGCCAACTTCAATGCGGCCCCTTCGGTCGGTCTTTGCGATGACGATGATTGCACCGGTGTCCGCGCCTTTCTTTCCGACCTTCCACGCCTCGGCAACTCTCATGGAGTATTGCTCGATGGTTTCCGGCTTGACGCTCTCGACGATGAGGATGGCGAGCTGCGCCTTCGCAGTCGCGTGCACTTCACGAATCTGTGCCTCGAGCGCGAGAACTTCTTGTTGATTCAACCACCTTGTCGTATCAACAACGGTTCCCGAGAATGGCGGAATCGCTTGCTCGGTATCGGCTGATGCTACCCCCGCCAGGACGCAGAGGAAAAACGGAAGAAGCCACTTGAGTATCTTCATGGGGACCCTTTCAGTCGAAATGTTGATTGGAGCTCACTTTTTTGAGTGCGCTGTAAATGAGCAGTTGTGCCGATTCTGCCATGCTTTCTGCGTCGTGTCAAACAAAATCATGCGCACGGAGTAAGCATGGTACCGCCTACCGTAGAAGTGAGGGAAGAGTGTGGGCCGCACATGAATGACGTGATGACTGATGTGACACACAACTTTGACGCCCCGAACGGGTTTCTCATTACGGAGGTGGACGAGGGTTTTATGAAGCCGAGCGTGGTTTTTTCGAACATCTAAGATTGTATGTCCGCGAAATTGTAGACACGCAGTGTTCGGCAGATTTTTGTACGTGGACGCCCAAAGGCTCGCAGTGCATCTTACCGCGCGTATCTTCTGTGAGAACACTTTGCCCAAAAAGTGAGAAATGTTCGAATTCAGGAGCTAGTCGCCAAGCGTACCAAATACAATACTTTGCGGGTTTCGTTAGGACAGATTATACTGACAGGGATTTGTTATAAGAATATTTTTGGTGATACTTAACAATATATGAAGGACATTCCAGCTGATTTTGATACTGAGCGCGAACACGCCTTACGTCTTTCATTATATTTGCATTCAAATGATGCGATTATGTTTTTGGAACCACCGGAATGGCGGTTTATTGCCGGAAATCCGTCAGCGCTCAAGATGTTCATGATGAGAGAAGAATCCGCTCTTACATCGGCGGATTTTTGGAAATTATCGCCCGAAAGACAGCCTGACGGTAGCCTCTCGTCCGTCAAGGCTAAAGAAATGATTGCACTCGCAATGCGTGATGGTGCACATTTTTTCGAATGGACGCATTGCCGCTCAAACGGTGAGGATTTTCCCGCCTCTGTTCTGTTGGTGAAAGTAGACCTCGAAGGAGCGCCAATTCTGCAGGCAACAGTGAAAGACTTGTCTGGCGAGAAGCGTGCTCAACAGAAATTGGCGTCGGTCGAACAAAAACATCGTAGTATTGTTGAATTTTCAGCTGATCAGATGTTTATCCTTGATAGTGGGGGAAATATATTGTTTGTAAACAATGCTACGGCAAATGTTTTTGGACAATTACCGGAAACCCACATTGGTAAGCCGTTGTCGAATGTGTTTCCGAGGGAGATGGCGGTTAAGCTTTCTGCGTGCGCCCAACGAGTAGTCGAAACCGGACAACCCGAAATCTTTGAAGAGATGGTAGATGGACTAGGTCGCAATTTTTTGATGAGTGCAAGGCTCACTCCGACAAAAGACAATGCGGGGGCAGTTACCGGAATTGTTGGCATCATCAGGGATATAAGGCAGAAGGGGAAGATTGAAAATATATTGCAACTCGCTAGAGTAAAAAACAAGTTAAATTCATTGCTCGCACGTTACGTTGATGCATTGATGCTTGGAGTAGTTGCGGGTGCTACTGTGATTGCCAACGAAGAAGATGATAAAGAATCCACTGTGCACCGGAAAGAAGCTGTTGTAGAGATCAAAAAAAATGCCGCAAGGCTTGGTGAGGCGTTAAATTTTATGCACAAGTTGGCACAAGAGGACTTAGAAATAGACCCAATGGAACTTCCAAGAGTAAATCTCAGAGAAGTTGTTGAAATGAAAGTCGAGGTGCTGAGTGCAGAGCTGTATTCGAGAAGTCAGATTGTGAAGGTTGTTGAGGAGTCAGGAGTAGTTCCATTGGTAACTGTTGACAGAGAAATGGTTAAACAGGTCGTGCTCAATCTGCTGTCGAATGCGAGTCAGTATTCTTCGGAAAATGCGACTATTATTGTTTCTATTGCAGCGAAGGACGGTCACGTTGAAGTCTCAGTTAAAGATAATGGTATTGGTATTCCGAAAGAGGAGTACAGCAAAGTCTACGAGAGATTTTTCCGAGGACGCAACACGACTGATTTTCAATTGGCAAATGGAGGACTGGGTCTGGCGCTCACAAAATCATTGGTGGAACTTTGGGGAGGAAAAATCTGGTTTGAGTCAGAAGAAAACAAAGGGACGACATTTTATTTCACTATTCCGACGATGGGGAGCTGACGTCTGCGCAGAGAAGGTTGCAAAATGAGGCGGCATTATGGACACCTCGCAATCAAAGCTGAATTCGCTAGACTGTACTTATGCAGAATATTTATCTCGCACGGCACGGGCAAAACGTCGACAACAAAAATGGAATTTTGAACGGCCATCGCGATTTGCCGTTGACCGACAAAGGCATAGCTCAGGCACATCAAGTTGCGGATATGATACATGGGGCAAAACTCTCCTTCGATGTCATCTACGGCTCACCGCTTCTGCGCGCGTTTGAAACAGCAACGATAATCGCAGGAACACTCGGCGGGACGACTCCGAGAAAAGAAGCATTGCTCATCGAGCGAGATTTTGGAGTCATGACTGGAAAAAAGATTACGGATATCCCGCTTCTTTGTGCGCATCGTGTAATCGTAAGTGATACCATCACTTATTTCATTGACCCGGAAGGCGCGGAAACATTTCCCGACCTAATGATGCGGGCACGCCAATTGCTCGACAAACTGGCAGTGCTCCATTCGTCGGGGAATATTCTTCTCGTGTGCCATGGTGATATTGGAAAGATGCTCTACGCGGAGTACTACCACCTCCCGTGGGGGGAAGTGCTCACGCAGTTTCATTTCGGCAATTGCGATCTCCTGCTTTTGTCGCCCAACTCGCTCGCCTCCGACTCCCACGTGTTCGCGATACGACAACACAATCTTTAGCCAGGAAAACAGAAGAATCATTGCGCCCAACTTGCACATAGAGTGAGCTGTTGATTTGGTGCTACAATACTTTCTATGAAAATAGCGATTGGCACATTGCGTGCACCCAAAATAGACGGCATTAAAGAAGGTGTGGCGACCTGTCCGTATTTTGCCGAACTTAGGGATGATATCGAATACATCATCGAGAGTGCCTCATCGGGTATCGCACACATGCCGACTTCCATCGAGGAGGTCATGCGGGGCGCAAAGAATCGCGCGGACAATCTGCACGCTGCATCTGTTGTTGCCGACTATTATGTGGGCATTGAGGGCGGTACAACATACTTCGGAGAGAAGTCGTACCTCTTTGGCTCTGTCTATGTGCGCGATGTGAATGGCAAGGGGCATTACGGATTTTCTCCAATGGTCGAAGTTCCTGCGGTGTGCGAGCGCATGATATATGAAGAAGGAAAAGAGTTGGGTCCCATCATGGATGAGCTTTCCGGAACGGTCGACATCCGCTCTGCAAACGGCAGCATGGGCGCATGGACCAACGACATGTTCACGCGCAAGGATGAATTTTCGCTCGCGTTTAAGGCGGCAATCGCCCCGTTTTTCAACGCGTATTATACAAAATAGTGATGTTCGGAAAGGGGTTTTGCCTCACTTTTTCAAGCAAAAAAGTAACCACCGGACTTTTCGGTCATTTTTAGGAATTGGCATATTGGCGTAAAAAAAGACCGCACAGATGTGCGGCTTGTTGACGGCTACTGCCTTTATTGTTCGAACTCGAGAATGAGCTTTTTTGCGGCGGTGTTGAAAAACTCATTGAGACCGTCTGTCTTTGGCGTTGTTGCGATGGTCTCCGCAATGATGGCGAGTACGCGCTCCCGCTTTTCAGGCGAGTCCTTGCCGAGCCCATTTGCCCAGCGCTCGAAGTGGCCTCGCGCAATGAGAATCTGCCGTTCCCCAAGTTGCCCAAACTTCGAGAGCAGTAGGAGGGCGAGACGATGCTCTGGGGCGTCGCTCGAAGCCATCAAGTCTTTGAGCGGTTGCAATCCGCGGGCACCCTCTGTACCCATGGCCGCTTCGGTGCGGATGCTCCCGTCTTCGCCGACAAACACGTGATAATTCTCCCCGGCGTTTTTTTCGTCACCCGTGTGTATCGTCAGCATGTTGTTCCGGTGTGCGCCGTGCAAAAATGCGTCATATGCAAGGAGGACTCCGGTGCTAATTTCTTTTTCCGCCTCGATGAGGAGTGGGGACTGAAATACGTCGCCGTGCCCGTTCTCCCGAAGAAGTGTGCGCAGTGTTTCGTTCGCCGCCGTTTGTCCGATGAAGAGTGCAAGGAGAAACGCATTGTCGTCGGTCATCGTGCGACCCGGATGTTGCTCCATCTCGCGAAGTGTCATCTCGAGTGCGCGTGTCGTCCCGTGGCCCACATCGCTTGCGCGCGCACGTCGTGCAAGCATCGTCTTCGTCAGCGCTTGCATAGCGGCAAGTCTGTCTCGCCTCCACACCTCGATAAGTGCGCGGGCATCGGCGATGCTTTCTCCCGTTAGGATGTGCAGGTCTCGCGCAACGAGTCCCGCGAGGGTGTCCGGTTCGCCTGATTGCCCGTTGCCCATATACGGCGACACAAGGCAGTGGGTGAATTCATGGATGAGCTTGGCCCGCTGCTCCAGCTCGTCGTCGTTCTTCACTCCAAGGCCGAAGACGCCGCACGTGAAAGTCCCGTCTCCGCTACCGCGAATGGACGCAAGGCCAAAGTACCCCTGCGTGTTGACATGAAATTCCGTGTTGCCCCTTCCGGTGGCAACGTAGCGGGCAAAGTAGTCTTCGACCTGTTTTCCCGTGATGAGTGCGGCCTGTGCCACCGTGGCGAAGGCGGCGAGTAGTGCGAGGGCAAGATACTGCGATAGTGCGCGCATGGTTGTCTCCGTGTGCGTTTGTTGAAATGAACTCTACTTTCGTTCTAATACGTATCGAGGGATTAGTCCAGCAAAGGAGCTGATGATTTTGGGGGGAATAAAAAAAGGGCCGTTTCCGGCCCGGGTGGGGTTTGCCTTCATGCGCAGGTCAGAAGATGTAACTGACGCTGAAGGGGTCCTTGCCCATCTGCTTCAGCAGCCACGCGTAGTGCTTAATGAACTTCATCGGCGAGGTGACGATGAGTTTCATGCTCTCTTCGTAGAGCACCGGTTCTTCGTAGCTGTAGCCGCAGTCCCTCGAAAGTTGCGTCAAGGTCGGCGCGAGGTTCTCGAGTTGCAGATTCGCCGTTTCCTCGAGATCGAGGAGCTCGTACGCGCCAGTAGTCGACTCAACCGGCTTCTTCGTGCCCAAGTGAAACATCAGGGTTTCGAAGACTTCCTTCGCGCAGATCGCGCTATGTGTACTCATAATGCCTCCGCATGTGTGGTGAACAACATTTGCACTATATCATGAATTTCAAGTACTGGCAAGCCAATTGCCCTACCGTATTAGCCATTGCTTTCGGAATATGGAAAAGCAGTGATGCAAAACGACCGCGCACGCAATTATTTTTTTGTTCCCTGTGAAAAAAGTTGGCGGCAAATGAATGGTGACACTTGAAGGCCTGAGGCTTTACTTTTATTGCGGAAACATGGCCTATCTCTTTTTCGAGCACCAAAAGGGGATTTTGTGCTTGGAAACAGTGCATGGTGGTGGTACAGTAAATGAGTAGTTAATTAAATAATAAAAAAATATGGCAGCAAAAAAGGTGGCGGCAAAGAAATCAGTCGCGAAGAAGCCTGTGGCAAAGAAGGCAGTCGCAAAGAAAGCAGGAGCGAAAAATGCAAACTCCGCATTTATGAAGCCAATGACAATCACTGCCGATCTCGCAGTAGTTATCGGAAAGGGACCAATGCCTCGCTCTGAGGTCGTCAAGAAACTCTGGGTCTATATCAAGAAGAATGACCTTCAGGATCCAAAGAATAAGCGCGACATTCTCGGCGACGCAGCACTCGTTGCGGTATTCGGCGGAAAAAAGAGAGTCAACATGTTTGAAATGACCAAGCTTGTTTCAAAGCATCTCTCGTAAGACAAAAAGAATGTGAGCAAAAGCCCGCCTGTATACGCAGACGGGCTTTTGTGTTTCTTGCGTGGCATTCTGCTATAATTCGCGCAACATATGAGTATATTTTCTGACCGAGTCATAAAGGCGGCGCTCTCAATTCCCACAGGGAGAGTGTCTACGTACGGGCGCCTTGCGCGCGCGGCGGGTGGTGGCGGCATGGCGGCACGAAGCGTCTCGGGGATATTGGGGAAAGCATACGACGCAGGCGAGACGCGTATACCGTTTCACCGCATAGTTTATACCGACGGAAAGATATGGGTGGACGACGCACATCGGGCGAAACGCATGAAGCTATATAAAGTAGAGGGAATCACCATCGACAAGCGCGACCGCATAGAAAATTTCGCCGATGTCGTATTTGATTTCAAATAAAAAATGAAGACGCAAACGGCAATACAAGTAGAGCGCGCATTAACAAAGCTTGGCTCCAAGCAGAAGGCCGCTTCCTCAGCGTGGTTTTTTAAGACAGGAAAGGGTCAGTATGGATACGGCGATATCTTTGTCGGAGTCACCGTCCCAAAAGAGCGGAAACTCGCGAAGGAGTATGCGGCGCTTTCGAAAACGGAAATAGCGAAGCTCCTCAAAAGCCGCGTTCATGAATGTCGGTTGACCGCACTCCTCATATTGGTCGATCAGTTTAAGACCGGGACTGAGGCGGAGCGAGAGAGGGTTGTGAAATTTTATCTGGCCAACACCGCGCATATCAATAATTGGGACCTCGTGGATACTTCCGCAAGCAATATCCTCGGTACGCATCTGTTGAAGCAGAATCGCAATATCCTTTACGTGCTCGCGAAGTCAAAAAATATCTGGGAGCGTCGGATTGCCATCGTCGCAACACTCGCATTCATTAAAGCGGGGGATTTTAGAGACACACTATTGATTTCAGAGATGCTTCTTTCGGACACGCACGACCTCATGCACAAGGCGGTCGGCTGGATGCTGCGCGAGGTGGGGAAGCAGTCGCGCCCAACGCTACTCGGATTTTTGAAAACACACGCATCCCACATGCCGCGCACCGCACTGCGCTATTCCATCGAACATTTCTCTCCGCCGGAAAGAAAGAAATTTATGACGATGAAAGCGTCAATGCTCAGTCGCAGCTAAATTAAAAAGCCGACGCAATGTCGGCCTCGTCTCAGTATGCGTGCGCCACTCCGATTACGCGAGTGAATACGCGAACACCCTTGTAAACATTGGGGAGCGTCGTGCCCATTGGCGGCGCGACCAGGAGCGATGCGGCCAGACAGTAGTCACTCGCTTCCGCTTCGGGTGCATTCTTGTCATGACCTCCGACGGTCGTAATGCCGCAGCCGTACATTTGGAAAGGTGGCTTCCAGTATTCCGCAATGAAGTCATCGCGAACCGCTTCCACTTCACCATGCGAGAGTCCCATGATTGCTCCTTAGGTTCAGTTACGCTGAAATTAATATTACTCCTTTCCGTATTTTTTGCCATCTTGACCTACCCGAGTTCAACAATCAATTGCAACACCTGTACTAGAATTCAGTTGTTATGCGAAAAATCAAAAAAGGCGCCACGAATCGACATTTTAGTCAGCTCA
>JAYSTI010000025.1:0-4102 GCA_043719805.1 Candidatus Lloydbacteria bacterium
TTTGCTCCCTCATATCAGGAGCGATACGATGCTTTTTCATATGTAGCTATTCTAGCGAATAATTACAAGTTTAGTGTCTGAAATTTGGGGACCGGACCATGGGAAGAAACGAGTTATATTTTAAACACACTGAATAACGTGTGCCTAAACCATTGCGCAGTCGATGGCATGGCAAAAGTCGAGTTAAGCACAAAGAACCCATCATGGGGTCGCCCAACTCGCCTCGTCAGGAAGCCGACCTGAGAGACTCCAGCCTCACCCGTTGTGGGCTTTTTGCATTAAAAGATGGCATATTATCCATACAAAAAATTTCGGAAATACAATAACCACAAATCATATCGTGGTTATGATTCTCTTTTGGACACACTTTTCGAACTGATTTTTTCTTTACTCATTCCAAAAATCTTCCACTTAATCAAGGATGCTTTAAGAAAAAGAAATCAAGAAAACAGTGCGAGTGGCTCTCCTGTGCCCACATCACCAACCCCTGCTAATGTTTCCGTTATTTCAACTGCTACACCATTACTAAATGTCGAAAATTCCTCGGATGACGTTCCAGAGAAAGAAGAACTGGGAGAAAAATATGGCCTAAAAGATAGTCTGCTCACGCCTGCAGAAAAAAATTTTCTTATCGTACTAAAAGAAGTGGTTGGCGGACACCTTGATATTGTGCCCCAAGTACAACTCTCACGCATCGTCAGTTCGCTAAACTCAAATTCACATTTTACAAATTGGGGTGACCTCAACCGCATTAATTCTCGGTCAATCGACTTCGTATTATATGACAAAGAATTTACACCCCACCTCGCAATTGAACTGGATGACAGGTCACACTGGCGCCCAGAAAGGATAAAGAGAGACCACTTTGTCGACGAGGTTTTAAGGGTTGTCGGCATACCGATTATCCATATCCCAGTTGCATATTCCTATGACACAAATGCGCTTAGGCAAGAAATTTTCAATCCAATAAGCCCTGACTCTTCTGTGGCAGAATAGTTCCAACGCTGTCCCTGACCCGCAGCTCACACGTTTTGGAAAATGGGTGAAGGTTGTTATCATTGGGTAATGAAGCGCGCCTTTATTTTTGACGTCGACGGCGTGCTCATCAACAGTGAGCCTTTGTGGGATATTGAAAAGGAAAAAATTAGTCTTGAATTTTTTGATGAGGGAGTGCGCAATATGATTGGCTCAACAACGGGCCTTGGCGTGGACGGAATTTATGACCGTGTTCTTTCGCTCGGTGCAAAAGTAGAGAAGAGTAAACTCGCCGCTGCGTTCGATGTGGCTGCGAATAATGTGTATCGGCAAGCTCCGCTAACGCCGGGGCTCGAAGATTTTGAGCGCGTGCTTGCAGAGTTGGGGTGCGCAATAGGTATCGTCACAAACTCACAATTCGCATGGGTTGAGGAAGTCATCCGCAGGCTTCCGTTCAAAGACAGGATAAGCAACGTTATTTCATTGCAGGACCGCCCCGATTTGGCAAACAAACCCGCTCCCGATGGCTATATTGAGTCGATGAGACAACTCGGAGTGACGCCCATGGGAACGATTGTGCTCGAGGACTCGAATGTGGGGATTGCAGCTGCAAGGTCCGCCGGTTCTTATACAATAGGTTTTAAACAAAATCTTACTCTCAATTACGACCAGCAAGGGGCTACGACATATGCCAACGACCTTGCTGAGGTCGCTGAAATCGCTCGGGCTTTCTATTCACATTAAAATTGCATTTTGAGAATCGCCCCGCGTCATCCCGGGCATCCGGCCAGCCCCAAGTTACCCACTCGCTGCACCGGTCAAAGATGACATCTGTTTTAACATCGGAATTTTACGTGCATTCCGTATGCAAAATCTTGCCGAATTGCATTTTCTGTCGTCTGTGCGGAAGGCGCTACTAATATCTTGGCCTTCCTGTACTCTGATTGTAGATACGTTGACAAGGAATGTTCATGAATATCCTCTCCCGCTTTTTCGTTGTTGTTTTTTGCGCCGCTTCAGTGGTGTCTACCCCGGTCTATGCGGCCAGACAGGACATCAGGGGTGCGCATGTCTCTGATGAAGTGTTCAACAAATTGATCGACGAGGCGATGCCTGCCATCTATGAGATAAAGCTCACCGGAAGAGTGTTTGAAACTGCGACCGGAAAAACAACGTCCGAGGGATTTCGGAGCCTAGGAATTGGAACAGGTTTTGGTGTGACTCAGGGCGGCTTGATGCTTACCAAGATGCATGTGGTGAATCCGTATTTTTCGGTGCTACCGTCATCCATTGTCGGGCCGAACACTTTCGCCTACGGTAATGGTTTCAGTATAGAAGTGGTCATAGATATCCTCGCTAAAGACGGGAAGACGTATAAGGCGGTGATAGTCGGCGGGAGTCCGCATGACGCGAGCGACCTTGCCCTATTGCAGATCATTGCTCCGACAAAGGTGGTCTTTCCGATTCTCGAACTCACCAATAGTTTGGTGCGCCACGACGCAGTCGTCACAATTGGCAATCCGTTTGGCGTGACCTTTTCCGTTGGCGATGGTATCGTGAGCAATCCGGACTCCATTGTGCCCGGACAACATCTCGGCGTCGCCACTGTGCGACACCTTATACAGACGACCGCACTTGTGTTGCCCGGTTCATCGGGTGGGCCCATCATCCGACTCCGCGATGGCAAGGTGGTCGGAATGGTGGATAGTGCCTACGCTTCTGCTCCCAACTCGTATACCAGTCTCGGATTCGGAACCCAAGGTTCGGTGTTGGTAAAATTTCTGAAAGATGAATTGCTCCGACTCTCGAGTGAGAGTAAATGACTGTCACTGCTTGCATGTATGCGAGCAGTTTTTTATAACCCACAAAAGAAACGGGGACAGCTTTAATTAAAGCTGTCCCCATTATCATTATTAAAGCCCAAGCGTTGTACCCACACTGCGCAGTGCGTTGCTACACTCGCTAAACTCCTCTCCTAAAAGTGAAGAGCAAACAGCCTCGCCAGCCGCCATGCTTGCGTCCACGCCGACAATCTCTTGCAGGGCTCCAAAAAAACAGCCCTCCTGTAACTCACTGGGCAAATTTGTGCACTCCTTGCGCGTAATTTCATGATCAAATACTGCAATATCAGCGATAACTTTTCCTACTCCTGCCACGCACTGAAATCCAATTTCCTTCTCCAGCAAACTTGAGCAGAAATTTAGTGATTTAATTTTATCAGCATTGAATTGTTTCATTACAAACATGCCTTGAACAAAGAAGCATGGTTCCGCAAACGCTTTATCCGTTACGGTGCAGGGAAACGATAAGTCTTCCTTTGTCTGCCACGAGCTTTTGTGTTCCTTTCCATCCGCTAGATAATTTTCCATAAAGGCCCCAAGTGCACAGCGCTGTTTATCCGCATCTATAATGAGTGAGGAACAATGCGTCAGCGCTAGTGGGAGGTCGTTGCTTGTGCGATACATAATGGCGTGACCCAGGGCATGTGTGCAGTGAAATCTCGCGAAGGAGCCAAGCGGGAGAAGATTGTTTGGCCCGCAGAGTGTATTGAGGGTCTCTTTTCGAATGACTTCCTCACCGGATGTTCGCAGAACTCCCTCAACGACACCGTGATAATATCCGGACCAGCAGAGAAAAGTCCCGTGACCAAATGCATCCGTGGCGTCACTAAATTCTGTTGCTGCGTGGCGTCCAATGGCGTGCATAGCATTGTGGCACCCTGCGCGAAACCCCGCGTCTGTTTTGTATGCGGTAGTTGCCTCGGCGAGCGAATAGACCGTACCTCGAGCTTCTGCAAGTTGAAAAAAGTATTCTTCGACGCAATCAGTGTAGTTTTCGCCGGTCTTGCAATCGTGCAATTGCCCACTCATTACAAGTGAGAACATGAAAACGCACAGAGGTGTCAACGCAATAAGAATAGCCGCAAAAACTAATGTTTTTCTCGTTTTTCCGCGATATTCTGCAGACCTGAGGAGGTTGATTATGGAACGCATGTCTGAATAATATCCCAACGCACTTTCACTGCATAGTAATACCATCCCCAAATAACCTATCCACAATAATCCTCCAATTTCGGCACCGACATCGAGAAAATTTTGCGACATATCTCGATATGCCTTAAAATTTT
>JAYSTI010000026.1:0-32474 GCA_043719805.1 Candidatus Lloydbacteria bacterium
CCACCCAATTTCAACCCAAGTGGTACAATAGAAACAAATGATAAAAATAAATAATTGCTTCAAAAAAGAAAAAAACCATGAAGCAGGATTCACGCTTCTCGAAATCCTCCTCGTTGTTGCCGCCATCGCTATCTTGGCAGGCATCGTCATCTTCGCCATTAACCCGGGCAAACAACTAGCGGAGCTCAGGAATGGCAAACGTCGCGCAGATGTGAATCTCATCATGAATGCGCTCTACCAGTACACAATCGACAACAATGGCGCGACACTTTCGGACACAATTCCCGTACGAGATGTCACGGTGTGCACCGAGCAGACCGACGCGGAAATATCATTGTGCGCAACAACCGGCTGTGGGATGAATCTCGATTATTTGCTGACAAATCAAAAGTACCTCGTTTCGATGCCTATCGATCCGGCGGGGGGAGTACAGAGTGTAGACTACAGCGGATATTACGTCTGGCTCAGTACAAATAACCGACTTACTGTGTGTGCACCAAAGGCCGAACTCAGTGTAGACGTCTCTGTCACTCGCTAGTTTTGTGTGAATTAAGAAAACAGTCCTCATCCACGCAATGTCGATGAGGACTGTTTTTGTTTATCTATTTAATCTTCGTCGCTTCCAAGTAGAGGAACAGCGGAATTTCTTTGCGCGCATCATTCTCGGCTTTTGCACGGGGGCCTGAATCACTCGCCTTGTGTGATATCCATTCTTCAAGTCTTGTAACTGCAAATCCCGCTTTTGTAAATGCCTTGAAATAGAACTGCAGTGGTCGATGAAACGAAATCGTCCTTGGAGAGTCTGGAGACCCCGGATGCATTTCTATCTCAGTACTAGAATTTGAGAGATACTGGTCGACGCGTCGGAATTGCACCTTTTTCTGGTCATCGTAATCCCACGCTGAACCCTTTGGGATGCGAAAGGCAGGGTGGTTCATCACCATGTGCAATTTTCCTCCTGGCTTTAGCACACGCGCAGCTTCCTTCATCGTACCCTCGATGTGCTCAATGTTTTGTATCGAAAGACTGATGAGCGCCTTCGTGAATGTCTCATTGTCGAACATGGTGAGCTTGTCGGCGCTCCCGACGTGGTAGGGGGTGAGCGGTGATTCTGCTTTGGCGATGGCGATGAGCTCCGGAGCGATGTCGACTCCCTCCACTTTAGCCCCGGTCTTTTCAATTGCGCGAGTGAAAAATCCCTGTCCGCACGCAAGGTCGAGGATGTTGTCATCTTTCCTTGCGTCGACGAGCCGAAGAAGATTCGGCAGTATCACTTTCTCGTGATAGGTATCCGCCTCGTTCAAATGTTTATCGTACCAAGTCGCAACCGAACCCCAAGACGCAGATGCAGTCCTTGGTTTGTTCGGAATCGTTGATTTAAAGTATGGTTTCGCCGCGCCCATGTCTCCACTTTTTGAATAGACTTTCTTTCCTTCATATCCGCCGGTACTCTGTGCAGGTCTTGGAGTGTAAGGTTTTGCGGCCCCATCCCGAGGGACGTACAGAGCCCTCTTTTCCGCAAATTTTCCCTTCTCCATTTTTGATTTAGACCACGAAGTCGATTTCTTCGGAGCATATGTTCCACGTGAGCTACTCCCGGCAAAACCGGTTTTTGCATAATGTCCGCCCGCTTCCGAACCCGGTGTCACTCCATATGATGAGCGCACAAAAGGCTTTCGATTGTCGGCACCCGCCTCCGGAGCGCGAGGCGTATAGGCCCGCTTTGTGTATCCCGTTGAGTTTGGTCGCACCGTTGCACTCGTTACAGGGGATTTGTAGGCATTGACGGTTGGAGAAGGACGAAAGGGCTTCGCGCCTTCTTTTGGTGCGTATGTTGCGCGCGGGGAAGTCGGTCTCCCGGTCGGGGTGCCGAATGTGGCCTTGCGACTGATGTGCCGCTTCGATGTGACATCCCTATTTTTTGCTCCGATCTTCGGTCCGTATTTTTTCTTTTCCATTTCGGCATTCTGCCATGCGTTTGTCAATAAAGCAAATCCCGCAAAAAGCGGGAGTGAAAATCAGGGATTCCAATATGTTCCACTGTGGAGAATCGGTGGTGCGCCGACTTGTCCATTGCACTCGATGATATCGATGCCGACTTCGCGCATCATGACATCTGCTTCACGAATCTCATCAATCCATTTTGTATTTCCCGCCGAGCGGTCAGTGGCGTCCTTGTGGCGAACTAGCCTCCGAATACCTGAGCGCATAATTGTTTTGGCGCATCCGGTACATGCCGCCCAAGGACAAACCATAGTGTGGCCGACCATGTTTCCGAGTCCCGACTTCTTCATTGCATCAAATACTGAGCCGAATTCCGCATGCTCAACGAAAAGATATTTGAGCGGCGTAAACAATCGTTCGTGCGTGTGCGCGATGCCATCGGGGAGGCGATTGCAGTCAGCCCCAACAATTGCATAGTCGCTGTCGCGCACGATGAGTGCGCCGTTTTGCGTCGACGGATCAGGGCTTTTCGTTGCCTCCACATACGCTTGCCGAAGTAAGTCTTTCCAGATATCCAAGGTGGTCACCTTTAATTGAGAACGAGCTTTGGCTATTATAGGGAGAATTGTCCCAGTTGTAGACTACACAAAAATTGCAAAATATGTTGAACTAATGTATATTCTTTCTAACAGCGCTCGCATTGCGGGCGTTTAATTTTGACCCATTTATGGAAATTAGAAACATCGCAATCATCGCACACGTCGACCACGGCAAGACAACCTTGACCGACTCTTTGATGCGCCAGACCGGCATGTTTACCGAGGGCGACAGTATGGACTCAAACGCACTTGAGCTTGAGCGCGGTATTACCATTTACTCAAAAAATACCTCATGTAACTACAAGGGCACGAAAATCAACATCGTCGATACGCCGGGCCATGCCGACTTCGGCTCCGAGGTCGAGCGCGTATTGCGCTCCATTGATTGCGTTCTCCTCATTGTTGATGCACAAGAAGGCCCAATGCCTCAGACTCGCTTCGTTCTCAAGAAGTCTCTCGAGCTAGGCCTTAAGCCCATCGTCGTCATCAATAAGATAGACAAACCCGCGGCAAACCCCGATCTATGCGAAGAGCAGGTGTTCGAGCTTTTCATGGACCTTGGTGCGACCGACGAGCAGCTGAGTTTCCCGGTGGTCTATGCCATTGGTCGTCTCGGTATTGCAAAGCGCAAACTCGCTGATGAATCGACAGACCTCACCCCCATGCTTGATCTTATCCTTGAGCATGTGCCCGTCGCCTCTCCAGTTGGTGCTGCCGAGAAGCCACTACGCGCCCAGTCGTTCAATCTTGCGTACGACAACTATCTTGGTCGTCTCGGCATTGCGCGCGTCATTGAGGGCACCGTGAAGCTTGGAGATAATGTGATCGTGCTCCACGAAGGCAATGCCCCATATAAAGGCAAGGTCACAAAGCTGTTCACCTTCAAGGGCATCGCGCGTGAAGACGTCACGGAAATAGTCGCCGGAGACATCGGTATTAT
This sequence comes from Candidatus Lloydbacteria bacterium, assembly GCA_043719805.1. Classification (GTDB taxonomy): domain Bacteria; phylum Patescibacteriota; class Minisyncoccia; order Phycocordibacterales; family UBA6899; genus MHLP01. The sequence continues at coordinate 3,484 of JAYSTI010000026.1, forward strand.
TGCCGGCATCCCCGATATTTATATCGGCGAGACCATCGCGCACACTCCCGACGTCGAACTTCTTCCCGCCATCACTGTCGATGAGCCGACGATTGAACTCTATTTTTTAATCAACAATTCACCGTTCGCAGGCCGCGAAGGCAAGTTCGTCACATCGCGTCAGATTCGTGAGCGACTCACGAAAGAGCTCGAGGTAAATGTGGGCCTCAAGGTTGATTTCGTGAGCTCCTCAGGCGACACATTCAAGGTGTCCGGCCGCGGAGAGCTTCATGTGGCAATTTTGCTTGAGAATATGCGCCGAGAAGGCTTCGAAGTACAAGTGTCTCAGCCTCAGGTCATCATCAAAGAGATTGATGGCGTGAAGTGTGAGCCATTCGAAGAGGTCACTATCGATGTGCCATCCGAGTCGCAAGGTGTCGTCATTCAGAAGCTTGGGAGCCGCGCAGCAGTCATGAGCAATATGACACAGACGCACAACATGCTTCGCATGATCTTCGAAGGCCCGACACGCGGACTCCTTGGTTACCGCAATCAGTTTATTGTTGACACGAAAGGGGAGGGAATAATGTCCTCTCGCGTTATTGGGTTTAAGCCTTACGCCGGACACATTGAACATCGTGATGTAGGCTCGATGGTCTCAATGGCCAACGGCAAAGCACTTGGATACTCTCTCGCAAACCTTCAGACACGGGGAGAGCTCTATATTGCTCCGAATGTTGAGGTGTACGAGGGCATGGTCATCGGCAATACAACAAAGGGTGAAGAAATGCCGGTCAATCCGACGAAGGGCAAGCAGCTCACCAATATGCGCGCCTCGGGTACCGACGATGCACTCAACCTCGTCCCACCAAAATTCTTGGGTATTGAAAATGGACTTGAGGTCATGTCGGATGACGAATATCTGGAAATCACCCCAAAGTCGGTGCGCCTCCGTAAAAAATATCTCACCGAAGCAGAGCGCAGCAAGAAAAAAAAGAAAGATTAGTAAAAAAACCGCAGGCGAGCCTGCGGTTTTTGCTTTCGTGCAACGATGCGGTCATTTGCCTCGCGGGATAAGAAGCATTGCGAGACGGGCAACTGCCGCAACGCCAAATGCAGAGAACATGAGGATCACCCAGCCCTGACTTCTGAAAGGTGCCTCACTCGCGGCCCATCCGGCAAGGGCAAACAGTGTTGCCACATTGACCATCAGGCTGATAAGCAGGGAAAAGCCCTGCGAATGAAGTTGACCCTGAACTTGGAGGATCTTTCCGAAGTTCTGCAGGTCAGAGTGATGTAGGCCTGCAATCTCGATCGCACTCATTCGTCTGGCGGCGTCGAGTTCACTGCGTGGAACAAGTATCCGGTCGGTTTTCATTGGGATTCTCCGAAGTGGAATGTATCGATGGTCTGGGGTGTCGCTTCAGCGGCGGTGCGGTGCGGTGACAAGCACGGTACCGGGCGAGCGCGATTCCCATGAACTGATCCAAAGGCCCGGGTTGTACCAGGCAAATTGTCCGACCAGGTCATAGTTCGAGAGGTTGGGGCAGCCGGGGTATGCTGCCGCTCCGTAGACCACGTACTGGTCGTAGCCGAGATACTGCACGCACGAGGCTGGCAGTGCGACGACGACGCTAGGGGGAGGGAACTCAAAGTACACACTCAGGTTTCCCTGCGAGTCGACTCCGACCCCGCCACCGCATGCGGCGAGAACGAGGGCCGTAGAAGCGATGGCGATGACGTTCCTGACGGTGCGAAACATATGATGCCTTTCGGGTAGTTGAGGGGGACAGCTAGTCAAATAATAGCATTCTTTGACAAAAAAGTCAAGAGATGCTAGACTGTACTTCTCATAAAACTCCTCTCTCGAATTGTCGAAAATCGAGAGACTTCCACAACAATGGCAAGTCACAGAGGTACGTTGTGGGAAGTCTCCGGCACCTACGCAATTCGTAAGTCCTGGTATATCAATTGGCCGCTACGCTACGGTGTATTGGTCCTAATAAAATTTATATGGAAGAAAAAAAGCAACCAAGCTCCTACGGGAGTCGTGGTGCGCGACCATCATACGGTGGCACGCGTCGTGCGGTAGTCTTGGGTGGTATCGGTGGAGGTGGTCGTTATGAACCGCCTCGCAAGCGCACCAAGAAGAGTAATTTTATCGGAAACATCGAGCGTGGAGGAGCACCTGATGCTCCGGCCGCACCTCGTGCACCATCAGCGCAAGCACCACTGAGAGCGCCATTTTCACGACCCACATCGGCGACTCGTTCGTTCGCTCCTCGTTCGTCATCATATCCATCCTCTTCATCGTCATCATCGCGAACAAGCTCCTTTGGCGGCGGAAGTCGAGGAGGTTTTTCCCGTGGAGGCAGTGCACGACCACAACAGAAGCGTGGTAACACGAGAAATCCTGGAGAGAACATCGACGTCAATCGATTCGTCAGCCGTGCCGTTGTGATCGCTGAAGAGAAAGTCTACTCACCGACACACCAGTTCGCTGACCTCAAGATCGAGGCGAAGTTGAAAGAAAATATCGCAAAAAAGGGATACGTTATTCCGACCGCTATCCAAGACCAAGCAATTCCTGAAGTGTTGAAGGGTCGCGACCTTATTGGTATTGCAAATACCGGAGAAGGGAAGACCGCTGCATTCCTCGTTCCGTTGATCAATAAAATGGTACTTCATCCGAATAGCCGCGTGCTGGTCATTGTGCCGACGCGTGAGCTCGCACTGCAGATCGACGAAGAGTTCATGGGATTCGCTCGCGGACTCGGCATCTATTCAGTGCTTCTTGTTGGCGGTACGTCGATGGGGATGCAGATAGAGCGCCTACGCCGAAAGGTGCGCATGGTCATCGGTACCCCGGGGCGCCTCAAGGACCTGATAGAACGTGGAGAGCTCAAACTTGCTGAGTTTGACAACCTCGTACTTGATGAGGCTGATCGTATGCTCGACATGGGTTTCATTGTGGACATCAAATTCATCATTGAGAAAATGCCGAAGGAACGCCACACACTCTTTTTCTCGGCGACATTCTCGCGCGAGATTGAGGACTTGGCACATCGCATGCTTCGCGACCCCATTCGCATCTCGGTAAAGAAACAAGATACCGCAAAGAACGTGGAGCAGGACATCGTGCGTTTCCGTGAGAAAGGTGAGAAGTTCGACATGCTTTGCGAGCTGCTTCGTAAAACGGAGTTCAGCAAGGTGCTTGTCTTTGGACGCACGAAGCATGGCGTAGAAAAACTCGGAAAGGAACTCGCCGGTGCAGGATTTCGCTCCGCATCAATTCATGGCAACAAAACACAGCCACAACGCCAACGCGCACTCAAGGATTTCAAGGACGATCGCGTCCAAATTCTCGTTGCAACTGATGTTGCCGCACGAGGGCTCGATATTCCGAACGTGTCGCATGTCATCAACTACGAAGTTCCCGGAACGTACGACGACTACGTACATCGTATCGGCCGTACGGGGCGTGCAGGAAAGAAGGGGACCGCACTGACATTTGTTGAAGGATAAAACAAAATGCACGAGAATATATCTCGTGCCCTTCGGTAGCTTATTCCCGACCCGAACCAATCTTTCTAAGAAAATGAGTAACTTGGTTACTAAATGTGATTGTCGGGTGGGGGATAAGATATCGAAGTTTTGTACAAATTAATTATGTCAGTGTTGCGGAGTTTGTCAATTAGTTATACGCAGTAGCGTGATTGATACTCGAAAGCAGGAGCATTTACTTTTGTAATAATGTCTGTTATAATTCAAAAACATGATACGATCATTCGATGAAGATGGAGTTCGACTCGATAAGGCCCTCGTTGAACGAGGACTTGTTCCTTCGCGAGCTCGCGCCCAGTCACTGATCCGCTCCAAGGGAGTGAAGGTGGACGGAAAGATCGTTACCGACAAAGATTTCATCGTAGACGAAGAGACAAAGGTTGTGCTCGTGACACAAGACCTCCGATGGGTATCTCGTGCCGGACTCAAGCTCGAACACGCGCTGTCGTTTTGGCACATCGACGTCAACGGGAAGATCGCCCTTGATGTCGGGGCATCAACAGGCGGATTTACTGACGTCCTTCTCGAAGGAGGAATCAAAAAAGTGTACGCAATCGATGTGGGCCATGGACAACTTGCTGAAAAGATACGCACAAACAAAAAGGTCGTCAACATGGAAGGCGTACACATCAATACCGTAACGAAGACGACCTTCAAAGAAAAAATTGATATTGCCGTGATTGATGTGTCGTTTATTTCAGTAGAAAAAGTTCTGCCATACATAAAAGGCCTGCTGAAAAAAGACGGTGTCCTTATCATCCTCGTGAAGCCTCAATTTGAGGTGGGTAAGGCGGATATCGGAAAGGGCATCGTGACGGACCCAAAGCTCCACGCAAAGGTGGCGGGGCGCATCGAAACAGTAGTGCACGACCTCGGATTTCACGTTGCGGGTGTCGTCGCATCACCCATCCTCGGTGGAGACGGAAATAAAGAGTTTTTGCTTTACGCGCATTTGGGGGAGCCAAAGATTTAGAAACTACAATATTTTACTGGAGCGGCCCGCTTATCGCTGCAACAAAAAAAGACCCACAATTGTGAGTCTTTTTTGCAAACAAAATTTTTGTTTAGAGATTGGAATCGGGCCCGAAATCATTCATTCCTTCACCGCAGTTTTCGATAACATACTCTACAATCTCATCATCATCATCAAGTACGTTGAAAATCTGGAGGTCTTTTTTTGCAATTGTTCCATGTGCCTGTAGCAAGGTCTTTTCGATGAAGTTCTTTAGTGGAGTCCAAAAATCTGAACCGACAAGGACGATGGGCACGCGGTGCATTTTTTTTGTTTGAATGAGAGTAATGACCTCAAAGAACTCATCAAGCGTTCCAAATCCGCCGGGGAAAAAGAGGTATGCCTCCGCGGAGTACGACATCGTTGTTTTCCGAGCAAAGAAATAGTAAAACGAAAGTGAATCCGTCACGTAGGGGTTGATTATTTGCTCACGGGGAAGCTCGATGTTCAGTCCGACGGAAACACCGCCCGCTTCTTTTGCACCACGATTGCCGGCTTCCATGATACCCGGGCCACCCCCGGTAATGACCGCAAAGCCATGCTTCGCCAATTTGTATCCTATAGCTCTGGCGGACTTGTAGTGGACGTTGTCTTCGTCAAATCGGGCTGACCCGTACATGGTCACAGATTTGGGAAATTTGTTGATGAATGCGAGACCGGCGCTAAATTCGCCAGTGATTCGTGACACTCTCGCCTTGTCCGCGTCTCGTTGAAGTTCCGCTCTCGTCAACGGCAAGCGCGAGATGCTTGTTTCCGGTACGTTGATCGCGGGTAAGTCGCTCTTGGCAATCACATCTTGTCTTGGTGTCATGTGTTGCAGTATAGCATTTTCGCTTTACGTGTAAATGCTATAATACACGTCATGGTGGAATATTTAAAACAAGCAGGGAATCTCAGAGTGTATGTTCGTAAGGACAAAGAAGACGCCGCGATGTTCTTTGCAAAGGACATTTCGCGAAAATTGAAGGAATTCAGAGATGTCGAGCGTCGCGATGTTTTGTTCCTTTCTTCGGGTGGTTCGGCACTCTCGGCACTCGACCGCATAGATGACCAAGTCATCGGTCCGTATCTCACAATCGGAATTTTCGACGAACGTTTTGATACGACAGGAAAGTCGATCAACTACGAGCAGTTGCGCAAAACAGAATTTTATAAAAAGGCGGTCTCGCGCGGGTGCCGACTCATCGATACGAGTACGCGTAAGGGGGAGAGCAAAGAGATGCTTGCAGATTTTTACGAAAACGAATTGCGAAGCTGGCGCGTACGCCATCCACGCGGTGCCATCATGGCGACAATGGGAATTGCGGAGAACGGCCACACGGCGGGAATTATGCCATATCCGGAAGACCCAGAAAAGTTTTCAGAACTTTTTGAGCGGGAGCGGTGGATAATTTCTCACGATGCTGTTGGGAAGAATCCTTTTCCGAGGCGCGTCACCACAACCCTCACGTTTCTTCGCCAGGTTGACCTTGTGGGCATATTTGTAGTCGGAAAAGAAAAGGGCGCAATGTTTGCAAGGCTGATGCAGGGAGATGATGTCTCGGAACTCCCTGGTCGTATAGTGAAAGCCCTCCCTCGTGGGGCAGTCTATGTTGACCGCGCACTCGTCAGTGCAGCGGGCTATGCAATTCCGGAGAAGTGATGTCCATGAATATTGAACGCATATTGCAGGTATTGAGTTTTATGATTGCGCTCTCCGTTGTCGCTGTCTCCGGCGCGTTTTTTTACATGCAAAGCGGCATGATGTTGCAGGCCCCCGCAGTTGTTCCTGTGGTGGTGGAGCTTGCTACCGGCACACCGAAAATAGTAGACCGTAGCTTTGTCGGTTTGACGACTTCTGCCGTTGTCCCTGCAAAAATGGTCATTCCCGAGCCAAAAAAATCAATTCCGACAGTCGTCGCACCTACGAGTTCACCGCAAAAGACTATCGAGGCGCCCGGGCCGCTTTACATAAAGAAGACCACCCAACCCGATTCGACCCCGACTCCAATCATCACACCGACGAGCGGGACATCAACCGCTACGACGATTTCCGACTCTGGCACTCCGAGCACCGAGGGTGCGCTGAGTCAGATTGATATCGTGCGCTTCACTAACGGTGAACGCGTGACGGGGGGATTGCCTCCACTCTCTTTCAATAACCGATTGACGGCAATTGCCGAGGCGAAGGCTGTCGACATGATTGCCAAGCAATATTTTGCGCATGTTTCACCGAGTGGTGTAGACGTCGCAAATTTGGCAGAAATATATGGATATTCATATTTGAACATAGGAGAAAATTTGGCACTTGGCGATTTTGTTTCAAGCCGTGAAGTTGTCACCGGATGGATGAATTCCCCGGGACATCGCGCAAATATTATGAACGTGAATTACAGAGAAATTGGAGTCGCCGCTATTTTAGGTATATATGAGGGTAGGCAAGCTTGGTTTGCAGTGCAAGAATTTGGGCGCCCACTTGCGGACTGTCCGTTGCCCGACGCACTGCTGAAGCAAAAGATCGTCATCTATCAAGAGGAGCTTTCTCAGCTCGGGCAGACGCTCGCCAAATTGAAAGTGGAGCTCGATGCACCGGGAATAAGCGCAAGTGTCCACAATCAGTACGTTGATGAGTTCAATACTATCGTGGTGCTTCACAACAGTCTTATCGAGACAACGAAGAGCGCTATCGCGAAATATAACGTTGAAGCCGATATCTACAATACCTGCGTAGACATCTAAAAGACAGTCAGGTCGTCCTTTGCGTGAGTGGCCTTTTCTCGAGTAGAAACTCGCCGCATGCCACTCGCTTGATATTGTGCGGCAAGTACCATAGGATGCTTGCAGTGTTGTTTCTTTGAAAGGGATTCTCATGACAAAGCCGATTCAGGTGATTGGGGTTCCTTTTGCCAAGGGTGGCGAGAAGGGCGGGTCCGCAAAGGGGCCGGACGAACTCATCGCAGGTGGTTTGCTGCAATTTTTGCGTGACATAGGACACGTAGCGACGTATTGCGACGTGAAGGCAGAGAGCGGCTCACACGGAGCCTTTTCTTCACCGCCGATACTTTCCGGCCGTGTTTGCTCTCATGATGCCGTACTCGAGGTGACGAAACTCGCCGGTGCACGCGTTTTTGCGGCACATAACTTGGGGTATTTGCCTCTTGTTATCGGTGGTGACCATTCCATTTCTCTTGGGACAGTCCCGCAATTCCTCAACCCCGTATTTTCGCGTGGACGACGCGTCGGACTACTGTGGCTCGATGCGCATTACGATGCGCACACGGGAGAGACGTCGCACTCGCACTTTGCCAACGGCCTGCCGTTCGCCTCCGCGCTTGGTTACGGAGAACGTTCACTCGGGTGCTACGGAACGTTTGGAACGAAGCAGAAGAGAAGGCGGCTGCGTTTTGCGCCCAGGAATGTGCTTCATCTTGGTGCGGGGAAAAGCGATTGCGAACCGGAAGAGACCGCACTTCTTGAGAAGCTCGGCGTCAAAAGAGTGACAATGACGGATGTTCATCGTGACGGATTTCCGTCACTTATGCACGCACTCGAAGAATTTCTTCTGCACGTTGATGATGTCATCTTTACGTTCGACCTCGATGCGATGCACATGAACTACGTTCCCGGTGTGTCGTTTCAAAGCAAGGGCGGATTTTTTCCGTGGTATGCGCTCAAAATGGCTGACGCGATTCGGCAATCCGGAAAGTTGCGCCAGATCGAGGTTGTCGAATACAATCCCGAGGCCGACGAACAGGTAGAGCGTGGATGTCGAAAAACTGCAGACTTCGTCTTTCTTTTTCTTGAACGACTCTTCGGAAAAATCTAGAGTCAAAGCGTAGAGTCATGTAAATAGTCAAAAAAACAACCCCCGGCCAGGCCGGGGGTTTTTCTACCTTACTAATGCAACGATCACAGTGTGTGCAATGTCCTGCTGACACAGCGAACCGCCCAGTCGACGTCCGACTTGGTGATGATGAGCGCGGGAGTGAATCGCACCGTGTTGTTTCCTGCAACGCCGGCAATCAGACCGCTCTTCTTGAGTGCTACGAAGATTTGGTCAGCAGTCACAATGCTTGCATCGAATTCGATGCCGATGAAGAGTCCCTTCCCGCGCACCTGCTTGATGAGCGCGCTCTTGATTCTTTGCAGTTTTGCAAGAAAGTATGCTCCGACGTCATGTGCATTTCTGACCACCGCGCAGTTGTCCCGCGTGATGATCTCGAGCGACTTGAGCGCAAGTGCACACGCAAGCGGTGTGCCCGCAAACGTACTGCCGTCCGAACCGGGACCGAAGAGCTCCATGACATCCTTGCGCGCAGCGAAGGCTGAGACAGGAATCTCCTGACCAAGTGCTTTTCCGAGCAAAACGCCATCGGGATGTACGCCGCTCCATTCGCTGGCAAAGAGTTTGCCTGTACGGCCGAGGCCGGTTTGGATCTCGTCGAAAATGAGCAGAACGTTTTCTTTCGTGCACAATTCACGCACTGCCTCAATATAGCCCGGAGGAGCATCGACGATGCCGCCCTCGCCCTGGATCACTTCGACGATGAACGCAGCCGTGTTGGGAGTGATTGCGCGTCGCAAACTCTCGACGTCACCGTAGTCCACCTTCGGGAACCCGTTCGGAAATGGACCGAAGTCCTTTCGATATTTCGGATTGGACGATGATGCAAGTGCGATGATCGAACGCCCGTGGAAGTTGTTCCGCGCATTGACTATCTCCGCGAGACCATCCGGAACCTTCTTCACTTGGTACGCCCAACGTCGCGCAGCTTTCACCGCAAGGTCGTAGGCTTCCGTGCCGGCGTTCTTGAGGATGACTCCAGCTTGGCTGGTCAACTCCGCGATCATTTTCAGGAGTTGCGGTTGCCACTCGTTGATGAGTCGGTTTTGTACGCAAGTGAATCGAAATCCCTGCTGCATCAAAACGCCATGAAGCTCGATGTTGCCGTAGCCGAGCGCGACGGCGGAGTAGCATGCATTTGCATCGAAATAGCGTTTGCCACTCTTGTCCCACATCCAGCAACCTTCGGCATGGTCGAGGACCAAATCCGATTCGCGGTGGTAGTGCGACGGGCCGTAAAGGTCCTGCATTTTGAGCAGGTCGTCCTGGCTCGGCGCAGCGTCTTTGGACGGCGGAAACAGTTTCGCGTATTCAGCGAACATCGTATCGAGTGCCGCATTGAAGGCACTCGCGCGTGGGTCAGATAGATACATGATTCTTACCTTTCGTTGTTTCAAACAACAACACATCTCTTCTCTTTCTACCAGAAGGGTTACAGGAGGGCAACCCCCATAAACAGTAAGCCCGCCCTCGCATTATTGTGTTCAAACCCTTTGACAGGAGGGTAGAAGAACAGTAGGTTGAAGGAGGTTTACAGCTCTTTGAAGGAGACAGAAATGAAGCTTCCAAGCAAGCGAGCGTTCAGGAAAGAAGCCGATGCAGTAATGGCCAATGAGGGATATCCTGACTTTACGATTAAGGTCACGCAATTGCGTCTCGTGGAGGCGCATGAGGAACTCGGACGCAATTATTTGGGTAGGACTTACCCGCATGTGTTGGCGGGTCATGAGTACTACTCATCGTTGCCTGCCTATGTAGATGTAAATCCGTACTCCGGAAACATTCTGGGGCAATTTCAGCGATTTGATCCCAAGTGGGACATTGCGCACGCGATTGGTGAGATCGACAAGGCGCAGGACGTCTGGCGCGAGACGCCGTGGAGGATACGCGCGGAGTATCTTTACTCCCTCGCACATGCACTCATGAGCGATAAGTGGAAATGGCGTTTCGTATCTGCCTTGATGCATGACACGGGAAAGAGCGCAATGGAAGCATGGGGCGAATACAACGAAGTGTATCGTTTCGTCCTCGCACACGTCTGGTTCATATTCAAGCGCTACACCGACAAGGATCAATTCAAGTCGTGCAAATTGTCCGGGGATTACTTCGGCTACAGTTACAGAGGCCGTGGTATCGGTCTTGTGGTTGCGCCGTTCAATTTCCCTGCGGCAATCCCTGTGCGCATGCTGACCTTGATGCTTGCGTTCGGCGACGTCGTAATTCTGAAGGGTGCGACGACGGCATCCTTGGTGACGCGGCTGATCTTCGACGTGTGCGAAGAGGTGCGCAAAGAAACAGGCATCGGCCCCGAAGGGCTCGTAAATTTTGCCCCTGGCTCGGGCGGGACTGCGGCTGATGCGTTCCTCTCCGATCCACGTGTGAAGATTGTTTCGTTCACCGGAAGTTCCGAGGTGTGCGAGGCGATGATCAAGAAGCACATGTACGAGCCTCGTGTCGGCGGCAATCAGCTGACCATCGGCTCTGCGGAGACCGGGGGAGTGAACTGGGTCGTATTGCGGGACTTCGCGGACCTCGACTGGTTCGCAGGGCAATGCGTGAAGGGCAACTTCGGCATCAGCGGACAGAAATGTTCAACGACGCGGTTGGTATTTGTCCCTCTGCAATTGAAGGATGAATTGCTGCAGCGAATGATTGTCGCATACGACAAACTTGTTTACGGCAATGTTCTTGACTGCGCCGACTTGGGTCCCGTGATCGATATGGCTGCGAAACGAGAGATCGACCGAAAGATCGCATTCCTCGAGAATGGTTACGCAAAGGTGGTGTATCGGAAGGAGATAACACCTTCGCCGAGTGGACAGGACGTTGCACCGACGATCTTCATGGCCGGTGATTGCGCGATACTGGCAAAGACATCGAAGATGCAAATACTCCTCGATACCGAGATCTTTGGCCCGGTCTTCACAATCGTGCCGTATGAATCTATCGATGAAGTGCATGCGCTGCGTCCGATGTGCGAGTACGGACTCACCGGCTCATACTACGCCGAGGACCCGGCACAGCTCGCTGAAGGCATGATGTTCCTTCCGGCAGGGAATGCATACGGCAATCGCCGCTCAACCGGAGCGACCGGACCTGAAGCATTCGGCGGAATCGGCGGCTCGAAGTCGTCGTATAACTCCGGACTGAAGGGGTACGACGAAGCCGCCGTGTACGTGCACACGCGCACGCATTCGGCCGTCTATCCCAAGTGGTGGACGAAAAAAGAAAAGCTTGCGTTCCGAAGAAAAATGGACGAGCACTGTGTTTCCTTGAAGTGGTAGGAAGTCACGTAGGGGCGATGTTCTGATGTATGCACCAATCCGAAAGGGTTGGTGTTTTTAATTTGAATGATTGAAACCCATTCTCATATCATATTTTAAGCCATACTTTCATCATTTTATGTCAAGGAGAGTCCTTGACATTGATGAGCCTGGAGTCTCAATTCCTGCTTTACTTCTTGTCGATTGATGGTAGTTTGAATCTAGTCACATTCTTTCACATTTACAGGAGGTATTAATAATGAACAAAGAAAAAGTCGAAGCTCCGATCGCGACCTTTGAGAATCTGCCAAGAGGCCTTCAGGCCCTCTGGAAAGAGCGTCTATTCAATGCAGAGAAGCTCTGCATGACACTCCTGAACGCGGACTCGGTGCTCACATGGGCATTTCTTCAGTGGCTCATGCTTGTGTTTGTCGTTACGGGGTTCTATTCATGGTCACCGCAAAGATTTCCATTGCAAGTTGAGCTCGCATGGTCCCTCGCGGCATTTTTTTCCTACTACGCACTGATTGGGTTCGTTCGCCGCCAAGCACAAAAATATTCAGTTACACTCCGCGCTGAATATCCGGACAGTACGACCGACGATGGGGCAAAGATTGTTTCCGAAAAGGTGTATCGGGAAGAAGACGACCCACCGATTGCTAGGGCGGGATTTAGTCTCCGTGACACCTTCCACCTTCCGCGCCGAGGCCTTGGGCAGGCAGCAGTAGTCCTCTCCCAGTTCGTTTTCTGTTTGTTCTACGCGGTGAATTTCACAAGGTGGGTTGTACTCGAGGTGAGGCCGGATGCAGCAAACTTCCCAATCCTTTTGTGGGTTTTTCACCTCGTTGTGACGGTTGGCGGATTTTTGATTCTGCTGAAGAATGCGGGCTTCATCGTTGATATGAAGAAATTGCTGACCATAGCGGAGGGTGTTCTCAGCTTTGCAGGAAAAATCCCATTCAGAGGTTCACGCAAGCAATAGCTCGAGAAAACAGTGCCGCCGACCTCAGGTCGGCGGTTTTTCTTTTGCCGAACATTTCTTAATGTTTTAGGCTTTATTTTGTATCTGCGATGCGCAGTGGGAAGTAAACAGCGAAGAGCATGATGCCTGCGAGTATATAGAAAAGCTGCACCATCGTGACGATATTAAATTGAAGCAGGATACTTGCAAGGATTGGTGCGGCGATGAACGCCATCGGACGCGAGCGACGGAAATTGCCGATGAGCCCCGCATTTCGGCCGTCGATTTTCTTGAAGAAATATGTTTCTGACATTGACTCAACTATTGCCGCCCCGGAGCGACCTGCGAAGAGGAGTATCGCCCACAAGAAGAGGCTGACCTTGGCTCCGGCGAAAAGAGGAATAAGTGCGCAAGAAGCCGCCATGATAAGGAATCCGACAACGAGCAATTCTTTCTCACCGGTATATTTGTCGGCGAGCCATCCGAGCGGATAGGGATAGATGATGAATGCGGATAGCGCGACCATCGTGATGAGGCCGATGTCGGCAAACGAGATTCCCAAGTGATTGTGAAAATAGAGAGGGAGGTAGATAACCATCCAAGAATAAAAGAACTGCAGAAAGAAATTTGCGATAAGAATATTCCGAATATCGGGGTTTTTTATTTTTTTATCCGGAGAAATAGACAGAGCCGAGTCTTCATATGCGAGGTCGTGAAAATCCCTAAACCAATACATCGTGATGAAAATGGTAGGAACCATGATTGCGGCAGCGAGCATGTAGACTGGCTGAAATCCAAATGCATCTACTATCTTTCCGGCAAAAAATGGGGGCAATAACCATGCCGCACTGCCGATGACCATGAAAAGTCCACGCACGGACCCCGTCGTTTCGTCTTTCGAAAAACGCTCAAGGAAAACATCAAAGTTGAAGTAAATCGTTGAGATGAGTGCAGCTTCGACGACAAAGAGCGGAATGATGAGCCAAGCGGAGTCAAACAAAGCAAGTCCCAGAAGGAGAATGGTGTGGATGAGGAGAAGGGCAAGCGTCCATCTGTAGTTGCCTTGCTTCCTGAGGATGCGCGGAGCAAAAAAGAGCGCAAGGAGTGTGATGAGCGACGCAAATGTGTAGAGTGTCCCCACCGTGTTCTCCGGAGAGCTCCAGATGCTCATCGATGAAAGTGATGGTGTGTTCTTTACTGCGTGCTGCACGTAAGAGGAATCGACATATATCGTGAGTGAAACTTGTGCTGAAAAAAAGAACATCAACAGCGAAAGTGCGATGAATGCAGTGCGTGCGGAAAGTGGTGTCGCGCGCTTGAGAATTTTCATTAGCGCATTATAGCAGCAAAGACAGTACAAAAAAAGCAGCCGAAGCTGCTTTTTCTACCGTATTGTTTACGAAAATTATATACCCAAGAGGACAGGTATGACCATTGGTTGCTTCTGCGTCATCTGAAACAGAAACTTACCCACTTCGTCGCGTACGTCCTCTTTGACGAATTCGAAGTTGACTGTCTTCATGTCACGGCTACAGGCATCTTCGACTGTCTTCTTGATAATGAGTCGTGCCTGGTTTAAGAGTTCCTGTGACTCACGGACGTAGACGAATCCACGCGCAATAATATCAGGGGACTTCATGAGCTTGCCCGTGTGCATGTCGACGGTTGCGACGATAACCACGATGCCGTCTTCTGCGAGCATTTGGCGGTCACGCAGGACAACCTCCTGCAGATTGCCTATGGCGAATCCGTCAACCATAATGTCTTCCTTCGGTGCGGAGACGGAAAGCCTCACCATCTTTGTTCCTTTCTCCCGAATCTCGAGAATCGTACCATTGTCGGGGATGATTGCGTTTCCTTTCTCGACTCCTGCGGTCTCTGCTATCTCCGCGTGAGAACGAAGCATATAGTGGTATCCGTGAAGTGGGATGAAGAATTTCGGAGCAATATGCGAGATAATCCACTTTGATTCTTCGCGATATGAATGTCCCGATGAATGCACGTCGGATGTTTCGTAGTGAACCACGTGTCCGCCCTGTCGCGAAAGAAGGTCTTTCAGTTTTTGTACGGCGCGCTCATTTCCTGGAACAACAGACGACGAGAAGAGCACCATGTCTCCTTCGCCGATTTTAATGTGCTTATGCTTTTTCTGTGCCACACGCATGAGTACTGCAAATGGGTCGCCCTGTGCACCTGTCACGAGCATCACAATGCGCTCGGGGGGATAATTGCCCATTTCCTCAATAGGAATGACTGTTCCTTTCTTGTATTCGAACAATTTCGCTTTCTGCGCAAGCTCGATATTCGTCTTCATACTTCGCCCGTCGATCACCACCTTGCGGTTGTGCTTGTCCGCGAACTCAATAATCTTTATGAGTCGCTCCAAGAGTGAAGAGAATGTCGCAACGATGACGCGACCATGCGCCTCTTTGATGAGCTTCTCAATCGTGTGATGCACGATAGGCTCCGGAATAGAAAATCCCGGCTTCTGGCAATTGGTTGAATCCGCCATGAGAAGTAATGTTTTCTCATTCTTGAATTTTTTGTATTCCTTCAGTTCGTTTGCCGTCGGTACTCCGCCGTCATGATCAAGCTTAAGGTCGCCCGTGTGGACGATGCCACCGTATGGGGTTTCGATGATGATACCCATTGAGTCGGGGATGGTGTGTGTCACCTTGAAAAAGCGCACCGCGAGATCGGTGAAAGAGATCCGCTCATCGGTCTCTACTATCTTCATGTTTATCGGCGCGAGATCGGGGAATTCATCCTGACGTTTTTGTATCAGGAGTGCGGTAAGGTTTCGCGCATACACGGGGGGGTTACCTAGGAGCGGCAGGATGTAGGGGAGTCCTCCGATGTGGTCCAGATGTCCGTGGGTGATAAACACACCGCGTATTTTTTCTTTGCGTTCCTCAAGGTACTGCGTGTTTGCAAGGATATAGTCAACTCCTGGCGTGTCCTCGTCCTTGAATTTGAATCCGCAGTCGACGATAACGATATCGTTGCCCATTTCCATTGCGGCCATATTTCGTCCAATCTCCTCAACTCCACCAAAGATGATAACGCGGACGTCACCTTCTGCAAGTGGGGGAATTGCTACTTTTTTTTCTGCGGTAGTTTTTCGCATTTCGCGTTCAGCCGTAATTGCGTGACGCGTGTCGTCGTAATGTTTTCCTGCTGCACCCGTTGTCTCACGCCTGCGCTCGGGGGGGCGTCCTCCGCTACTATGGCTGCTTCCTCCGCTTCGAGGGCGCGATGTCGGTGCGCCTCTTATCGGGCGCCCGCCTTGCGTGCGCACGGGTTGCCCGGGGGTTGCTCCACCGGCTTTCGATGGGACAAATGCCTTAGGTGCACTGTGTGCTCGCGCGCGTGGCCTGTCACCGCCCGGTCGCACATAGCTCTGTACACCCGTTGTGCGCAGTGTTGTTCTTGGTCGCTCCGGCCCTCCTCCATCGGATGCCTTTCCGTGACTATCGTTTCTATCATTCATGCTTACGTAATAAATTTGTTAATAACTAATTTTGATTTTGTGCCTACTTCGGCCGCACCATGCGATCGCCAAACCATTTCCACACATGCTCACTATCGATATACCAGTTTTCGATACCAAGAAAGCGTTCAGATTCGGTCGTGATGAGTCCTGTGTGTACGCCGCGTACTTTGTTGGATGTTGCATAAAGGAAATCCGGACTATAGATGAATACTGCCGGCGTGTCGAGGGTGAGCTCGGCAACAAATTGCGAAAGCAGTTCGCTTCGCAACACCTCATCCCTTTCCTTGCGCGCATTTTCCAGCAATGTATCCACCTTCTTGTTTGCATAGAGAGCAACATTCAACCCCGGCGCGTTTCGCTGTGACGAGTGCCAGTATGCATAAGGGTCCGGGGTACGTCCGATTATCTGACCGTACAACAGCACGTCGTATTTCCTCGGAGAAAGCACTTCGGTGGTAAATGAAGAGGACTCAAAGACCCGAAGCGTTACCCGTGCGCCAACCTTTTCCCAGTTTGCCTTTACTAATTCCCCGGCACTCCTTAGCTCAGGCACATCGGGAATGGTGATAGAAAAGTCGAGAGTCGTGACTGTCTTCTTTTTCTTATCAGTCTTTTCGTAGATGCCCAGTGCGTTCGGTGCCCAGCCGCCCGATTCAAGAAGGGCTCGTGCTTTTGCGATGCGTTCTTCTTCCATGCCTGCGTCTTTGTTTGCGGCATTCTCGGTATTTAAAAATGGAAGTGGGCCGTCAATTGTTCGCCCATATCCAAATAGGACATCCGCGACAATTTTTTTCTTGTCGACCGACATCGCGAGTGCTTGACGTACAATTTTGTCGGCTAAAAGCGGTTGCTGGTTTTGATTGAAATATAGCGCGTAGATGCGGGGGAGCGGAGCACGTTCGATGTGTGCGCCGGCCTTCTCGATGGTCCCAGCCATTGCGGGTTCAACGGTGTGCATCTGGTCGATTGTGCGGTCAGCATATGCCTGCGTAAGGTCTTTATTGTTTCCGAAGAACACGATACGGAGATTGGCAATGAACGGTTCGCCTTTTGCGTAGTGTTTCCACGAAACAAGGTCGTAGTATTGCGGCAGTCCACTGTCTTTATCTTGTACAACGCTCTGCACACGATATGGTCCTGAACCGATAGGCTTGATGTTGTAATATGTTACATCAAATTCGTCATCCGGTACGTTTTGCCAGATGTGCTTCGGAAGGATGCCCATTGTCGCGCTTTCAAGAAAAGGTGCGTACGGCTGTTTGATGTGAAAAACGACCGTAAGCGGGTCCGGTGTTTCAACGGTCACACCTTCCCAGCTCGCGCGCCTCGGGCTTTTGATGACAAGACCTTGGTCGCGCACTTTGTCTATGGTGAAGGCAACATCAGCCGAGGTAATAGGCTCACCGTCGTGCCAAAGCAGTTCCGGGCGAAGGGTGAATGTATAAGTCAGACCGTCGGGGGATATCGCGTAATTTGAAGCCAAGTCAGGGACGAGGTCTCCCTCCTCGGTTGCGCTCAAGAGCCCCGAATAGATGAGCTCCGACATGTCGCGGTCTGCATCAGATTTTGCGATGATGGGATTGATGAAACGCGGGCGGCCGATGATGCCTTCTGCAAGTGTTCCTCCATGTCGGGGTACTTCAACGAGAAAGCGATCGTTCAGTCGCGCAAGAAGCACGAACAAGCTGACAACAAACACTATCGCCGCGAGCAAAAATACGCGCCGGAGTGTAACGGGAAGTAGGACCAAAGTGCTTAGGAACGAATGTGTCGCTCCTCTCGCGTCTTCTTTTAGTTTATTTGTTTGTGAGAGCAATTCCTCCACGGAGACAATTTAAATACTAATGATGTGTGTTATATGCCAAAAAACAGGAAACAGTGAACAGAGACAATGATTATCCACAGGACCCCTCAAACATCCGCTTTATACAAAACAGTAATGCAGTCTTCCGTTCGCTAAAACAAAGGCCGCACTCTTTATTTGTCCAAGAAGAGTGCAACAAAACTTGCAACAATGAATGCTATGGCCAAGACAATAGTCGAGACAAACATTATCTTCTCGAATCCTCTACGGGTGTAGACTGTTCCTCCTCCTCCGTCACCTCCGCCAAATGCGCCACCAAGCTCCGCTCCAGAGCGCTGGAGTAAGATAAGGCCGGCTAGGGCGACTGAAATAAGAATTTGTATCCAGGGCAATGCCCGTACAAGTAGTTCCATGTGAAAGAGAGTATAGCATAGCTTTTTTCTTCTGCAAGTGGCCTTAGAGATGGGTACAATACGACATTGGATTTTCTGAAAAACTCCCGATTTGTCGGGTCGTCGTCAATATTTTGACTCAGTCATCGCTTCTCCATATAATGATGGAACTTTGTTCGAACGACACGCTATTTTTTGGTGTGACGTTTGGATTGGGGAAAATGTTATCGTATTTATGAGCAGTAATTTTAAGCATGTATGGCAAAAAAGAAGAAGGTGAATGCGTTGGGTAAAAACCCCGTTGCAAAAACAATGAAGCTCGCGATTTCTCCACTCGGTGATCGAGTGCTTATTCAACCGCTCGATAAAGCAGGAGAGTCGAAGACCGCATCGGGATTTATTCTTCCTGGCAAAGAAGGAAACGAAAAACATGAACGCGGCCTCGTTATCGCAACTGGCCCCGGACGCTACAATGCCGAAGGAAAGCGCTTGCAGATGGAAGTGAAGAAGGGAGACACCGTATGGTTCAAGCGTGGGTACGATGCGGAGGAAGTAAAGGTGAAGGGTGAAGACCATATCCTTACTTCAGAATCGAATGTGTTGGCAGTTGAAAACTAATTTATAATTATATGGCTAAACAAATAATTTCAGGAGAAGTTGCCCGCAAGGCACTTAGGGCCGGCGTCGACAAGGTTGCCGATGCGGTCAAGATTACCATTGGTCCCCGCGGCAGGAATGTCGTCATGGATAAGGGGTATGGTGCACCGATGATTACTAACGACGGCGTGTCTATTGCGAAAGAAATCACACTTCCAAACAAAATGGAGAATATGGGTGCGGAAATTGTGAAAGAAGTAGCGTCGAAGACCGACGAGATTGCAGGCGACGGCACAACAACCGCAGTCATTTTGATGCAGGCACTGGTACGTGAGGGAATGAGTCGGATTGCGATGGGCGCAAACCCAATGGGAGTGCGCCGCGGCATGGAGTCTGCACTTCGCGACTCCGTCGAGATGCTTCGCCTGATGGCCAAGCCGATCAAGACCGATGACGAGATTGAGCAGGTGGCGACAATTTCCGTCGAGTCTGATGAAATGGGCAAAAAGATTGCTGAGACCATCAAGAAGGTCGGAAAGGACGGCGTGGTCACTGTCGAGGAATCTCAGTCATTTGGTATCGATGCAGAAATTGTCGAGGGAATGGAATTCGACAAGGGGTACGTCTCTCCATATATGATTACGAACCCTGAGCGCATGGAAGCGGTCTATAAAGACGCATACATTTTGCTCACGGATAAAAAGATTTCATCAATTCAGGATGTGCTCCCTCTGCTTGAGAAGATGGCATCGACCGGACACAAAGAGCTCGTCATTCTCGCTGAGGACGTCGACGGTGAAGCACTCACGACATTTGTCGTAAATAAATTACGCGGCGGTTTTTCGACACTCGCAGTGAAAGCTCCGGGCTATGGCGAACGCAAGAAGGACGTTCTCGGCGATATTGCTGCAGTGACCGGCGGAACGGTCATCTCCGATGAGGTCGGTCTGTCGTTTGAAAATGTCACCGTCGAAATGCTTGGCCGCGCCGGTCGCGTCATCTCGACCAAAGAGAAGACCGTCATCGTCGATGGGAAAGGAAAGAAGACTGATGTCACGAAGCGCGTTGAACAGCTGAAAAAAGAAATCGCTCGCACTGACTCCAAGTATGACAAAGAGAAGCTTGAGGAGCGTGTCGCAAAACTTTCCGGCGGAGTCGCCATCTTGAAGGTGGGTGCAGCGACGGAAACAGAAATGAAGTATTTGAAACTGAAGATTGAGGATGCGGTGAAAGCAACAAAGGCCGCGATTGCCGAGGGCATCGTGCCGGGAGGCGGCTCCACCTTGGTGCGTGTCGCGCGTGCGCTCGAAGAGAAGATTGGCAAAAGCGATGCGTCAAAGAAGGGACATCTCGACAAAGAGAATTCAGAATTTTTGATTGGGTACCACATCGTTTCTGATGCACTCTCGGCTCCGTTCAAGCAAATTGTCATCAACGCGGGACGCGACGACGCGGCGGTATTCATCAAGGAAATCATCGAGTCGAAGGGGAACGCGGGCTACGACGCCGCAAAGGATGCGATGGTTGCCGATATGTTGAAGGCAGGCATTGTTGACCCGGTGAAGGTCACTCGCGCGGGACTGGAGCACGCTGTTTCAGCCGCAGCAATACTTCTCACGACCGAGGTGGCTATTGCGGACATTCCTGAAAAGAAGGAGCCGGCTCCTGCGGGAGGTGGCATGGGTGGGGGAATGGGAGACATGGACTACTAAATACAAAGTCCGTCTTTGTATGAGGAAGGGCGCCCCATTGGGGCGTTTTTCTTTACTTGAATAAAAACTTGCCAAGAAGTTAATAGTATGATATAGTTTCACTGCGTTAAGGCAACGCAATGTTCCCCCTGTTTCTACTCCAAGGAGATTTCTCATGACGACCGACAAGAAGGTTTCAGCTGGTTCATCGGACGAGAGGGCCACTCCGGCCAACTTCGGTGGGCCGAAGGCGCACCCCATGGACGAGCGCGTCCAGCTTCCCGACGGCACGTTGGGCACGCGGCAGGAGTTGCTGGAGTGGGACCGCAGTCGCTGAACAGGAGTACGCCCCTGAGATGGCCCCGAAATGGGCCGTCTTTTTTTGCAAAATTATTACTGACGCTTCTCCTCTAATATTGCCAGACTAGAAGTGGACAGACTAAATTATTTTATTTAGACCCTGTTTTTGCATCAAGCTTCTTTACTTTTCTTCAAGAAGCGGTAGTATTTTTTCACATCACGATTCGTGGTGCATGAGTATTTTATTGAGGTGCCAAATGGCGAAAAAACGAAGTGTTCGGCGCGGTGGGGATGTTCCGTTGTTTGACGAAGTTGAGCAGGAACCACGCCACGTCGCAGTAAGCGGACGCCCATGCATTGAGGGGTCCGACGGTCCGTCCATCGAGGACTCGCTCATCGAGTGTGCGCGTCGCGGTGACCCCGACAGAGGTCGTGACCTCGTCGACTTGTTTCCATCGGTTGAAATGGGGCGTTAGCCTCAATCGGCCCCAAATGCCCCTATGTAGGGGCGTTTTTTTTATTGCTTTCGCGTCTCGTGGATTTTGCTATACTTATGTGTATATATTTCGCTAATTTTATGCGTATGGATCTACCTGCAATAATCAAAAACATGACAATGAAAAATACCGTTTTCTTTTCAGGAATCGCCGTTGTTGTTTTGGCGGTAATTTGGGGAATGATGGGGGTTTCAAAATCGACGCTCGGTCTTTCCGGATCGGTGAATAGTCTTTCGGCGCCGGGTGTTCCAATGATGGAAGGCAATTATTATCGTGAAAAGGCGATGGGAGTCGCATACGACTCGGTCTCTGAAGGAAGCATCGAAATGATGTCCCCACCTTCTCCCGGAAGTAGCGCTCCTGCCGGAGTATCGAAGATTATAAAGAACGGTGACCTTGCGTTGCTTGTAAAGAATGTAGATGACGCCGCTGTCGCAATCGTTCAACTGCGCATAAGTCTCGGAGGGCAGCCCGGTAACGCGAGTTTCTCTGAATACGGCAACGGCGGCAAGCAGGGCGATATGACCATTTGGGTGCCGTCAGATAAATTTGACGGTGCGATGGTTTCTATTAAGAAGCTTGCGTTGCGGGTCAACAGCGAGCGCATCACTGTGGAAGACGTCTCCGCACAATTCGTCGATCTCGAGTCGCGCCTGCGCAATCTCAAGGTGGCGGAAGCTCAGTATCAAGAAATCATGAAGCGTTCAGGAAAGATAAGCGAGGTGCTCGACGTCACGCGCGCACTCACCGACACCCGCGCACAAATAGAGCAATCACAGGGGCAGTCGGATTATCTTTCTCGCCAAGTCGCGCTTTCATCGATCCACATGAGTCTCACGCAGGAAGCGGTTCCCGGCTCGGTCGTTTCGTCAAATGAATGGCGTCCGATGACGGTTGTGAAGGCCGCGCTCTCCAGAACTCTTTCGGACTTTACTCACTCAATAGACCAACTGCTGGTCATTCTCATCAGTCTTCCACTACTATTACTCAACCTCGCGTTCTGGGGCGTCGTGCTCTACGCATGTTGGCGTGTCGGCAGATTCCTTTTCCGCCGGCTGAAAGGGCAGGCTTTGCCCTAAGGAGTAATGGGGATATAATAGCAAAACGTTTTATCGGTCGTCTAATTAAATAACATCATATGGTAATTATTCTTGGAATCGTCGCACTCGCACTTATTTGGTCGGTTGGTATTTATAATAATTTAGTCAAAGCCATCGCTCGTTCAGAAGAGGCCTGGTCAGACATTGAAGTGCAATTGAAAAGGCGCTACGACCTCATCCCTAATCTTATTGAGACAGTGAAGGGCTATGCAAAGCACGAAGAGGGGACGCTCACAAAGGTTATCGAAGCACGCAACATGGCAATGCAAGGGAGCGATACTCCTGCCGCGCAAGCAAAGTCACAGAACATGATTACCGATGCGCTCAAGTCTGTTTTTGCTCTCTCTGAGGCATATCCGGACCTGAAAGCAAATACGAATTTTCTTGGACTTCAGTCGGAACTTTCTGATACGGAAAACAAAATTCAGGCGGCACGCAGATTCTACAACGGTAACGTCCGCGACCTCAATATTTCCGTTGCGACATTTCCGGGAAACATAGTGGCAAACATGTTCAACTTCGTGAAGAAAGAATACTTTGATCTTCCCGACAACGACGTCGCACAAGAGAACGTGCAGGTAAAGTTCTAATACAAGCCACACCGTCGGCGCATTGTGGCGTTGCCTACGACGAAGTGGTGCAGCGAATGTACCCAAGACACGTTCACTCGCACACGCTCATCTTGGCGCCCCCGCACTGCATCCGATATCGTGACACGTTCGTAATGCTTTATTGCAAATTATGGCAACACTTTATACCCACCAATCAGAAAACGTAACAAAAACCTGGGCACTCCTCGGAGGATTTCTCGTGCTCGTTGTGGGATTGGGATTTGTGTTTGCCCAAGTGTATGGCAATCCTGGAATTCTCTACGTTGCGATCGTCATCAGCTTGCTCATGAATATCGGGAGCTACTGGTACTCGGATAAACTCGTCCTCTCGATGGTGCACGCGATACCGGTCACTCATAAGGAAAGCCCCGAGCTCTGGAATATCGTCGAAAATCTTACGATTACCGCCGGACTTCCCATGCCTGCGCTCTATGTTGTTGAGGACCCGAGCCCAAATGCGTTCGCGACAGGGCGCGACAAGGAGCATGCGGCGATAGCGGTGCACACAGGGCTTCTGCAGATTCTCAACAAGACCGAGCTTGAAGGAGTGCTCGCGCATGAGCTCTCGCACGTGGGCAATCGCGACACTCTCGTCTCAACCGTTGTTGTCGTGCTCGCAGGAATGATTGCCATCATCGCTGATATGTTTTTGCGGATGTCGATGTTTGGAGGAGGAAGGAGTCGTGAGAAGGGTGGAGGATTGATGATTGTAATTGCTATCGCCGCCGCAATACTCGCTCCCATCGCAGCGACGATGATTAAGCTTGCCATCTCGCGCAAGCGCGAGTTTCTCGCTGACGCATCAGGGGCACTCCTCACGCGTTATCCCGAAGGCCTTGCTTCCGCTCTGGAAAAGATAAGTGCAGCAGGCGCCGCGATTCCTTCGACGACCGCTGCGAATGCTTATGCGCATTTATATATTTCGAATCCCTTTGGTGGAACAAAAAAGTTCATGTCGGGCATGTTCATGACGCACCCTCCTGCGGAAGAGCGCATCGCCATTCTCCGCGGAATGGAGGTGAAGTAGTTGTTGTGCGTTTTCACCTGCTTGCACGAGTGTGTGGGAGGGCGTTAAATGAGTCCTATGGCATTACAGCAAGAAGGATGGCAGGAAGAACAAGAGTTACCTCGCGACATTCCCGACGTAGAGACTCTTACTCTGCACCACGATGGTGAGCCATTTGAAGCCGAGCATTCATCCCCGGCTGCAGCCCATAGAGGAATCCTCGAACATGCAACAGAATTTTCACAAAGAATATTTGCCGTGCTTCTGCGCGCCGGCGAAGCGGGGGATATCGAAGAGACGGCGCTCCCCGCGCTCAAGTTGCATCTTTATAATTATTTACTGAAAAATAAAGATGCTGCCGATGTTGATCTCGAAAATGAGTTTGCCCACATCAATCGCCTCTCACTTCTCGAGCGGGAGTTTGGCGCTGAGGGTAACCCACTTCCGACGATAGGCATTGAGATAGAACTTCCGAAAACACAACTGACACCGGAGATTATAGAGGTGTTGAACAAACTCGAGATACAAAACGAAGACGCGATCGACAAAGCCGGATTGCTCTGGGAAGTAAATCCCTCATTTTCCTACAGCCCCTCTGTGCAGTCGCGCGTTCTCGAAGAGCTTGCCGCTATCGGTGCCGTGCCGCTCACGGCGGACGAAGAAGGTGGTCCTTCGCATATCCCAAAAGAAGAAGCATTTTCTCTTCATATAAATTTTGGCATTCCGCCCTCGATTGACGGTGCAATGCTTTGGAACGAAGAGGCAACTTTTTATCTTCTGAATGACTGTCTGACCTATGCATTTGCGAGCAGTGAACGGTTGCTTCGTCGCAAGACGTCAACATCAATTCATCTCGCAAAGAGTGCCGAGAAAAGCAAAAAAATAAAGAACAAGGAAAAGGAAGTTCCCGACGAAGAAGATGGGCGCTATTATCCGCAGACGTCATCCAGCCTTCGACGCGTCGAATTGCGCGCGATGGAATTTCGCGACTACCCGACCTTCCGCATGCTTTCCGAATCACAGAAATTGATGGCAATGCTTTTTGGACACCTTGAACACAAGCAGGGGATAAAACAAAGTCCAACCGAAAAGGCCATAGCAAGATTGTGGCCCACATTCGCAACCGAAGTTTCAGAATATTTTTCTCGTCGAGGCCTGAAGAGCAAGATGATTGATGGAGACTTGGGGAAGCAATACGTTGCGAGGATGCTAGAGGAATCAGACTTGAAGGAGTGGTGCCGCAGCATCATTCAGCGTTATGCCGCGGAGGTGACCGCATTACTCAAGCCTGAAGTGGAAGTGGGGCTGGAGGGGGAAGAGGAAGAGGCGGTTGTATAAACTCAGGGGGGCTACTGTAGAGAGGGGCAAAACAGTGCAATGCAATTTTGCGATGCCAGTTTCTTATTTTAAGCCATATTTTCATCATTTTATGTCAAGGAGAGTCCTTGACAATTTTGCGCATGGAGGGAAAGGATGGGGTCGAAATTACGACAAAACGACCACCAAAGTATTTGACAAGTAGGCCTATAGTATGCTACACTGGTTTTAGATCGGTATAAGCATTAAGTTGCACATTGCCAATCGACAAGGGTTATTTTCAACTTCTGGAGCTACAAAAATGTCTCTCACCCTCTGTGGGGAAGCGCTCACCTTTGCTCATGACGCAACTCTTCTGGGTATTTGCCTGGATAGCACCGACGAACCTGTCGGCGAAAGCTTCGATGAACTCTGCGCCAACAAGAACAACGCGCGTCACTACGGCCATGTCTGGTTCGACTCGCGTGACCCCGTCGCCTTTCCGCAGGACCTCGTGACGCCGGACGGCGACACGGACGTCGACGCCGACGACGAAGGCAGCTACGTGCAGAACGAAGAAGTGCGCGGCGGGCGGGCGCGTTTCTGCGCCATGAACGAGGCGCAACAGACCATGTTCATGTACAAGGTCACGATGCACATCTGCGCGCTCATCGGCGTGTCCATCTGCGACTGGGAGCCGTCGGACGAATTCGTGCTCGATGCCATCGAGAACGACCTCTCGGACGAGGCCCTCACGGAAATTGCGCTGGCGATGTATTACGCCACTGCCGTTTCCCCCGAAGGGAATCCGTCGGACGAGGACCACGAGGTCGTTGATGTCGCCGATTTCGTCGGTGATTCGCAGCGGAGCTCACGCGTGCGCACTCTGCTGACGTACGACGAAGAGGAGGCAAGGGCGAACAGGAGCGACCGTCGTGGCTTGTGGCTCAACAGTCGCAACCGCGCCTGTTTTTACTCCAATCGTCGCGCACTTTCAATCCGTCGGAACTACGAGGAACTCTTCTTCGCAGACGATGGTGCCGAGGACGACGAGCCGGTGCTCGAGATGATGGACGAGCAATCGCCTGTCACTGCCGAGCTCCCGCGCGAGGA
Source organism: Candidatus Lloydbacteria bacterium (assembly GCA_043719805.1). Classification (GTDB taxonomy): domain Bacteria; phylum Patescibacteriota; class Minisyncoccia; order Phycocordibacterales; family UBA6899; genus MHLP01. The sequence goes on from JAYSTI010000026.1 coordinate 29,986, forward strand.
GTTCACCCAAGAAGAAGTGCGCCTCGGGCGTTCGATCAGACGGGTTCGTCGGAGCGGCTACGCCGATCCGTGGGACCTGGGTCCGAGCTTCGACCGGTACGACGACATGTTCGACGACTACTACGACGACAGGGACCACCACTGCTTGTGCCCGTCGTGTACGGGGAGGGATTGGGACGACTTCACGCCCGTGCTCTCCGCCGAAGACCTCAATCGCCAAAGTCTGATCGACCGCTTCGGTGGCCGTGACGACGATGACGATGACGACTTTCGGTTCCCAACCAAGGCCGAACTCGCCACGGAGATGGCTGCCGAAAACGCCGCCCTCGATGCGCTCAACTTCCCGGGTTCACGCTTACGGCTTACCGGCCGCTATCGTGTGACTGCCGGTCGCATCTAGACCCTCGTTCGATTCTCGTTCTTTTCACAGGCAGCCCAACGGCTGCCTGTTTTTCTTTGACCAAGCACTTCCTAACAAATGCTTTAGATTTTACCTGCACGTTGCTATAATGAAGTCATGAAAGAAATTGTCGACAACATTCAAAAAAGTATTTATGGGCCTGAGTATTATCAGTCGTTACTGACACAGCCAATCGGCAAATCATTTAAATATTTTTTCGCGCTCGCATCGTTGCTTGTGGTTTTTTTAACCATCATTTCGTCGATTCCGCTCGTGGCGAATGCAAACAAATTTGCGCACGAATTTCCTGCGAAGTTTTTTGCGTACCTTCCGGATGATCTGCGTGTTACCATCACCAACGGCGTAGCCTCCACGAACGTTACTGAGCCATATTTTCTTCCAATTCCCGATGAATTGAAAGGCCCGATTGGCACAAAAGAGGAGATGATAAACATCGCCGTCATTGATACAGCCACTCCGTTTTCATTGAATCAATTCAATTCATACAAGGCGGCGCTATGGCTTGGTCGTGACCAGATAGCCTATCGCGACAATTCGGGAAGTGTCAAAATAGAAGAACTCGGAAAGAACACCAATTTTGTATTGAATGAGCAAAAGTTGCGCGATTTTGAGTCCCGCGTGTCTCCGTATTATGGCCTTGTCGGCCCACTTATTGTTATCGTCATTTTTCTTGCACTTTGCATCGGCTTCTTGTTCAATCTCGCGTATCTTCTCTTTGGTGCACTCCTCATCATGCTGCTTGGGTACTTGATGAAGTTGCAATTGAGCTATGCTGTGTCGTACAAGATTGGACTTCACGCTATTACGCTCACGCTCCTTTTTGACGCGATGCTTTCGATGAGTAGTATCGTTAATATTCGTATTCCATTTCTTGGAACGGCAATCATGCTCGCGGTGGTTTACCTAAATCTAAAAAAAGTCACTTTTGCTACCACAGTAGCGAGTGTTGCGCCAAAACCCGAGGTTGTTCCCTGAGACTTCTTGAGGCGAACGTTCTCGACCTCGCTTGTTTTTTGTGATATGAAAATGCAAGATGCACATCAACAGGAGGTACAGTGATGACGCAAAAACGCGTAGTAGAGGGGCTCGGCGTCGACATCGGGCAGGTACTCGTGGAGCAGCGACCGACAGATCACGCCTTGTCGTTTCGCGGTCCGAATTATCTGCAGTCACCGGAAATGCCGGATGCATTCCGTGTCCTGCGTCGACTTCGCGATGAGCGATTTGGCGAGAACATCTGGCTTGTTACGCGTTGCGGAAAAAAACTTCGCGACAAACGTATTGAGTGGCTCGATGCACATGACTTTTATGCGCGTATCGGAATACCGCGCGTAACACCACTCTACTGCTGGTCTCCGCAGAACAAGTCGAATGTCTGCCACGATCTTGGCATCACGCATTTCGTCGACGACGATCCGCGCGAGCTCATCCATCTCGGCGATATCATTCGGAATCTCATTTTGTTCCGACCTGTAGAGCGACATGTCGATGCTTGCGCAAGTTTTGTGGAGCAGGGGACAACGCGCGTGGAGTCGTGGAGCGAAATAGAGAAGTTGCTCCTTCCGTAGAGCTTACCGACGCATGACGTCGGTTTTTTATATGTGAATGTTGGGGAAGAGGGGAAAGAAGAGGGCGAGAGAATTTCAACGCACACCGTTAGGAGAAAGCGAGATTCGCTGATTACATCAGCAGGTACTTTTCGGACTCGACGACTCGTCATCGAAAAGTCTTTCGAATCTCTCATGAAAGCCAAGCAGTTGGTTTTCTGTCCTGCGCAGCTTTTCACTTCGTTCAATCTGCGGTGCTTAATGGACAAAGTTCGAATGTATTTTGCAGAGAATCCTAACGAGAACTGAACCGCACGCGCGGAGCGCATAGTGGCTCTAAACCTCTCCGTACGCCCCGATTGCGCTGTGATGCGAACCAATGCGCCTCGGACACGCTCGCGGACTCGCGTGTGCAAAAACAAAAAAATTTCCTTGCATTTTTCTCGCGTCTCCTCCCCCCACCCCTCCACCGCAAAGCGGAAAAAGAAATGGAAAGGAAATTTTTGGTTTTGCTTCGCCGT
>JAYSTI010000027.1:0-32438 GCA_043719805.1 Candidatus Lloydbacteria bacterium
CACATGTGTCGTGGTGAGCCAGCGCATGAATTCACTTAGGTCACCGTCGTTTCTTGGGTACAGTACCAGATGGAAGTGGTTGGGCATGATGCAGTATGCCAAAATGCGCATGTCGAGCAGCTCCTTGGCTTCTTCGAGCAAGGAGAGAAAGTGTGCATATCCTTTGTCTGTCTTGAATATGGTCGTACGACCATTGGCACGATTGATGACGTGGTAGATGGTGTCGCCAATGGCGAGACGATTCATTCTGGGCATGCAGATACTATACCATGGATATTACAAATCAATGGGACTTATCCCCGTTTTCGTTTTCCGTTTATGGGGAGGTTGGTAACAGTTTTAATGAGCTATAACGAATTCTTGCCCACTCATCCCAAACAATGTTAGCATCTACAACAGCAAGTACACGAAGGAATCTACGGATGAAAACCGAACAAGACCACCGGGAAATTCTGAGGCGATGGCTGAATGACAAAGACAGCGTCGTGCACATGGAAGTGCGCTTGGCGGTGATTTTTTTCAGAAACAAACCACGTCCTGACTTCATTCCTGAAGATGCTTGGAAAGGAATGCTCGCGTGGGGATGACGGAGGAAGATGGTAATGCCATCTTTTTTGTAACGTAAGACAGTCTCAAATTTCACCAAAAAAAATCCGCCGAAGCGGATTTTTTAATTTTAAATTTTCCCCACCAGGCCTATCCCCGGCTTAAGTGTCTCCGCTCCCGGCTCCCAGCTTGCGGGGCAGACGCTGCCACCGTGCTCGGCCACGAACTTTGCTGCACGAAGTTTGCGCAGTAATTCTTTTCCGCTTCGTCCAATTGCATTGTCGTTTATCTCCATCGCTTTCAAAACTCCCGCGGGGTCCACGATGAAACTTCCGCGAAGTGACAGTCCGGCGTCTTCGCCCTCAGCAATGTATGTCCCGAAAAGCATCGAGAGACTTCCGTCGGGGTCTGCAACCATCGGGTACTGAATCTTCTTAATGGCCGGAGAATTGTCGTGCCACGCTTTGTGAGCGAAGACGGTGTCGGTTGAAACTGAAAGCACTTCGGCTCCTTCCTTTGTGAATTGCGCATAAAGATCCGCCATTTCTTCAAGTTCAGTTGGGCAGACGAACGTAAAGTCTGCAGGGTAAAAGAAATATATTAGCCACTTTCCAAGGAGGTCCTTGGTCTTGATTGTCGTTATGTCATCCTTCTTTGGGTCATAGGCGGCGAGCTCCATAGACGGAAGCGTATCTCCGATTGACAATGAAACTTCCAAATCAGCACTACTACCACATGTCTCTTCATTCATAAGTGTGTATAATTTATGTTTAAGACACGCATTATAGCATTTTTCATAGAAAGCTCTATACTCAAAAAAGTGACCAAAATACTTCCTAAAATTGTCGTTGTCGTCGGGCCAACCGCCTCCGGAAAGAGCGACCTTGCCGTGCTTATTGCACAAAAATTTGGTGGGGAGATTGTCTCCGCCGACTCGCGTCAAGTGTACGCAGGACTCGACATCGGAACGGGGAAAATCACCGAAGAGGAGACGATGGGGGTAAAGCACCACATGCTGTCGGTGGTTCACCCTAAAGCGATATTCACGGTCAGCGAATACCAGGCAATGGCCAAACAGCGCGTTGACGACATCCTTCTACGCGGCATCCTACCAATTGTTTGCGGAGGAACGGGATTTTATATTCAAGCACTCGTCGATGGCATACAACTCCCCGATGTGCCGCCAAACACTGAACTTCGATCTTCACTTCAGGCATTTTCAGCGAGTGCCCTGTACGAAAAACTCGTTTTGCTTGACCCGGACTTCGCAAGTATTGTCGACAAACAAAATCCACATCGGCTCATCCGCGCCATTGAAATAGCAACGGCATTGGGAAACGTCCCCCCGCTTCTTCATAAGCCCTTGTATGATCCGTGCTTCATCGGAATCACCACCGACCTCTACACACTCCGCGACCGCATCCACGCGCGCTTGCTCTTACGCATGGAAAGCGGAATGCTTGACGAAGGGAGGAGGCTCCATGGCGAGGGGCTGCCATACGAGCGCATGGAGGCACTAGGGCTTGAATATCGCTACCTCACGCGACACATGAAAGGAGAAATATCTTTCGATGAAATGCTGAAGGAGCTCGAAAATGAAATTTTCCATTATGCAAAAAGACAGCTGACATGGTTTAAGCGCGACAACCGCATTCATTGGTTCGACAAGGACGATCTTGAACAAATATTTGCGCTCACCAAAGAACATCTCTCATCCTGATTGCGCAAGAAAAAATCCCACAAGTGGTGGGATTGATTTGACTTATTCCTCGCCCATAAATGCGGGAGGGAGGACGAAGACGTGGTAATGAGAGCGCTCGATGATGAAAAAGATCTTCCGTGCCTTCTGGTCGGCAATGAGTCGTGTCTCCAGCCATGCACGCTGCGCCTTGCCCACATCCTTCAATCCAAGATCGAGGGATGAGCCGCTTGTGTGCGTTGAGCACAAGAAGTGGTAACGACAATCAGCGGGCGAACGTCCGCTCCTGACCTGCTTGGCTTGGTCCTCATGCGAGCGAATCATCGACGTTACGCGAACCGACGGCGGCGCAATCGAGGCATCTCCTTCTTTTAGAAAAAGCTGATGCATATCACGAGCGAGCACCACAATGTAATCGCGTACCCACGGTCGAGTGAGCCTTCTGTCAGCGGGAATTTCATTGCCAACAACGTCCACAAACGGCGAGTCAATCTCTACGAGCAGTTTCCCTGCTTCGTCGGTGATTTCGGCAAGATTTTTGAACCCGCGAAGCCCGAATGCGCGCGCGAGACAAACCTCCTGCCCATGATGATCTGGTGAGCCACGCAATGACTTCAGCCATGCTCCAAGTCCGCCTTGCTCACGCTCCAACTGTTGCTGAAAAACAAAGTCCACGACAGACGCGGTAGGACTCACCTCGGTGGCGCCACGAATGCATTCGTCGAACGCTTCGCGCATTGACTCTTGCTTCAAAGAAAATCTGCCGGTTTCCGGTTTGTGCGAAGGTCGAAGTGCCGGTGCTGCAACTTTGGGCTTTTTCTTTGCAACTACCTTTTTCGTAACTGCCGGCTTGGCCCTCTTGCACTGCTTTTGCTTTGCATTTTTATGGCACTGCGAACTGGCGGGTGTGTACTCCGTGGTCGTCCCTGCGCGTACGCCCCCAAACAGGAGCGCTGCAAACAAAGCAAAGATCGCATACGCGCTATGCCTCATGTCGTTTTCCTCTCAAGGATACATCTGTGCTCAAACTAGCACGACAAGGAGTTTCTGCAAAGAAAGGAATTGATGGGCCGTCAGCACGGGCTATCCTAGGTCCTTTTTCTTTTCTTCGAACTCCTTCTTGTCAATTTCGCCCTTGGCGTATCGCTCTCTCAAAATCTCGAGTGCGGACTTCTCGTTGTCTTGAGAATGAGATGAATCGGCAAACCATTTGATAAGCGCAACGATACCGACAATGATTAGCACCCACCAGAGAATCATAAAAAACGAACCGAAACCCCCCATATACCCATATCCAAAATTCATCATATATGTGAATTATTTCTTAATAATAATGCTCATACTCGAAAACTTAATATGCCAATGGACCTATTTCATTGCAAACGCCAGATGGTGCCATCTTGTCGAATGCTTAGGCATCCTCTACGCGCCTGATGACCGACTTTGAGCTTTGTGATTGCAAGACCAAACACATTCTAGATATGCTCACGGTTACTTGATTGCAAATAATACCAAGTTCCCTGTGCAAATAATAGCATTACTTTAATTTATAATCCATACTTTGTGCAAACTTTGAGTTGTTCTTCGGCTGTGGCTGGTTTTGTCGTTGCGTCCCATGCCCTATTCACTGAATGGTTACAATTTGTGTGTATTCTTGACGAGTTTCGAGTGCTTTGTATTCCTTGCAATAACCACGCGGGTTGCTAGAGTACACAGAGACAAGTTTCTTTGCATGCAAACATGGATGGTTATCTCATGGAACAATATTGGATGCCCAAACGCTTGGACATGAAAAACCTAAAAGCGTGCCTCGACAATTACCCGGCTGATTCTCTGCACATCCGATTGGTCGGCTCGATGGGCGGCAACGTCAAAGTGAGTGAAAAACTCAATGGCAGAAAACTTAGTTTCAAAAAAACAAAGCGGGGGCTTACCCTGCTCGTAGATTCTCAGGAGGTATTCCACACCCCTCTCCGTGACTATCAAAAGGGTTTTTCTCTCGCCTATGAGCGGGTCATTCCGACTGATGACGGCATCGGGAGAATGGTCATGCTCTCTACCGGCGTTGACCCTTATGACCCAAATCTGCCGGAGCCAGGGCGCTCGTTTCTTCGCACAGTACTCGACCACCATCTCATAGAGATAGGCTTCGAGGGGAGGGTGCACCTCCAATTTCATTCCTGGTGGCTCGAGCCGCATTGGAAGTATTGGGCGGTGGTCCTGCCGTACAACAATGCACACAGCACACATTAACTGCCTAAGGGGCAGTTTTTATTTGTAGATTAGACGAGAACACGGAACTAGGCTTCACCTTTTTCCCATCAGCTTCGTCGCCCCATTCGCCACATGATTACCGATCCGATGAACAATCCGGCTATGCCCCCAACCATTATGGAGATTAAATCCAAGTTGCCGCTATCTTTGATTTGACCATGTGTCACCCCGACGCCCTGTGCGACCGGAACTGCTATAGACCCTTCCGCAACAACGACCCCACTGTTGAGAAACCGCATCGTCAATTCATAATCGCCCGGATTAGCAAAAAAGTAGGTGAAACCGGTGACAAACCCGATATCCGTCCGGTGAATATTGCCTGAAAAAAGAAATTCATCGTTTGGCCCGGTGATACGTATCCAGACTTCGGTATAGTCGGCTCTTTTCGCTTCAGTTGAGGTTGAGTCTTTCTTTTCCACTTCAATATTGAGTCGCTGTGCGGCTCCGGAAGTGAGTGTTTTAATAATTGAATCGACAATGATTACGTGCGCACCAACCTCGACCCTTCCGACCTCGTCAGATCCATGTGCAAGAACAATGGAGGGAAATGTGAGCAAGATGCTTAATCCGAATACTAATGTCTTAAATACTTTCATGTTTTTTAAAGTAGATTATGGCATTGACTGTACTGGCGTCTGTTGCGGCGAAGCCACCTTGTCGCCTCGCCCACTAATTCCATAGAGAAACATACCGAAAAACACTGTTCCAACGATAAGCGCGCTGATGATTCTTGCTGTTTTCATGGCGGACGTCTTCTGCTCGAACCTTTCGCGGTTAAGCTCTATCTGACGGTGTAATCTTAGTTTAACACATACTATCGATTTTTTGCGGTCACGGATAATTTCCTCGTCGTCGCACCACAAGAGTACTTCCAATTTCTACCTCGCTATGCTCGAAGAAATTTAGGTCGCTCGGAAATTTCCGCCTCCTTACAGGAGCTGACACCTCTTGGACTTCTCGGAAGAGGCCTCAAAAGGTCTTGCGCATTGGGTCCCATCCCAATGCTCACCCCTCTCACGGCCTCGTCTGCTGACTCGGCATCGTTCCGTCTCCCGCAAGGAGATCGACCGTTACACGGTCAGTGTGCATTTGCGACATACTCAGCATATGAATGCTTCGTAAATAACGCAAGCCACAGATAATTTTCTGCTGAAAATTTCTGCGGCCCCGACTCGCGCCGTCGCGCTCCGTCCTTGCGCTCTTGCAGAGCTCACCCTTCGACTCCTCTCGGAAGTGCACCACAGTGAGTACTTCATTTTTCTAAAGCGGAGTACCGCTAGGAAAAATTAGTCGCCGCAGGGCACTTCCTTGGGCCCACAAAAGAAACGCTCGCGCGGTTTTTGCTTGCGGGCCATCTCGTGCTCGAACTTTTCACGACCAAGCCCAGCAAGGTCGAATAGGTATATTCCAGCATGCTGACTCGACGCGTCTCGAGCACGAGGGCTGCGCAGTGGTTGAGCAAAATGATCGTGCTGTTATATCTTCATAAATTCCTTGCCGTCAAGCGATTGCACCTCATACGAACCGAATTTCGGTCCTGGCATGCCCGGTGTCCCACTGGGCATGCCAGGAAGTGCGATGCCCTTAATATCCGGCAACTCTGTGCGAAGTTTTGCCACCGCTTCAATCGGAACATGCCCCTCGACAACATAGCCGTCAATAATCGATGTGTGGCAACTGTGAAGCTCCGGAGCAATGTTGTGCTCTATTTTTATTTTCGCGAGATCCGCATCGCTCACCACTTGAACATCCACACTCGCTCCTTGCCGCTTCAACTCTTCGATATATCCACCACAACAACCGCAGGTCGGAGATTTGTAGACCGTTGCAATCGCGCCCGCAAGCATCGCTCCTGGCATTGGTGCCGAAGTTTGAGCCAGAGGTTTGCCAGAGAGAACGAAGAGGACAAGAAACATGAGCATGCCTATTGTTACTCCAACTTTTAGCGCGACAATGTTGTTACGGCGAACGATAAATATTATGCCGCCAATGAACAATCCGGACGCGATTGCGATACCGAGAAGAGCGATCGGGTTTCCCCATATCGTCGCTATTTTCTCATCGAGCATATATTTTCCGTGTGCCATGGAGACCAGAGGGTATGCGCACAAAAGTGCGGCCGAATAAGAGATGTGCTTCATAAATTCAACATGTTAATTTTTTCATGCAATCGACGCGTCTCGAGCGTACCAAACTCCTACTTGTTCTGTAATTTCTTGAGATTTTGCGCGAGTGTTTTGAGTTTCTGAGTGTCTGCCAAAGGGCCTCCACCCGAGCAGATCCACCCTTTGTAGTTTTCAAACCAAAACTCCTTGTCACTTAAGTACTGCTTCCAAATTCCCTGCTTTAGCTGAGGAGTCCCATGCATAGGAACGAGCTTAATATGAGCATGGTCAATACCAGTACCTTCCATGAGTACGCCAACCCGCCCGACGTCTTCATAGTAATTTTCAAGTATCTGTGCGACGGTCTTGGATGCAATGATAAATCTTTGCAAAACGTCATTAGGCATTTTTAACACATCACTCCCAAAATGTTTTTTCGGTATCACGCAAGTAAAACCTTCAGTGTTTGGGTCAATTGAAAGAAATGCCTGGAATTCTGCGTCTTCCCAAAAGATACCAGGTGTCACTATCTTACCCGCTACTATTTGGCAGAAAACGCACTTATTGTCAGATGTCATTGCGTCGTATGTTGCCATATTGTTTTAATTAATCCCGAGCGCGATAACCTAGCACGAGTTGACGGGCCCACGAGGAGATCTCGGCTTACAGCCGCAGTACGCCTTTGCGGTTTACTCTGAATAGGAATTCTTCCTAAATAACGCAAAGCCCTTCGATTCCTCGACTAAAGTGCCGCAGGGCACTTTCTTGGGCCACCATAAAATCGCACGGCGATTTTATTGCGGGCCCACGAGGAATCGAACCCCGACCGCTTCTTTTGGAGAGAAGAGTTCTACCACTAAACTATAGGCCCTGTATTGGAGAATATAGCACGCAATGTGCAATGCTTCAATCAAAAAAAGAAACCACCAATTGGTGGTTTACTTCTTTGCCTCCTTGAAGACAACTCGCTTGCGCAATTTTGCGCTGTATTTCTTGAGTTCGATCTTGCGGGTAACAAGCTTCTTGTTCTTGCTGGTCCAATAGACCTCGCCGGTTTCCTTGTGTTTTAACTGTATGAGATTATCTTGTGACATATGGGTCTTATTAGGTGTGTGCAGGTTACCAAATACCCCAGAAAATGGCAAGTCGCTTCAAAAATGTAAATAAAATAACGTTCAATGGTCTACTGGATATTAAAAAACGGGGTGGTCTGCCCACCCCGTCGCATTTCGGAAAACCTACTTCTTCTTCAGCGGCATGTCGAGCACCGAGTAGACGGTGCGCTTCGGAACAAATGCGCTGCCGTGAATCAGGGTCAAGCCCGTCCTGCAGGCGCCCTGTGCCGATGAGTCGCTGAGGAGTCGCGCTGTGACATTCCAGTTCTCGTAACCACGGAATTCAAGCTGGTGCACCGAGAGCACCATGCAGCGGACGATGCTGACGCCGTCGGCGTCCTCGACCACCTGGGTGCCCATGGCCGTGACGCCGGGGGTGACGAGCAGGGCGTCATCAGCCTTCATGCTGAGGAGCAACCGTGCTTCGTCGGGATTGATGTACCGTGCCGAAACGGCTGTGGCAGTGAAGAAGGCCAGTGTGTCCAGAGTCTTGGAAATGTTGCGCATGGCAAGCTCCCGTGAAAACGAACATTGATGACCGCTTACAAAACTACCACCTATACAGAATATGCCAATACTTTAAAATTTTCAGTCTTCGCCAATTCTATCGATAAAATCGCTTGATGAGCGGGTTGAGGCGGGTGACCACCTCATAATGCGTCGTAGCGGCATATTGGGCGATTTCGTGGGCTTCTATCGCCTCTTTCCCCTGCTTGCCTATCAATACAACTTCGTCTCCCATCGACACATTTTTAATATCAGTCACGTCGACGACAACCATGTCCATTGAGACTCGCCCGACGATACCGGCACTTTTACCTCTGACGAGTACCCGACCCTTGCTCGAAAGCAATCGAGGAATCCCATGCCAATATCCGACCGGAATAACGGCGAGGATTGAATCTCGGCGCAACATCGCGGTTGAATCATATCCCACGCGTTCACCTTTTTTGACTTCTTTTACCTCGCTTACCACTGCCTTCCACGAAAGAACGGGGTGAAGGGTGACTGCCCGCGACAGATGATACTTCGCCTCATCTGAAGGCCAGAGTCCGTAACAACCGATTCCGATGCGCACCATATCGAAATGCGCATGCGGGTAAAGCATCGCACCTCCCGTTGCAGCGGCGTGGCAAATTGGGTCGTGACCCGCTTCGTAAAATAGTGCCGTCCATTTTTCATATTCTGCTATCTGCCGCTTTGTGACGTCGCCATTCCTCGGATTCTTTGCTTCGGCAAAATGCGTATACAGTCCTTCGACGCGAAATATTCCCAAAGGTGTTCGCGCAAGTTCACTCAGAAGTTTTTTTGAATCGTGGAGCTGGAAACCCTGGCGATGCATGCCAGTGTCCACTTTCACATGAATGCGAAGTGGCGTTTTCGAGGATTTCAATTTGACGGCTTCTTTTATTTGCGCGAAGGACGACATGGTAATGCTGATGCTGTGTTTTCTTGCCTCATCGTAGCGTGAGGGTAGGGTAAATCCTAAAACGAGTATCGGGGTCTTCACGCCGTTTTTGCGGAGCGCGATTGCTTCGGTGATGGAATCTACGCCAAGCCAATCAACTCCAAGACGCGCCATCTCCGGCGCAAACTCATGAATGTTGTGACCGTAGGCGTTCGACTTCACCACTGCCATCATCATCGCCTTCTTGCCGATGAGCTTTCGAAATAAGCGATAGTTTTTCGCCATCGCCTTCGTGTTGATTTCGATCCAAGTACGTAAATGTCCGTGACTATTCATGTATCCATAATAACACAAAGTACACACATAATGGCAGAGCGGTCAACGACAACTATGATATACTTTGCGCATGGCACGAAGGTGGACAAAATCAGAGGAAGAAAAATTTCGCAAAGAACTTTTCGGCCTATATGTTTTGCAAAATAAAACGATTTCAGAGATTGCATCAATCCTTAATCTTGGATCATATCAAACAGTATATGACCGACTAAAACGACTCGGCATAGAAACCTGCAGGAACAAAAAATCTCATGCAAACAATATGCGTAGTGACATTGTGCTTCCTAGCCATTCAGGGGATTTTGCTGAACTACTCGGCATACTTTTGGGCGACGGGAGTATTACTCGCTATCAAATCTGGGTAACACTGGGGACGAAGGAGCTATCATATGCAAAATACGTGCAAGTACTTATTCGGCGAGTTTTCGGAGGAACTCCGAAGGTCACCATTCGCAAAACGGGATATACAGATGTTTGCCTTGGGTCGACAATGGCAGCAAAATTCCTCTTTGAAGAAGGTCTCGTGCGCAACAAAGTGCTGGCTCAAGTCGATGTACCGATGTGGATATTTGAACGTGACGAGTACATGAAGAGATTTCTGCGAGGGTTTTTTGACACGGACGGTTCTATTTACAAATTACGACATGGTACACAAATTTCGCTGACGAATTATTCTTTACCACTGCTCACCTCTTTACAAAAGATGCTGAAGATACTACGATACCATCCATCGGCGATTAGTTCACACAAAGTGTACATCACGAGAATTCCTGAGATTGAAAGATTTTTTTGCGAAATTACACCCGCGAATCCAAAGCACAAGCTGCGGTATAGGAATTATTTAGGAACATATGCGTCGATCGGATAGCGGCTATTCCAGGAGACTGTAAATCTCCCGCCCATTGGGCTCCGCAGGTTCGAGTCCTGCTCGACGCACAAATGTAAAAACTGCTCTTAGGGCGGTTTTTACATTTGTGCGTCAAAGGAATTGCCCAATGGCACTTCCGGCAGGACTCGAAAAGCTTTGCGATGTTTATGAGGAATTCCTATTCTGAATAAACCGCAAAGGTATACTGTCCTCGTAGGGGAAGAGTCCTGATTATTGAATCGAAATCAACCATCGGCGGTAGCCGAGAATCCTGCCCTACGCACCAAAGTAAAAACCGACCTGCCAGGTCGGTTTTGCGTATAGTGCGCAGGAAGGAAGCCATCTGCATGGCTTCCGGCGGGATTCGAAAGGGTTGAGTATATTTCGTCTGTGAAATACGAAACCTGTACAATTCTCATGAGGAAAAAAATTCCTGTCCTAGTCCAATTATTCTTATAATCCCACTCCAAAGGACTCAATGAATGTGATAAACTATCATCAAATTAAAGCGCATGAAACTACCCCTCGTCATCAAATCTGGTCTCACGTCGGAACATTTCCAAAAGTGGCAGCGTCAATTCGTTGCAAATGACCGTGCGGTTTTTGAAAGCATCTGGAGGAGAACTCAGGACGAGCGCAATGCTGAACTTTCCGAATGGACATCACCCGTCGATATGCGACGGAGGATGCTTCACTTTTACGACCAGTACGATGTAGTAAGCCGTGATGGTGAATATATATTCGAATTAGCTGCACCCTACCTTTGGCTCTCGCTTGCATTTCCGGAAACTGAAATCGAGAACTATCGTAAGCAAATCCATCAGGCGCTCGTGCGTGGCGGATGGATTGAAAAAAATAATGTGTCCTCGTCTGATGGAATAGTCTTTATGAGGGGGGATCTCATTTTTACCATCGCAGAGCCGGCCACGTACCCATCGGATGATAGGGCGGGACGTAAATTCCCCGAGAACTATAAACTTCTCGATGTGATTTTTAACTCAAAATATACAAATGTACCCAAGGACCGGAAATCGCACCCATGGGATGTTCTAGATACCGGTATTCGACAAAAAGATACCCGAGGGAATCCTCGTATTATTTCTGACCTGAAAGAGTTGAAAGAGTATTTCCCCATGCAGGTTGAGCTCGGATGCGGGCCGTCAATAGAACTGGGTATTCCGCCATTGCACTATCTCCATCGCATTTATTGTGTTTCAGATCCGACAACACACAAGTTTGTTATGTCACCGGAACATGACGCACTGCCGACCGATCTTTTGTCGGATCCGGAGGGATTCTTTGTGCGCTCCTCATTACCCTATCTCAGCTCTATTGCCGCAGAACCAAATGATTTTTTTCACCTCTTGAAAGAACTCGCAGACAGAGGCCTGCTTGTCGGTGACATCATCACAAATAACTTTGACGGACTATCGTCACTCGTCGGGCTTAAGGAGCGATATGTACGCCAGTACGCTGAGGTAAATATTATTCCCAATATAGACTTTGACGCAAGGGCGAAATCACTTTTAATAATTGGGGCTCACGCAGACCGGAGACGTATCCAAAGATCTGCGCGGGAAAGAGGGCTCAAGGTAATATATATTGATCCCGAGGGATACACTGAAGATGGGAAATTTTGGAGCTACCCGCTCGAATCAGCTCAGGATGACGACATTCTCATCAGAATGACCGCCACCGAGTTTGCGAGTAAATTCAGGGACGCATTTCCGACTGCATGAGCTCGGTATTTATTTTCCTCACACTCTGATTTTTTCCTTCAGTCGTACTTTTGAGCGCACAGCTTCCCTCTTTTTGTCTACTCTGATATCAATCTCTTCGCCCTTCATGCCGACGGTGACCAATCCACCCGCCATCATGCGCTCCTTGATGATTGCGGAGGCAACCGGTGTGAGAATCTTGTCCTGAATCAAGCGGCGAAGCGGCCGTGCGCCGTATTGCGGGTTGTAGCCCACTTTAGCGAGATATGCGAGCGCATCGTTTGAAATAACCAGCTTGATTTCTTTTGTGAGCAATCGTTCACGAAGTTTTTCTACCTGAATTGTGACGATGTTCTTGAGTGCGTCCGGTGAAAGTATGTCGAACATGACAATGTCGTCGAGACGATTCAGGAACTCAGGACGGAAATAATCCTTGAGTCGCAGCATGACCTTCTCCTTGGTCTGTGTGTATTCCTCGGCGTCGTTTGCATTACCAAAACCGATGGACTGCATCTTGTCAATGAATTCACTTCCGATATTGGACGTCATGACGATAACGGTGTTTTTGAAGTTGACCACGCGACCCTTAGAGTCGGTAAGTCGTCCATCGTCGAGCACCTGAAGGAGGATATTGAAGACCTCAGGATGCGCCTTCTCAATTTCGTCAAAAAGAATGACCGAGTAAGGGCGATGGCGAACCTGCTCGGTGAGATTACCCGACTCTTCGTAGCCAACATAACCGGGAGGAGCTCCAATGAGTTTTGAGACGGCAAACTTCTCCATATACTCGGACATGTCGACGCGTATCATTGCCTTTTCATCATCAAAAAGAAATCCCGTAAGGGCTTTTGTTAGCTCGGTTTTTCCGACACCAGTCGGCCCCAAGAAAAGGAATGAACCGATAGGGCGACCCGGGTCTGCGATGCCGACTCGTGAGCGCTTGATGGCATCGGCAATCTTCTGAATGGCGGCGTCTTGCCCCACCACGCGACGGCGAAGTTCGTCCTCAATACGATTTAGCTTCGATGCCTCCTCTTCAAGCATGCGCGAGAGTGGCACGCCGGTCCACTTCGAAACGACCTTTGCAATATCTGACTCAGTAACCTCTTCGTGCAGAATGCGACGTGAGCTTTGGAGCTTCTTTAATTTTGCAGTTTTTTCGACAACTGACTTTTCGAGTGCGGGAATTTTTCCATAACGAATTTCTGCAGCCTTCGCGAGGTCGCTCCGCAGTTCTGCGTTCTCGGCCTCGAGGCGAAATGTTTCGAGCTCTTTCTTGATATTGCGCAACGCCAAAACAAGTTCTTTTTCATTCATCCACTTCAGCTCGAACTCGCGCGTCTCCTCCCTGAGGTCGGCAATCTCTTTGCTGATGATCTTCATGCGGTCCTTGGCCTTTTTGCCCGCAGTGCCCTCACTCTCCTGCTTCAATGCTTCGTTTTCAATTTCCAAACGCATTATTTTGCGATGAGTCTGCTCAAGAATAGTCGGCTTATTTTCCAACTCAATGCGGAGTGACGACGCTGCCTCATCGATGAGGTCAACGGCCTTGTCGGGCAAGAAACGATCTGAAATGTAGCGACTTGAAAGATTGACCGCCGCCAAGATGGAGTCATCGGTAATCTTCACGCCGTGAAAAATCTCATATTTTTCTTTGAGTCCGCGCAAAATAGCCACCGCATCTTCGATGGAAGGCTCGTTAATATACACCGGCTGGAAACGGCGCGTAAGTGCGGGGTCTTTTTCAATATATTTTTGGTACTCCTTCAGCGTTGTCGCGCCGATTGCGCGAAGTTCACCACGGGCGAGTGCGGGCTTCAGCATGTTTGAAGCGTCCATGGCACCCTCTGCTGCACCGGCGCCGACGATGGTGTGGATTTCGTCGATGAAGAGAATAATCTTCCCCTCCGACCTCTCTATCTCCTTCATGATGGCCTTCAGACGCTCTTCGAATTCTCCGCGATACTTTGTGCCGGCAATGAGCAATCCGAGGTCAAGCGAAACCAGCTCTTTGTCGCGCAAAAATTCGGGAATGTCTCCTTTTGCAATGCGTTGTGCGAGCCCTTCGACGGCGGCGGTCTTGCCTGTGCCCGCCTCGCCGATAAGAATGGGATTATTTTTTGTGCGTCGTGAAAGTATTTGAATGATGCGACTGATTTCTTCGTCGCGGCCGACGACAGGATCGAGCTTGTCTTCCTTTGCGAGTTTGGTGAGGGAGCGTGTGTACTTTCCAATAGCGCGCATTTTCTTTGGCCCTTCAACGTCGCCATTGCCACTATCACGCAACTCATAGAGCACACGTAGTACGTTCTCCTTGTCGATGCGGAAACGCGAAATGATTTCTTTTGCTCCAGAAGGAACATTCATGAGTGAGAGAAAAAGATGTTCTGTTGAAATAAATTGGTCGTTCAACTCTTTTGCGACGCCCTGCGAAGCCTCAAGTGTCTGGGCAAGCTCCGGGGTCAAATATAGTTGATAGGAAGCTGCGGTCTGACTGCCGGGCTGATTGCCATCCTCAAGTGACTCGATGATGGTTTCGGTCATGATGACGGGATCGATATCGAGCTTTTCAAGTATCGAAAGCACCATGCTCTCGTCCTGTAGAACGAGGCCGGCCAAAAGGTGCACTGGGGTGACGTGTGTCTGCCCGCGCTCTATTGCAAGCTCGTGCGCCCGCCTGATTGCATCCCTCGCTTTAGTGGTGAAATTGTTGAATGGTGGCATAGATGTTCACGGCTACATGATTCTTGTAATCGACATGATACAATAATTACTATATTTGTCAATATTATGAGGCGCTCGCGGTGCTATTTTGGTCCGGTTTTCCGGTTGCCGATTGGCCTGTAACTGTTGAAACTGCGGTAACGAGATCAAGGATGCGTGATGCCGGGTATATCACTAAATTTGTACCGGTCTCTGCGCTCACAACGATTCCTACTGCTTGTGCATCGAGATTGACCACGAGTGCACCGGCATTTTCTGCGGGAATCTTTGGGGCCGTATCTATGGAGGTAATGCGAGCGGGTGTTGTTGTGCTCTCAGACTTTGCATAGTGAAATTTCGCCAGTGAGCCCTTGAAAACCTCCATGCCGTCCACTCCGCCAAGCACAATGACCGTTTGCGCTATTTTGGGGTCTACTTGCCTCCCAAATGCAACCGCATCAAAAACGTCGCCCTGCTTCGTACCGTCTATCTTCAACAGCGCAAGAGGGGTTTTCGCCAACGCATCATGCTTCATCGGAGTCGCGATGTAGGACTTATCTCCGATGGTGATGCGGTAACTCTCCCGAAGTCCCGACTCTGTGGAGACGCTCTTCATGTCTACGACTATTACTCCGTCGCGTGATACCACAAACCCACTTGCAAGCGGAGGGGTGTCCGTCGCCTGAGTCGTCGAGAATATAAGCGCAATTCGTGGCTGATTTTTTTCTACAGCGGCAACAATGAGGTCGTCTTCTTTTGCGTAGATGGTCACTTCTTTTGTGATGGTGGTCACCGGTTGAATTATTTGTTTTTCAGGAGTACTGGAACCCGTGATGACGCGCTCGATTGTGCGCTCCACGACGCGATTGACAGTCTGAGTCAATGTCGGTGGCGCTTCTTCGAGCATCGCGACGGTCACAATCCCCGTGCCCACAGAAACCACGAATGCGGTCAGCATCGTAAGGAGAATCATTTGTTTGTTGTTGAGCTCATCCATGTATACCAGTATATAGTATCTACAATCGAGTATCTAGTGTGGAAAATTATTCAGCCTAAAACAATGAGAATTGTTCGGTCAGGATAGAAAAACGACCCTCGGATGGGGTCGTTCATGCTTATTTCTTCGGAGGCGCGAAATAGTTGCATCCATATTCTTGAACAACGCTGAAGCGTTGCCGCTCGAACTGGCGGTCAAATGTTCTACCGCCATTCCTCGGCATGAATGTGACAATAACTGAAGTGCCGGGAATTTGACGGCCCATGATCATCGCGCGCGTCTCATCCGTTGTTTTGTTGTCTGTTGATTGCCCGTCCACTGCGATAATCTCGAGTCCGCCTCTGTTGAAACGAAGTCCACTTCTTGCTGCCGTACTACCCGGAACCGCACCCACGACAAGCGCACCCCGTGGCATTGAAACGATTTGGAATCCGACACCAACGACAGTGATGGTCTTTGAACGTCGCTCGTCCCGCACGAGTATATAGCCCTCCTTCTTCAATCGTTCTGACGATGCAAAAAATTGATCGAAGCCGTCGTCACTGCAGACCACTTCGACTTTGACTTGTGTAGCTGGGGCGGAGCGCAGTTGCTCAGCGGGTCCATTGGCTTGCACCGAGATGGCTAGCAAAGATGCAGTGGCGAGACAAATGAATCGCAACATGGTATTTCCTTGTGTCGTTGAACAAAATCCTTTTTGAAACTACCACAAGGACTGATTTGGTCAAGGCACTGTGAGGAAGGAAACTTACCCGAGTCTTTTTTCCACAACCGACCAATCGATGGCATTCATGAACGACGCAATGTAGTCTGCGCGTTTGATGCCGTAGTCGGTGATGTACGCATGCTCGAAAACGTCCATGACGAGGAGTGGTACTGCTCCGGCGAGGTGTCCCCCATCATGCTCATTGACCCAGATGTTATACACCATTTGTTTTTCCACATCGCACACAAGCATCGCCCAGCCGATACCACGCATCGCACCAACGGCAACAAAATCTTTTTGCCAATTCTCGACAGAGTCCCAGACGCATTCAATAATTTTCTGTAACGGACCGTCTTTTACCATTGCTGCTCCTCCATTCTTCATGTTCGCGAAATATAATTCGTGCAGACGCATGCCGTTCCACTCCCAGCCAAAGCGACGCGTAAGCTCGTTGTACTCCGGTGTGCCTGCTGCGTGCTTGCCGCTGCGAAGCGTCTCGATAAGCGTATTTGTATTTTTCACATACCCCCCGTAAAGTGTGAAATGATTGTTGAGCAAAGTATCGCTAAGCCCAGGAGTCCCGATGAGTGCATTAAAATCTTTTGCGGTATACATGGTAATGAATTATTTATTTAATAACGACAGGCGAATTATAACATGCTCTACTCGGGCTTCGTCTCCCCCCACACGACGCGGTCGGGGCCCTCTTTCCTGTGCGTCAAAACGTAGTAGTTGAGATACATAAACGGAACACTGATCATTCCTACTATCCACTTCATGATAATCTGGCCTTTGATGGCGGCAAAAATTGGAAACCCCGGTATTCCATAAAATGCAAGCGGGACAAATATCAAGCTGTCGAGTGCAAGTGCGGGAATAGTCGAGACGACATTGCGCAACCACAAATGTTTTCCTTTGGTAACTTTTTTGAAGAGATCGTAGACGACCGCATCCGCATTCTCACTAATGAGAAATGCAACCCAGCTTGCGATGGTGATGCGCGGAATCATGCCAAAAAATGCATCCCATGCGGCCGCATCATTTTGTGACGCCCAAAAAGGGTCGGCAGTAAACTGCGTTCCAAGCCAGAGGAAGAACGACATCGCAACCATCGCACAGAAGGCAATGAGTATCATGCGGTGCGTAATCTTGCGTCCGAATTTTTCATTCACGATATCGGTAAGCAGGAACGTCACTGCAAAGACAAGCACTCCTGCCGGTCCGGAATATGACGCGAAGCCAAGATCAAAGATGGCGATTTTTGTCGCAAGCATCTGCGCAGTGAGAATGAATGCTACATACAATCCAATCAGTAAATCGGGGCGTTCAAACCTTCGCGCATATAAACTGCCGAGCAATGTAAAGCTCGTAACTCCGATAATCCAAAAAACTATAAGCCAAAGTGACATATGCGATGCATTATACGGTGCCTAGACCAAAGCGACAACGAGGTTTTTCCGGATGTCTGCGATGGCAGTGATCAAAGTGTCGATGTCGTTCTTTGTCGTAGTGCGACCAAGAGTAATGCGTAGCCCACTCGGCTCCCCCGTGTGTCCCGCCGCACAAAGCGCAAGAAGGACATGGGAGCGCTCTGCGTCCGCCTCGTTGCATGCACTCTTTGTCGACACGGCAAGTCCTTTCGCATCAAGCGCGAGTACAAAAAATTCGTGGTCAACACCCCGAAGTGAAATATTGATATTGTTCGGCAGACGGGAGGTAGTGCTGCCGTTTATCGTCACCCCATCATGCTTCCTGAATTCGGTGAACGCATAGTCTCGGAGCAATGCGAGCCGACCTGCTTCTTCATTTCTTTTTTCTGATGCGATACTGAGTGCCTTGGCAAATCCGACTATAAGCGGAACATTCTCCGTCCCCGCGCGCAAATTCCTCTCCTGAGCGCCTCCGACGATGGTGGGAGTGATGGGAACACCTCGCCTTGCAACGAGGAGACCGACGCCCTTCGGACCGTAAATTTTTGCTGCATTAATCGTGAGGAGGTCCACGCCAAGGTGCGGTACTTTTAATTCAAGATAGTTTGTAGCTTGGCATGCATCAGAGTGGAGTAGCGGGTAGATGTCGTCCCCTTCTGCGCGTACATCGCGCGAAGTTCCTCGAACTTCTTTTTTCCAATTGCGTATCGTGCGCGCAATTTCACGAAGCGGTTGCACCACTCCAATTTCATTATTCGCATATCCGACCGAAATGACGACTGTATCTTTTGTGATTGCCCGGAGAAGCTCCTCGACGTCGACAATACCATCGCTATCAACGGGAGCAAGCGAAAGAATGGCCCCACCTAATTGAAGGGAGCGTGCAGTTGCGCGCACCGCGTCATGCTCGATGGCGGAGACAATGATGTGTGGAATCCGGCCCTGATGCATATCTCTCCACGCAAGCAGTGCTCCCACGAGAGCAAGATTGCATGACTCCGTTGCACTCCCCGTAAATGTTATTTCATCGGCGTGCGCGGAGAGTTCGTCCGCGATGGACCTTCGCGCATCCGCAATTGCATTCTTTGCCAAGACACCATCCCGATGTATTGATGAAGGATTGCCGAATGTTTCTGTCCAAAATGGCGCCATTGCATCAAGTACTTCTTTTGCGACAGGCGTCGCTGCGGCGTGATCGAGGTATATTCTTTCCATATTGGCATTCTATAAGCTGTTGCGTAGATTGAAAAGGAAAAGCGGGCGGCGAGGTCGATATTTGCAAATACCCCTCGCTGCGCTATTATGTTTGCAATGACACCCTCACTTATCGCCATAGGGATTCTCGGCGCGGCTATTGTCGTCCTTGTCGCTTGGCTTATCTTACTCGAACGACGCATCGGCCGTCTTGTTGCCGGAAAAGACGCAGCTTCACTCGAGGGCACTATTTCAAAAGGACAGAAAGACCTTGCAGAACTTTTTGTTTTCAAAAAAGCAGTGGAGGAGGAAATGGGTGAACTTGATAAACGTATAAAGAAAAAGCTGCACGGCGTCCGGATGGTCCGCTTTAATCCATTTGCTGGCACAGGCTCGGGTGGCAACCAAAGCTTTGCGACAGCATTTCTCGACGAAGAAGGCAGCGGCGCAGTGCTTTCGTCGCTTTATTCTCGTGAAAAAGTCAGCATCTTTGCAAAGCCCGTCAAAAATCGCACATCAGAATTTGAACTCTCCGAAGAAGAGAAGGAGGTCTTGAAATAGGAGTTTTGATTCACTGACCTGAAGAAATCCTGAATGGGTTGTTGTTGAGCCATGAAAGCCTAGACGCCGCGCATAATGCGTGGTAGTATCGCCATATTCCAAATATGGCTGTAAAAACCCAAAAAACAGTAGCAACCGTAAGTAATGAGCGCCCACCTATCGTGGTCATCATGGGCCACGTCGACCACGGAAAATCGACGCTTTTGGACTACATCAGAAAAACAAATATCGTCGCCGGTGAGGCAGGAGGTATCACTCAGCACATTTCTGCATATGAGGTAGCACACAAGACTGCCGACGGCAGAGATAAGAAAATTACGTTTTTGGACACTCCGGGACATGCGGCCTTTCAAAGCATGCGCTCGCGCGGTGCACGTGTCGCCGATATTGCCGTACTCGTCGTTTCTGCAGAAGACGGCGTAAAAACGCAGACAATCGAGGCTCACAAGGCAATCATGGAAGCGAAAGTGCCATTCATTGTTGCCATAAACAAGATCGATAAACCGAACGCAAATATCGAGAAGACAAAGCAGACGCTTGCAGAGTCGGAAATATACATCGAAGGGTACGGAGGAGACGTGCCGTTCGTCGCCATCTCCGCAAAGACCGGACAAGGTATTCCTGAACTGCTCGACATGATGCTGCTCATCGCTGAAATGAATGAACTCAAAGGAGATGCGGGAGTTCCCGCAAAGGGCGTCATCATTGAATCCAAAATGGACCCAAAGAAAGGCATCATTGCGACACTGGTCATTACCGACGGCACACTCAGTAAGGGAATGTTCGTTGTTGCTGAAGATGCGATGACTCCCGTTCGCGGAATTGAGAATTTTCTTGGTAAACCACTTGAATCAGCAACGTTCTCATCCCCCATCCTACTTTCAGGATGGACCACAGTTCCTAACGTTGGCGCAGAATTTATTGCACTCAAAAACAAAAAAGATGCGGAGGTGTTTGTGGCACAAACAGCTCAGATAAAAAAAGTTGTCGTCAAAGACTCACTTCCCGCAGACGGCGTGCTTTTCCCGATCATCATCCGCGCGGACGTCGCCGGTTCACTCGAAGCACTCGTCTCTGAGATTGGCAAGCTGAAGCATGACCGTGTCATTCTGAAGATTATCCAAAAAGGAGTCGGCGCCATCAACGAAAGCGACATCAAGCTCGCTTTCGGCACGAACAATCCCGTCGTTATCGCCTTTCACACAAAGGCCGACAACCCCGCCATTGACCTTGCTGCCCGCACCGATGTCACCATCCACAAGTTTGATGTCATCTATAAACTGACCGAATGGCTTGAGGAAGAGATACTGCGACGCGCGCCGCATGTGGAAATGGAAGAGAAACTTGGAGAATTTCGTATCATCCGCTATTTCAGCCAACAGAAAACACTTCAGGTCGTCGGCGGTGCGGTCACGTCCGGAAAGATGGTCAATGGTGCAAAGTTCAAAATCATGCGACGCGATGTTGAAATCGGCGAAGGGAAAGTCGTAGAGTTACAATCACAAAAAGTGAAAGTAAAGGAAGTGCCGGAGGGACATGAGTGCGGACTTCAGGTGGAATCAAAATTCACCCTTGCAGAACGTGATGTGCTTGTCCCCTACCATATCGTTAAAAAACAATAGCATGCAACTTCCACAAATGACGAACTTCTTTGTTGCGGGGACCCCTGCGATTCGGTCAACATATAAGAATATGTCTTCCTCATCGCAATCCCCGCGCCTCGAATTTCATCCATTTGTGAAATTTGCAAAAAATACATATGAGTAAGCTCAAACATCAGCGAGAAGAATTCATGTTGAAAGACCTTGCGGCAGACTTTCTCGCACGTGCGTCAAATCGCACGTCACTCATTACAGTAACAAGAGTCATCCTTTCCGACGACCAAAAGCGTGTA
This sequence comes from Candidatus Lloydbacteria bacterium, assembly GCA_043719805.1. Classification (GTDB taxonomy): domain Bacteria; phylum Patescibacteriota; class Minisyncoccia; order Phycocordibacterales; family UBA6899; genus MHLP01. Next base: position 21,555 of record JAYSTI010000027.1, read on the forward strand.
GACATCATGCTCTCAGTGCTCCCCAAGTCTGCGGAAAAAGCTGCGCTCATATTTGCAAACCGCATGACAACGGAATTCAAAGAGCACATCAAAAAGCACAGCCGCATACGCACGCTCCCCCGCACCCACTTCATCCCCGACATTGGTGAGCAAAACCGCCAACGCATCCAGGAGTTGCTGGAAATCGTTGACGGAGAACAATCCGAATAGGCTCATGTGGGTGGGCGCTCCACTTCATTGGCGTAACTGGAAAATATAGCACGTAATTGCTATAGTGCATTTCATGGCGTGATAGGGATGAGAATCCTTTCTCACGCCATCGTTCGGTCGAAGAACAATCGAAATATTTTTTCTTCTTCCTCTCCTGGCGTAGTGGCGAAGTGGTAACGCATAGATCTGCAAAATCTACATGCACCGGTCCGATTCCGGTCTACGCCTCAAAAATATTCCGTTGTAAGCATTATGGGCCAGTGGCGTAATGGTAGCCGCGCTCGACTTAAGATCGAGTTCCGTAAGGAGTGTGGGTTCAAGTCCCACCTGGCCCACATGAAGAATACCGTTAGGTAATTTTCATGTGGGCAAGAACAGACAACGGCTTGTCTGTGTGTGGGACTTGAGAGACTTTTCGTTATTGAGTTCTCGAAATCGAAAAGTACCTGCCGAAGTAATCGGCAAGTCCCACCTGGCCCACAATAAAAAAGCAAGGACACCAGCTTGGTTTTTCATTATGATTCCCCCTGCAGGAATTTCTCACCCACGGCGCGTGATTGGTAGTTTCGCAGACGAAAACATCACCAATCTTTTGAATTCTTTCGGGAGCCACGTAGATGTCCCGCAGGTGGCACCAAGCACAAAGAGCACCCGAAGGTGCTCTTTGAATTTTGATTGGTGCCCCCGGCAGGATTCGAACCTGCGACCGTCTCGTTAAGAGCGAGCTGCTCTACCAACTGAGCTACGAAGGCATTGGTTATTCTGACTTTGCCATCATAGCAAATTAGGATAGATTCGCAATAGATTTAGTCTATGTGGCAAAAAAAGTGCGGGGCGGCGAAGTATCCACCCTCATTGTCATTATTTCCCCACATGATAGACTCATCGCAGATACAAAATTCCGAAGGATCTCCCATGAAATTCAAATACGTTCTGCACCACCACGACTCACCCTGTGTGGCGCGACTGATGAACGGGTATTGCCCTTCTTGTAAATTTATACCTGACGGACAAAGTTTGTCTCTTTGGCCGTACTGTCCGAAGTGTGATGTTCCACTCAAGAACAAACAGTGCCCTAAATGCAAACAGGTTTTCGAAAAGCCCGACTGATGTCGGTTTTTTTATGTCATTTCCATTTTATCTAAATTCCAGTACTATACCCCTACACCTTGCCCAGGTGGTGAAATTGGTAGACACGCCAGTCTTAGGAACTGGTCCCGCGAGGGATGGAGGTTCAAGTCCTCTCCTGGGCACAGAGAAAACCGCGCAAGCGGTTTTTGAGTGACCAGAGTAGGCAAACTGCTTTGCCTACGAGAGAGGACTTGAAGCCGTTCTCCCGTATTCATGAGTGATTCCTATCATGAATGAATGGGAAACGGGTACTGCGCCAGTAGGGCGAAAGACTCCTCTCCTGGGCACAAATCAGACACGAAACCTTCCATGCGGAAGGTTTCGTGCTATTTGTGAACCGCAGCGATGTTTCGCCAGTAGGCGAAACCGCGAGGTAGGGTCGCGAACACTTACATTTTTTGTGCGCCGAGCTACAAAAAATTTAGTGATTTGTGACCAAAGGTGCTCGTGAGGCCATCTTCAATACTTGTATTGAAGTCATATTCCAAACAAATCGGAAGACTCAAGACTCCTCTCCTCTGTACAAATTTGAGAAACAATTAACTTTGTGACTCGTGACCTAGTCCCTTCCATTTTTTCCTCTCTTCTTCTTCAAAACTAGCCGCACGACAGCGTATTTCCCTCTCCCAAAATTACTTGACTTTCCACCTATTTTTTGCTATAATATGAACAGATTTTCTGGCGCTATCTCTACCATCATTGGTAGGGATGGATTGACAATTTCATAGTTATTTCGAGAAGGAACCATATCATGGTACTGAAAATACATCCTGACATGAAGAGCGAACTCCCGGGTCTGGCAATGGCCGGACTAAATCTGATGGCAACTCTGAGGGGCCATTCGGGCGGCAACGGACGGCATGTCGATGCAGACGGAAGACCGGTCATGAGCGCAATTTCTGCACTCATCGCCCTTGCTATCCGCATCTGGGAAGAAAAGGGCGGCAGCATGAAGGACGAGAGCGAAATGCTCGAGTCGATGTTCTCGAACCCTGGAGTGAAGAGCGAGAAGCTTGCCCCGGATGAACGCAGCAAGGTTGCTGCCGTAATCAAGAAAATGACAAAGGCCGAACAGAAGGTGTTCAGCATCGCCATCATGGTGATGAATCCGGAAGAAGGCTTTGTCGATGTTCCGGAGAAACTTGGCAAAGACGGCAAGGTCATCGCACCCGCAGGCAAGCGCACTGAAAAGACGGGCGTCGATCCTCGGATCAATGTCCTTCGCGGTATTGCCGAACACGTACATGCGAACCTCGACAACGTCGCCGATGTCGCAGAGATGCTTCGCGGCACCGGGTCCTTGGGCGGCAACAACGAAGCGCTCAAAGTCCTCGTCAAGGTGCAAGTGGAGCTGAAGAAACTCCTCTCTCGATTCTTCGAGGTGGAGTCCATCGAGCTCATCACCTTCGACATGGTCAAGGCAAAGTCGAGTCGGCTCATCAATGGCATATTCGTGATCCCTGATCCGAAACAGCCACTCTCGGGCTACAACGCGACAGCAATCGAACGGGGGCTTGCAAGAGTCATTCCGTTCATGCCTCCCATTCCTACGAAGCCCGTCAGGCGGACAAAGGGCACGAAAGGTGGATTCTCTTGGTGGTGGGTAGGAATGGTGGCCCTCATCATTCTTGCCGCTCTCGTCGAAGCATACGGCGGGAGGAGTATGGAACGCGTAAGCGGCTCCGATTCCTCGGAGCCACAACTTGTCAACATTCCCCCTTCAGGCGATAAGCGCTAAGAGGGTCAAGGAGAGATCATGGGTAACTTCACTTGGCGTCGTGCGCTCGTCGCACTTGGGCTGCTCGCAGCCCACAAGCCGATCATTGCAACGGGTCACCGTGCAATGCAGTACGGTACCGCGTACACCGTCCGAGGGCTCCTGTTGCTTCTCGCGGTCGTGTTCACCACGCTCGCGTTTGCACTCGGATTTTCATGGATGGAAATGCACGCAGCGGTGTTTGTGACGGCGGTCGTGTTCACGGTCCTCTACCTATTCACTGCTGTACTTCCTGTTTGCAGTGTTCCGGGTAGCATACTTGCGGGTAGCGCGAAGAAGTATTTCGCACGTGTCTGCATAGGGCTAGTCTTCATTCTCTGCTTTTTCCTATTCTGCTATCTCGTTCCAATCGGGAAGAGTCCGGCGATAACGTTCGGGCTGCTCATCCTGCTCATGATTGCGCTCGCGGCATTGGCATCAGGCCACGTCGATAGCGATCTCGACAATCTGATTGGAAAGAAGATCTGGGGACTGGTTTGGATTAGCATCGCACTTGGCGTCGCCGGTTTGTTCTATCTGACGATTCCAGTCACGAAGACCGACACCGCCAGAAACAAGAGCGCAGAAGTGAGTAAGGGTATCGTCGATGCACGAGGGGTAAACCAAGAGCAATACATCTTGGCCATCATGCAGTGCCGTGTGGGTGTCAAGAACTTCACCCAGCTGCAAATGGGGGTGTATGGCAAGGGCTGTGGCGCCGATGTCCCGGTGAAGGGGCTCACGCGCGACGAAGTGCGGACATACTGGCCGGACTTCTTCAAGGCGCCGACGCTCATTGAGGGTGGCAATACCGGCGCAACTACTACCGCGGGAAACGCAAGGCCAACCGAAGGATCGGGCCTCAAGCCTTTCGACGCCAAGACGTGGCAAGCATGGTTTGAAAAGAACGTACCCTACGGTGAGGCAATCTGGAACTTCATCATCGTTTGGCACGTTTACCTGATCATCGCTCTCACCATCCTGAGTATCCTAGGGCTGCGAAAGAAGAAATCCGATGTGGCGGAGACCAAGTCGGATGCGAAGAAGGCTGTCACGACCAAAAGTGGTGGGATTGGCATGCTTGCCATCGCCCTCGCGATTGTGGCGGGATGGGCAGGATATACCTTTCTGGAAGTTAAGCCTCGCGTAGTGGCGGAAACGCGTGCCGTAGCTCCGGTTGCGGCACGGGCAATCCTTCCCGTTGAAGAGGCGGGCAATTGGATGGCCAACTATCGTGACGTGAATAATCACGAAGAGTACCGGCTTCCGCAGGATGCGTGGCACGGCAAGGCAGTGTCACTCCTCCCCGGTAGCTATGTCGCGAACGTTGCCAGCATCACGCTGGTCTTCGACTCGAAAGACCCCGGAACCAATCTTCACCTTCGTGGTGGAGAATGTGGCGTGGGGCGTACGGGCATCCTGTGGCAATGTGTCGGATACTGGAAGACCGGGACAGAAGCCGGCCACTACCGGCTGGAACAAGAACTAGACCCGAGGACATTCCGAGTTTCCCTCTATTCGCGAAACACATCGCTTCGCGCTGGGGCACAACCCATCAAGGAGATACGGTTCGTCAGAAATCATTGAAGTTCTTTCGCTCAAATGAGCACAAACCAAGGCGCAAGCCTTGGTTTTTTTATGCACCGAAATATACTACCCAAATCGAAAATCTATATTATCGGAATCGTGGTTGGGACAGCCGGGGCAGTTCCAAGTCCGCCCGCCGGAGACAATCCCAAATTCGTTTGAATGAAGCCGATGATGCCCCACAAAGCAATAATAACAAAGATGCCCACCATTCCCCACACCAGGTACATTTTCCCTTCTTGCACGGCTTTCTCATCGTCGGCATGCCAGATAAATTTTGTAACTCCCCAAAAGAATACTGCGATAGCTGCGCCCAGCAAGGCGGGCATTGCCAACAGCAGCAGACCAATCATGTCGGTAATGAATGTAAAAACCGTCGTTTGAGCAGAAGCAAGCCAAGGGAAAAATAAAAGTGAACCTACAATGTAATGTTTTTTATACATAATTCATGAGACCCATGTCTCCGCCTATTGTGTTAATAAGAAAACGCATTATACCAAATACCGCAACCATAATAAACATCCCGACGATACCCCAAATCATACCGAGCCGACCTTTTTCCCTCATCTCCTCATTGTCTGGATTCCAGATATAGGCGACGACGCCGTAAATAAAATACGCAGTCGCGATGCCAAACATGAGTGCAATGAGGGGATTTAAAATAAACGTCGAGATCTTGCCTACAAAAGCGAGGACGGTGGCAGGAATCACCGGAGCTGCCGCCTCCGCGATATTGGGAAAAAGTATGTTTAACATATGTTGATTATATCATCAGTGCGACAATTGACCACCCGCATAAAACAAAAAACCCCGAGAATTTCTCGGGATTTTTGTGATCTTTCTTGATCGAGGCGACTTATACGCCTGGAACTGCGAACGCTGGTGGTGTCGACGTGGTGACTGTACCAGTGAGACCAAGCTGAGTCTGGACCCAACCGAGGATGCCCCAGAGAGCAACCATAACAAAGATGGCAACCATGCCCCAGATCATGAGGGTCTTTCCTGATTCCTTTGCAGCCTCGTCGCTTGCATTGGCGATATACTTGACCAAACCCCAGAAGAACGCAACGACGGCTAGTCCCATCAATAGTGGGATGAGCAGTGTTACAATCGACTGAATTGCAGTTACTACATCTGTGACACCTGTGGCGACCACAGCTGCAAATGCTGACACTGGACTCATGAGTATGACTCCGAGAATAAGTTTTTTCATAAATAAAGAATGAACGATTAATAATGATACTACGACCGCTACTAAACTATCCATTAATGATAACGTACATAATCTAAGGGGACAACCAGCAGGAAAAGATTCCTGTGGATTACTATACCCTATGTTATGGGGCCATCTTACCACGAGTGCTTGATTGTGTCAATAAACACTTCTGTACGTCACCAACTAGTGGACTACCCCGCCTTTATCGATAAAATCCAATGCTCCACCGGGCGTGATGCCGAGTGTTTCGACGAGCAAAATTCGCACTATTCCCCACAAGGAGATAAGAACGACAAATGCGATAATACCCCAGATAATGAACTGCTTTCCTTTCTCGCGTTCGGTCTCATCGTTTGCATTACTAATGAACTTGACGACCCCCCAAAGAAAAAACGCGACGGAGCCAACCCAAGCAAACCCACCCACCGCAACGAGGATATTGTATATCAATATTTGTAAATCAAAAACATCAGTCACTTGAGCCAAGACAGTGAGCGGAGCAGCGAAAAGCGCGAACAAAACACCGAATACTTTTTTTATGGATCTCATGGGGGTAATATGTGCGATTATGTGGGAGCCTTAATAAATGGGATACCGACAGCACCTCCAAATACAGTAGAATTAATGATACCAACAAGGCCCCACATCCCCATCACCACGGCAATGCCGATGACGGCCCAAAGGAGGTAGCCCTTAATTTCTTCACGCTTTTTTTCGTTGTCCGAGTTCAGCATATAGAGCGCAACACCATAGGTTATCCCTACGATAAGTGCTGCCATAAGTATCGCAATGGCATTTTGCAATATCTTCAAAAGTAGCTCAACAAATTCTTTAAAATTGGTCGGCGCGGCAGCTACCGCAACGAGCGGGGCACTGAACACAAGCAGGGCGAAGATGATTTTTTTCATATTATTATGGGCAGACAATAGTAGCATCAAATAAGAATGCGGTGCCGCAGGCCATACCGGCAATGGCCTTCGCACCGAGAACAATGAGTGCACCGACAAGCGTCCATGCTATCCATTGTTTTGACTTCGTTATTTGCTCTTCGTTCCCCCCTGCGGTCACCATGAGAAATCCCGCATAAACAATGCAGCAGACAAGTATCGGGACGCCGATGAGTTGTAGCATGCTGATTATCCAATAGATAAATTCCATGAGCGTTGTCCCAGTTCTCGTGGTTGGGTTACTAAGTGTTTCCCACGCGAGGGCCGCGGAGGATACCGTTGGGATAGCCAACGTGCCTGAAACAAATAGAGAGAATAGTTTTTTATTCATATTTATAAAATCATTACAAAGAAGAAATAGTTGCCTGCACGGCTGCGGCAATCGCTTTGGCTCCCAAGAGTACGAGTGCGCCCAATAGCGTCCACTTGAGGGTGGTACGCGCTTTGGTTATTTGCGCATCGTTGTCCCCCGCGGTGACAAAAAGAAATCCGGAATAAATAATAAATATGACAATTATCGGCACGCCAACAAGAAAGATGAGGTCGACGATTGCCAAAAGTAAGTCAGGAATAGTAGATATTCCACCATAGGTAATAGGGTTTATATAAGTTCCCGCAGCGGAAGCAACTTGCGTGCCGACGAGAAAAACGAGTGTGGTCGTTAGGACTGCCTGTGTGAGGTGTTGTTTCATATAAGCATTGCGCATTACGGTCCTAGGAAATTAAAACCTGAGCCTGCGCCGAGGAAAAATTCAAGGACGAAGTTCACCGTCACCCATGCACCAAGCGCGACAATAAGCCCCCAAAAAACATTCAGGAATATATCGTGTGCTTGCTTGACCTGACCTTCATTGCCGGCGTTGGTGACATAAAGATACCCCGCATACGCAAACATGACCGCACCTAACGGGGCTGCAATATTGAAGATAAGAAAATTAATCACATTCTGAGCGAGCGCCACGACGTCATTGAAGTAACATTCTTCGTGAGGACTGGCTTGAGTGGCGGGCGGAGCAGCGTCTTTAATTATCTTGTCGCCATTGAGATCGAATCCGCAGGGAATTATTGTGGACGGTGCCGCAGCCATGACCGGCATGGGAGCGACAAGGAGCATAAGCCCAATAGCAAGCGAGGACACGAACCGACCAAAAATAGTTTTATATTGGTGCATAAATATAGTTTAATAATTAGCCAAGGCAGCATCAAGCTCAGATTGTAATTGTTTGACCGCCGTCGCAGCGTCATTCCTTCCAGAGGAAACCGACTCAACCATTGTCTGAAATGCTTTGCCTGAAACTTCCGGTTTTGGGTCGAGCCACGTACGGGCGCGGATTGCGGCATTATAAAACACCTCCATTGCTGCATCTGTCGGAGGTACCGCAAGCAGGTCCCGGCGCACGGGAGGGAGACTGTATGCAGTTGCAAAATTCTTTGCGGAATCAAGATCAAGCAGAAGTTTTTGAACGGCAATGAAGGCGGTATTTTTGTTTTTGGAACTCTTCAGCACTGTGAGCCCGTGCACTTTGGCAAAAGTCAGCTCGGCACTGGTGCCGCGCGGCCCCGGGACCTGCGTGACGGCAAAATTGAGATGAGGATTTTTTAATGTTATTTCTTTGTAGGCGCTCGCGTAATCAAAATACACTCCAAGATTCCCGTTAATGAATTCATCGCGAGACTCCCCTCTTGCGCGACTCCACGTGAAAATACTCTTAAGGGGATTTGAAAAGTCCATGAAAAAACGAAGTGCCGATACGACGTCCTGATCTGCGACATACCCCTGGGCCCCAAATGCGGCGACGGTACTCCTTGGCTTTGACGCCTTCATCTTTACTATCGGGTTTCCCACCTGAAGAAAAAGTAAGGCAAGCACGTCTTTTGCGTGTGTGACATTGACATATTCTCCGAATGAAATCGCGCTTTGAATCAAATCAGAAGTCCGCGGGTCGCGTTTTGTTAATTTCGGCGTAATGGTCAAAAATTCGTCCCAATACTTTGGCGGCGCAGTGATGGACGCATTGGTGAAAATATCACGATTCCAGTACATGACCAATGGATCGATTGCGAAAGGAAGTGCGACGTAGCCGTCGTCGCGCATATATATCTCTGCCGCCTGAATAAAACTCGATGAGAATACTGCCGGGGATATTGAAGTGTAGGGAATCGTCTCTATTTTGTCGGAATGCCTCAGAACAAGATCGTCCGGCAACAAAAGAATGTCAGGCCCCCTTCCGCTTGCAAGCGCTTCGACGATATCACTGTCAAAATTCTTTGGGTCGTGATATGTATAAGAAATACTAAAAACTTTTTTGTTGTTACCATTAAAGTTTTTAATCATCTCCTCGAGTGCTTGATTGCTCGGGAAAGTGCCCCAAATTTCAACATTGCCCTGTCCGGTGCTTGCGACGTCTTTGCCTTTTTCGGGGATACTTGCAAACACGAGAAGCGCAACGACAGCCATGGAACCAAAAAATATAAGGATGATCGTTTGAAATTTCATATGACGCCGGATACTTACCTTGCGGTACTAGCGAGAAAAACACCTTTTCGAAACACGAGCCCGTAATGGAAATTTCCCGCGTTAATCGTCTTTTCGAAAGTAAAATTAAAGGACTCGACGAGTTTGCGAGCTTCCATTTCAGAAAATACCTGCTCTGCAGTAGGGCCCATGTTGTTGAATGAGGCGGTCCAGTCGATGATCAATAACCGCGCTTCATTGTGGAGCACGCGGCGCGCCTCATCAATTATTCCTCTTTTGTCAGGAGCCTGAAAGAGAGCATTTGAGACAATGACAAGGTCGCACGAGCCATCGCGTAGTTTTGTGCCGTTTTGAAGCTCGATGTTTCCCCAAATGAATGAGACGTTGCTGACATGCTGATCTTTGCAGGTGTTTTCGAGACTCGTGAGCAGGTCTTTCTGTATATCAATGGCGTATACCTTCCCTGTCCCATGCATAGCTTTTGCTGCGGCAATGGTGTACGCCCCCGAGCCGGCACCAAAATCAGCAATCTGCATGTTGTCGATTATTCCGAGTTGCTCAATATTCTTATCTGGTGCTGAAAACATGTGAAAATTATAACATTTTAGGGCAGCACACGGAAAGCCTTCAATCCACACTTCTCGAAAGAAAGAGACAATGGTTGACAAAGTTTAATGTCATGCTAATTTGGACGATGGAGATTTTCAGCTTACGGAAAACAGGAGCAAATAATGCCGCTCCACCACACAAACGACCCCGTAGTGCGTGCCGGCCATATTGCTGAACGCGTGGCAGAAACAGTCTGGAGCGAGACCGGTGACGGAGGGCTTTCGCACAAAATGGAAAGTGAGGCGTACACTTACCTGCACTTAGATAGTATATTTCAAGAATTCCCGTCCTGCCCGAACGAGGACTGCGAAAATCGCGGGCGCTCAGACCGGGTTGGCTACGGACATAGAGGTGGCTACTTTTGCTTTGCGTGCTGCACGTCATTCAGTGATGCGGACTAGTCGGTCAGCCACCGCAACAACAAAGGGACAAGGGTCTCTTTGTTGTTGCGGCTTTTTTATTCCCACAACACACTCTCTTGCATGACAGAGAGCGTGTGCCACATTCTTGCTTAAATTTTAGACTCCTCGACTCCGGCCCCAGCTGTGACCTCCGGTAGTGCGCAATCATCTCCCAATTTCATGATTGTCTTAATTTTTGTTGCAGTGGGAATGTTGCCCTTCTCTATCTGTAAACGGAATCCCTGCTTGGCTGCGTCCATGGCAAGTTTCGATACCAAGAAATACGGGTCTGTTTTAAAAACTACTTTTGTCATTTCCGCCTCGTCGATACCGCCGGTGCGGAGCGCGGAAAGATAGCGCTGCTGCCCGATGTCGCGAAAAACTGGTGTATTCTTTTGTTCTGCAGAAAGCCCCCACACGGTTCGCGTGAGTACTCCCTCGTCGGCGAGCATAAGGCTGAATTCAATAAGTAATTGCAACACCTGTACATTCGAATAATACCTCGAGTGGCGTTTTGCCACCATGTCGCTTCCTCGGACGCGTGTTAAGAA
>JAYSTI010000028.1:0-1564 GCA_043719805.1 Candidatus Lloydbacteria bacterium
CGAATAAATCGCAACTCTTCCTTCGTAATCCCGTTCGGCCTCACTGGTCCAAATAATGACATTGTGGATGAATAAGCTGTTATGTACTTATTATATATTGTCATGATTAGGTAGGATAGCGCTCGTTGGGGTTTCCGCACTTCAAATGCTACTATGCGTGTTATGAAAGACCTTTCCGGCATGCATCCGCTCACCAATCTGCTTCTGGAGAAGAGGGGTGTTCTCGATCCTGAAGAGAAATTGCGGTTTCTTGCGCCCGATTACGACCGCGACGGCAATGACCCGTTTCTGATTCTCAATATGGAGCGTGCAGTTCTCCGCATTCTCCTCGCAATGAAGAATGAGGAAAAAATTGTTATTTTTGGAGATTACGATTGCGACGGCATTCCCGGGTCGGTAATATTACACGACCTGTTCAAAAAGATCGGGTACAAGAATTTTCAAAATTATATTCCCCATCGCCACCTAGAGGGATATGGCTTGAACGAGGATGCGGTGACGCAGTTCGCAAAAGAAGGCGTAGCACTCGTCGTCACCGTCGATTGCGGCATCACGGATGTCGAGGAGGTGGCGCTTGCGAATGCACTCGGCGTCGACGTGATTGTGACAGACCATCATCTTCCGCAATCCGTGCTTCCCCCTGCTTACGCGATTCTTAATTCCAAGCAGGCAGATGACACGTATCCCGATGATATGCTGTGTGGCGCAGGGGTCGCGTTTAAACTTGCGCAAGCAATTCTTCTGCGCGGAAATTTTTCGCACATCGCTCCGGGTTGGGAAAAATGGCTTTTGGACATGGCGGGGCTCTCCACTATCGCTGACATGGTGCCGTTGCAGAAGGAGAATCGCATGCTCGCATATTACGGACTCAAGGTATTGCGTATGTCTCCGCGCCCTGGTATTCAGGCGCTCTTACGCGAGGCCGGCACGCTTCAGGCACAACTTACTGAAGAGGACGTCGGGTTCACTATCGGTCCGCGCATCAATGCGGCGTCGCGCATGGACGTTCCGCTTCGTGCATTCGAATTGCTTGCGACCGATGACGAGTCCTTTGCAAAAGAGCGCTCAAAGTTTTTGGGAAATTTAAATGATGAACGTAAGAGGGAGGTTGCACGAATGGTAAAAGAAGCGAAACATCATTTACGCGAGCGTATTATTCGTGAGGTCATTGTGATTGGTAATCCCCACTGGCGCGTCGGCGTGGTTGGCATTGTTGCAAACAAAATTGCTGAAGAATTTGACCGCCCGACTTTTGCATGGGGGAAAGAAGGAACAAACGACATAAAGGGGTCGTGTCGCTCTGACGGTAGGGTGAATCTCGTCGAGCTCATGTGCGCAGTTGGAGAAGGCGTCTTTGTAAACATGGGCGGACATGAGTTTTCAGGTGGTTTTTCCGTGACACAAGACAATATTCATACGTTGGAAGACAAACTTATTGCAGCACACGCGCTAGTTTCTAAAAAAGAAAAACCAAAGGTGAGTTACGTCGTTGACACCGAACTGTCGGTCGGGGACGTCAATGAGCGCACCTATCAAGCACTCAATCTCCTCGCTCCGTTTGGCG
>JAYSTI010000029.1:0-10658 GCA_043719805.1 Candidatus Lloydbacteria bacterium
CCTCGAGATATTCCATGCGCATACGCAGTTCCCCGTCATGTTGAATGAGTTCCGTGTGTGGTACGCGTAATCCCGCTTGTTCAAACATTCGCGCTCCGACGTAGTCTGCACGTTGCGTGTGCTCCGGCCCACCTTTCAGTAATATTTTTTCTCCCTTAGGGCCTTGCCAGAGCTCCATCGGATGCGTTGAGACGACACTCCCACCATGGAAGCGCTCGAGAAACGCGTAACCCCTCATCTCACTTTCGTGATGCTTCCTTCGCGGGCCTTCGTCGAAGCGCGGAGCAAAGTTACGCATGACGGCATGCTCGACGACCCAGGCGGAAAGTTGCGTGGAAATATCCGTCGTCTGTTCTTCTGGGACCAATTTCCCGTCCTCGGTTATCTCGTAGTTTGATGGAGACTCAATGGGGAGCGGACGACCTTCGATAACATGCACCACATCCTGCCGTGTCCTTCGGGCATGTCGTGCCCCCAGAGCCTGTCGTCCCATCGTGCTCGAGGAGAGCAGTTTTATGCGCTCGTCTACCTCCTCTGATGGTATTTCGATACCACCCGCGGATGCGAGTGACTCTATTGCGAGCTCGGGGATAGAGCCGCGATACCCGGTGTCGACGAAGTGAAAGTCGAGGTCTACACCCTGTTGCGAAAGATACCGCGCGATGGTCTCACGCGATTCACTTTCCTTGATGTTTCGGGTGACAAGCACGTACTTGAGAGTGCGTTTGTCGGTGCCGAAGTTGTCAGCCTTAAGTGCGGTGAACAGGTATTTTCCATCGCGACCGAAGACCGCAAGTCGGTTGGCTCCCGCCTCGTCAAGATTTTCCTGCGCCTCCCAATAAACGGGTACGTCTTGCTCTTCGACCGCGCGATAGAGGTCGGTCTGTTTTTTGAATTCTCCCTGCATGCGCACGTGGTATTCATGGTTTGTCGGGTTGGCGAGCCTGAGAGCGGCAATGTGCCGTATTTTTTCGGTCAGAAGCTCGGTGAACGCAGGAACGCGGCGCATTTTTTTGAATCCCTCATGGTAGACGAAGAAGGGATCAGCAGACTGGGGGAGTTTGTCGTCTGCGGGCTTTCCCTCCATTCTCCTCTCGTTTCCCATCCGTCGCTCTATGTCTACGAGCAGGTCGTTCAGCTTTCGTGTCCAATGGCGGTTCACATGTGTATTCGATAAGTGTTCCGCGTCTACTGAATTCGTATTCTCCATATCAAGCTTCTGTCGGAGCAGCGCGCCCAAAGACGTCGCCCCCTCATTTTGATAATTTTGGCCTGGAAGTTCGCCTAGCGGTGTAGCCCTCCTCACTCTCCGCACTGCCGGCCTTGGTTCAGCTTCCATCTCATGGTCACTCACATTGGTGAGTTCGACAAAACTCCTGAGTTGGTGGACGAGGTCCGCCGCGGCATCGAGGCGGTCATCGGTGAACGCAAGTAATTCTGCGCGCGCGAAACATGTAGAAAGTACTTGCTCGAATTCTTCCACACTCATTTCATGAGGGAGCGCGTCGACTATCTCCCCATCCTCGGCAACCCCAGAAAGAATATTGAGATATCCTTCCTCACCTTTGTAATTTGGATTCGTGAGCATCCCGTAAACTGCCTCAATGGTATTTTTCTCCGTGAGTGGCACGGGGTGCTCAGCACTCGGAAGGAACCTGCCATAGAAGTTCGTTGTCTTTTTTTGATAACGCATACGCTCCGAATCACTTTTTGTCCTTCTTGCGCGCGGGGTGTCATCGTCGTTGTTATCATTGAAATTGTCATATCCGTCATCGTACGGGTCATGGGGAGAAGGAGACCAGCCTCCGTCCGAGTCTCCTGCAGTGGGGAATTTGTCGCCCACTTCTATTGCCTCCGCGAGTTGCGCCTTGAGCGCCACCAGATAGAGTTCTTCTCCGTGCAGGTCAAATTCCGTATCCTGTGGCTCCACTATTTCATGAGGCGACATTTTGTCTTTTTGTTTTTGCGCCTCAAGTGTGATGCCCATACCCTGCCAATATCCTGCGAAGGTAGTATTTTCCTCGGCATACGACTCGAGCATTTCTACTGCCCGTGCTCCTGCGGTCCGCACAAAGTACCGCGCGATTTCCTTCGCGTCTTCTTCCGCATTGTCGGCGCGTATATAGGCAACCGAAAGTGTGTTCGCGATAAGATCCATGATTACCGGTGCAACCGAGGCGTCCCGGAATTTTTCGAGTGCGCTAAGGACAAAATGACTCGTGCTTCTGTCGTAGGCATTCCAAATGGCGGGGTGGGGTAGAATGCTTGCATAAAATTCTTTTGCTCCCGGTGCGTTGAGGGAGTCGTAGGTACGGAGCATGTTGTATCGTTCATGTGAACTAATGACATGTTCGGGGTCGGCAACCGACTCGTATATCCATGTCTCGAGTGCTGATGTGAATGCCCCCCCCTTCCACCTTCATCTTGCCCCACATTTTGCGCGCCCTGAGGAGGTCCTGTTTTACGCCGACACCGGAGGAATTCCATTCTTCGTCGAACTTGTCGGAATTCGCTATTTTGTCGTACAGGTACGACTGCTCGCCGTGCGTAAGATACTCGGCAAGTTCAGGAAACTGCTCGGGGAAGGGTAGTGGTGCTCCCTCGGTAGTGCCGGCTATTTCGCCCTCAAATGTTTCTTCATTTGCCCCTAGTTTTTCGTGAAGATTCATGACCTTGTTATCTCAATTTTGCGCATAGTTTGCAAGTACCTTTTCACCATTGGCCGCAAGGTCCCGTGCCGTTATGCGTCCCGGCGTTTCACTTGAGATTGTTTGTGAATTCTATACAATAAATACCATGACTGAAAGAGCGCATGAGTCGCAAACTGAGGTTCCCTCATCGGAATTTTCTCCCGAGTCGAGAGAGCGGAAGAATGAGCTTCGCGCACTGACGCTTTTTGTGGTGCGCCACGGAGAGACGGAGTATCTTGAGCGTGCGCATGTCATGGACACAGGCAGGTGGAACCCGGGACTCCGGGATCTTACTATTGAAGGAGAGCAGGTTGTCGGAGAGACCGCAGAAGAAATTGCCGCGCAACTCGACCCCAAAGAACACATCCTTGTTTTCTATTCCAGTCCGCGTGCTCGGGCGCTCCGCAGTCAGGAGATTCTCGAAGGGCGCCTACGAGCAAAAGGATTTGAGGTCCTTGAGCAGGACGAGATTACAAAAGAGATATTGAGAAGCGGTGGTGACGCCGCGCCACTTGTGGGGGAAGGAAATATCGTTCAATACATTGACGGCAAGAAACCACACGATTGGAATATCGAGGAGGAAGATTTGCAGGCAACGTACGGCGTACGGTTCAGGGAGTTTCTCGGACATTTCAGTGCCGTCGACAAGCAAAAACTATTGGAAAGTATCGCCGATCCCGAAGCAGAATTTCACGGCAAAATCCCTGTATATATTGCCGTCACTCACGGCGAGGTGACGCATGCAGGAATTAATCCCCAAGATGAGTACGAAGCATCATTTCTCGGTACTGCGTTTCCGGAATATGAGCGAATGAAATTGCTTCGTGGAAAAGTAATGAAGATAGACTTTGACCTCGAGGACCCGGGGGCGATGACACTCTCGCTTCCTTCGCTTATGAGTCCTGATGGAATAGACGAAGCGAAGAAGCTCCGACTCGACCAACAAACAGGAGAGCTTTCACTTGTTGAGGATTTGTCTCAGGAGTGAATAAAAAAAGCCCCACAGGTAAAGCGCGGGGCTTTTTTGCGGGGCTTGGTCGATGTTGGTCACTCGGCCTTTGCGGGCTTCTTGGTTTTGACTTCCTGTTTGTTGGAAACGGACACTAGCCTTGGCACGAAGATGGACTTCAGGATGGGGACGACGATGAAGACACCGAGTTGGGCGGAAGAGACGATGAAATATTTTGCAAATAAAAACCGCCTGAACCTCAGGCGGTTATTTGTGGTGGTCTGGAGCTATTTGAACGTGATGAATACGGGAAGGTGATCACTCACTCCGCGCGCACGAGTGAGGGATTCTTCGGTAACGGGGAAGAAGTGTGTGCTGACGAAGTCAATCACTCCAGATGTACATACGTGCACACCCTTCGCATAGATGTTGTCGTACTGCGTGAGTAGATATTTTCCATCCCCATGCAGCACGCGCCTTAGCGATGTGTGCTCCCGAATGTTCCCGGCATACCCCGCCTCAGCAAACGGTTGGTCGGTACCGTTAGGCCCGAGGTTGAAGTCACCAGCAACAATGGCTCGCACTGCACTCCGAACTTCCTTTGCGACGGAAAGAGCAATGATTTCACGCATCGGACCTTTTGCGGTCGGTACGGTGTGTATCGTAAAGACACGCAAGTCTGCGCCACCCTTCAGGTGAAAAGTGAGCGTGAATGGCTCTCGGTCAATTGACTCTTGGAGCTCCGCGACAAGATGCGCGTCATTGCGATTGATTGACACGACGTTTTTCTTGAAGAGAAATGCGTAGCGTTCCACTCCGCTGCTACTGGGCTCTGTCGCATCGCTTACGATGTAGTCCCATGTAGCACCGGTACGCGAAAGTTCATCAGCAAGTGCGGCTACAGCCTTCGCGCCAAATCCCTTGCGTGCGGTCACTTCCTGAACAGCAACGATGTCGGCATTTCGGAGAACTTTCGCCATGACAGCAAATTGTTCGTTTGTGTTGTGCTTTCCGAGGTTGGCAATATTCCAGCTTGCAAAGGTGTACGGGCAGTCACTTTTGGATCCGCGAGCGGGGACTGCCTCCGTTTGTGTCGTCGCCCATGGAGATGCCTCAACGTCGGGCTTCTTTCCACAAGCAGGAAGTATGGCTAGCGCGATTGCGATAACCAGGATAGTCCAATGTGATGATTTTTTCAAAACTCTTCCTTGTAATGTGCGGCTAAAAAGCATAATGCTATGAAAATTAACTACTGTCAATCTTGGACCAAGAAGGTGTTGACAGTATCGATAAAAAGTGATAACGTGCGCTCGGAACGTGTGTGCACTTTGATACGCTGTATAGCTAAAAAGTGTGTTTTTCGGTCATCAACCAAGGAACTTCTCATGTCAGATTCCGCGTCCGGCGTAACACCCGAACTTCGTACTGCCGTTGCGAAAGCGACGGCTCAAGGAAACGAGCTTTTGCCTCAAATGCTCGCGTGTGTACGCGCTGCGCCGACACAGGCCTCAGCGATGCTACTCGCCGAGATCCATTCGGGCATGCAAGTGCTCTATCAGGATTTCGAGCAAGATCCGCGTGACGTTCTCGTCGTGCGCGATTTCATCGACTACTACGCACCGAATGCGGTCAAGATCGCCGGTACGTATGTCGCGCTGCTTTCCGCGGCTCCCGACTCACCCGAGTGTGCGGAGTCACGGAAAACGTTGCTTGAATTGAGGCGCGTGCTCGCCGAAGAGTTTTTGGCGAAATGCCAGGAGAACGACTTACGCGATGTCGCGATTCTCAATGCAAAAGTCTCCAGCGTCACTGCTGTTGAATATGCAAAACGCTGATTTCCCACTCACACCCAACCCCGCAACACAGGAGAACTACATGACCACACAGACAGACGTCAAGATTCAACCGACCATCGCCATGCCTGACCTCATCGTCGAAGAAGAAACCCAGAGCGCAGTAAGCAATGCTGTTTCTGTGATCGATGACAACGGTACGGCGAATGGAGCGCTTGTCGCAGTGATGAGCCAGCTGACGCCGATTGAAATCAATCCGAAATTCCAAAAGCCGCTTTTCACCGTCAGGCTCACCGCAGCTGATGTCGAAGTGATCAAGCGGACAGAAGCGGCACTCAACTTCGACGATGTCATGTCAATCATGGCCTTCGGTGAAGCGTCGTCGTCGGATCTCACCGCAAAGTTGAAAGTATTGCATCGTGACTACGGTGCAGTGCGCAACTTGGGAGGTGCCGGCGACCTGTTGCTCAAGCTGACTGAGGGCGTGACGATCATCGACGAGCTCAAGACTCGTGCCGGTCAACTGACCACGACTGACGATACGCTCCGGAGGCCCGAGCCGCACAAGACTCTTTGGCAGCGTGCCAAAGAGGGCGTGCAAAAAATCGAAGTGCTCGGCATCGGCAAGGCAATCGCGACCGTTGAACTCGACCACAAGCGCAACGCAAGGCTAGAAGAGATATTCAACGATCTCGAGGCCGACATCAAGACGCAGCGCAGGACAGAGCTCGGTTCGCTCGCAACGCTCGGCATCAGTGCCAAAGCAGTGGACGCGAACATTCGCGCACAGACGCTCTGTGTCATCGCCGGGCAACGTCGTTACGCAAGTGCGGTTGCCGAGTATGAAATCGCAAAGGTCGATCAGGAAGTGCTGGGAAATCCCGCAGAGATCATGAAGCTCTTGCAACGCAGAAAGCGTATCGATGCATTTGCGATCACGCTCCTGGAAACGGAGGCATGGATCGTCGAGCTTGCTCTCCTGACCACGCCACGCATTCAAGGGATGCAGGACGTTGTCGAGGGTGGTATCAGGATACTGACGGGCAGTCTCCAGCGTGATCTGCCTCGTCTCATAGAGGCGGCACTTGATTGTGCAATTCTCTTTGGTACGCAGGACAAACAGCAGCGCGCCGCAGACATGGGAGAAATGTCCAAGAGGATTTCTGCGCAAGCAGGCTCGCTCCATCGCGATGTGGCAATTGCCGGCAAGAAGGCCGAGGTTGCCGTTGTGAGCCAGATCGAGACGCTCGGCAATATGGCCGACTTCATGATCGAGACACAGCGCATCGTGAGGGAGATGGACGAACAGAACAAGGCGAGTCTGGAACAAGGCCAGAAGGACCTTGCGGATATCGCCGAGAAGATGCAAGGAAGTATCAGGGCGCAGCTCTAAATCAACCAGCCCCGAGGATGGTGACGTTCACCATCCTCACTCAACCACAGACAAGGAGAAATTGATGAACAAACGTTTCCTCACGACCATAATGGTCGCATGTGCACTTCTGGTGTCCTCTCAGGCGATGTTCGCCCGGGAGGCACCTCCCTCAAAGTCGGCACCAGCACAAAAGGCCGCGCCCCCCGCACAAAAAGCTGCACCGGCACCGGCAAAAGCTGCACTAGCCGTTCCGCCCACCGCGAAGACAGCGCCTGCTTCCAAGCCGACGCTCGAGGCGGGCCCTGCCGCAAGGGGGGCCCCACCACCGTTGGCGAAGACCACAGTTCCTGATTCGTCAGGAAAGGTGACCTCACCACCTTCGAGTGGCGCACCTGCAGCACAAGGGAAGCCGAGTTTCGATAACGCAGCAGCTCAGGCACAGAAGGCGCAGGATCAGCAAGCGACAATGAAAAAGGCGGAAACTGAACGTCTCGCCGCGGCACAAGCCAAGCGTGAATCCGATGCTGCCATTGCGCGAGCACAGGCAAGTTCACGTGGGGCGGCACCATCCGCGGGCCAAAGTGTCACGGATACCGAACGCATTCGCCGACTCGAGGAATCGAATCGCGCATTGCGTGCAAACAACGAGCGATACGAGCGTCGAGCTAGGGCTGATGCTCGTGAAGCCGCACTGCGTGCACGATATCGCGATTCATACCGTTTCCGGAGCCCATATGCCGACATTTTTGCCGGCGCGGCTATCTGGAGTGTGTGGTCAAGCTTGAGTACTCATGAGCAGGCGCGCTGGATGTATAACCATCAATACCAGATGGACAGCTCCCGCTATCAGGAGCTCCTCTTCAGCAATGCAGAGCTGCGGCGCGAGGTGCAAAGTCTCGAGCGGCAGCAGCTTACACGTGACAGCTCGTACGTCCCGCCGCAGCTCGCCGGCAATGAAGACTTGATGTATGCACAGAACGCGACACAGATCGCACGGCAGCAAGCGGCAGAAGCACAGGCCGAACTCGCCGCGGCACAAAGTGCAACGACGAACGTGCCCGTGACTCAAACGCCCGTTGCCTCTGTGCCACCCGCTGCAAGTGGTGGATCGCACTGGATTATCTGGACCACCCTCCTGTTAGTTCTCATTGGTGGCGCCGCCTTCGTCTGGCTTCGCAGGGAGGCCAAGTAATGCCGACCAACTGGGACGTACTCAAGGCGCGATTTTTGGGGGAGAAAAAAATGCCCCCATCGATCGCCTCGGTGGTCACTCCAATCGTGCAAGCAATCAAGCAGGAAGACAGGAGTAATCCGCTCCAGCTTGTGTCCGGCGAGGTAGTCTTGCTCGATGCCGCGAATCGCTACGTGGTGACGAATATCGACACGTTCAGGAGAATCCTGAATGGCGTTGATATGAGTTTCTTCGAGTACACGCTTGTAGACAATCTCGATTGCACCGAAGGTGATGGTGGCAAATATCGCTACCTACGCATGATTCCAGAGAAGGATCAGGCATCGGGGAAGGTGACGCACAACGTCATCTTGTCGCAGTACATGTGGGCGGAAGATCCGACCGGAGACGAGCTTCAGATGTCGGAAGCAGATTGCATCATCGGCTTCAAGCGCGCCGACTGGCTCGCGAAGACTGCTTTTGATCTAGACGATGGGGCCGACTACGAAGGATATGAGCGCAGCGGGGGACTCACGGTCCCGTATGCTGCGGTTGTGTCTGAGCGTGATGAGGGTGAAAAAGCGTCAAAGCGCAATGTCCGCTACTGGGACTTCACCAAGTGGGACGGACAAACGCTCGCAATCTGGTTCTTTGAGCTCTCACTTCGTGATCGCGTCTTGACTGCGATGCACGGGACACTGATCGATGAACGTTCCATCCGAGCCCTTCGGAAGGTCGTTCTGCACTAGGCATACAGCATTCGTTCAACACCGCTCTCCCCATTGTGGGCGAGCGGTTTTTTTATTACGGCAGCTTAGCGTATAGCTGGAAGCAAGTACGGTGTAGGGTCTTGCGGAAATATTCCCGAGGAATAATCTGGTGTCATTACTTGTTGAGTAAAACCACTATATGAAACATAAAAAGCTTGCATTGACAGTCGTCTCGTCTATCGCATTTGTTGGGCTAGTGGCAGGAGCACTTGCTTATGCGAGTGGAAATTTGCTGAGCGCGTGCCTGAAGGAGACTGGTGAGGTGCGCTTCGTGATTCCCTGATATACCAAGAACGAGGACTGTAAGCGAGACCGCGTAGTTGCCCTGGGCTTCAAGGGTGAAAAAGGGGAGAAAGGAGAAAGAGGAGAATCAGGACCCCGTCTCAGCGTTGTTGCGCTTGATGGCACAAATTATGGGACATTGGTAAGTGTTCATGATATGAGCACGGGAGGCGACCCGTTCTATGAGTCGTACATTTCCGGTGCGATAGTAAAGATTATCAATCCCAAAAATGCCCCGGCGTACAGTTTTCCACTATTGCTTGGCTCATTTACTACGACGGACTGTACAGGAGAGGTATTACTGAGTACCCCTTTTAATTATGTAAACAACTTACTCGATGAAGCGTTTCAGCTGGACTCCCCGTTCACTGGGGATGCAAGAGTATTTGTCGCGGACGAAAAAACAGTGGCATCCCGAACTATTCGCTCTGTCGGAATCATCGATGGTGCAACCTATGGGGATTATTGTTATGCGACCGAATTCACCGAGCAGTTCACTTATAAGCTTCGTGAGCTGAGGCTTCCACCGATAGGTCAGTCCCCGGTGCGCATCGATCGAACCCAAAATCACGAAAGATAATACCCGCTACATATAGTCAGTCGAAAGTAAGTATATCATTCTGTAAGCACAGCACTAATTCGACCTGAGCCTTTCTCGTGGGCATTGTGGGTGGGGCGGGGGGGGGGTAGGTGTAATATAGTATATAAATGGTAACCAATGACGATAATTCAAAGATTCTAATTCTTAAATTAGAAGAAGATAACGCCAAAATAATGGCAGAGTTAGTCATTGCAAATAACGAGCTTATTTTTGAAGCCGGAGAGAAAGTGAAAAGAGCGACGGAGTTGATCATTGCAAATAAAGAACATGTATTTCAAGTGTCAGAGAAAGCGAAAAGATCAGAAGAATTAATTGTTATCGAGTTACAAAAAGTGATCTTGAAAAAATGAACGGTTTTATGATTAATAGGGAATTAAAAGTGATCGAACTCAAAAAGCCAATAACAGTTCGGTTGCCTGCTGGCCACGCGCAGTGAGGTGGGGTGGTCACGAATCGCTGTGCTTTTTGTTTCGCCTTGCACCACAAGGACTCTTCTTGTTTCTAATTCGCTGCGCTCAAAAAGACAAAGTCGTTCACAAAAATCTAAGTGTACCGAAAGGGCACTCCCAATTTCTACACTCACTTTGTTCGTGAGAAATTTAGGTCGCTCGCGACCCCGGCTCGTCCGTTTTTCTGCTGAAAAACATGACTGTGCCTTTCGCCCCCGCACGAAAGTGCCGCAGGGCACTTTCTCATCTCCACAATTATTAAAAAACACCACGAAGGGTGTTTTTTAATAATTGTGGAGATGGCGGGGGGCGAACCCGCGTCCAGCAGAGAAGAGTGTAAAGGTCTACGTGCGTAGGTTGTCTCATTGATTTCATGTCGTAGAGGCTAGGCAAACAAAACACTACGAGCACTACTCCCTTGGTTTTCGTTATCGTATTCGGGTGCTACGATTCTTATCCTGAAAATATGACACGAAGGATGGGCCTATCAGGCGTACTCCCGCTTCGCGCCGTCTACTTAAGCGTAGGCGAAAGCGAAATTGTTGGCCTTAAAGTAAGGCGTCGCAATTCCACCGGTG
>JAYSTI010000030.1:0-1486 GCA_043719805.1 Candidatus Lloydbacteria bacterium
GTGTGAAACGTTCGGATGGACATATCAACAGTACATTGAACAACCGACATGGTTCATCGAACTCATACGAGAAAAGATGAAGATTGACTCGCAAATCGCGGAGAACCAAGCTAAAAAACATTGATATGGCAGAAACAGCAAAAGTAGGCGTACTCATCGAAGCAGAAGATAAAGCATCAGCAACACTGAAAGGCTTTTCCTCAAACCTCGGCGGGCTTGGAACTGCTCTCAAGGGGCTTGCTGTCGTTGGTACGGCGGTGTTTGCGGGTATGTCGGCAATCGCGGTATCTTCTTTGAAAGAGATGGCTGACGCGCAGAAAGACATGGTTCAGGCATCGAATAACTTGGAGAACGCCATCAAAGGACTCAATGAAAACCAACTTTCCGCGCTCACGAAAGGTACGAAAAATACAAAGGACGCACTCTCGGCATTAAGTATTGAAATGACAAAGGCAGGAGAATCGGCACTCAAGCTCGGCTTTGATGATGAATCAGCGTCGGTCGCTTTCTCGAAACTCTATGCTTCATCAAACGATGTCGCACAGGCACAAAGGGACTTGCAACTCGCAATGGACTTATCGGCATACTCGGGACGTGGACTCGAGGAATCCGCACAAGCGGTCTTGAAGGTTCACTCGGGAGCGACAAAGGTACTCAAGGAGTTTGGCATCGAAGTCGCAGAAGGAACGACGGCTCTCGACGCACTCAAGATAATGAATGACAAAACATCAGATAGTGCGCTGAAGGCATCAAAAACATTCGAGGGACAGGGTCGCATCCTCTCGGAGCAGTTCAACAATATCAAGCAATCCATCGGTGAATCTCTCGCGCCAATGCTTCAAATGATTTTAGATAAAGTTCAGCCACTCGTTCAACTCTTTGCAGACTGGGCGAGGCAACTCCCCGCCTTCATCGAGCAACTCAAAGGACTCGACGATTGGTTTGTTAAGTTGATGCAAACGTTCGACATGCAAACGGGACTTATCACGGTACTCAAGGAAGCATGGGAGGCAGTATGGGTCGTATTCGAGCAACAGTTACTTCCTTCGCTTCGTGCGTTATGGGAATCACTTGAGCCACTTCAACCGTTCCTCATCGCGCTTTCAAAAGTAGCAGGCACGATTCTTGTCATGGCGTTCTACATACTCATCGAAGCAGTTAAGTTTCTCGCTATCGTATTCATCGAGGTACTCAAGGTTGTTACTGACCTTGCCACATTTCTCACGAAAGTATTTGCGGGAGCTATCAACGGAACTATTGACCTACTGTCCAATGCGTTCAACTGGGTTACGAAACTCATCAATGCGATTAAGGAACTCAATGTCTTGCAGTCGGTCAAAAACTACGGTGCAAGTGTCATGGGTGGTATTAAGGAACTTACGCGCGTGAATGATGCGGTCATATCGCCTCAAGGGAACGTCATTTCAACAAGTCCACAGGATTACCTCATTGCAACGAAAAATCCCGCATCGCTCGTTGGTGGTGG
>JAYSTI010000004.1:0-5648 GCA_043719805.1 Candidatus Lloydbacteria bacterium
CTCATCGGCAATCAAGCTGATTGGGTTCCCGTGCAGTGCGTGGGGGTTGGGCTTGATATCAAGTTCGCATACCCGGGGGTCAAGCCTCGCGAGTCGCTCACTGAGTGTGGATTGAGTGGGCATGTGAATTCCGCCGGCCCCATGGCGAATCCGCCGGTTCGTCTCCCGATCAAAGAGGCGAAACCCGCGCTGTATCAGGCGGCCGAGGAAATGCTTGAAGCATTCAAGGCATACATGCTTCCGAAAATGCAAAAGCAAGATGACTTGCGCAAGGAGCTCGAGAAAGAATAATGAAAGCACACTGCCCGCGATTGCGGGCAGTTTTTATATCCCAAATTTGTAGTGAGATTCGAGCATCTTGGGGATTTCACAGATGGATGCACCACAGAGAGTACTTCCAGATTTCAGTACTCGCGGACTCGATGAAATCTTGGGTCGATTTCGAGGCTTGGGGATAGTGACAAGGAAGACATATTCATAAATGTAGACCGAGTCACTGGGGCCCCGAAACGACGAAGTTCGCCATTTGTGAAAGCACTACTACTTTGTGTGCAGATGCATGTAAATGTCCTCCAAAGCACGTACCGCGTCCCCGACGGCGATGTTATTTTGGTGATACAGTCCGTCAGTGCAGTCTCCCGCAGCCCAGACGCCGGGCGTCTTTGTCTGCTGCGTGCGAGGGTCGGTAACTACTTGCCCATATTTGTTGAGCTCAACAAGACCATTGATGTAGTCTGTGGCTGGAACAAGTCCAACTTCAACGAATACTCCTCCGCAGGGAATCTCTTTCAGTTGTCCATCGGAAAGGTCCTTGTAGACCATCGTGGTGACGAACTTGTCTCCCTTGACCTCGATAAGCTCTGTGTTGGTGATGCCCCGCATCTTTGGATTTGCGAGTACCTTTTGTACGGTCACCGGGTCTGCGCGATACTCCTCACCTCGTTGCAGTAATGTGACGCTCTTGGTGTACGCAAGCAATTGTGCTGCTGTTTCAAATCCGGCATTTCCCCCACCAATTACAACGACATCCTTTCCGCTAAAGAGTGGGCCATCGCATGAGGCGCAATAGGTGATACCCTTATTCTCGAACTCGGCTGCTCCGGGAATTTCGAGTTTGCGACGCTTGGAACCCGACGTAACAAGAACGGTTTTCGTTTTGTATGCTCCACCCGCTTCAGTCATAACGGTAAATCCTTCGTCCGATTTTTCAATTTTTGTCACCAACTCGTGCTCCTTAATGTCCACGATGTCAGATTTGTATGCTTCTAGGTGCGCCTTCAGGTCTTCTGCAAGCTTTGCTCCAGGGATGTTGATGGTACCAATCCAATTTTGTATCCCTTCTGATACGATCGACTGGCCGCCCCAATCGAACGTAATAAAAAGCGTTTTAAGTCTCTTGCGTGCCGCATACACTCCGGCCGCCACTCCACCAGGTCCCCCTCCTATGATAACTAAATCGTACATAAAGATGTGTTTAAAAATAAAAATAATTGCAACATTAGCGATACTTCGCTTGTAAATTTTGATGAAATGCGAGGCGACAAGAAGAGCATGTTCGAGAGGACTTACTCTTATAAGTTCTCCGAACTGTTCGCCGCAGTCAACAATGCAGTTCGCAAAATTTACTAGCGAAGCTTGGAGCGACGGAGGAAAGAAGGAATAACTCCAAGATCATCATCCTCTTCATCCGGAGCCTCAAATTTTGGCTGGACTTCGTCATGCTTCACTGATACAACGCGCTGCTTCTCTTCGGGAATCGTGTTGAAGATTGCTCGCTCTGCACCGCCTTTGTCTTTGCGGACCATATCGGTAAATTTTTCTTCTTTCTGCCCGAACAATGTTTCGTCGTCGTCCTTCTCTTCGACTTTGGTTTCGGTTTGTTTTTCTTGTGACATTTGTGGCTTCTTCTGGCTTCGGCCTGTCTCGGGAAATCCTGAGGCAATGACGGTAATCTTGAGCTCACCCTTACGCAATTTTGCGTCGATGATTGCGCCAAAGATAACGCGCGCATTTGCGTCGACTGATTCGGTGATGACCTTAGCTGCCTCCTGAATCTCGTTCATCGTCATGTCCTCACCTCCGGCAATTGCGAAGAGTACGCCTCGTGCGCCGTTGATAGATACATCGAGGAGGGGAGAATTGATGGCAATACGTGCCGCCTCTACAGCGCGATTCTCGCCGGATGCGATGCCGATACCCATAAGTGCCGTTCCCGCATCAGCCATGACCGCTTTGATGTCGGCAAAGTCGACATTGATAAGACCAGGAGTGGTGATGAGGTCTGAGATGCCCTCGACCGCCTGGCGAAGGACTTCGTCGCACTGTGCGAATGCATTCAGCACTGTGGTGTCTTTGGAGTTGTTGAGGAGTTTGTCGTTGGGAATGACGATGAGTGCATCTACCTCAGCCTCGAGCGCTTCGAGACCTTTGTCGGCGAGGAACATACGCTGCGCGCCCTCGAAGAAAAAAGGTTTTGTGACGACGCCGATAGTGAGCGCATTTAGTTCGCGTGCCGTGCGCGCAAAAACAGGGGATGCTCCCGTGCCCGTGCCGCCGCCCATGCCGCTTGCAATGAAGACCATGTCTGCACCCTTGAGTGCTTCTTGAATTTCTTCTTTTGTTTCTTCTGCAGCGCGCTTGCCGAGCTCGGGATTCATTCCTGTACCGAGTCCGCGTGTAAGATTTTTTCCAATATGAATTTTCTTGGTAGCGAGAGAGTTGTGCAAATCTTGTGCATCGGTGTTTGCAACGATGAACTCCACACCGCTCACCTTTGAGCGCATCATGTGATTGACTGCGTTTCTTCCTGAACCACCGATACCGACCACTTTGATGCGGGCAAAAGCTTCTATCTCCGGATTAACTTTGGGCATGATAATAACGTATTAATGCACGGCTCCTCCCGTGTCGAATTACTCGATAATACCCAAGATTATAGCAAAAAAAAGAGCGATTAACCAAGGATCAATTGTATATTGACATTGTCACAATAAATGATATGGTGAAAATGAAATTTGTTCCAACTATCTCAAGGAGAATCGCCATGGCGAAGATTTTGAAAGAAGGCTGCGTTGCGACGTGCGGGCATTGCCGAACCGAGTTCTCGTTCGAGCCCGTAGAGGTGGGGCATTCCAAGAAGCACATGCCTGCCGGCTACGAGCCCCAGGACGAGGCCTACGACTAGTCCGTTTTCACTGTCGGCTGCCCGAAGTGTCATCGTGGCGTGGACGTCGAAAAGCATCTGGGTTCCGATGCGAAGCATGAATTGCGTTCGCATCGCGCCGACTTGGACCACGACATCTGATCTTTGAATCAACAACCTGAAGGAGCTGCAAAATGCCGCTGAGTCTCAGTGAGAAAGATTGCGACGCGATTCGTGCTGCGTGGGGCGATGCAACCGCAGTCGCGAATGCGGCGTTCAACACGCTGTTTGGTTTCGGTGATCAGATTGGTCTCGACTATGACGACCAGGTTCGCCATGCACTCAACATCGGCGTGCTTGTCGGTGAAATGAAAGATTCCACTGCGATAGAGTTCATTGATGCGTTCGAAGTGAAGGTTCTCAACCCCTGATAGCCGTCGTACGGAAAACCGTCACGACGGTTTTTTATTAATTCATTTCTTGGTGATGCTACGGCATCAACTGCTTTAAGAGATTACCAAGTGTTGATTTCAGGTTGCCCAAAAAATTTCCGCCCATAGCGTGCGAAGGTCGGTCGTTGGTTGCTCCCCAAATCGCGAGACCGTATGCGACAAACCAGGAAGTGTCCTTAATTTGTTTTTTGTTTTTTGGGTTATTGGTGAAATCAATTGTGCTCGCGGGAATCGTTGAGGGGAGATGCATCGCCGCACGAGCAAAGTCCTCTATTGTCTCGATACCTGAGCCACCGCCAGTGAGGACGATACCGGCCGGCAAGAGTTCGTGTTTCCCGATTTTTTTCAAATGCGCAATGACAAGGCTGAACATGTCCTCGAGACGAGAGAGGATAATGTCATTCAGTTTCTTTTTTGGAAATTCGTGCGCCTTTTTTCCAATCTTTATAAGCTCCGCCTCTTCGAGCGGGATCTTGAGACCGAGTGCAATGTCGTTGGTGATGTCGGTTGAGCCGATAGGGAAGACCTCAAGCGAAATAGGAATGCCCTCCTCGTGGACAACAATAGAAATAGTTTCCGCTCCGATGTTCACGAGTATGACCCCCGCCATGCGTTGCGCCTTGGTGAGCGCAACAAAAGATGCGGCAATAGGGGAGGCGCATGCGTCGATGGGCTCTATCCCTGCCTCCTCCACTGCGCGGATGAGGTCGCCCAGATGCTGTTCGAGGCAAGTGACAATGAGACATTTTGCCTCGAGCTTCAGTCCTTTCATCCCTGCGGGTCTCCCGTATATTTTTTTCCCATCAATCGCGTATTCGATGGGGATGATATGCAGTATCTTTTTGTTTGCCGCGTTCACCATGCTTAGTTCACATGCGTGATGCGCGCGCTCAACATCGGCCTCAGTGATTTCGGAATCAGCACGAGAAATGATTGCTGCCCCCGTACACTGAGCTCCTTCAAGTCCGACACCGCCGATAGAAATATACGCTTCGCGAATGCGCACCCCGGCAGATTGCTCTGCTTCTTCGACTGCGGCACGAACGCCTTTTACCGCGTCAGCAATACTAATGATATATCCATGTCGAAGTCCGCGTGATTCTGCTTTGCCCACACCGAGAATGTGCGGCAATCCGCTCCCTTCTGCTTGCTCGGCAATTACCACACGAACAGTGTGTGTGCCGATGTCTATTCCTGAAATGATGCGTTTGGCCATTTTGTGCGAAGGGAGTATTGCGGGCCTCGCTCGCACTAAGATATAAAAGTATTTTTTATCCTGTAGCTCGCGAGAAACTTTTGCTCTTCATGTTCCATTGTACTGCTATGTTGCTTCCCAATCAAATGGAGCATGGAGTGGATAAACAGAAGCGCTACAAAATAGTCGAAGGATTCACCCCGCTTGCGGTGCTCACGCTTCGCCTGCCTTAGGTTTAAAAAAATTTCTCCGTTCTCTTTGTTGATGGGGAAGGAGAGTACATTTGGCGTGTAATCCTTCCCCCGGTATTTCATATTGAGCGTCTTTGCGCGTGCGTCACCGACGATGACCAGTGAAAGATTGTACCTCTTACCGAGCACTTTTTCTTTCAGGCGCAAAAAAGGCAGGGCGGGAACCCTGTCTTTCGTGAGTTGAGTTATACCAAAAGAAGCGAGTGTTTTATTTACGGCCATGGGTTCCCTCCACCTTGTCGGGGATCTTGCCAAGCTTTTTTAGGCGGTCGTAGTTCAAACGCATTCCCATCGAAACAAGCGCGCGGCGCTTTGTCTTCAGTTTCGACATTTTGCGACTAAAGTAACGCTCCTCGCGCACCTTCATAAGTGCCTTGGTGCCCTGAACACGCTTTGTAAAACGGCGGATGATAGCCGCACCTGATTCGCTCCCTTGCTTCTTTACTTCTGCAATGATTTTCATACGTGCGGAAATCCTAACATGGAGGCATTTGGAAAGCAATACTTTATATCCCGAGTTCAACAATCAATTGCAACACCTGTACTAGAATTCAGTTGTTATGCGAAAAATCAAAAAAGGCGCCACGAATCGACATTTTAGTCAGCTC
>JAYSTI010000031.1:0-29051 GCA_043719805.1 Candidatus Lloydbacteria bacterium
TCGGAGCGCGAATGTTTGAACAAGCGGGATTACGCGTACCACACACGGAACTCATTCAACATGACGGGGAACTGCGTATGCGCATGGAATATCTCGAGGGATGGGAAGATGGGCCTGCGGCACTCCCCGAACGCATGCATACGTCAGAAAATATTCAGAAAGGATTTCTTATCGACCTTCTGCTCCAACAATATGACCGCGCATCCTGGAACATGATGTTCAAAGACAATGGCTACGGCTACAGGGGCACACAGGCTGCCGACCGGGCTGTTGCCTTTATTGACAATGGCGCAGCGCTCCATTCGCGTGCTCGAGGAGGCTTCAAAGGATTTCGTGACCACATTACCGTCGAAGACATTGCGGAGATACTTGAACATCCGGAGCGGCCGGGGCAGCCCGTCAACGAGGCGTACGCGAGTCTCGTTGAGATAAAAGACGGGAAACTCATAATCAAAAATCCGGCGGTGATGCTCAATATCCTTAGAAATTTTAGAGATCAAATCGGCCGCAACACGTCGATGTTTATCGCCAAAGTAATCGACGAGGCGGGTTTTTCAGACGGGCGACGCTCAGTGGAGCGATTGACACAAACGCGCGGAGAACTTGAGGAAGAACTACGTTTTCAGAGACCGGATTCACGTGATGCAAAAAAGACTAAAGGCGCCATCGAAACGCTGTCGCAGATGATACTGGCGGGAGGTGAAGCAATATATCTCAAAAAGGCACTCATCAATAGGGCGAAGAACATCAATGACATTTTCTCGGATGCGCTTGGCGAGGCGCAACGAGATAGTGGGAACTACTAAGTATGCGTGTGAAATAATTCATAAAAAACGCGAACAATATATGTTCGCGTGGGCTTTGTGCTTATTGCTACGTTGTGTCTTCCGGGTCATCCAGTTCTCGTGCTCTTTTTGCAAATTTTCTTTTTTGCGCTTCGATGAGCTTTCGATGGCCGCGCCGTACTGGGCCTGACAATGGAACCTCCGCTTGTGGTTGCTCGGATGGAGCTACCGGTTCCGGTGCTTTTGGGGCGTGAAGCGGTCTCGGTGGTGGCGCAGGTGGAGGCGTGGGTGGTCGAACAGGAACTGGGGCTCTATTTGATTGATTCGTTGCCACCTTGCGGATCAACAGCTCGTGAGGAGCACAAAACTGACGACCCGGATTGCCCACAAACAATGTGTGACACCCGGGGTAAGCACATATAATGAACGACACGTATGTGGCCACGGTATCTCCCAATAATCGTTGGGAACAACTTGCTACAGTATAAGGAAAACGACGCCAAAAACAACGGTTTGTGAGCACATTGACTTCCGCATATTTTCCTTGACTTTTGTCCATTTATAGTGCAGAACTATGTCTAGAATATCGCACATTGATACACAGGAGAAACCATATGGATTCGACTCTGTTGGGCTATTCGTCCGCAAAGGAAGAACCTGAGCTCATTACTGCACCAAGCACCACGCGTGAATATCTCACGGCAACGGGCGCAACTGTCGACGTAGCGAACCAGACAGGAAAAGTCACACTCGGAGGTGAGGAATTCGCCTTCCCTGTTTGCACTTTCACCCATGAACAATTCTTCAAGGAAACCAATCTGGGGCCCATCCCCCGAGAGGTCGAATGCCGCATTGGCGACCGTATCTACCCATTCTTTGCCCCACAGGCAGGAAGCGCTAAGATGGCAGAACCGCCTCCGGATGTGAAGAAAGATGCAATGCCGGAAAAAGAAGGGCAGGAAATTCTTGCTCCGCTCTTTTTGGCATTCCTCAAGGACGTGGCCACCAATGTCTTTGGCGGAATGCACTTCGTCTTGCACGAACGGCTGCCATCGGCGTTTCACTCCCCCATCACGGACAGAAGTGACGTTCTGCATGTGTTTTTCGAGTGCACGCCAACGCCGGCAATAGACTACTCACATCCCAAAACGGCATTCGGCATCAAACTCGAAACGCCGGAGGGATACCAGGCGTGCCTCACTTCTTTCCAGGGTCGTGGATTCACGCTCTCCGAAGGCACACACGATGTCGTGCAAATAGTCGGGAACAACATCTACATCCTCTTTGACCCTTTCCGTCTGTATGGACTTGGGGAACAAACGGCGCTCACGATCTTTCGAAAGACGATCGCGCTTGCCGTCACCGGATGGCTGGAGCGAGGTGTGCTCGGCATCATCACATCGGAAAGTCCCGCGGAACTCAGCGAAGAAGGAATCGCAGACCTCGCAATGGCATTTCTCGTTGACCGAAAAAAGCGGAGCCTCGAACTGCTCATCGAGCACCGGACAAAGGTTACCGACCTTGAAGACCGTCTGCGCGAGGAGAAGAACTCACTCGCACACGTCACTCGTCTCTTCCGTGCGCTTGAAGATAGCGGATATCACGACCATGCTTCAGAACGGTTGCTCGCCGACCACAAGCAAATCGTCGCTCATCCGCTCGTCTCTTCTGCGACGATGATTCCCGAAACGGGATTCCAAGTGAGCACAAAAACCATCTTCATTTGCCACAATGGGAAACGCTATCGCATCGGGCGGTTTGTCATTCACTTCAGGATCGAGGGCAACCCGCTTATCTGGGCCGAGGAGTCGTTTCACCCGACCGGTGAACCGCACCCTCACCTTTCTGCGCACAACGGGAAATGTTTCGGAAATGTCGGCGAGACCATCGATGACGCCGTCATCGAACATCGGTACGCTGATGCAGTCGACTACATCCTTGCGTGGCTCGAAAGCTACACCCCGGACCTCATCATCTGGCACAAGATAGACGAATGGCCTCTTGATGAGCCGAATGCAACAAACGAAATGGAGGTGGTGTAATGCAATCACATGAACTGAACTTTTCTCAGCAGAAATACTTCATCTCACCGAAGGAAGTGCGACCCGTGCACCTCATGGGCGTTGGCTCCGTTGGAAGCCACATCGCTTCGATGCTGGCGCGCGTCGGGGTCACTGAGCTCACCGTGTGGGATCATGACTCGATTGATTCGCACAACATCGGACCGTCGCTCTATGGTCTCTCGGACTTCGGCCTCTACAAGGTCGATGCACTTGCGGCGATACTCTTCCGCGACACCGGCGTCGTCGCCAAAATGCAAAGGAGAAAATACGAAGGCGAGAAACTGAAGGGCAGTGTCGTCTGCTCCGTCGACTCCATGGAAGCGCGGCAAACCATCTGGAGGGCGGTGAAGAAGAATCCGTTCGTGGATATCTTCATCGACACCCGTGTCGCCGAGGAATTCTTTCAAGTTTTCTTCATCCGCCCCTGTCGCACGGAAGACATCGCGCACTATGAGCACTTCCTCACGTACGGCGGAAATGAAGCCGCACGGCAGATGTGCGGCTTGCACAGCGTCATCTACATTTCAAGCGCCGTCGCCGCGGAAGCGGTGAGGGGCTTGTCAAAGTTCTGGAAGTCTGGTAGAACCGAATACGCACACCTCGAACGAAGTCAGTCCGAAGTGTACGTGTACCCCAAAACCCCCAAGGAGAGTTGAAATGACAGCAAAGCAAGGTTCCATCACCGTGACCGTGAACGAAGTCCCCCTCAAGGGCAAGACCAAGCGGAAGACCGTCGAAGTCCCAATGACCACAACGACCGTCGGCGAGATGGCCGCGACACTCAACCTCGACCTCACCAACCGTACCGTCTACGTCAACGGCCTGTATGCAACAGCAAGCACGGTCGTCCCGGCCGATGCGGACGTCGAACTCCGCGTCACCGAGCGCCCGCAAGGCTCCTGAGTCATTCGTCCATCTCCACAGGGAGAGGACACAACAAGCAAGCCGCACCACAAGTGCGGCTTTTTTCTATCACAAAAATATTATAAAAAACCGGCGAATAAACTCGCCGGCAAACATACTAGTCCTAGAGATCAATTGCAACCCCGACCCTTCACACTCCGCTTCACGCCCTTCGCTTCTTCTTTGAGATTGCCGACGAAATTCTTCGAAGATTCTCGCGCACATGTCGTCATGAGCGCGATGTGTCCCGCACCGGGGACGAGGTGGTAACTTGCACCCGCATAGTTCTTGATGCACTGAAGTTGGAACATCCGAAGCGCTGCTTCTGTATCGACGACCTCGTCCTTCTCCCCCACCACAACGAAGAGCGTGATATCTTGCGAGACGGCATGCACATGTGCTAAACCGTGCGACGATCACACACAAAAAACAACCGCCTCATCTGAGGCGGTTGTTTCTTTTCAATAATTATTTTGTCGGAAAAAGAAGCTGTCCGAGTGCGCTCGCAACCTCCGCCTTATCTCTACCCGGTTCCTCAAGCTGCCCCGTGAGATCATCAAGTTTTTCTCTTTGCACCGCGTCTTCGGAGAGTACCTGCAGTCGGGCGAGGATTATCTGCTCTTCTGTGCCCGCTTCAATTGCAGGATGATTTCCATACATTGAACCCTCATAGAGCCTGCCATAGAGCTCATCTGAGACCACATTATTGCCTCGTTCCAAATAGCTCATGACCGACGAATGCTGCCCTTCATGTGTTTCAGCTGAAGGCGCCACATCTTGCTCCTCGCCGACGAGTGCACCGAGGTCTCCACTCAAGGCATACTGCGCCTCCCCCGTGGACTGAATTTCCGGAAAGAGTACCGATGCAATCTCAGCCCCGGCATCGTCTCGGAGACGAAAATTTTCTTGAGAGTCAGTAGTGTGTTTTTCTTCAAAGCGAAGAGTTCCGACGGCTGATGCTATCTTCGCCCTCTCGTCCGATGACAGTGCATCGAGTCGGGCAACTAACACGTCGCGCATCTTGTCGTTACGGAATGGAAGAATGTGTCCATGCGCACGTGCAGAGTAGGCCGCGCCGTAGATAGCCCCACCGACAATATTGTCATCCATGAGCGGATCGAGCCGCTCCATTATCGCGTTTGCCGAATAATCGCGTGATGACTCATATTTCGCAACAGCAGGTTCTTCCGAGGATGCCTCGGGTTCGGTGGGATCAAAATCGACGGTCTCAGTGGCAATAGGATATTCCAACATAAATGAATTAACTAATGATGAATATGATTACCATTATCATATTCGCGAAATTCAAAAATGGCAACAGCGGTGAGGCATGTGCCGCAAGACCCATCTACTCGACGAACGGACGATTTTTCGTTAGCCTGAATGTTAGTTGCACTTTATCTATTCACACGAAGGAAGACCCATGTCTTACGAAATGTACGCACGACGTCGTCGCTCACTTCAGGCAGCAATCGGCGCTGACTGCGTCGCCATCATTCCCGGAAACGCTCCGTGTCTGCGCAATAACGATGTCGAATATCCATTCAGACAAAACAGCGATTTCTTTTACCTCACCGGATGGACGGAGCCAAATGCACTTCTCCTCATTCGAGGCGGGACGGGACCCTGTTCAACACTTTTTTGCCAACCCAAAGACCCACTGAAAGAACTGTGGGGCGGTGTGCGCATCGGACCAAAGAAGGCGGTACGTGTATTTGGTTTTGACGAAGCATGCGGTATCGCGGATGAAGATGCGCTCTATGCGAACATCCGAAACATCACCGACGCGGTGGAAATCGTCGCCTGCACGTCGCCGGAACACTCCGGAGTATTCGCTAAGCTGGTCATGGGACTCGAGCGGAGTCGCGGGACACGCGACCTCTCCTACATCATCGGCGAAATGCGCCTCATCAAAGATGCCGACGAGATCGCTCTCATGAAGAAGGCCGGAGAAGTATGTGGGAATGCACACCGCAACATCCTCCACTTCGTCAGGCCGGAGATGTACGAGTACGAGGTCGAAGCAGAACTCTCACGCACATTTCGCAACGGCGGGGGTGATGCGCTTCACGCGTATCCTTCTATCGTCGCCGGCGGAAAAAACGCCTGCACGCTTCACTACACGAAGAACAACGCGCTCCTCAAAGGCGGCGAACTCCTGCTCGTGGACGCAGGATGCGAACTCGGCGGATATGCCTCCGATATCACGCGAACGTTTCCCGTCGGCGGACTCTGGAGCAAACCACAGCGCGCACTCTATGAGATTGTGCTTCGGGCACAGACGGAGGCAATTCGTTGTTCAAAAGTCGGTGTCGCACTGGGATACATCCACGATGTAGCGCGGCGCGAAATCATCGACGGACTCCTCGGACTGGGTCTCATCAAGGCAAAAGACTCGGAAGAAGCATTCACCCTCGGACTGGATAAAAAGTTCTTTCCTCACGGCACAAGCCATTGGCTCGGACTCGACGTTCACGACGTCGGCGACTACGAGCGAAAAAACACGTCGCGAAGGTCGGAGCGACTCCTTGCACCAGGAATGGTGATAACGGTTGAGCCGGGACTCTACCTCCCCTCACGCAGTGTCCCCAAAGAATACCGGGGCATCGGTATTCGCATCGAAGATGACGTGCTCATCACTGATGCGGGCCCGACGGTTCTTTCTCACCTTGCCCCGAAAGACCCGGACGACATCGAATCTATCATGCAGTGCGGAATGGTATGAGCAACCCCCCTTTTGCGGGGGTTTATTATTTGACATTATTAGAATTGACTGTATAATATCTACAGTTCTTCAACTTCGACTGGAGATTGCGATGAGAAACATTTTGACCACGGCATTTCGGGCACTTTCCAAGAAGGCGGCACAGGCCTCGAAGTTCCTCAGCAAGGAACCGAAGCAACCGCCGACCACCGACCAAATCAGCCTCGAAGTCGACGACATGGTCGAAAACCAAGGCTTTATCGGGTACTTGCCCTTTTCCAAGGAATAACAACACACTCGGCTACCCCGCCTCGCCCCACTCACTCAGTCAGGCGGGGCTTCATTTTGGCAAAAAAGCCTTATGGGCTGTACGTATTTCCCGATATCTGCTACACTGTCGGTCTCAATCTAATGAAAGAAAAAACACGAATAAACCACCAAATAAAGGCCTCGATGCTACGCGTCATCGACGACAACGGTAGTCTGGGGAACATGACGACCGTAGAAGCCATCAAACTCGCAATAGAGAGAGGTCTCGACCTTATCGAAATATCACCAAATGCCGCCCCACCCGTTGCAAAAATAACGGACTATGGTAGATTCCAGTACACGACCCAAAAGAAAGATAGGGATGCACGGGCGAAAGCACATGTCACAGAGACGAAGAACGTCCAAATAAAGATAGGAACATCAGAGCGCGACCTTGAGCTCAAGGCCAAAAAAGCATCGGAGTGGCTAAGAGAGTCACATCGCGTAAAGCTTGACCTCTTTCTTCCCGGCCGCACCAAGTACATGGAGCCAAAGTTTCTCGAGGAGCGACTGGACCGAATATTAAGACTCGTTTCGGAAGACTATAAAGTCGCAGAGGAGCCCAAGAAGAGCCCGAAGGGACTGACCATCGTTATCGAAAGAGGAAGCAAGAAGAAAGAAGTGACGGAGAAGACCGAAAAACCCGTTGTGCAACCAATAGCCGAAGCAAAATAATATGAAAACAAAAACAAACAAATCATACGCAAAGCGGGTCAAGGTCACCAAGACCGGCAAAGTTCTCCTCCGGAAACCCGGCATCAACCATTTCAACGCAAAGGAAAGCCGAAGCAAGCAGCTTGTGAAGAAGCATCGCGTCGATCTTCCAATGTCAAACAAAGCGAAGCAGCGTTTCCTCTTGGGCGTTTAAACAAGCATCCCACTTTTAATACCGATAACGAAAATATATGTCACGCGTAAAACGAGGAGTCACCTCCAACAAACGTCGAAGTAAGATACTGAAAGCCGCAAAAGGCTTCCGCCATGGTCGCTCCACAAAAGAGATTGAAGCGAAGGTTGCTTTGCGCAAAGCCGGTGTCTACCAGTTCACTCACCGCAAGGACAAGAAGAATGACTTCCGCCGTATGTGGGCTGTCAAGATGAATGCCGCACTTCGCCCGCTCGGATTCACCTACTCGAAGTTCATCGGCGTCGCAACCAAGAAGAAGATTCTCATCGACCGTAAGATATTCGCCACATTGGCCGAGTTCAATCCCGAGACGTTCAACCGCGTTGCAAAAGAAGTAATGTCTTAAGTGTTATTTTAGGCGAATTGCTTTGTTGCCTGCACAAAAAAATTCCCAGTAGTACTCAAATGTACAACTTGGAATTTTTTTGTTTGTCGCCTCGCACTTCATCCTAAAATACCACTTATAAAAAACCACCCTATCCTGATAGGGTGGTTTTTTATTTATCCTGAATGCGCATTGGACCCTGACCAAATAAAAACACCGGCAACATGTGCCGGTGCAAAAACCTCCTTCGAGAATACTGCGCCCTTACTCGGCGTAGAACATGTCACCGCCAAAGAGCGGCTTCGCAAACTCACGCGCTTTCGTCATCGTCACTGGGTCAACCTCGAGAATCATGTTGCCGCTCGTGGCGACCCAAAGTTTCCTCGTGGACTTCGCGTATGTGCCGGCGAAGACGTAGCTCGCCGTTTGCAGGTATCCGGTGTTTTGATGCGTCGTCGCATCGAACTTCCAAACACCAAACGGTCCAGCTCCTTCTGTCCGCTCACTACCGCCACCGAGATATATCGCATCGTCGGCCTGCACGGCGAACCGCGCAATCGGGATACCCTTCTCTTCAACGGGAATACGCAACGTCGCCTTGATCGCACAAGTATGCACATCGACGACAATCGCGTCCGATTCAGTGGCAGAGAGTCCGCGACGAAGGGTGAGGACGACGTCAGCTCCGATGTTGACCGACACCTGGGCCGCCTTGAGTGAGCACAGGCTCTCCCACTTGCGCGCGCTCACATCAAAGACGTGCACGCCAATGTCGTCATGGTCATACCCTTGCGAAACTGCGACCAACTTCTCGACGCCCGCGTGCCTGACGACGCCCATCTTGACGGGGAGTCGATTGTTTGCGAAGTCGGGAAACTGGATTGTGTCTTCGAGCGCACCACTCGCGCCGACGACGTACATCGCCGCACTGGAGGGAAGGTTGGGGTAGTTGTAATTGCCGCGTCCAAAGAAGCAGGTGCCGTCGTCCGCGCACGCAAGGCTCGGAAGGAAAGGCTTCCCCTTCGGAATCGCGGCGCCAGGCAGGACTTCGAGTGTCGCGGTGTTGAGGCGGTATGTCGCGCCATTCACACAGTACGTCTCGACCAGCCCAGACTTCTTGTTCTGCGCGTAGCTGACTGCTCCGGAGCACGTCTTCTCGGCGAGGTCCTTGAAGGCACCCGTTGCTTGAGAAAGTGACGTAATGGCGTAACCGGCCGTCTCATACCCTGCGTATGTCCCCTGCAAAAGCGTGGGAACAACCTTGGCTGCGAGTGGAGAGACTTCCGCCTGTTGAACACTGCCCTGTTGGACAACGACTTGTTGAGGCGAGTCAGTGCCACCACCACCGCATGCGGAAAGCAAGGCGGTGATTGCAATTGACGAAAAGTATACGAACTTGTTCACAGTGAACCTTTCTTGGTTTGCGAAGTCAAATAACTCCTAACATAAATTATAGCATATTTCATGATGTTTGTCTATGAAAATTCAGGAACATAGAACGTGCAGATACAAAAAACCCCAGTAATACTGGGGTTTTTGAGCTACTGTGCCGAGTCTCTACACTACGGCATTGGGGTACTCGCCTCATTGAGAAGCCAGTTTCTTCCAAGCCTAAGTGAGTCTGCTGCAATATTCGCGCTGTCTTGGGAGCCGGACATACAAGCGAGACCGGGGAGACATATCTCAAATGCATGGTATGCCTCCTTGATAACATGGAGGTAACTCTTAGTACCGCACCTGAAAGCATCGCGGAGAGTTGTCGGATTAGTCCAGTTCACACTTACTGTTCCACCGTATCCCTCGCAGAGCGCCTGCCCTTGCGTGTAGGTCACGACACCATCACTCGCCCCAAAGATTGTCAGGACCGGTGGGAAATTCAATGGGCCTCCAGTTCTCACTATCTGACCAAATGAATTCTCGTCGGCCGTTCGCTGTTCTGCAGTCGTAAGATTTGTCACATCATTTATCTTGAACGCGGCACGAATGATGTCCTCGGCTTCAAAGGCGCTATATGTACTCGATGTCGTCCCATACAGAACAGGCAAAAGAGGAAATCCCATCCCATTTGCCACTTTCGCACGTGCGGCAAAGTCATTAAAGTCGGCGGGTGGGTACAAGAGCACTGCACGCGAGACATCATTTGGTCTGTGCGTCACAAGCCAAGCAGCAAGATGGCCACCGGCAGACTGACCCGTAATCTGAATCTTTCCCGTATTTGGCGCGCCAAACTCTGCTGAGTTGGCTTTCACCCAGTCGAGCGCACTTTCGACGTCTATCGTCATGTCCTGCCAGCGCGCGTCGTTACACTCCGGAGTTCCATCCTTGTTATTCGTAAGGCGGTAAAAAGGAGCAAAGACAACAAATCCCTCGTCTGTATACTTACTCACCAATGCCTCAAGACCCGGAAATCCGAATCCTCGATATTGCCAACTTCCTCCATGAATCCACATCAAAGGTTTGAGATTTGTTGCACCCAAGTCTTTTTTGTAGATGCGCATCTCGATCGCGCAACGATTCACGTTCTTGTATTCTACACGTTTCATGTACGGGACATTGTTTGTCTTGATTGATTCAACTCCGATATCAAGCTGCGCGCCTTGAGAAAGGGACCATTTCGATGCAGGACTTGCAATTGTCGATAGTGGGTCTCTCTCGACACCAGTCACGCCCCAGGAAGCCGCGTTTCCAAGTGTCAGATTTGGTGTTTTGGCAAAAACTTCCTTACAGTATTGAGTAAAGTTCTGGGCCTGGAAACTTACTTTGTTTAGGCATGCAACGTCTGAATAGTACACTCCAGTTGGTGCAATCTTGGGATTTATGGAGCTGCAGGTTGTCCCGATCTTCTGGTACATCGGGATCGCCGACATGTTCGCCTTTATCTTTTCAATAGACGGACACATCGCTTCAGGTGTGAAGAGTGCCTTAATCGCAGCCTTATTGTCGGTAAGAATGTAATACTGTATCTTTTGGAAATTTGGCTTCACTATGTCTTGAACCACGTCGCCAAAAATACCGAGGCCGACGCGTAGATAAGTCAGCTGCTGCTTCAACAGTGCGACACTGCTTGGATCGTTCGGATTAAAGCCTGGAATCTTAATCTCGATAGGCACACCGGAGTTGAGCGCCTGATTGATGCGTGCCTCTTGCTGCTTCAACATGTTCTGATACTGCTTCTTGATGAACTTCTCATCAATTCCCGCCGACTGAATAAGGAGGAGCGGCACATTAATCTGATCGACAACCGTCTGGAAGACCGGCCCTGTCGGAATGTGCGGAATAGACCCGATTGGTGTCGAAATGAATCCGAAATCATTCCTCACTGGAGTGAAAAACGCTCTCGGTAGTTGAGTGATGTCTCCGGTGAGCTTTGCATCAGCCTTCAACAGGAGCCTGCCGTCTGTGATTCCAAAGGAATGATTTAGGGCAAGCTTTGCGCTTCCGACGACCTTGCCCTCAATTTTGAATGTCGTCCAATCGGTCCATGTTTCTTTCGCCATTTTTATCTTTGGTACCGGGACAATACAAACATCGGCAAGTGGGCACGAGAATGTTCGCACGCACATTTTGAATGGATTATTCCATTTTGGACATGGGTATGGAAGTGGTGGCGGGCATGCGGGGTTCGGAGCGTATGCAGCACATTGATATGGCCACAAAACGGATCCGCACCACTCAAGACCGAGGTCGGCGGCAACTTTCAAGTCCAGGCTTAATCCAATTCCGATAGTCATCTGCGTGGAGGACGACTTGAAGTCAACGAAGGAACCGTTGTTTTCAAACGTTCCGGATATCACACCCTGCCCAACCCGTGCATTGTACGGAGTACCGCCCGGAATCGGCAGATTACATTGTCCCATTGGGCCTGTCACAAGTGCCGCAGTGAGCGCATCAAGTGTTCTGTTACAATCCGCTTTGCCGTTGCAGCCCGAATAGGCAAGGCTCATCGAAGAAGGCGGGGTAGTCAATGTGAAGCTCAGCTTATTGTCGATGAACGTAAGCCCCTGTTTTGCAGCCTGTTCAGCGAATTTTTTTGCAAGGAGATCTGAAAAGGAAGTTTTACTCATCTCGGCTTCGTGCATATCAACTAACATCTGTTTTGCGGTCCATTCATTACCGGCGGCAATAGGAGCAATTAGGCCCGCATTTGGACTGAGATATGTTCCCGCGCTCCATCCCATTACTCCGTTGTCGTACTGTACATTCCACCATTGTAGTCCGCCCCTCGAGACAGGTCCGGAAATGACTGCCCCCTGCAACCCTCTGGCCGCAACATCATCCACCTCTCCACTCGGAGTATTGCGGACCATAACCGTCGAGGTAGTAATAATTCTCACACCGGCAGCAAGGCCAACCGTAGCCCGGGGAATCACCACCGCAACAGGTACACTCTTTTCGCTCCTCATGTTGCCCTCACTGATGGCAACAACCGCGTAGGAATGGGTGGTGCCTTGTTTTGGCGTGAAGTCAATATATCCGGTCGTATTACCCGAATTTACGAGCAATTTGTCGCGGTAGACATCGTAACGCACCGTAGTTGAACCCTCATTGGAAGCTACCCAACCAATAGAAACAGCCGATGCGCCGGATTGATATGCGCCAACAAGGTTTGTGGGAACACCTGGCGCAACACCACTGATTACCAGAGGTGTGCTTGCCGGAGGAAATGGTGCGGGTCCAACACTCGAAAGATTCGACTGTACTACCCACGCCTCAGTCGCGGTCGCGTAAGTAACCGGCCACCAGACTCGACCACCAGATCTCACGGGAGCACCGACAACTGTG
This sequence comes from Candidatus Lloydbacteria bacterium, assembly GCA_043719805.1. Taxonomy (GTDB): domain Bacteria; phylum Patescibacteriota; class Minisyncoccia; order Phycocordibacterales; family UBA6899; genus MHLP01. Next base: position 12,779 of record JAYSTI010000031.1, read on the forward strand.
GTAGCATCATTCTGTAAAAACGTTCCAATGACAGCACCACCGGGCGCAGCTCGCACATTTGTATTGTTTGTCCTTATCAACGCCTGAGAACCACTGACAAAATTTGCCGAGGCTGCAGTGCGCAGTGCGCTCCCTTCAACCCAGCCATTTGCCCCACTATCAAAATTAATATATCTCCATACTTTCGACCGTCCGGACGTCCTGTCTGTTTCAACAGAAACCACCACACCGACCGCATTCTCGTCTTGATAACCAAGGATGGTCGACGAAACAACGTGGCCTGCGTAAACCGGCGAGTCGAGCCTGAGTTGGACGCGACCCCCGGGCAGTATCGATAAAATTCGTCGGGGTATTTCCTTATAGAACGGAGGGGTCATCGTTGCCGTCGGAGGGACAACAACGGGTGGCGTCACCACAAAGCTCACGTTAATTGTGTGGACTGCGTTTACATTCGTAAAAAGGTATGAGCCGGAAACTGGCTGGCTCACGCCATCAACAGTGAGAGATGCTATGGAATATCCCGCATCAGGCGCAACGGCAAAAGCCTGGCTGTTTCCCTGCGTGACCGCGATTGCTCCCATGGGAGAAATGGAGCCGTTTGCACCTGCACTGGAGGTGATAGTGTACGTTGAGGCAGCCGTCGCCCCGCAAACTTTCACTCCTGCTGAAGACGCTGCACTCCACATTCTACTCACCCCATCGAAGGTGGCGACATCAAACCCTGTCGGCATTGCCGTACTTAATCCCGTTAAAGCAAGACTATTGGCGGGCGATTGCTTCGTGCAGTGTGTCAATGTTCCTCCTCCAAAAGGACTCCATCCGGAACCAGCGGGGCATGTCCACCCGGAAATTGCCGCAGTATTTCTGAGCGTTACTTCGTACAATATCGCTCCTGGAACTGCATCCCACGTGAAATTTGCTGTTCCTGCACCCGTACAGCTTAGAGCCGGATTGGGGGGGGGAATTGCCGCCCCCGTCACCGCAAATGTGACTCTAATAAGTTGGTCCGCTGAGACATTCGTGAAGGTATGCGAATTAGCGACAGGCTGTGCCACCCCGTTGACGACAAGTGTTGCAACGCCGTATCCTGACGCGGGGGTAATGGTGAACGTTTGATTGCTTCCAGCCACAACGGAGACTGCTCCCATGGGCGCAATGGCACCATTTGGCCCAAACGAGGCGGTAATCATGTGCGTTGGAATCGGTGCGAACGTTGCACTAATAGAATGATTTCCCGTGACATTTGTGAATGTGTATGATGGAGCAATTGGCTGCGCGACTCCGTCTACGGTAAGTGATGCGATTTCAAATCCCAACCAAGGAGTGAGGGTGAACACCTGCGACGCACCGGAGGCAACGTTCGTGATTCCCGTAGGAGAGATGGCACCTCCCGTGCCGGCAATAGCAACAAGCATGTATGTGGCAGTGGGAGCTGCGACCGTATATGCAATTCTTTGTAACGCTGGAGTTCGGTATCCGCTTGAGCCGACTGAGACCGATAGATTGTAGCTCCCGGGAATTGCTGGAGCGTTCCCAACGACAACACCAGTGAGACTGACCCCTGCGGTGATGCTCGCGCCACTGTAACAACCAGTGAGGACATCGGCACTATATGGAGCGACGCCATCTACACTGAAGCGTGCGAGAGGGCAGGTATTTTGCACATAATCATCACCGCCGAGATCAAAATTCACGACTATGGGCGCACCGGGCGCATAGGCGTCCGCTGTGGAAACATTCATACTAAATGATGTTCCCAACAAGCAGCTGCTCGAACAGACATAATTAAAGCCGAAACCCGCTGAACCGGCCTCGGCAACAGATACGAAAGAAAGGAGGCCGAACAATGATGCGACGAATAACTTGAAAATAGTGCGACTCATGGAGAGACAATTAGAAAATTATAATACGCAAATTATATCATATGCATACTGCGCTTAGCCAACAACAATGAAATCAAGCCAAAAACCATACTACGTAATATATAATGGTGTGATATTTCGCATTGCCCCGCCAATCAGATTGCCGTTTTGGTCACATTGGCAGAAGTGACGGTGTCGACGATAGTGAACTTTTTCCGACTGATGGTGCGTCCGTCTCCCGTCTCTACAAGTACGCGCCACGTTCCGGCGGGGGCATATTCCTTTTCAGAGTAGCCACGATACCCGGCTGCCCTTCCGCCGCTCATGGTAAATCCAATGCGCGAAGAGGTGACCCACTCGCTTTCTGATTCGTCCCAATACTGCCACAAATGCACAATAGGAGTATGAAGTTGGGTAGGCGCGTAGACGGCGCTATAAAAGTAGATTGGCTCTCCCGGCAAGCGATGATATTCCGGCGGATACAAAAGTGAAAGATAGCGCTGCTTCCATGTTTCTTCCTCTTTGCCTCCAACATATTCTCCCGAAGTATCGCGCAGAAGCGAATGATAGACACCGTCAGCACGCACGACAAGAGGAATGGGAGGAAGTAAATTTATAAAATAGAGACCAACAACAAGGAGTGCCGAGGAGGAAAGCATGATGAACAATTTGAGCGCCCTCTCTCGGAGCACACCCCATGCTACGCTTGAAAGTAACACGAGAAGGATTCCCAACATCACAATACTTACCAGCACGGAGAGAAGAAATATTTTTGTTCCCATTGCGCCGACGACGAGCGGAACTACAAATATGCTAAAAAATAAAAATAAGATAAACAGTACCGTCACCTGGAACTCGAGCTGCGCATGGCGCTTCCTCCACAATTCATTTCCGGCCATTAATGAGCCGAGCAAAATAACGATTGGCCAACTGACAAAAATTTCCGCACTGCGGAAATAATATACAAATACGATACTAAGCAGTCCGCCAAATATGAACTGCGTGATAAGCGAAAAAATGGGAGCTAGCGCAACAACCCATGGAATACGAATCTTGTTTGATGCGACTCCCTGAACAACAAGGATCGAAATCGTCGCAGTGCTGAAATAGAGAGCACTAATCATCCGAGTGATTGGGTGGTCGATGCTCGGTAAAAAGGTCGAATCAAGCGCAAATCCGACAAGACATGTTACGAGTGACACGTGGTGCCCATAACGACGAAGCCAGCGAAGCAAGGCCGTCCATTGACTGAGTATCTTGTTGGCCATCGTCATCATGTGAGTATACCAAATATGAACCACGGGATTGGCTAATTTGTGCTCACCACACACTGAGACGTGATTAAGACCACGCGATTCTACTCTTTCCATGCTCCCTTAAATACATATTCGCTTTTTTGAAATGGCCGTTTCCAAGAAATCCTCTATGAGCGGAAAGTGGCGATGGATGTCCGGATTCGAAAATGAGGTGTTTCGAAGAATCAATAAGTATGCGTTTCTCGCGTGCATAATTTCCCCAGAGCATAAATACAATGTGTTCGCTCTCTGTACTAAGTGCCCTAATCACTGCATTCGTAAATTCATGCCACCCAAGGTCAGAATGTGAATTTGCTTTTCCTGCGCTTGCGGTGAGTGACGCGTTCAGGAGGAGTACCCCCTGCTTTGCCCAGTCACTCAAGTCCGGATTTGTCCTTACCGTACTTTTGTATTCGTCGGCAATTTCTTTAAAAATATTTCGTAGCGATGGTGGAACGGGATTGTCCGCCGTAGTCGAGAACGCCAATCCATCGGCAACTCCCGGCGTGTGATATGGGTCTTGCCCAAGAATGACGACCCTCACGTCTTTTGGCGCACACAACTCAAATGCACGGAAGGTTTTTTGCGAAGGTGGAAACACCCGTCCGGACTGATGCGCACTGTCCACATCGGAGAGAAGTGCATGAAAATAGGGCTTCGAAATTTCATCATGAAGCAACATATCCCACTGTGAGCCTATGTATATTTTTTGTTCGCCCGAATTCATGACTAAAACTCTAGCGTGTGTTCGTCTTTGGGATTTGGAACGATGGCGTCAAGTCCGAGGTAGTCACGGATGCGCTGAGCTAAGAACATTGAAGATTTGGGTTCGCCGATGGTGACAAATATTTTCTTCAGCGTATCTCTCCCACCTTCCACAAATTCCATAAGGTGGTCCATGTCTTTGTGTCCCGAATACCCGTGAATCTCGAGGATCTTGGCCTTCACTGCGACGTCATCCCCGTTCAGCCGAACAACCTTCGCCCCCTCCGAAAGGCGACGACCGGGCGTACCTGCCGCCTGATACCCGACGAGTAGCACGACGTTCTTTGGGTCATGCAAATAGTGTTTCAAATGATGCACGATGCGCCCGCCGTTGGCCATTCCCGAGCCCGCCATAATGACCTTCGGGCCTTTTGTCTCCCAGATTTCCATCGACTCTTGTTTTGTTTCCGTAAAATACAATCTTGGAAATTTAAAGATGTCGTCACCATTCTTGATGATGTGCTGCGTTTCCTGATTGAAATATTTGTTACTCTTGCGATACACCTCGGTGGCTTTGATAGCGAGCGGCGAGTCAAGATAAATCTTCACATCGGGAATGTTGTGATGCTCAACAAGGTCGTTTAATTCAAACAAAAGTTCCTGTGTGCGCTCAATCGAGAAAGCGGGAATCATGACCACTCCCCCATGTGCGATGGAGTCAGTGATGATCTTCCGCAATAATTCTTTGCGCTCTTCGCGGCCCTCGTGATTGCGATCGCCATAAACCGATTCCATGAGCAGATAGGTCGCGCCTTTGATGGAGTCGGTATCGCGAAGAAGTGGCGTCGGTGAATTTCCAAGGTCGCCGGTAAACACCATGGTTGTTCCGTTCAAAGTGAGGAACATCATTGCCGAGCCAAGAATATGTCCGGCATCCTTGAACTCACACGAGAGTGTCGGGGTAATGGCAAATGATGTGTAATATTCGTGTGATGTCCAAAGCTTCATCGTGTCGCGCACGTCACGCTCCGTATAGATGGGCTCTCTGCCATCGGCGATTGCCTCGTGCTGAAGGATGCGCGTCGTGTCGAGCAACATCATTTCCGTGAGCTCCTCGGTGGGTGGAGTAGAGTAGATCTTCCCCGTGAATCCGTCGCGCACCAACTTTGGGATTCTCCCGATGTGGTCGATGTGCGCATGTGTGACCAATAATATATCAATTGACTTCGGATCAAACCCAAAACTCTCACGGTTGCGATCGTCCGCATATTTTTCTCCCTGATAAAGACCACAATCTATAAGGATGCGCTTTCCGTCTGCCTCAAAAAGAAAATTCGACCCGGTGACCGAGTCTACTCCTCCAAAAAATCCGACTTTTGCCTGTTGTGTCATATATATGCATTATAACGTCCGCGAATAAATATACCGATAGCGGCCACTGCCCCGAGGAAATCATTTGTGAGATCTCCAAGTGTGTCGGCAAGATCGTGCACATCTGCACGCTCGATAAATGTTTGCGCAGAAAGTTCGAATACCTCCCACGCAAGCCCAACGGTAAGGGTGGTGGCGATGGCAAGTGTGACAACAAAAAAAGCGCTTGTGTCTTTCTTTTTCAAGTGCAAAGTCCGATAGTACCACTCGAGTGTGAACAGTCCAACCCATAACCCTCCCAAAAAATGCATTGGTATATCGAGCCACCAAAATTCAAAATAGAGATGCCAGTAACGCGCGATAGCCTCAAGCGCGAAAATGAGTGCGATGAGCGCAGCAAGAGCGAATGGTGGAAATTGCTTGCGCATAATTACTCACATAATACCAAAGAATATGCGCCAGTCACAGCCGCAGCACAAACTTATTTGAGGAAGCCACGCATGTCATAAAAAAGACATCTCGCCCGTACGTGACGGCGCGAGATGTCTTCAAATGTTCTCAGAATCTGCTCAGTTGGATGCAATGCGAGGCGTCTTTTTGGACAATTTTCCCTGCTGTATATCAATACTGCCGGGGAAATTTTCTAGAAGACAACAATGCAGTGCGCCGACTGAGCAGATTCTGAGGGTATTCGGAGGGAACCTAATGTATATACAAGTGGGCAACCTCAACCAGTGACCCAAGAGTCATGGTGATTCGGTCAGCCCCGTTCCAAAACTAGGGTTTCTCCGAATACTTATACAGTATAGTACACATGCTATCCACAGGAAACCCCCAGGGTTATGGGCAATTTATGCGAAACTTATCCACAGGCTTATGGGTAAGTTTTACAAAGTTTTTCCGCCAGTTTATCCACAGAAAAAACCTTGTTTTTACAAGGTTTTCCCCACGTTGCCCATATGTGCTCCGGATTCCGCCACTCGTAGCGAGGTATTGCTTTTTGAAGGGCTACGGAGCGCGGCGGAACGGATGTGTGAGCGACCTAAATTTCAACGACCGTACAGGGAGTATGAAATTGGGAGTACCCTTGTGGTGGAAAAAGTCAGCAGACTTTTATCCGTACCTTCAAAAAGCAATGCCGAGCGGTATTTATTCGAGGATGCCGTCCATGTTGACGTCGTAAAGCATCCTCTCCCCCACATGTGTGTACTTAATGAGTTCACCTTCCTTGAACCACACTTTGATCTCACGCTCCGCTTCGGATACCTGGTCGGAACAATGTACCAGATTTCTCACTGCGCGACCGTCAACACCCGCAATCTCGTACGAGTCGCTGGTAAAATCACCACGGATTGTGCCAACATCCGACGTCAGAGGCTCAGTACCACCGACAATCTTCTTTACGACACCAACTGCCTGATTACCCTCAAGTGCCATGATGACAATTGGTGAGGAAGTAAGAAAGTCGAGAAGGCCGTTCAAGATATCGCGACCATACTCTAGTGCGGACTTTTCCGCCTTCTTCCCCTCTCGCTCAATATCTCCAATGATGCGTCCGCCCACTTTCTCACACCACGCATCGTCCTTTCCATAGTGTGCGGCAGTCTGCTCCCGTGTCGCGACAATCATCTTCATTCCAATGGTCTTTAGTCCGGTGCGCTCGAGGCGCTTCAGCACTTCCCCCATAAGGGTGCGCTGGACTGCGTCAGGCTTTAATATAACAAATGTACGCTCAAATTTGGGATGCTTCTTCTCCATATAAAGTTTTCATTATTCGTAATTGTGACCATCGTAACAGATGGGCAAAAGGGTGCAACTTCCGACGAAGAAGTTGCACCCTTGTACCACGGAGGAACACAAACTACTGCGAAACAGGAGGTGTAGGCGGATGAAGCCTCATCCACGACTCACTACCCTGGGCAGGAGCTTCCAGTGTTGGGGCAGTAGCAGGCGACAATTCTGAGGGTAGTGGCGGAAGTGGAAGAACTGCTTTCGGAACCACTGCAGCATTGCCAACACCGAAATCACCAAGCCCCGGCTTTCCCATAGATTCAGTGTAACCAAAAGTCTGATAGATTGCAGCGATTTCTTCAGGAGTGAGCGGTACACCGTCTTTTTCGAAAATTGCACCAACAATGGCGAGATGTGTTCTGTATTGGATGGTCTCCATAAACTCGGACGTCACTCCCTGCTTAAATGGAATATCAGTTTGCCACAATGCACGCATCTCGGTGTCAGAAAGTTTGCGTTCGAACATTTCATTCATTTCTTTCGCATACTCAGTGAAGTTTGCAGGGTCACGCAAGTCGAGCTCCATAACACTCGGTGCACTCGCCGCTGCCTCCGGTGATGCAGGGTGTGCGCCGGGAGCATCGGTAATCTCCTCAACCACACCATGAGTTCCCTGCGCAGCTCCAAGTTCAGGAAGCAGATTTGCCGCAGGCGCACCACCACTAAAGAGATCTGCTCCAAAACGCAGTATGCGCCCCATTGCCGGACCAAAGACGAGTGCGCCGGCGAGAGCCCACTTCGCTCTCGTCTTTGCTGCTGCCACCGAGACCTGCTTTATCTCAGTTTTCTGACCGTCGGTGATTGCCGACTCGCGAAGCCCAATGAGGCGCTCCACTTCGGTCTCAAGTTTTTGTTCATCGGCAGTTGTCTCAACAATTCCATTGCTGATTGCCGCCATAAATAAGCGCCTATTCTCTATCGTTTCGCCTTTCCGAACATCCGACTCGCCACGTGACGAACGGGAAAAATTGATCATGCCGTGCTCAAATCGTGAGGACATATGCGCCGTCGTCTGTGTAATCTTTTTTTTCAGTAATGCTTTTTCCTTTACGTCGGTCGCCCTTGCCAGCTTCGCGGTGAGTCTATTGATGCGGTCAGTAAAGAATATTGCATCGGTGAACGCCTTGAGTTTGCGCGTCTTCAATTCCATCATGGGTTCACCATTCTCATCCTTCTTTATTTTCTTCATATTTCCATCCTCATATACGGGAGCCTCATACTCAATTTCCTCACGCATGTCTTCTTCGCTCATGCGTCCCTCGGACCACCAGTCCTGTGCCGCTTTTTCACCTTGCTTTCGGCCGATACTGCGACCCACACCGTAGCCTGCGCCAACCGCAGTGCCATAACCTACCGCACCGACACCGAGAGTCACTGCGAGCGAAGCACCAAACGTCGGCACCGCGATAGCTCCCGCAACTCCGACAACTGCCGCGCGTGCCGCCGCACCGTAAAAGACAAAGTTGCCCTTGGCTTTCCAGAATTCTTTTGCCGCCTGCTTCATCGCAGAGACATCTTCAATATTTTGCAGTGCCGCTTCGGCGTTCGGACTGCTGTTGAAAATCTGATTCAATGCGACACGCTCGTCGAGCTTGTTCATCTCAAGCATTGCGAGTCCCTCTGCACGACCTGTTTCTTCGCCGTTCTTTTTGAATTTTTCCACATACTCATAATGAAGTGCCGCTCGAGCAGTTTCAAAAGCGAGTTTTGTTTTTTCGAAATGCTCAAGATCGGTAGGAACCTTCTTTGTGAGACCGAGCGCACCAGCGGAGTCTTTCATTGCCCGCTCAAGCATTCCGGGTCTTTGCCACTCACGATAGGTCCAATCATGGGGAATCTTTGCATAGTCACTTGCGGCACGGTTGAAATTCTCAAGTTCCACCAATTGCCCCTCACTCACCACGCCACCCTCCTTCGAAGATGCGAGGTCTTTGGCTGAAACATAATTAATACGCAGTTCTCCGTTTTCTATCGTGACACCTGGACCTTCGGCCGCGACCTTCGCGAGTGACTCAATGTGCGCAAGCGTTTTTGCCTTGCGATGAATTGCCTCGATTGTTGCCGGCGCATCCTTCGATTCCCTCGTTTGTGCAAGTAACTCTTTTTCAATCTCGGCAGTCCGGTGCTCCGGTTTCATGCCAAGGGTCATAATCTTCTGTAGAGCGCGCCTCCACTTACTCGTTTTCCCCCACTCAGCTTTCTGCTTTTCATTTGCCTCTTTCTTTATGTCTGAAAGTGTCAATTGCTCGAGGTTCTTAAGCACGAGCATTTTCTGCCCTGGTGAAAGACCTTTGTATGCGGAAATATTCTCGAGCATTGTCTCACTCACACCAAACTTTGTTTCAAATTGGTGCGTCACATCTCCGGGAACAACCTCCGCGTCGGCATCAACAACAAGCGCCTCCATCTCTTCACCCTTCGCAATAATATCCGCCTCGGTGAGTGGAACAATTTCTTTTCCGTCGATATCAAGTCCGTACTCCCGTTCAATGAACGATGCCCAAAGCATCCCGACTTCGTCGAGTTCTCCTTTTTCTTTTGCCGTCAGCTCGGGTACAACCGGTGCGACGGGGGTCACCTCCTCCTCCTTTGGAACAAGCTTCCAGTCAGGAACATCAAACTTCCTCTTTCCGGTATTCCATTGCGCCTCAAGCGCAGCATCATAAGAAGAAAGCTTCTTTGGTGCCTCAGGCGTGGTAGGTGCCGATGGTACCGCAACAACAGGTGCAGCAGCCTCAGGAATTGTTACCGGCGACACAACGGCCTCAGGTACAACCACTGGTGCAGCAACTTCTGCCGCCACGGGTTGCATCGGAACAACATCCGGAGTAACTGCGGGTGGGGCCGCCTCTATCTTTGCGGCAGGCGCAGGAGGAATGACTACTACTTCGGGAAGATTCCTTATGAATTCGGCAACAAGGGCGTCCGCGACAAGCATCTCCTTTACATATGCCGGCAATCTCCTGAATGACTCAACGTCATTGTTGGCGACCATTGCGCGCACCTTGTCTTTGATAGCCGCCTGTATGAGCGGATCATTTTTGAATTGCTCAATCTGCTGGAATTGGTATTTGTCCTCACTTTTTATAAAATGCGCTGTGACATGCTCCATCGGAGTACCTTCGAGTTTCGGAAGTCTATTGTGGGTATACCCGTCGACGATAGGAAGCAGGAGGTCCGAAATCTCCTGTAGTTTACCGGCTTTTATGAGCTCCTCGGGAATACCGTGCTCCTTGAGCACCAGATAGTCTCCATCTTGCTCACTCAGCACCTTTGACGAAACGCCTCCCTCAAGCAAGCGGGTAATGGCCTCGGAAATATAGCAAAGTCTTTTTGCTTCCATCAAAGAATACGCATGGACCTCTCCCGCGGCCTTGCGTGTCACACCATGCTCCATAAGCGCTCCTTCGAATTCTCGTTTTCGTCTCTGTGCAGCCTTCTCCTCCTCTCTTTCGTTCGGCGAAAGTTTTCCGACTTCAGCATAACTTAAGCGTACCCATTTTTCATCAGAAACCTTTATTGTATTTCGCAACTCTTCCGCACCGGCGATCTCGATTGCGAGCCGTCTTGCCTCGGCACTGAGTTTGTTACTCTCATTTGTTGCCTTTGCGGCGACATCTTTGTACTCCGGTGTCCCGTAGCTTTTCTTAATGAGTGCATCCTGTGCATCAATCTCGCTCTTTATTTCATTGATTCTCTTCCCGGCCTCAGCCTTTTCTCCACTTGGTGGAAGTTGCGCAATCGCCTCCGCGGCAACCGCAATATCGTTAGCTACTGCGACTGCTTCCGGCACCGCAACCATCGAAGGTGCTGCGGCCGGAGCAGCGACCTGCTGCGAAGCCGGTTCGGGAGTTGGTGGAGGCTGTTCTACGGGAGTTGAAATCGATGAAGCCACACTCACCTCAGGAAGTGGATGGTCACGCAAGTATTTTGCTACTGTAGGTTCTTCATGAAATTCTCTCAGCCACTTTTCCGGAACAGTCGAACCAGAACCATCTTTGATTGCGGTAAGTGTTTGTTCAAGTGCCGCATAGGTACCGACTTCTCGGCTGTATTTTTTTGCGGCCTTCTCGCGACGTTCCCATTCTGTCTTTGCAATCTCGGCGCGCCCCTTGGCCGCAAGGTCGGCACTATCAATATTCGAAATTTCCGCATCGAGTTCCTCCCATGACAAGGTTTCCGGATGAATCTGTTCTACGGGAACAGCAACATCCTCGGGCAGAGGGGTCGCATCAGGAAGACCGGCATCGCTCCCACTAAGCGCCGCGGCCATCATTTCATCAAATGTCTGAACAGGTGCCGCACCTGCAACAACAGTAGTGGGCATCGATGCGGAAGGATCTGCAACCGCAGCCGCCAATCGTGCTTCTTCCGCCTTCTGCCTATCGCGCTCTTTTGCCTCTCTCACTTTTCGCACGATTACCCCTGCCTCCGCAGCAGTAGTTCCCGGAACAATTCGGATACCCTCAGTTTTAAGCGCATCGATATATGCTTGTGAGACTACTTCCTCCACCGCCGGCACCGAAGCCTCCGGTTGTGCTTTCATTCCTGCAAAAATATTGTTCACACTCACAACCGCGGGGATTGCTGCCTCAGCTGGGGCGGGGGCTGCGACCTTTGGTGCCGCCTCCGGACGCACTCGTTCCACGTGCGGAGGAACAGTATTGTATGATTCAACCTGCGCGCACATCTCAGCAATCGTGTCTTCCCATGATTGACCCTCTTTAAATCCATGCCACTTGAGCACATGAAAATCTCGTCCACCTGTTATCGGGGGCGTTGTACCATCAAGTCTTTGGGATAATTCAGCAAGAGAAATTGCCCGATCGGCAAACTCACCATAAAGACCAAGCGCCATGTCCTTGCGCACGCCATTGTCGGTCAGCACCTGCACGAAATCTCTCTTGCGCGCAACCGCATCGTAGTATGCATCGCGTTCTTCCTTTGGAAGTGCGCGCTCTTTTGCCTTGCGCTCTTCACGAGTTCTCGAAGCAACCTTCTTGTCGTATGCATCCATCGCTGAGAAATCAGGAATCTTTATCGCCCCAAAAAGTGCCTCACTCCCGACCATCTGCAGTGCCAACTCCTGCGCCTTCGTGCGCAATTGGTCATACTCCCTGCGTGCACCAACATATTCGTCTTCAGTGAACGTTCTTTTGTCCGCTCCAATACGATCATGCTTTTCGGCTCCGTATACGCGAATGATACTCCACACACGGTCGATCTCATCCTTGGTGGTATTTAATTCCTTTGCAAGCGCCTCGCCCTCTTCTTTTGAATGCACCTGTGCTTCTTCTTTAGGAGCAACATCCACAAGAACTGCGACGGCCTCTATGGCCGCAGGTGGCGGTGCAACGTGCGCGACGAACGGTTGTGCCTCAACGAATTCAGCGGGGGTGGGAGTCGTAGCAATCTGATCCACCTCTGCCAATGTCGGCATCCCCTCCTCTGTCGCCTCAATCTGCTCGAGGACCACATCGTCAACCGGAGCAACCTCCTGCGCAGCAGCGGGAACCAGCTCTCTCACCGACAGAAGTTGGCCGGCAAGATCTTTCCCGCCTCTTTCTTTTTTCGTGTTTTGATTTTTGGGTTGTGCGGATGATGCAGAAGAGGTTCCGGGTTTCGCATTCATTGCGTTCTTCATTTTTTTTGCCGACTCAATAAGCGCCACTCTTTTTTTGAAGTAGTCTTCACTTCTTGGTCCTTGCGTCCGCGCAAAGTTGAGTGTCGATGTTTCCGCATCACCGAGAATAGTTTCATATTCCTGAAACTCTTCATCGCTCGGTCCTTCTTCCATTTTGCTCAACTTCAAGGCCTCTCTCCATGACGAAAGATTGAAAACAAACTCGGCGTATCGTGAATGATCCGGCCACGCTTGAGGCGAAAGAGGTATTGCACCTCCTCCATCGACCTCATTCGATGCAAAAGGAGCCCCGCGCACACCCTCATTATCCGACCGTTCGTTTGTTGTCATGGCAAAATTGTACCAGAAAATTAGTAATTTGTCAAAGCGGTTTTCCAACGCCTTGTCGTCGATTTATTGTAGCAAAAAAGCCGAATGGACGGTATGTCATTTCGGCTATTCTACGTAAAATTATTTTCTCCTTCCGAGAATATTCCCGAGCTGCGTAGCGGCATTCCCTGCCGCTGAACCATTGGCGCCCCTACCAAGCCTCTCGGCCGCCTCTTTTATCGCATCTATTCTAGGATCTGCGTTCGGCAATGACCCGGAATATACGCGGGATCCTCGGATAATCCCACCACTCGGTACCGCTGAGGTTGATCTTGCGGTAATCACCTCTTGTTCAGTGACCGCAGGCTTCAATCCAAGCTGCCCTTCGAGTGTATTCGCTTGCGCGCGCAACGCAGCCGCACCAGCAGGATCATTATTCACGAATGTCATATCTGCCAATGCCCGCAGTCTATCAATTTCTGATTTGGTCTTTGCTGCAGCCTCGGATGTTATGGGTCCATATTGTCCGCCCTCTTCTGCAGAAATGGGGCCACCCGGGACTGCGGGATTAAATCCCCATGGTCTACCTGGAGACTGCACCGGTAGTGGGTTCTCTCGGCCCGGGGGCAAAGGCTCGAGTCGCGCGCCCTCTTCTGCGGAAATAGGATTTCCTGTTGACGACTCGGTCACATATCCCCATTGCTGAGGAGCAACTACTGCAGCCGTCGGCATGGGAGTAGGTGCGACGATTACGTCCTCGTGAGGTTCAGGAATCGAAGCTACTGCCTGTGTGTGTTGAGCTGCAAAAATCGCATGCGCTTGCTCAAACTCATCTTCGTCAGAGGCAGCCAATTCGGCATCCTCTGCTCCAACTACGGTTGGCGGAAGCGCGGTATTCGGAAACACCTCAACGGTCTCCGTAATCCCACCTCCGGGTCCAGCAATCGCCGCACCGGCACTCATGTTCATTCCTGCGTGCGCCGCGCCACCTCCCCCACCCGCCTTGATTGCCGCCGCAAATTTATCCATATCAAGCTTGTCATCAAGCCCGATTCTGTCGAGATTACCACTCGAAATACCAAACTTTGTGAGGTCTTGAGAGCGGAGGTTTTCAATTTGCGTATCAGTGATTCCGGGGAATTTTCCACGGAGAATTGAGGTCATCGTGTCTCCTTTTTGTACTGCGTATGTACCCATTGCCTCCATCGAGGTGCTACCCATTTCAGCGGTAATCGCATCCTCCTCCGTCATGCGCAACCCCGTAGGACCCTCCGTCCAAGTAGCATCGTGCTCTGCAGATGCAATATCTTCAGGAGATACGTTAAGTCCAGTAGACGTCTCAGCCCATTCAGGAGTGACACCTTCACTAATATCCATAGATGGCATTGGCGGGAAGTGAGCGGTTTCGACTGCGGGGGTTTCGACTTCGTGTGCAAGTCCTGCTCCGGACGTGTCCATTGCTGCAAGTTCTGCATCCTCTGCTGATGGGACGACTGCAGATTGAGGCAAGGTGCCCTCTGCATCAAGACCGGGATGTCGTATCAAAGTTCCTTCCGCTCCTGTAGCACCGACTATCTCAGGAAGCGCACTCCCCGCAGTTTCTTGTCCCATAATGAGACCCCTAATGGCCGAATCGCCACCGTTCACCCACTTGAACATATCTACGGCTCCGGCACCCAACTCTGCGAATACGCCACCGATAGCACCGGCCTTTGCTGCCTGTACAAATTTCTTATTAAAACGCGCTTTCTTTATTTGATCATCAGTCGAGTTCAACAATCTCGCCAAGCGCTCTGCTGCCTTGTCACCATTTCCGTCAACGGCCACTTCTGTTGCGAGCACAACTTCAGCTTCCGCCATACTGCGCGACAGTGCATATTGATTGCCGATACGCTCCGCCTCAGTACCAAAGACAACCCTGCCCTCGCTGATCTTCTGCTTGGTGTAATTCATTCGGCGGGAAAGCTGCGCCATGAGCTGCGATTTTTTCTCACTTAATTCATTTCTCTCCTCATCCGTTACAGCAGCGGAAAGTTTCTCGTCCAAAGAAGCGACCTTAGCCTTAAGGTAGCCTATCTTGGCAGCAGCACCGCGACGTCGGTCGCCCGACTCCGCTTCTTTGTCCCCGGCGATATCATCCTTGCTTGCGCTCTCGATCATGTTTTTTGTTGTTCCGCGGAGCGACTTGTTGAGCTCGTACAGATCCATCTTGAGCTGGTCTCTGGTGTGCTCATCCGTCGTCGTCGTGATCGACTCATTGATCTTTGCGATTAGCGCCCTCGTCTCTGCTGTTTTTGCAGTTTCCGCGGGTGCAACACCTTTGCGCTGTTCAACATCTTGCTTCTTCAATTCATCGCCCGTCCTTCTCCATCCACGAATAGCACCACTGGCAAACGCAACTGCAGGTGCCGCGACAAATCCCGCCATTGCTCCAAGTGCTGTGCGTGCAATCGCACCGCCTGCCATGTACAGACCGCGTTCCGTGCCGACACTCTTAAGTGCCTGCGTCCATGCGGTTTGATTTTCTATCTTGGCGAGTTCTTCAGCGGCATCGGGTGCGGTCTGCATAAATCGCTGCATCTCAATCACTGACTCGGTCTGTGCCATTGCTGCAATTGCCTTCACGTCACCGTCCTTTCCTCCTGCTTTCTTCATGTGCATCAGAAGCTCACCGCGCTCTACCTCATATGCCTCTTTTGCCGCCACAAATGATTCTCGCTGTTCTTTTGATGCAGTATCAAGGGACCATTCGTATGGTATCTTTGAAAACTCTGTTCCTTTCTCGTTGTATGCCTCGGCAACTTTCGCAACTCCAGGGCTCATCCCTTCCGTTTCGATGAATTGTATTTCGAGGCCGCCGGTCTCTGCGTTCTCCTTGATGGCGGGACCGAATGTCTTCATCCCGTTCACCATTTGTTTCAACACGACCTCATGTTCCTTCATTCCTCCTTTTTCAATTTCCGAGGCGAGCTTCTTCTCGCGATTCACAATATCAAATTTCTTCGTGAACGAATCCTTCATGCCAACCCAAACTTTCCCAAGAAACTTTGAGCCGAACTTCGACGCGCCGGCTTTTTCGAGTGAGAGATCTTTGTCATGTCCTTCAACGGCATCCTCTCGAATACGCCCGATAGTGAGCTGCGCCAAATTCTCGAGTACTTGTCTCTGCTGTCCACGAGATAATGTTTCAAATCCCTCAATCCCGAGTTCAACAATCAATTGCAACACCTGTACTAGAATTCAGTTGTTATGCGAAAAATCAAAAAAGGCGCCACGAATCGACATTTTAGTCAGCT
>JAYSTI010000032.1:0-1432 GCA_043719805.1 Candidatus Lloydbacteria bacterium
TGCGCGGCTGGACGACCATGGGCAAGACCCCGGTGGAGAATCGCGACCTTTGGGAGATTGCACTTCCTCTCCTGGACGATAGAAAAAAATTTGGGTCTACAAAATGGACGCATGTTCCGGGGCATTCCGGCATGGCGGGCAACGAGCGTTGCGACGAGATTGCGACAGGATATGCAAAAGAAGAGGTCGTTGGTTTATATGAGGGGGAACTTGCGGATTATGCGGTAGATATTTTGAACATTGCGGTCGACGAAGAAAAGTCGGATGCACGCTCACTCGCACGTGCGCACTCGCGCGCAAAAGCATATTCTTATCTTTCGCTTGTCGGAGGAGTTGCAAAGCGCCACCTCACGTGGGGGGAATGTGAGAGTCGCGTGAAGGGTAAGGCCGGAGTGAGATACAAGAAGTCCATATCGATAGCAGACGAGAACGAAATTTTGAAAAGTTGGGGCGTGAAAGAAGCAATATAAACACCGTAGGATTGCCCGCCAAGTCTCCTTTTTGTCGTCACTCCGCTGTGGTAATAAAAAAACTCTCATCCAAGGATGAGAGCGTAATACTGAGGTCTAGAGGTGCCTTGTATTAGAGGGCGAGTGCTTTTTCGTCAAAGGGCGGCTCGGTAGCGTCACCCTTCATGTAGCGGACCCAGCCCTTGATCGCGGACGCGACGAGCAGATGCTCGGTTTCTGTCATGTGGATGCCGGGGGAGGATGCATCCTCGATACTGGAGTTGTAGGCCAGGACGGCGATGTCGATGATTGTCTCGGACGGCAGGGCCTCGAAACATTGGTCACACACCGCCATGATGCCGCCTTCGGGGCAGGTGGGGATGTGCTTGGGGTAGCGGAGTTTTCCGCTCGGTAGGACGGTGTACCACTCGTTCTTGCAGTGTCCGCAGGTGCCAAATTGAGTCATAGCTTCCTCTCGTTTGTTGATGAACCAGTTTGGACCATTATATCACAAAATCCATAAATACGCAAGTAACGAAAATGAGAATGTTCGGTACTATCGTTTTGTGACATCACTGAAGAAACTTTTCCCATATCCGTTAATCGCATTCCTTTTTGGTGTTGGTATTGCGCCTGCACTTTCTTTTTTGAATTCTCTCCTGCTTCTACTGTGTGCGGCGTTTCTTTGTGTGGCACTAGTCTATCGTCGCAAACACCCGACCGCGTAGATCATCACGTCCTTCTCGCGCGCCTTGTCCATCACTTTCCCCGCGCCCACCTTGCTCGCCGTGTCGTCGCCGTCGGTGAAGACGATGACGACCTTGCGTCCTGACACGGGCAGCAGGCGGTCGATGCTCTGATCCACCGCGTCGTACAGCCGCGTGGGGTACCCAAAATCCAGCTCGTTGCGGAGCAGGTAGATCAGGCGATCGCGGTTGTCGATGAATTCGCCGGGATGGAACTTGATCTTGTCGCTGAACTCG
>JAYSTI010000033.1:0-1354 GCA_043719805.1 Candidatus Lloydbacteria bacterium
GGAGTCGGGTACGACATTTCCGGGGAAGGCATCAAGATAGCAAAACGCGCCTCGGCGGAACTTCCCATCGTTTACACTACACGTACCATCGAGGGAGCAATCGATATGCCCGACAATTCTGTTGATATTGTCCTCGACATGATGACCTCACATTTTTTGAAGGAGAAGGAGCGAGAGGCGTTGCGTAAAGAAATTTTTCGCGTACTGAAACCCGGAGGTTGGCTTTTTTTCAAATCATTTCTCGCGGAGGAAGACATGCACGTGAAGCGACTTCTTAAGGAGCATCCTGCAGATGAAAAAGATTCATATATTCACCCCGAGCTTGGGCTTTATGAGCATGTGTGGACAGGGGAGTCGCTCCACGAATTCTTTGCGGAAAATTTCATCATCGAAAAAATTGAACGCTCGTTCAAGCATATCCGCGACGGGAAGCCGTGGAAGAGGCGCACCGTTTGTGTCTACATGCGAAAACCATTTTAGTGACACATAAAATAGCTTTACAGACTGCTCAGTACATAGATACATAGGATGGTCCTATGTATTTTTGACACCATCATGAATGTCTTGCAAAAAGGTGGTAGTCCGCTAGGATGATGGCAGACTGTTATTTCACAGATTCTTCATTTATAGGAGGTGCACAATGTGGCCTTTCAAGACGGACAAGCAAGCTCCCGTGGAGCCACGTGCGGATGGCGATAGGCGCAAGCCGAATCTAGCCGTTCGAATCCTTCGTGGGCTATGGGCAATCGTTTGGGGAATTGTGTGCTTTGTTGGACGACTTGTTCGACGATTTCTCGTCGCGCTTGGAGTAATCGTACTGCTCATCGGTGGTGGTTACTTCTTCACTGAAGATATCATCAGCAGTGTCGATGACTGGAAGCCGGAATTCTTCGACACATACGTCGGTAGCGACAGAGCTGCGATTTTGCGATTGCATGAGCCCGGATATTTTTCGGAGCAAACAGACTTCATGTCGGAAGAGCAAAAGTCGGTTGCATGTATCTCGTCGCCCGAGCGTCGCGTGCTTCTCACCGACCCTGATGACATTCCCAAGCTGTTTAAGGATGCAATCATCGCGTCCGAAGATAAGCGATTTTTCGAACACGAAGGTGTTGACAAAGAGGGTGTCATCCGTGCCGCGATTAAGCGCTACTTCCTCCACGCGAGTGCCTCAGGCGCGTCGACCCTCACCATGCAAATGGCAAAGGATTTGCGTCGTGGTGCCGGTCGCGCATCTACTCCAAAAGAGAAGGTCGCAGACATCATCATGGCTCTGCGTATCGAACGCCCCGGTGAGTTCTCAAAGGGCCAAATACTGCTGAAGTACACCAACATGCCCTACCTTGGGCGTGGT
>JAYSTI010000034.1:0-1320 GCA_043719805.1 Candidatus Lloydbacteria bacterium
CCCTTGGGCGATCTCGGCTTTGGCAGCATCGGTATCTTTCGCGTACACATGCACTTCCTGATGCGAAGTGTTGTCGCGAATCTTGAGCAAAATACATGCACCATCGTCGACAATTTTGATGCGCTTCAGCCCTTTCGCTGAAGAAAGCCCCGCGGAGATATACCCGAGTGCAATCTTCGTGACCGCATCGCTTTTGTTTGCAATGTCTGCAATCGTCGCTGCGGCAGGAATCAGTGTCGTGTGACTACCGCAAAACTTTCCACCTGCTCGTGAATCTTTTGACATAAATTTCGCCTCCTCGTCCATTCCAGAATCTATTAGGACACTCAGTTAATATGAGTGTATGAAAGATCTCACTAAGGTGGAGCGTTTGGAAATAGCGATTTTGCTCGAAAAGAGCTATTCGATGCGTGCAATCGGACGCGTACTAGGACGGAGTCCCAATACTGTCTCGTACGAAATCAAGGCAAACAGCGTTTCAGGAAGCTATAATCCACACAAAGCAGATACTAAAGCCTCTGTACGGAAGAAAGGAAGACGGTTCCAGTATTCAAAGATAGAGAAGGTCCTTCGATTGAAGGAAATGATTATCGCAAAGCTGAAAAAACACTGGAATCCTCGTGAAATTGCAGGATGGATACATATACATCACCCTGAGTATGCGATATCCACCGCCACCATCTATACGTGGTTGCATACAAGTCGCGGTGATCGGTACTGTGACCTGCTGTATTCGGAGCGTCATTGTAGAAAGAAACACAAGAACAAGACGAAGCGAGTACTTATACCTGATCGTATTGGTATCGAGGAACGCCCACCACTCATATCAGATCGTTCGGTATACGGTCACTACGAGTCAGATACGATTGTGTCGTGTCGTTCTGGTACGGGAGCCATTCTAGTCCTCCAAGAGCGACAAGGACGTCGTGTGTATTTGTGGAAACTAGATACTATGAAACCTCGACCCTGTGCACAGTATCTCAAAGAAGCAGGAATTTCACTCAGTATACAGTCCATCACCTTTGATAACGGCATTGAGAATATCTATCACCAGTCTATTGGAGTACCAACGTATTTTTGTGACCCGTATAGCTCATGGCAGAAGGGTTCTGTGGAGAACGTGAACAAGATGATACGTCGGTACATACCAAAGGGTACTGATCTCGCAACCATTTCCCAAGAGTTTCTGGATGTTGTTGCTGATCGTATAAATAAAAAGCCGAGAGTGATTCTCGGGTACAAGAGTGCGTATGAGTGGGACAGAGAAGCCCGTGCTAGTATTAAAAGATTAGAGTGTCCTAATTGAGGGTGGAATTTAGG
>JAYSTI010000035.1:0-25344 GCA_043719805.1 Candidatus Lloydbacteria bacterium
CATAAGGCTGCCTTATGTAGTTTTGTCGCTTGCTCCTCGGCAAGGGGCCGACGGTGTGATTTATTTTTGAACATAGTCGAGAGAGAAGATTTGCGGTAACAAGGAGAGTCCATCCAATAATTGATTAGCGAAGCATATATCCCGTAGCTCTGCTGCGTGAGACTCCGCTAAGGATGGTTTGGAAACCTAGGTTTTCAAAATAATCTAGTGCGAAGCTCTTGTGATACCCCGCCGATACGGAGCGGTAGCGGAGTCTGGGTACAGCTTGCTGCGGGGAGCTTCGTTATGGGCGACACACCGGCAACTGACGCAGTTTTGAACGCAATTGCGCATCAGTGGCGACCGCATGTGTATTGTCGTTCTCATGGCAAAGAATTAAAGAATGGAGAGGTTTGGCCGCTGTGCCGAGGTCTTATTCGGACTAGGTGGGCGGGGAAAGTGACATTGATTGACCTTCCGCGCTTTGTAAAATACACTACGTTCTCATCGGAGAAAGTTTAATAGTATGTAGCGAAATAACATCATTGTATGAATGAGAAAATATATGTCGGGAAGGGGAAGGCGGTTGGGCAGTACGGGAACATCTCGTTCAGTGTGGATCTTGATGCGCTTACGCCGCACGCGTTCGAGTACAACGGAAAGCGATATGTGAAGCTTATAATGTCGCAGATGCGTCAGGCAGACCAGTACGGCAAGACGCACACCGTGCAGATAGACACATGGAAACCCGACCAGGACGCGGCAAAATCTGAAACACCGGCGCGTGCTGCCGCATCTCAGCCAGCCGTTCCTTATCCGACGGATGACGGCGTGGATACGCGCGACATTCCTTTCTAGGAGAAAAATAAAACGGCGCGAGACGCCGTTTTATTTTATACTTCGCGCGAATTATGAGATAGAATGGTGCGCACATGAACACGCCGAAACACGTTGTTATTTTTTCACATGGTTTTGGCGTGCGGAAAGATAGCGGGGGATTTTTTACTGAAATAGCCGCGGCCATTCTCGATGCAGAGGTTGTGTTTTTTGATTACAACGAATTTGATGAAACGAATAATACGCTCACAGTTCGTCCTTTTTCAGAAAATATCAAAACGCTTCAAGTAGTGATCGAGGAACAGCAAAAAATTTATCCGAATGCAACAATCGACATCGTTTGCCATTCTCAGGGTGCAATTATTGCAAGTCTTTTGAAACCCGTCGGTATCCGGAAGATGATATTCATCGCCCCACCGATGAGCATGGATATTGAGCGATCACTTTCGCGATATCGGGCTGTTCCCTGCGCGGAGATTAATTTCGAGGGAACTTCAAAGGTGCCGCGACGTGATGGAACGACCATGCTCATCCCGAAAGAATATTGGGATGAACGAAGCCTCATTGCGCCGCCACTCGAACTTTACAATGCTATGGCGCGACTCACCGACCTGACTGTCATAGCGGCAAATCAAGATACCATTCTCGAGCTATCAGTTGTTGGCATCGACGAGGGGATACATATCGTTGCACTCGATGGAGGCCATGAGTTCACTGATGATGCACGATACGGCCTTATTGAGGCAGTAGCAGGCCTTCTCGCGCTGGAAGAAAAAAATGTTGCAGTAAGGCAGTTTGTGTCATACAATGCTCTCATGAAGCGACACGTCACAGCTATGCTTTTGCTTGGATACATACTTTTGGTGCCGTTCTGCTTTTTTGGCGGAATGCTTTCTGCAGAGGCGAGCATGGATATGTCCGGCGGTGCAACGCACCACGTTTATGACTGTGGCATGTCTCTACCTGGATGTGTGTATTCGACGGAGGCCGGCGCAATGGATGCCGTGGCGGACCATGTCGGCATGTATCTTTCTTTTTCTCAAACTCCACTCGCAGCACAATCAGTCATGATGGTAATCATCGCGACATTTCTTATCGCAACTTTTGCGATAGCCTTCGGCAGCATCCTCGCGTTTCTTGCTCAGGCTTTCGTGCGTCCTTGCTTGCGTAGGGGAGACGAGTCCCAAAGTGGCATACGGCAATGCATTCTCAACTGGCTTTCACTTTTTGAAACAAGCCCGAACTTCGCATAAAGCGACGCATCCGAAACACTCCTAGAGAGTTTTTTGGGCGTCGCAAAAGATCCTTCACGTGGATCTTTTTTGTTATTCAACTTACTGTTATTTATGCAAGAAAAAATACAACAACTTACAAGGCAGATGACTGCAGATAAAAAAATACTGCTTGGTTCGCTCTTCGGGGTCATTGTCGTAGTAATTGGCATTATGGTGGCTAGCACATCCCCAAAAGTATCGACGAAATCGACGAGTTACGCGGCTGCGTCGATCTCCGATGTGGAAATTGCCATCGCCGGAGCAACAAGTTCCAAGGACGCGCCTGGGGTGGAAAATTCATGGCCAGGTGAACTTATTTCGTTGGGAAGTATTCCTGTTCAGCCGTCGCGAGAAGGAACAATTGCCTCATGGAATGTTCATGTTGGACAGAGGGTTGCAGCCGGTGAAGTACTCGGTACGCTTTCGGTTCCGTCTGCAATGCCGGACACTGTGGCAATGCTCGCTGACGAACAAAAAACGGTTTCGATGGCACGCGTAAGTGCTGAGGCGAAGCGCGTTTATACGAAAGGGCGCATTCTTCAACTTGAGGAGCTTCGCGCAAATGCCGAACGTTCGCAGAGTGCCTCGCAAATACTGCTCGGCGGAAGTATGCCTATTGTGCAGACAACGGGAGGAGCAAACATTTCGATGATTGAGGCGAAAAAACAGACACTTCGTGCAATGTTGCGCGGGACGCTCGCCACTACCTACCCGATGCTTTCCGGCAATGGTGCGCTCCCGGCGCGGTGGACGGCCGTCGCACTAAAGGATGCAATTGGTGCACAAAACGTGAGTCTGCGAGACGGCTTTCCATCCATATTATTTGCGGCAATTACGGACATTGATACACCGGACAAACTCCCCATTGCGTCGGGTCTCGCGTACTTTGATCTCACCATCAAACTTGCTGACGCATCAATTCCGGATGGGAGCATGCTCACTGATGCAGAGCTCTTGGAACTGAAAGCGATGCTCCATAAAGATCAGGAGTCATTTATCATGGCAGTGGATAAACTTCGCGAAACACAACTGATGGCGGTTGATACGGAAAAAATGTCGTACGAGCAAGTGCGGATGATTGATAACGACATTGCAATGTTAAAACAAGACCTCGCGATGTCCGAAGGCGACCTTGCTTCAAAGGAGGCTGCATATCTGACTGTACGGAACGGAGTGCTCGGAAATTCATCCATTATTGCGACGAGGAGTGGTACCGTTTCTTCGATCATGAAAAAGATAGGGGAATTTGTTGGTCCCGGTATGCCGGTAGCCGTTGTAACGAGTGAAAAAAACAACGAATATATTGTCCGCTTTCGAATTCCCAGTAACGTGCGCAAACCGGAAATTGGACAAGAACTCCACGTCGCGCGCCCCGGTTTTTCTGATGCCATGCAACGCGCAAGGCTGATTGGAGTCGGAAACTCACTCGATGAAACAGGGTCCATCATGGCAGATGCGCTACTTCTTGATTCTGTCGACTGGCCTGTAAACATATCTCTTCGCGTCCTGCCTCTTTCAGAATCGACAACCCTCGAAATACCGTTTTCGTCAGTGTGGTGGGATGCAAAAAATACTTCCAATATTTGGCGAGTTTCGAGTGCGGGGCGTATTTATGCGAGCCAGGTTTCTCTTGGCAGAACACTTGGCGAGAAGGTCGAGATATATGGCGGACTACAGGTTGGGGATAATTATATCGTAAAGCCCACATCCAATATTGTGGAGGATATGCTGGTTGCTGATATTCCAAGCAATGCAAATGAGCACAATGAGACAGGTAAGTCGAGTGCGGGCGATCCACATGCAGGTCATGGTGGAATGGAAATGTGAGAATAAGAATTCCTGCACACACCATCGCTCGGACGTTGTATAAAATCAGAATTTTCTACACGCTCCTCGCTCGAAGTGTTAATCAACAAAAAAATCATGCTCAATAAAATTATTTTCTGGTCGCTACAAAATAAATATCTCGTTCTACTCTCTAGTGCGGCGGTCTGCGTTATGGGCATTTGGAGTTTAGCGACAATGAAAGTCGATATTCTCCCCGATATCAACAAGCCGACGGTCACGGTGTTTGCGGAAAGTCCGGGACTTGCCTCGGAAGAAGTGGAACGCCTTGTGCTGAACCCTCTCGAATCGGCGGTTGCAGGCGCACCTGGAGTTGATCGTATTCGCTCGAACGCTTCATTTGCACAAGCGACACTCAACATTGAATTTGCGTGGGGCTCTGATACTTTACGCAATCGACAGGTGGTGCAAGAGCGACTCGCGCAAGCGGTGTTACCAAGTGGCGTTAGGCCCACCTTGGGTCCTTCGACATCGCTCTTGGGTGAGATTATGTGGGTGGGTATTACGGCAAATGAACAGAAGATTACTCCGATGGAACTTCGTACAATTGCTGATTGGACCATAAGACCGGCAATCCTTAAAATCCCCGGCGTTGCGAGCGTGCTCGTCATGGGCGGTGATGTGCGTGAGTGGCAAATTGCACTTAATGCAGAGCGCATGCGCCGGTACGGCATCATGATTAGTGATGTGCGGGCCATGGTGGAAGGAGCAATCACAAACAAAAGCGGTAATGTGCTTGTGCAAGGGGAAAAAGAATACCCCATTAGGATTCTTGTTGCCCCCACTGAAGCGCACGAACTTGGCGAACTCGCAATCGGAAGGTCTCCCGGTGGTACGGTCATACGGCTCGCCGACATCGCAACGGTGCTCGAAGCCCCGAGTCCGGTTCGCGGTTCGGGCTCAATTGATGGAAACCCGGGCGTAGTGTTGCGGGTCATTCGTCAGCCGGATGCACAGACGCTCACGGTGACCGATGCTATTGATGCAACCTTTCGCTCGCTTGGCGCAAGCCTGCCTGAGGGAGTGGAGCTTCACCCAAATCTTTTTCGACAGGAAGATTTTATTCGCGCGGGACTCGGAAATGTTTCAGGTGCTCTCCTTGATGGAACAATTCTCGTCATCTTCATACTGATTATTTTCCTCATGAATGTCCGCACGACAGTGATTACTCTTACGGCAATACCGCTGTCGATTCTTGTAACGGCGATTGTCTTCAAACAACTTGGACTTTCGGTCAATGTAATGACACTCGGAGGAATTGCAGTTGCCGTTGGAGAACTGGTAGATGATTCCATTGTTGATGTCGAAAATATCTTCCGACGATTGCGCATGTGGAAACAAGGTGGAATGAAAGAAGACAGACAAGAAATAGTGCGCAGTGCGTCGAGTGAAGTTCGCAATTCAATTGTCTATGCGACACTCCTTGTTACCGTGGTGTTCCTTCCTGTTTTCTTCGTGCCGGGAATTGAAGGGCGGCTGCTCGGGTCGCTTGCGGTCGCATATCTCGTTTCGCTCGTAGCGTCGATGGCAGTTTCGCTCACCGTCACCCCTGTGCTTGCTATGCTACTGCTTAAAGAGAGTGCACTTATCGGGCACGATAAGGAAACTCGGATTGTTCTCTCAATTAAAGCGAAGATTACGCCATGGATAGCCTGGTGTATCGCAAACGTGAAGTCCCTTTCACTGGGAGTACTTGTCGCACTCGTAGCAACAATGATGACGTATGGATTTACCGGCAAGGAGGGCATCCCGCAGTTCAATGAAGGGTCTGCGGTCGTCATGATATTCCTTCCACCAGGAACCGCATTGTCGGCGACGAATCAATATGTCACTAAATTAGAAAAAGCTTTACTTCAAGTTCCCGGGATAATGCAAGTATCGAGCATCGCCGGTCGAGCACCCGCCGATCCGCATGGAGGAAGTGTGAATACAAGTGAGCTTCAAATTGCATTCAAGCCGGGATATTTTGAGTCTGACCGCGATCGACTATTCAGTGCTATTCAAGAAAAACTTGGAGACGTGGAAGGTGGAGATTATAGCCTCGGGCAGCCAATCACGCACCGTGTTGAAATGATTCTCTCGGGTGTACGCGCTCCTATTGTTGTAAAAGTTTTTGGTGACGACCAGGCAAAGATGGACGAAGCAGCGAAGCTCGTCGTAGCCGAGATGAAAAAACAAAAGGGCATCAAGAATTCACGCATACAGCAAAATACCGTTGTTCCTGAATTTCGATTGTACGTTGATCGCAATCGCGTTGCAGAGTACGGACTCTCTGCCGGAGTCGTTGCAAGCGACCTTGAGATGGGCTTGATGGGAGACACACTTGGACAAGTGCGACTTGGGTCTGCATCCGTCGGCGTGGTCGCACGATACGATGACGAGTCCAAAGGCGCACTGTCATCACTTCGAGATATCGCGCTGCCGTTTATGGGGGCATCTTCCCTCGGGAGTGTCGCTGACATCCGTATTGAGGGAGGGCGAAACAGTGTTGACCATGAAAACGGCAAACGCGTTCTCGCGGTGACCGCAAACTATCAGGGTAATGACCTCGTCGGTGAAGTTGGCGCAGTACAGGAGAGGCTTTTGCGGGGCAAACTCCCCGTTGGCGTGACGCTCTCGTTTGAGGGCAATTACCAAAGTCAAAAAGAAAGCACGCGACGACTTGCGCTCGTATTTCTCGCAGGATTTACAATGATTATTGCGGTGCTTTATCGGGCGTTTCGCTCAACTGCCATCGTGCTTCTCGTGCTTGCAAACATTCCGACGGTAATGATTGGCGGAATGATTGGAATTTGGATTACGGGAGGCACGATTAATCTAGCGCACCTTGTTGGCTTCATATCACTTGCCGGAATCGTTTCGCGAAACGGCATAATGCTCATCGGAAGAACCCTGACGCTAGTGAGAAGTGAAGGAAAGGAATTTTCTGTTGAGACGATTATTCGTGCGACGCTCGATCGTGTGACATCCGTACTCATGACTTCGCTCGTGACCTCGCTTGCACTTGTGCCACTTCTTCTTTATGGCGATGAGCCGGGAAAAGAAATGTTGCACCCTCTTGCAGTAGTCGTCTTTGGTGGACTCATATCATCGACAGTCATCTCGCTCTTTCTCACCCCAGCACTGCTGTATCGGTTCGGAAAGAAGGCGGTATTGCAACTTAATCAAGAATCTTCATCGGGCTTTTAAGAGTCCTAAACAAGCATGAAACAAATTCATGGGCGCGATAGCCCCAATGGCGGCAAAGAAGAATCACTCATTAATTCAAATTAAATATATAAACTTATATGAACAGCACAAAAGCATTTGGAATCGTCGTAGCACTTATCGTCGGTGGAGCAGGGGGATACTTCGTTGGGCAAAATGGCGCAAGCACTGCAAATGCGTCGCTGGTACAGCAAATGACCGATATGATGAAAGCGGACGGTACGAGCATGGAAAAAATGGGAGGAATAATGATGCAAGCAGGAGTCTTGCTCGAGGAACGCGGCACAAAGTACAGCGATCAAGAAATGGTCATGATGGGCAAGGACCTTTCGGTAAACGGCAAAAAGCATCAGTCCGACGGGCAAAGTATGACCGGAGGCAATATGATGGGTATGACCGAAGGTGACGCAATGGACAACATGGAGGGGGTGGACATGCCGGGAATGGATCACTCAAATATGTAAGTAGTCACGACGCATCGCGAAATGATAATTGATAGAGTAATGGAAAAATCAACGCGCTGATGAGTAAATAGTATAAAATGAATACAAGGCTTTACTAAATAATTTATCACATGTGAAAAAATCAACATTGATGCATGGAGCTTCAATTATTGCCGCAATTTGGGGTGCACTCGCGCTTATCGGGGCATGGCTTGCGGGGGATAGTGGAACGATATTTGGTTGGTCAGCAGCGCATTGCTATCAGAATGCAATCGTACTCGAACTCATCTCGGTGTCCGCTGGAATCTGCGCCCTGTATCGTCGACAATTAGAAAAAGACAGTAAGTAATAAACTACACATGGACCACCCGCACAACCACACAGAAGAGCACCACGACATGAGCATGTCAGGAGGTGG
Source organism: Candidatus Lloydbacteria bacterium (assembly GCA_043719805.1). GTDB lineage: Bacteria > Patescibacteriota > Minisyncoccia > Phycocordibacterales > UBA6899 > MHLP01. Next base: position 8,004 of record JAYSTI010000035.1, read on the forward strand.
AACTCAATATGTTTGCCCGATGCATTCTGAAATCATTCAAGAGAGACCCGGAGTCTGTTCTCTTTGCGGAATGACTCTTGTCCCAGCAAATATAAACACAAAGAGCGTAGACAATAACACGTCGAGGCCGAACACCATCGCAAGGGCCGTATTCTCCGGTCTCCTTGCGAGTATAAGTTTGCTTGGTATTTATTTCTTGATACTCACACTGGTTTCTGGGTGGAGCTTCGCGCAAAATCAATTCGCGACCTATTTGTACTTTATTATCAGCCTGGTAGCGGGTTTTGGTATTCAAATTGCCTTGTATCAGTACATCAAAAGCTTGGTGCATGAGATGTACAACATGCGCAAGGTGGTCGGCGTATCCGGAGCCACCTCCACGGTAAGTATGGTCTCTTGCTGCGCACACTATCTGGTGAATCTGTTGCCTATTCTTGGGGTAACCGGATTCGCGACACTTGTTGCACAGTATCAGATTCAGATTTTTTGGGTCGGTCTCGTGTTCAACATGTTTGGTATTGTGTATATCAGCAGTAAAATTATTGCGCTTAAAAAACACCATGAATAAAACCATTGTGATCGAATCCGCTGTTATTGTCTTGGTAGCCGTGGTGACAATTTTCTTTGTGTACAAATCCGCAAGGCAAGAGACGCCAACGGTGGGCCAAAAGACGCAAGAGGCCGGCAATCAAACAAAATGGGAGGCAAAGACCGACGACCAAGCAAGTGTTGCCGTTGTGGTTACACCACTTGATCTGTCGCCGGTGTCTCAGGAGTGGAAATTTGCTGTCGTTATGGATACACATTCGGTCGAGCTCAATCACGACATGGTGGCATCCGCAATCCTTGTCGATGATCAGGGTAAGGAATATGCGGCTCTTCGCTGGGAAGGTGCGTCGGAGGGTCACCATCGAGAGGGTCTGTTGATGTTTAATAAAATGACTCCGACTCCGCAAGTTCTTAAACTAAAAATTTCCAATATCGGTAGCGTTGTCAGAATTTTTTCTTGGAAATTTTAACAGATAATAGTAATAGGTTATGAACCATGATCACCATCGCACAGAATCACGCGTCGGCTCGGGCGCACCGAATACAGTAACGCAATATGTTTGCCCCATGCACCCCGAGATTGTGCGGAGCGCGCCAGGGAAATGTCCGGGGTGTGGCATGGAACTAATTCCCAAAGTGGTGCATGTAGAAAAAGGCAGTGATGTTCATGCAGGACATGACACATCTAAAATGTCAGGAATGGACCATGAATCTGCGATGACGAATCCGCAGATGGCAAAACACATGGAGGCTGATATGCGTCGACGGTTCTTTGTATCGCTGGCGCTTACCGTTCCTATCACTCTGTATTCACCGATGGGAGAGATGCTTTTTGGTATCTCATTGTGGTCGCCAGTCCCGAAAAATTTATTACTTTTTCTTCTGACAACGCCAATTGTGTTTTGGACAGGATCCATTTTCATTACCGGAACGTACTACTCACTCAAGGCACGAAAATTAAATATGTCTGTGCTCATTGCGATCGGAGTGCTTGCAGCCTATCTCGGTAGTGTCATACTCGCACTTATCGGCGGAGGAGAAGCTTTTTATGAAGCGGCAGCGATGCTCATCACGTTTGTGCTTTTTGGTCATTGGATGGAAATGAAATCTCGCCGCGGGACATCCGATTCACTCCGTGCATTATTTGATCTTGTTCCTCCGCAGGCACGAGTGTTGCGCGACGGAAAAGAAATACTCATTGCAAGCGCGGAGGTAGTTGTGGATGATACAGTGGTGATTAAACCCGGCGACAAAATTCCCGTTGACGGGGAAGTCACGAGCGGTGAAACCTCGATTGATGAGGCGTTGGTAACGGGTGAATCACTTCCTGTCTCAAAAAGCGTCGGAGGGAAGGTCATCGGTGGCTCAATCAATCAAAGTGGTGCTATACAATTTCGCGCAACAAAAGTGGGCAGTGACACCGTTCTCGCCTCTATTATCAAAATGGTGGAGACGGCACAGAACTCTAAGGCACCTGGGCAAAGAATCGCCGATAAGGCCGCAGCCTGGCTTGTCGTGCTTGCTGTTGGGTCAGGAATTCTGGCTTTTTTCGGATGGTACATTGTCGGTGGCGCAACGTTTGTTGTGGCGCTCACATTTGCGATTGCGACGGTTGTCATTGCCTGTCCTGACGCTCTCGGTCTTGCCACCCCGACTGCGGTTGCGGTGGGGACGGGACTTGGTGCAAAACACAACATACTTATCAAAGACGCCGCTACACTTGAGGGTGCATCAAAAATAAATGCCATTGTGCTCGATAAGACCGGCACGCTTACTGAAGGAAAACCAAAAGTTACTGATGTTATTGCTACTGGGGCGATCTCGGAGGAATTGATTCTTCGGTATTCAGGAAGCGTTGAAGCGAAATCAAATCACCCGTTATCTGCCGCTATAATTTTTGAGGCAAAAAAACGAGGAATTACACTTCTCGTCGCTGAAAATTTCCAGTCACTTTCCGGACTAGGACTTGAGGGGAGCGTTGATGGGAAAAACATTTTAGTTGGAACTGAACGACTACTTCGGGACAAAGGTGTGAGTACAGAAATCATGAGCAAGGAAATCACGAAACTCCTCGGGGAAGGAAAGACACTTAGTGTCGTAGCAGTAAACAACGAAGTAGTCGGACTTATTGGTATATCCGATGCGGTGCGCGAGTCGTCAAAAAAAACAATAACGGAATTGAAAAAACTCGGCATAGAAACGGCAATGATTACGGGCGATAACAAAAAGACGGCTGAAGCGGTGGGTGCGCTGCTCGGTATAGACCGCGTATTTGCGGAAGTTATGCCGGAGGATAAGGCGAGTTATGTGAAAAAATTACAAGACGAAGGAAAATTTGTGGCGATGGTCGGAGACGGCGTCAATGACGCTCCTGCCCTCGCGCAATCAAACATCGGTATCGCCATCGGTGCGGGAACGGATGTGGCAATTGAAACAGCAAATATTGTGCTCATGAAGTCAGACCCATACGATATCGTCGCCGCTATCCGCCTTTCAAAGGCAACGGTTCGAAAGATGAAGCAGAATCTTTTTTGGGCTGCGATATACAATGTGCTTGCTATTCCTGTTGCGGCCGGAGCTTTCTACTCATCTCTTGGATGGTCACTTCGACCGGAAATTGCTGCGCTGCTTATGTCCGCCTCTTCGATTATTGTTGCGGTAAATGCCGTACTACTCAAAAGAGTTGAGTCCAAATTAAGTATTTAAGAACATAATTTAAGAAAAATACACATAGCGAAGAGCGCGCTGTGTTTTTTTGACTTGTAAGGAGATATTCCGCCTATTGCGGACGAGTTTTGACTTGCCACTCATATTTGCTACCCTTGTTTCATATGACCAAACAAACCCAACAACTTCTTTTGATGCTCGTTATCGGTATCTTTGTCGGAACTGCTGTAGTCAAAGTGTTTTCAAGTAAGCGCGCGGAGGCACCGGTTACTGCCTCGACACCCGCAACAACGAACGAGATTGCCGCCGGCAGCCTTCCTGCGGGAGAGCAGGTGCTGTCCGCTGCGAAGCAGTTCCCATTGCCGCCTTCCGTCCCGCAAAACTCTCGTGTCGGCGTTACCGTCGCAGATCAGCTTGCCGGGAAGATTGTCTCCGTGAGCGGTGTCAATGTATCGGAAGTTTCATGGGTTGCAATTTACGAGAGCGTGGAAGGAAAGCCCGGCTCTATTCTCGGCGCACAAAAAGTGAATATTGGGGACACGAGCGCCATCGTTGATCTTCTCCGCGCTGAGGGGACACTCCAAGGAAAATCGTATTTTGCGGCCATCCTTCCTGACAATGGCGACGGACAATTCAACCGATTGACCGATCTGCCGCAGTTTTCACCGGAAAAGGTCGTAATCGTCTCCTTTCTCGCAAAATAGTCTCGATTTTCTTGCTATATTGAGATAAGCGTGGTCTATTGGCCAAGCGCAGTATATTACCGTATACCCTATTTGTGCTATACTATCATGGATGTTTATTGAGTGTTTCGGAAACGCTACTTCAATTTTGCACATTCTATTTTCATGAAAAACGTAAGGGTACTCATGTTTGGATGGGAATTTCCGCCACACAATAGCGGTGGTTTGGGTATTGCCTGCTATGGTCTGACCAAAAGTCTTTCACGGAGTGATGTCTCGGTGACTTTTGTGCTTCCCAAGAAACTTGGTGGCATAGAGCACGATTTCATGAGAATTGTTTTCGCAAATATTCGTAACATAAAATTTCGCAGCATTACCTCGCTCATCCACCCATATATTACCTCGGAATTGTACGATGAGTACCTCCTCAAGACACCGGAGAATGAACTTTACGGACTCAACCTTTTTGACGAGGTGCGTCGATACGGATTGCAGGCGCGCATCATCGCAAGCGAAGAGCAGCACGATGTTATCCATGCTCATGACTGGCTGTCGTTTCGCGCGGGAGTAGAGGCAAAGAAAGTATCCGGGAAACCGCTGATTGTTCATGTTCATGCGACTGAGTTTGACCGTACCGGAGGTCGCCCAAATCAATATATCTACGAAGAGGAGCGGAGGGGGCTTCATGCGGCAGACTGCATTATTGCCGTCTCTCAACACACGAAGGACGTCATTGTTCAGCACTACGGAGTGCGGCCCGAGGCTATCATGGTGGTGCACAATGGGATTGACCACAACGACCACCGCCATGAGCTGCCGGAGGCATTGGGGAGTATTCGCGCACAGGGAAAAAAGATTGTTCTGTTTGTGGGACGCATCACGATTCAAAAAGGCCCGGATTATTTTATCAAGGTTGCAAAACGCGTACTCGAATATGATCCCAATGTTCTTTTCATCGTTTCCGGCTCCGGAGACATGGAACATCAAATCATTCGACTTGCTTCCGACATGGGACTTGGAGATAAGATTGTCTTCGCCGGCTTCGTACGAGGTGATGAGCTTTTGAAGCTATATCGCGCTGCAGACCTTTATGTAATGCCTTCTGTTTCTGAACCATTTGGACTTACTGCACTTGAGGCACTCGCCAATGGCACCCCCATCCTCGTATCAAAGCAGTCCGGTGTTGCCGAGGTGTTGACTCACGCACTTAAGTCAGATTTCTGGGACATCGACGACATGGCCGACAAGATAATCAACGTTGTCGGAAGCAACGCACTTCGCGATACGCTCGGAGAATTGGGGTCAAAAGACGTCGAACACGTCACATGGGAGAGTGCCGCAGGGAAGTGTACACAAATTTACGAAGATATTATCAATCGCGCGAATTGATTGCGTAGATTTAACATTCAATATTATGGCATCAGTTTGTTTTTATTTTCAAGTTCATCAACCGTTTCGAATAAAGAAATATCGCATATTTGACGTCGGTCAAGATCATGAATATTTTAATGATAAGTCGGACCGCGACATCAACAACGAAAAGATACTCCACAAAGTGGCGAATAAGTGCTATCTGCCGACCAATAAGCTCATGCTCGAGCTCTTGGAGAAGCATCCAGAATTCAAGATTGCGTATTCATTTTCCGGAGTCTTCCTCGACCAGCTAGAGGAGTTTTCCCCGGAGACACTCGTGTCATTCCAAAAGCTCGTGAAGACCGGGCGCGTCGAAATATTAGACGAGACTTATTATCACTCACTTTCGTTCTTATATTCTAAGGAGGAGTTTGTTCGCCAAGTTGAGCTCCACCGCGCTAAAATCAAAAAGCTTTTTGGTGTCACACCGCAAGTCTTCCGCAATACTGAGCTTATATATAGCAATGAGCTCGCACAATTCGTGGAGGGTATGGGATATAAGGCTATACTCGCCGAAGGAGCCGACCACCTACTTGGATGGCGCAGTCCGAATTTTGTCTACAAGTCTCCCGGGACGAAAACAATTAAGACGCTGTTAAAGAATTATAAGTTGTCGGACGACATCGCATTTCGTTTTTCCGCAAAGACGTGGGAAGAGTGGCCGCTTACATCGGAGAAATTTTCGCACTGGGTCAACAATGTGAACGGCAACGGCAATCTCGTAAATTTGTTCATGGACTACGAGACATTCGGTGAGCACCAGTGGGAAGACACCGGCATCTTTGATTTTATGCGCGCTCTCCCTGGTGAGATACTCAAGCATTCCGACAACGAGTTCCTGACGCCATCAGAGGCCGCCGACAAGTATCCCGCCGTTGGTGAGTTCGATGCACACAACTACGTATCTTGGGCAGATGTGGAGCGCGATCTTTCTGCGTGGCTTTCAAACACCATGCAGCATGAGGCCATTAACAACATCTATGCACTTGAGTCCGACGTCTTTGCAACCGGAGACGCGAAGATTATCGAAGATTGGCGTAAGCTCCAAACGTCCGACCATTTTTACTATATGTGTACGAAGTGGTTTGCCGACGGTGATGTGCACAAGTACTTTAATCCGTACGATACTCCATACGAGGCATTTATTGCTTACAACAACGTCATTCACGATCTGCGACTGCGCATTGAAGAAAAGAAGACCAAAAGGGTAGAAAGCAAGAAGCTTGCCGTGGCAAAAAAGAAGGTTTCTCCGGTAAAAAAAGCTATCGTGAAGGTCGCAAAGGCAACGGCAGTCTCGAAGAAAAAGATCGTTGCAAAAAAGCCGTCAGCAAAAAAATGATGATCGATAATCCGGTGCGTAGCCTCACTCGGTTGGTTTTGTTAAACATGGGGGAGCGAGTATAATATAATTATGGCAAAATCCCTTTCTTTTGGAAACGGCTCTCTCCTGGTACTTACAGACGCGTATGCTAGCGTACGTGATATTTATTTTCCTTATGTTGGGCTTGAGAATCATGCTGGGGGTTCCAACGCACACCGCATCGGTGTTTGGGTTGATGGACGGTATTCTTGGCTCGACGATGGGTCATGGGTGATTGATGTGCGTAGTGACCTTGCATACACGGGACTTACTACAGCATCGTCGAGTAACCTTCAGCTGGAGCTGCACTTCACTGATGTGCTCTGTCATGAAAAAAATATTTTTTTGCGAAAAATAAAAGTGCTCAACAAGCTCACGGAGAGGAGGGAAGTACGCGTTTTTTTCAATCAGCAATTCGAGCTTTGTCACTCAGAAAAGGGAGACACCGGATTTTACGACCCCATCGGCAATACGATCGTTCACTACGAGGGTGCACGTGCGTTTCTTATTAGCGCGCTCAAGGATGGCCACGGGCTTACCGATTATTCCGTCGGTATATTTCGCATTGAAGGAAAAGAGGGAACATACAAGGATGCAGAAGACGGAGTGCTTGAAAAAAACAACATAGAGCACGGCAGCGTTGACTCAACGATAGCGATGGCGATGCAGATCGAAAGTGAGAGCGTCGAAACATTTCACTACTGGTTTACCGTCGGACACTCCGTCGACGAAGCAAAAGAATTGAATGCGTATGTCCTTCGGCATTCTCCCGACAGTCTAATAAAGACCACGCGAGATTACTGGAACGCATGGGTAGAGAAAAATAATTGGAATTTTTACGGGTTGGGAGACAACGTCATTAACCTTTTTAAGAAGTCGCAGTTTTATCTTCGCTCGCATGTCGATAGTCGTGGAGGGATCATTGCATCCGGAGATTCCGACATGCTTCAGGGTGGACGGGATACCTATGCATACGTTTGGCCGCGTGACGCAGCATACATCACCGTGACACTTGATTGGCTCGGTGATAGGCACAGCGCGCGCAAGTTTTTTGATTTTTGTAACCATATCATTAATAAGGAGGGTTACTTGATGCATAAATATCGCCCTGATGAATCGTTGGGGTCGTCATGGCACGGATATGTGGTCAACGGGCAGGCCGAACTTCCAATACAAGAAGATGAGACGGCACTTATTCTCTGGGCACTTTGGGAGCATTGGCTTGCTTCGAAAGACCTTGACTACATCGAGTCGATATACGAATCATTCATTAAAAAAGCGGCAACTTTTTTGACGACTTATCGCGACCCGTATACCGGACTTCCTAAGCCATCATATAATCTCTGGGAAGAGAAGTTTGGCGTGCACACCTATACTGCCGCAACGGTATACGCAGGACTTATTGCCGCCGCAAATTTTGCACACATCTTTGGCGAAGAGCGAAGCGAGCATAGTTTTCGGACTGTCGCAGAAGAGATGCGCAATGCAATCATTACGCATTTGTACGATCCAGAAAAGGGATATTTTCTTCGCTCTCTGCTCATCAGCAAGGCGGGTGAGATGACCTTCGATCGCACACTTGACGCCTCGAGTGCATATGGAGTTTTCCTATTTGGTATTTTGCCGACCGATGACGAGCGATTGCAAAGTGCTGTAAAAATTACCAAAGAGCGGCTTACGGTGAAAACCCCAGCGGGCGGAATCGCGCGCTATGAAGGAGATCAGTATTATCGTACGACGACGGACGTCCCCGGGAACCCTTGGTTCATTACGACGTTGTGGTACACGCAATGGGCAATAAGTCTTGCGCAAAGCGATCGAGACCTCGATCTGGTCCGCGCAGACCTCAATTGGGTAGAGCGCAATACGCTCCGCTCGGGCATACTCTCGGAACAATTGAATCCTTACACTCGCGAACAGATTGGCGCGGCTCCTCTAACGTGGAGTCATGCTGAGTATTTGCGTACAGTGATTATGTATATGCAAAAACTAAAGGAGCTCAATCTGATTAGTGAAACAAAAAATCCCCATGCGTAATATTTTTACCTGCCACTACCACAATGCATCTCCCTTGCCGACGACTCACGCCGGAAGTGCGACGGAGACACTCCTTACAGAATTCCGCCGTATCGCATCACTCCACTCAGGTGCATACGCTTCACACAATGAGGTTGTGCGATTGCCCTTGGATCCTAGTATGCTCGCAGACATCAAGAAGGTCGCGGAGCATTTTTACACGTCCCAACTCAAATTCATCATCGTCGTCGGTATTGGTGGTTCTAATCTCGGCACAAAGGCTGTTTATGACGCGCTCCGAGGCAAATTTGATCTTCTTTCCGATATGGTTCCGAAGATACTGTTTCTCGATACGACATCAGCGCGACTCGTCCATGATCTCGAAGAAGTGCTTGGGGCGGACGTTCATCACAAAGAAGAGATACTGATAAATCTTGTAAGTAAGTCGGGAACAACGACGGAAAGTGTCGCCAACTTTGAGCTGCTCATGCAGCACTTGATGCAGCGTGTAGACGGTATCGAAGAACGCGTCGTGTGCACGACGGATGCATTTTCCGCGCTCTGGAAACTCGCAGAGCTCAAGAAATATGGCTTGCTCGAGATTCCCAAGGTCGTGGGTGGTCGGTATTCCGTTTTCTCTCCTGTCGGACTTTTCCCGCTCTTGCTTGCGGGCATAGATGTGGTCTCTCTTCGTGAGGGCGCACGGGACATGCTCGTGCAGTGCGTTTCGCAAGACTCAAACGAACATCACGCGAGACGTTTTGCAGAGATGCTTTACGCCGAAATGCAGAGGGGAGTTTCCATATTGAATATATTCCATTTCGCCCCCGAGCTTGAGTCGCTCGGGAAGTGGGAGCGTCAACTCATCGCAGAGTCATTGGGTAAAGAAAAAGACCTTTCCGGAAAAGTCGTGCACGCGGGGATCACCCCTATAGTTTCCATTGGTTCGACTGATCTGCACTCTATGGCGCAACTATATTTTGGAGGACCAAGAGACAAATTCACCATGCTTGTGGGAGTTGGGAGTGCCTCTTCGCGTCGCGTTCCCGAGCGCGGACTGATTTCCGGTCTCGTTTCCGGGATAAGCGGAAAAAGCCCCGGCGACATCATGGCGGCGATATTTGATGGGGTCATCAGCGGCTACGAGAAGAACAAACTTCCGTTCGCTGAAGTGCGATTGCCCGCCGTATCGCCGTATCTTCTTGGGGCGTATCTCGAGTGGCGCATGCTCGCAGTCATTCATCTTGCCGCGTTGATGCATGTTGACCCGTTTGATCAGCCAAATGTTGAAGATTACAAAGAGGGGACAAGGCGAATTCTTGAAGATTTAAAAAAATAAAAGTAAAAAAACATGTACATACTATTTGATATTGGAGGGACAAACATGCGCATTGCGCTGTCGAAGGATGGCGAAACTTTTGGTGAACCAAGGATTATTGAGACCCCGAAAGACTTTGATGTCGGGATGCAGACACTCAAAGGGATTGCCGCAGAATTGCTTGGCGGAGAAAAATTGCTCGCAGCAGGAGGCGGAATCGCTGGCACGCTTTCTCGGGATAGGACAAAATTTTTGAATGGACCGCACCTTCAGGGGTGGAATGGTAAGCCAATAAAGTCAGCGCTTGAAGAGGCTTTTGGTGCGCCAACATTCGTTGAAAATGATACCGCTATCGTTGGCCTCGGTGAGGCGGTTGCGGGGGCTGGGAGGAATCATTCAATTGTCGTATACATGACCGTTTCAACCGGTGTTGGAGGCGTCCGCATCGTCGACAAGTCCATCGACGTTTCCGCTATGGGTTTCGAGCCCGGCCATCAGATAATAGATGCGGACGGCACACTTTATAAGACGTCAGTCTGTGGCACTGGGCTTGATTTTGAGTCAGCGATATCCGGGACCGCGATTTCCTCTCGTTACGACAAGAAGCCTTACGAGATTACTGACGAGGCCTTTTGGGAGGAGATGGCGCGCATTCTCGCATATGGGTTGAACAACACCATCGTTCATTGGTCACCAGACATTGTCGTTATCGGCGGCTCGATGATGAAAAAGATTGGGATTCCTGTCGACCGCGTACGCGCACACCTAAAAGGAATACTGAGTATCTTCCCCGAACTTCCCGCGATTGAACATTCTGAACTCGGAGATATCGGCGGCTTACATGGCGCACTTTACTTTGTGAAACAAAATCTCGCGAAGTGAAATAAAAAACCGCCTAGGCCTCATCCATTAATAAGTGCTAGATAATGACGATGCATAAAGACCGCCATCACCAAAAACTATGAAGTTGTTGGTGGGCGAGTCCTAAGCGGTTTTTTTGTTGAGCTCGAGAAATCGAAGTCCGTATTTGTTGTGTTCGTCCGATGGATGGACTTCTGATGCGGTCTGTCTCCACTCCGTCGGATCGTATTTAGGAAAAAAGGTATCGCAGGCAAACATGCCGTCGATCTCGGTGATGTAAAGGTGGTTTGCAAAAGGCATTGCCTCGCGAAAGAGTTCTGCGCCACCGATAATGAATACCTCGTCGCTTTCTTTTTGCGCCAGAGCGAATGCATCCGTAAGCGTGAAAACGCGCCACACACCGGGAGCCCTCCATGTTCGGTCGCGCGTGAGGACGATGTTCATTCGGTTTGGAAGCATCTTCCCGATGGATTCGAAGGTCCTGCGCCCCATAATGACCGTCCTCCCTGTCGTCATCTCCTTGAAATGTTTCATGTCGCGGGGAATCCTTCCGGCCCATGGTAGTGCGTCGTTTTGGCCTATGCCATGTTCTTTATCCATTGCGACGATGATTGAGGTGATCATTTTTTGAGTTTCTGAAGCTACTGAAAAGTATAGAGTATATATGCATTCACGACAACAAACATGTATTTTGTGATGCCTATCCACATTGTTTGAATCGCACGTTACTGCTACGCTACTCGTACGTATTGGTCTAAATAATAATACTCATGCAACCCCAAAACTCGTTCGAATCTTTACATCACCATAGTAAGTCACTCAAGGGGGGCGGCCTCGTCTTGCTGCTCGATACGGGCGCAACAATAAATCCTGAAGCGGAGGCGATGCTTCAGGCGCTCTATTCACGTTCTCCGGCGAGTGTACATGACCATTTGAGAACTATTGCCGAGAAAGGTGCAGAGAAATTTATGGCGAGCTACTACGTCGGCTATGGACACAAGTCGATTGGGGATTGCGGCACGGTTACGCTTTTCATTGAGGGTGTTTCCATGTTTACCGCCAAGGCAATCCAAGATTGGATGCTATACTCGGGACAGGAGGTGTCCACGCGTTATGTTGATTTTTCCACACAGCGCTTTGAAGATCCTGCCGCATCGGGCGCCTCCGGTGCGATACTCGACAAACTACGCTCTTTTTACGTGTCGTCGCTTCCTGTACTCGAGGCAGATCTCAAGAAGCGCCATCCGATGAATGAAAGGGAAAAGGAGACAACTTACGATAAGGCAATCAAGGCGAGAGCATTTGATGTCCTGCGCAGCTTTCTCCCCGCGGGAGCAACGACGAGTGTTGCGTGGCATACGAATTTGAGACAGGCGGCAGACAAACTCGCACTATTGCGACTGCATCCTCTCGCTGAAGTACGTGATGTTGCCGAGGGTATCGAGGCAGTACTGATGGCTGGCTATCCTAGTTCGTTCGGTCAAAAACGTTATGAGGGAACCGAAGAATATAATTCAGCATGGATGAAGGGCTCATACTATCTGGAAGATGCTGCGTGTCCGGATTTCGAGTTGGTGCATGATTCAATTTCATATGACGAAATAAAGACTCGCAAGGATGTCATGGCTATTTTTACTGGTCGCCCGCAAAAAACCGAACTGCCAAAGTTTATTGGTGAGTTCGGAACAATGCAATTCAGATTTCTTTTAGACTTCGGTTCATTCCGCGATTTGCAACGTCAGCGCGCAGTGCATCAGCGCATGCCGCTTCTTACCTATACGCACGGATTTGAGCAATGGTATTTGGGAGAGCTACCCGCCGAGCTTCGCGCGAATGCCAAGGCGCTTATAGCCGAGAATAAAAGTGCCGTTGAGGCACTTGGTGTGAGCAAAGAAATGATGCAGTACTATATTCCGATGGGGTATCGTGTCGCCAACCGATTGACCGGAGATATTCCCGCCTTGGTATATCTCGCGGAGCTTCGCTCAGGGGCAATGGTTCATCCGACACTCCAGGTGCGCGCTCGTCAGATTGCCGCAAAACTCGAAGATCTCCTGTCGTCTGTCGGACTGAAGCTTTTTGTCGAAGGAGAAGCGGGAAGATTTGATGTGAAGCGAGGGTCTCAGGACATCGTGAAAAAAGACTAAACGAACGATCCGAGGCAAGCCTCGGTTTTTTCTTACTGAACTATGCTATAGTCATTTCCATGAAGAAATTTGGGTTTACCATAGTGAAAAAGGTGGGCGGGGATTCACTGGCACGCGCGGGGATTATCCATACGCCGCACGGTGATATTAAAACGCCGGCATTTATTGTTGTGGGAACAAAGGCGACCGTAAAGTCGCTCACAATGGATCAGGTCAAAAGTATCGGCGCACAGGTCGTACTTTCCAATACGTATCATCTCTATCTTGCACCCGGAGATGAGCTAGTGAAGAAGGCGGGAGGACTCGGAAAATTTATGAACTGGGACGGACCGACGTTCACTGACTCGGGGGGTTTCCAGGTCTTTTCGCTCGGTGTCGCATATGGGAAGGGAATAGGTAAGGTCGCATCCGAGGAAGAAAACGAGGAAGATACCAATACCGATCACGGACAGCTCGCAACCATCGACGACGAAGGCGTGACATTCAAATCACATCGCGACGGAAGTTCGCATCGTTTTACTCCCGAGCGCTCAATCCAGATACAGCACAACATCGGCGCGGATATCATCGTTGCGTTCGATGAGTGCACGTCACCGCATGCGCCGTACGATAAACAAAAAGCCTCTCTCGATCGTACGCATGAATGGGCCAAGCGTAGTCTTGCTGAGCACAAAATACTCGGTGGTGAGCAGGCGCTCTTTGGGGTTATACAGGGCGGAAAACACAAGGACCTTCGCGAGGAAGCGGCGCGCACCATAGGCGCAATGGATTTTGACGGCTTTGGTATTGGCGGGTCTTTTAGTAAGGATGACATCGGTACGGCCGTTCGGTGGGTGAACGAAATATTGCCTGAAAATAAACCGAGACACCTTTTGGGTATCGGTGAGCCAATCGATTTTTTCTACGGCGTAGAGGCGGGCGTTGATACGTTTGATTGCGTTTCACCGACGAGACTCGGGAGAAATGGATCGCTCTATACAAAGAACGGACGGATGAATATTACGAATGCGAAATATATTGATGACCACACTCCCGTCGAAGATGATTGCGGGTGCTATGCCTGCCTCAATCATACGCGCGCATATCTTGGGCATTTGTTTCGTGAAGACGAGATGCTCGGTGCGGCACTCGGTTCGATACATAATTTGTATTTTGCGGTTAGCCTTGTCGAGCGCATTCGTCTCTCTTTGTTTGACGGGACATACGCCGCGTTGAAGGAGAAAACGCTCAAAGAATTCTACGGGGAAAAGTAAATATATATAATTTACACTACTCCTATCAGAAAACCACACACAAGAATAATCCAGTATAGTCCACGATTCTCAAACTTGCATAAAAGAAAGAAATAGATAAAACTTAGCGAGAATGCGATTGCCGTTCCAAAAACTACAGCGAAAAATTCTGATGAATGGAATGCGATGTTGAGTAAGAGTACAATTCCGGCATAAATGCCCGCGCACAGAATTGGTTTCTGTGTGGCACTAAGGAGTCTGATGAGGCCAATGATTACTAGTAGTTTTAAAATTAGCATACCTGTTTTATAGAATCACAGACCCGTTACTTTATTTAAGTAACTGGTTAATTTGATTAGGCCTTATTGCCATTGCCGACTCGGCAACTTTGCGGATATCAGCCCTCGATGACTTGGTGTATGCATTGATAATTTCTTTCGCAAGTGTGCGCTCAGGCTCAATAGGCATTTGGGCGAGCATGGTCAGCGGTAATATGTCATTCGTAAATGACCGCTCATCGTGAATGTCAATTAATGCAGCTAATTCGGATAAAAATTGTTCTCTCGAAATACCCTGAAGGGCATATATGGCGCGTACCGGCAGGGCACCAGCAGGGATCCTCCCAAGGGTTATTTGGTAGAACATGGCTGTTGTTTGAATTAAGTGTACTCTGACAACTGACCTTGCGCTCGATACTGCGCGCTGTTTTTCAAGGTCTTGTAGGTTGCGCGCTGCTATCGCAGCCTGCTCCGTTTTTCCCTGCTTCAGTAATACTTCCTGCAGTGCAGCTGAACCTTTTTTTTCAAGCGCAATGCCGGAGTGCCATATGACAGAATATGTTGAACCATCCTCCAGATTTCTTCCAAGCATGATAGTTAGATGTAGCCAGTCTTCTGCTTCCTCATATTTACCCCTGCTCGCCAGATCTTGGGCGGTTCGGGAAATAATTCTGGAAATCTGTCTGATTGTATTAAGTGAAGGCAGAACCATTCCCGAAATCTCTAAAACACTACTGGGGAGCTTGAGTTGAATTGCCCCGTTCGAGACGAGCTTCATCAAGTTCTGCTTGTCCTCCTCGTCGAGAATGGCAGTCTCTTCGGTCTGACCGCGATGTTTTTCCCAAAATGTACTCGGCGCATCCAATCTCATTGGTACTCCAGCGAGGCGCACAAAATCTTCCGTTATATCACCAGTTTGTTGTGTTATCTGAATTCCCAGATCAGCATTTGTGACGCTTCGCAATATTGTATATTTTGAAACCATATCACGTTCGAGTGTGGGGGTTTTAGCACGAGGAAATGGAAAAAACCACATAACCACGAGCAACAGGATGAGCAGAGAAAGGACTATAAAGAAAATTCGCACCCATCTCCTCTTTCGGCCACCCTTGCCATCTCCGGCCTGCTGGGTAGTAGTAACAACTTGTTCCTTCATTGCGGTTTCCACGCTTTCTTTGTTCCACCCCGTGACAAGTAACGCCTCGTATATATCCGCCTCACTCAGTCCACTTGCTCGTGCATCAAGTATATATTTGTTTAGCTGTTCGTTCATTCTTCATTTATACCACATTTCGCTAACACAGACATGCCACTTCGCGATCACCATCACTGACATGATGAATCCCGTAAGTTCACGTCGCTCCTGCATGAGAGTTCCTTTTATCGCAAAAATCCGCCCATTTGAGTGGCGGATATTGATGCAAATTGTCGTTACGGTTTTTCACTGATAGCAGCGGGGCAGGTCTCGAATGGGCTTCCATGTCTCTCCGAGGTCTAGGTCGAGCTGCTTTGTTGCCATGCGCTCGGCTTCAGCCTTGGTTTCAACTTGCGAGAGGTGTTTTCCGTCGTGCCCTTTGAATAATCCGCAGCGACCGAGTACGACCAGTTGGCGCCCAAAGATGGGCTCATCACATTTTTGAGTCATAAGATTCTCCCGTTGTTCGTCTCTTTGCAGTATAGTGAAATTGACCACACTTGAAAAGTAAACCGCCAATATTGATTGGCGGGAGTGTCCCATCCACGGTGCGCGTTAGTCAAATCTCATCGCCGATCATTCCTTCGAGAATTGATTGTCCGGAAAGGCCTGCCGAGAGTGCTTGTCCAAGAAACTCGAGTGCCTCGCTTTCTCCCTCGGCATCCGCCTCCGTCTTACTTCTGCATGCTTCCGGAAAACCGTCGTGCCCCTCTTTTAGGGAGCAGTGCCCGGTAACGCCAAGGTTCTTGCCGCGGAAAAGGGAACGCCCGCATTGCTCAATCATGATCGTCTCCTGTTGTGATCTGAACTGAGTATAATCAAAACGACTAAAAAAGAAAGTGAACAATTCTGTGGCAAGCAGGCGGGGCATTGAATGCGCCCGAAGACTTGCTCTATTGCGTTGTATTCGCCATCGCTACGTCGTCACTCGGTTGAGGAGCAAAAGAAGACACTTGCTCCTCTCCCTCGATCGACGTAGTAATACCATCCCCAAATAACCTATCCATAATAATCCTCCAATTTCGGCCCCGACATCGAGAAAATTTTGCGACATATCTCGATATGCCTTAAAATTTTCTCTTCATCGGCTCTCGAAATTGGCGAATTCTTTGTGAAAGAGTTTTCTAGAGATGATATAAGCGTTATGGCTAATACCTAAAGTATACCATCCTACAGTAAAAAAAGCGCAACTATTTTCAGTTGCGCCTGTGGAGAACGTAGGTAATCGCTCAAAAAGAAACGATGTGGTTGTATCCTTTTCATGTGAGGAACATGTCTTGCGTTCGTGTGTCCTTGAAGTAAAGCCTGGCGATCAGGCGTGCTTCACAGAGGAGTTTTCTTGGGATTTTGTTTTGCTTAATTGGTTTCCCGGATGGCAGTTCACTGGTTTGGGCGATGATGTCACCCCGCACACCTCGACACGCGACCATCTTGTATTTTTCTCCGATGATGAGCGTGATGAGATCGTCGGTCTTGCTTTGTGCGTAAATCAATTCATCGCGAACCACAATACAATCGAGCTCCATAAAAATCTCCTCGGCGCGAGCGAGCCCAAGTGCAACTGCAACCTGCGGGGGGTGTCCGGTCGATGCAGTGTGCACCACTTGCCCCAGCCCATTGCG